>MGTZ01000023.1:10609-57397 GCA_001799715.1 Elusimicrobia bacterium GWB2_63_16 | reverse complement strand
GTTAAGTTTGAAACCAGAAAACTTCCCGCTCAATGCGGGTGCATCGCCGCGCCGGTGAAGATGGCCGTCAGCGTGACGAAAATATAGGCCTGCAGGAAAGCCACCAACAGTTCCAGCAGCAGCGTGAACAGCACCAGCCCGATGGAGATCGGCGCCACGAGGAAACCGAAAGCCGCGTTGAAGGCGCCGAAGATAAAGATGAAACAGATGA
Source organism: Elusimicrobia bacterium GWB2_63_16 (assembly GCA_001799715.1). GTDB lineage: Bacteria > Elusimicrobiota > Elusimicrobia > Elusimicrobiales > UBA9959 > UBA9959. The sequence goes on along the minus strand of MGTZ01000023.1, from coordinate 57,186 downwards.
AAACGAGGATCACGATGTGGCCGGCTATCATGTTGGCGAAGAGACGGATGCAGAGCGCAAAGGTCTTGATGAACAGGCCCATCACCTCTATCGGGAACATCAGCGGGTACAGCCAGGCAGGCACACCTTTGGGCACCAGGTGGGCGAAGTAGCCTATCAGGCCCTGCTCCCGTATGCCGGTGAAATTGATCAGGGCGAAGGTGGTCAGGGCCAGGCCGCCAGTGACGGCGAGGTTGCCGGTGGCGGTGGCGCCGTAGGGCACCAGGCCGATGAGGTTCATCAGCAGGATGAAGAAGAACAGCGTGGCGAAATAGCCGGTATAGGCCGCGCCCTTGTGGCCCATGTTCGGCACCACCACCTCGTCGCGCAGGAACAGCACCGTGGCCTCTATCATGCCGCGGAACGGCGCGAGCGCCGCGGAGCGGCTGCGTATGATAAGGGGAAAGACCCCCAGCAGGATGAGGGAGGCTATGCCCATCATCAGCAGGTGTTTGGAGAGCGGCAGGTCCAGCGGGCCGAGCGCTATGCGGGCCCAGATCTGGTCCGTGACGTGGTGTTCAAGTATCGCTTTTAGGTCCATGCTTTATCGGGAACGCCTCAAAAATCATCTGCGCCAGTATCATGGGCGCGATAAATAAGACAATAATTGTATAATTTTCCCGGCGCAAAAGACAAACCGCCGCCGCCAGCAGCCCCAGCCTGGCGAACACCCCGCCCACGAAAACCGAATAGAAGACGCTGTCGGAGGAGCGTATAACGCGTTTAAGCGCCAGCCGCGACAGCCAGCCCGCCGCGGCCCCCAGCAGCGAGCCGCCCAGGGCCGCCTGCCAGCCGGTCACTTCTTCCCCCCGCCTGGCGGCTCGATCTTGAACAGCTCCCTGGCGACCAGGAAGAAACCCCCGGCCAGGCCCGCCACCGCCCCGAGCAGCGTCAGCCAGGGCAGGGTGTCGAGCCTCCGGTCCAGCCAGTAGCCGCCGAAAAAGCCCAGCAGCACGGCGCCGGCCAGCTCCAGCCCTATCTGGGCGTAACCCCACGGATTTTCTTTGTCAGCCACCCCTGAATTCTACAAATAATGGGGGCGCGCAAACCCTTTTTATAAATGTTAAAATCACAGCATGGACGCCGCAGCCAAGAAGATCCTCCTCGTTGACACCGACGCCCCCGCGGCGGCCGCGCTGACCACTTTCCTGGAGGGCCGCGGCTACAAGGCCCAGACCGTGGCCAACTACCAGCAGGCCCTCACGGCCGTGCAGAACTGGAAGCCGGACCTCGTCATACTCAACATCCTCATCCAGGCCTTCAACCCGCTGGAGTTCATTAACGAACTGAAGAAGAACCCCTTTACCGAGGCGCAGAAGATCATAGTCTTCTCGCAGACCCGTAAGACCGAGATCGTCACCGGCCCGTCGCCCCGCGTCTGCGGCTACCTGACCAAGCCCGTGGATTTCGAGGCCCTCAAGGCCGCGCTGCTCAAGGCCGCCCCCCCGGCGGAGGGCCGCCAGCAGACCGTGGTGGTCGCCGACGACGACACCGAATTTTCCGACCTCGTGCAGATGTTCCTGGAAGCCAACAATTACCGCTCCGTGGTGGTCAACAACCCCGTGGCCGTGCTCGACGTGCTGCGCTCCGAGGAGCCGGACGCGCTGCTGCTCGACATCATGATGCCGGGCAAGGACGGCTTCGCCATCATGGACGAGATGCAGGAGTCGGCCGACACCGCCAAGATCCCGATCATCGTGCTCAGCGCGCTGCGCCTGGACAATTACCAGGAGCGCGGCATCCTCACCGGCCTGCCCGAGATCGTCTCGCGGGATATCCCCGCCGACCTGCTGATCAAGCTCATCGAGGAGCAGACCTCGCAGGGGCCCGCGCCGGCGCCCGAGGGCTCCCCGGCGCCGCTGGCGCCCTCCAAACCGCGCGTGCTGATGGCCGACGACCAGACCGAGCTGCTGTACCTGATGAAGGAGATGGTGGAATACTCCGGCTTCGACGTGATCACCGCCACCGACGGCGTGGAGGCCATGAAGGCCGTCTTCGAGACCCACCCCGACATCATCGTGCTGGACTACAACATGCCGCGCAAGAACGGCCTGGAAGTGGCCCAGGACCTAAAGAACAACCCCCTGTTCGCCCATATCCCCATCATGATAGTGACGGCCTTCGGCGAGAAGCACGCCAAGCTCAAGGGCCTGAGCATGGGCATAGACGATTACCTGATCAAGCCGGTGGACGCCGACGAGCTGGTGGCGCGCATCCGCATGATCCTCAAGCGCAACAAGCAGGTGCTCGACACCAACCCGCTGTCCCGCCTGCCGGGCAACCCGTCCATCCAGGCCCGGGTGGAACGCGAGATCCAGAAGGGCGGGCCTTTCGCCGTGCTGTACCTGGACCTGAACAATTTCAAGGCCTACAACGACATCTACGGCTTCGAGGCCGGCGACCGCATCCTGAAGGCCACCGCCAATTTGCTGGTCAAGCTGACCATCCAGAACGAGAACTCCGAGGATTTCATCGGCCACATCGGCGGCGACGACTTCATCGTGGTCACCACGTACGAGCGCTCGGAGGAACTGGCCAAGCGCATCGTGCACGCTTTCGACGAGATCGCCCCCTCCTTCTACAGCAAGGCCGACCGCGAGCGCGGCCACATCGTGGCCACCGACCGGCAGGGCAATATCAGGAAGTTCCCCTTCCTGTCCATCGCCATCGGCATCGTGCACAACACGGTACGCCCGCTGCAGTCCTTCGCCCATGTCAGCAACATCGGCACCGAGCTCAAGAAGGCCGCCAAGGCCTCCGACAAGAGCCACTACATAGTGGACCGCCGCAAGGACTAAGCGCGCCGCAAAAAAAAGAGCGAGGCCCGGCTGAAAACCGGGCCTCGCTCTTTTATCCTCCCGCGGTTTACGGGATGGCGCCGAACCGGGCCAGGTCCGCACGGCCGGTTGGAATATCGGCTACGGGTACGTTCACCGCAGCTTCGGCATCGCCGCGGGCATCCCCGCGCAGCAGGGCCGCCAGGCCGGGGATCTTGGAAAGCACATAACCCTTCTTGCCGCTGCCGCCGTCCTGCTCCAGGGCGGTGATAGTTTTGCATTTCCCGGCCTTAACGCGGGCGTCTTCGGCCGGCAGGCCGTGGTTGGGAGGCAGCGGTATCTCAACCAGGTCCGGGTCCCAGCTGGCCGTATGCACCCCGATCAGCGCGCCGTCGCGCGCGCTGAAAATACCGCCGCCGGAATTGCCGCCCGAAGTGTCGAGATTGGTGCCGAAGAAGGTTCCGGCCTCGTTCACGAAGCGCACCGAGGCGTCGTTGACCACCTTGAGCGGCAGACCGTAAGGCCCGCCCACGGTGAAGATGGCGCTGCCGGCCTCGGGGAAAGCGCCGGCGTGCAGCCTGGCTGCCGGGGGCCCCTGCACCGGCCTGTCCAGCCGGACCACGGAATAGTCGCCGGCGGCGCCGTTGGCGTAGATCTCTACCTTGGAGCAGGAGTAAACGTTCGCTTTGGCTATGGTGTCGGTGGCCGAGCCCTCGGCGGAGACGGCGTAGCCGAACACGAAACGCGCCCGCTCGCAGCGGCTGGGCGGCTTGTTCTTGTCGCCCATGCAGTGGCCGGCGGTAAGCACCAGGTCGGGCGCTATCAGCGTGCCGGAGCAGAAGGCCGCGCTGCGCTGCTCGAAGAACCTCTGGCCGGGGCAGATGGCGCGGCGCTCGTGCCCGAAAATAGCGCCGTTCACGGCGAAGACCTCGCCGGCGTCGGCCAGCGCGGTGTCGCGGAACAGCGACACGGCCGACATCATGGCCGCGCGCTCCGCGCGGTCGGTGACCTCGTAGAAGTCCAGGCGGCTGTCTCCGCCGTATATGGTTTTATTCTGAGCCGCAGCTTGAAAGGGCAGGGCGAGCGCGAAAGCCAGAATAAGTATAGTTTTCATAACCGCCTCAGATGCGCACCGGCTGGGGCGCGGAGGGCTCGGGCGCGTAGTAGACGGCGGGCTGCACGCCGACGCCCTGGCCGGGAGAGTAGATGGCGGGCACGGCCTTGGGGGCGGCGCTCGCGGGCCGGGAGACCTGGCGGGCGGCCTGGTCCAGCGCGGCTTCGAAGCGGGTGACGGGGATCAGGGCCTGTACCTCGTTTATCAGGGTCACTTCTTCGCCGTCGCCGCCGTCCTGGGCGTAGTAGTTGGCGCGGCCGGGCGCGTACTGGTAGGGGCGGCGGGGGTCGTTCACCACGGCGCCGCTGGAGGTATTGGAAGCGTAGGCGTAATCGGGGTCGCCGCGCACCAGTATGCCCTCGACTTTGTAGGTGTCCAGGTTGAAAACGGGGCTGCCGGAATTACCGCCGAAGGTGTCCAGGTCGGTGACGAAGTAGCCGTTGGCGGTGACGCTCCTGACGCTGGCGCCTTCCTCCTGCACCTTTACGGGCATGCCGCTGGGATAGCCTATGGCGCCCACCCTGGCCCCGGACTTGACGGCGACGCGGCTTATGGCCAGGGGCACACGGTTCTTGACGGGCCTGTTCAGGCGGACCAGGGCGTAGTCGGCGCCCTTGCCGTTCACCGCGAAAGTCTGGCAGCTGCCGTTGCGGCAGGTGAAGTGCTCGCCGAAGCCTTCTTTGTCCTGCTCGCGCACGTGCTGCTGCACCACCTCGGAGCAGCCGTAGACGTCCTCGGCCGGTATGGAGACCGGCGCGGCGCCGGCGCGGCTGTAGGCGAAGCCGAAAGCGAAGAGCACGCTGCCGCACGGGCCGCCCTTGGGATGCGGCGCCAGGCAGTGGCCGGCCGTCAGCACCAGGTCTTCGCCCACCAGGACCCCGGAGCAGAAGGCGCCGGAGGGCTGGTCGTTAAATGTCTCGCCGTCGCGCAGGTTGAACTTCTGCTTCACATTGAGCTTCTTCAGATTGTAGTTGCCGGTGGCCTCGTCCAGGAACAGGTTCCTGGGGGAGAACAGCGCCACGGTGGACTCGGACAGCATGCGCATGCGCTGGCTGGCTTCGTAGGCCTCGCGCAGATCATTGTCGCCATGGTAGGCGGCGGGGGTGACGGAAGGGTCGTCGCTGCCGGCGCGCGCCAAGGAGCCGGCCCCCAGGGCCAGCGTCAGCGTCATCAGCATATTCAGCGCGCGTTTCATAATGTTCACCTGTATATATTATGAAACAAGAGTTGACGAATGTCAATCCCTAAAGGCCCAGACCAATATAGGCCTTTAGACCCATAAGGGGACGCTGCTTCCTATCTTCCTAACCACCCAGAACCGGCCCTGAGCAGCCAAATACATCTAAAAATAGGAAGATAGGAAGCAGCGTCCCCAAAGAAAAACGCCGCCCGTTTTGACGCGGGCGGCGTTAACTCGTGATTACCGGCTTATTTCGCGTTCTTGCCGATGATCTTGGCCAGGTCGAACATCGTGACCTGCTTCTTGCCGGCGAACAGCTTCAGCAGCTTCTCGTCAGCGTTGATGTTGCGCTTGTTCTTCTTGTCCTGCAGGTTGTTCTTCTTGATGTAGGCCCACAGTTTCTTCACGATCTCGGTGCGGGGAACCGGCTTGGCGCCGATAACCGCGGCCAGGGTCTCGTTAGGGGTGATGGGGGCCATGAACTTCGAGTTTGCTTTTGCAGCGGGCATTGTACTTCCTCCTGTGGTATATACTTATAAATTACAAGTACATATAACCTATTTTCCCTCGGCGGTGTCAATAGAATAGTCGGCGCGCGGCCGGCGGGCGGCCTAGGCCCAGGGCGGCTCCTTGCCGGTCACCTTCAGCCAGGGCAGGCCGGCGAACTTTTCGGGGGCGTGGCCCGTAGTGAGGGTTATGTTGGAAAAGCCCTTTTCCTTCAGCTCCGCGGCCAGCACCTCGCCTTTTACGCCACGGCCCAGCTCGGAATCCAGGTAGAGCGGCGTGTCCCTGGGCAATCCCTCCAGGCCCGCGTACAGTTCCTGCGGGGTCTCGAAGGCGCTGAACTCCACGCCGGCGGCTTTGGCGGCCAGGCGCCAGTTCATCTGCACCAGCATGTCGTCGTCGAGCAGCACCGCGCGCGCGGCGCGCCCGGCCGGCTTGATGCGTATCGGCACCAGGCCGGCCAGCCCCTTAGGGAGCAGGCGTATCTTCAGGCGCTTCGCCTCGTCGACCACCCGCTTTTCCTCGTGCCGGCTGGTCACCAGTATCACCTGGCGGGCCAGCCCCAGCTCCTGCGCCAGGCTCAGGCCGGTATCGGCGCAGTCCAGCAGTTCGTAATCGAAAAGGCACAGCGCGCCGGCTACCTTATCCGGGTTGGCCTTTACCCATTTGCGCAGCCGCACCGGCTCGATGAAATGGATGATGTCTATATCGTGAGCGGCCGCGCCGGCGGATTTGAAGCGCCCCTGCCAGACATGGTGTATGGTGGAATCGTCGTCAAGCACCACCACCGCCCGGCCCGGCTCCAGCTCCAGCCCCTTCACGAAATCCTCCGGCACCTCGGCCCTGGGCAGCCGCACCGTTACCGTGGTCCCCTTGCCCTCCCGCGAAGCTATGGCTATGGAACCGCCCCAGCCTTCCACGGTGGTCCTGGCGTGGTACAGGCCCAGCCCGTAGCCGCCGGCCTTGCCGTGCGTCTCCCCCCGCTGCCCTATCTTTTCCAGCAGTTCCGCCGGTATGCCGCGCCCGTCGTCGGCCACCGTCAGCAGCACGTGCCCGTCGTCGGCGGCCAGGCCCAGGCGCACCTGGCCCGCTTCGCCGAGCACCTCCACGGCGTTGTTGACCAAATTGGACACCACGCGCCCCAGTTCCACCGGCTGCACCCTGGCGAACAGGCCGTAAGACTCGCGGGTCAGTTCGAAATCGATATGTATGCCAGTCCGCGAACCGAACTGCATGCGCTTTTCGGTCACGACGGGGTCTATCAGGCTCGACAGCAGGCGGAGCTCCAGCGGGTCCCCCGCGGCCGCCGCCGGCTGAGGCCTGGTCCGCTCCAGTAGGTTGTTGGCGATGTCGCGGATCCGGTTGACGGCGTGCCGCACCATCACCCGCTGCTCCTCGGGCAGCTGCGCCGCGTTCTTGAGCGAGGCGTCCAGCGCCGCCAGCGGCGAGCGGATGTCGTGGGCTACCTGCGAGGCCATCTGCCCCACCGCCGCGATGCTGGCCACGCGCGTCAGGTCCTCCTGCAGCTTGTTGCGCTCGCGCACCGCGAAGTCCATCTTGGAGGCGGCCAGGTAGATCTGCTCCATGTCCGTCAGCACGATGAAGACGAAGGCGAACAGCACCAGGAAGATGGCGTAAGGGATCCAGTTGGCGCCGGACGCGAGGTCGGCGTAGACCAGGATGTCGTGCGTCAGCGCGGCCAGCAGTATGCCGGTGCCGGCGGCCCGGCTCAGGTAGCCCGGCTGCTCGCGGCGGCTGTATACCGTGTGCCCCAGCACCAGCAGCAGGTTCAGATAGACGAAGAACAGCCAGGCGGCGTAGAAGTCCGAAGTGCCCTTGAGCGTGGGGCTGAAGAGTATGCCGGCCAGGAACACGGCCGTGCCCGCAGCGTTGATGCCGGAGAAGTAGCGCGCCGAGCGCAGGCGGCCGTAAAAATAGGTCAGGAAGAAGTAGAAGAACAGGGCGCCCACCGTGCAGTTGTACTTGTAGATGGCGGCGTAGTCGCTGATGAAAAAATACAATACGCGGCTCAGCGACAGCGAGAACATCGCCCCGGTCAGGCAGGCCAGCGAGAAGGTGCGGTAGCTGGAGAAGGCAGGGTGCCGACGGAACAGGCCGAAGATCAGCACGCCGACGAAAGCGAAGACGATGGAGAGCAGCAGCAGCAGGTCGGTCTGTATATAATTCCGCAGGCGCCCTTTTTTGCGTATCTCGTCCCAGCCGCCTATCTCCATGCCGTCCAGCGGGCCGGAGCCGGCCCGGAAGAACTTGTGCACCTTCAGCGTGGCGGCCGCGCCCTTGCCGACCAGCCAGGGCGGCAGGTAGTAATAGCTGTGCAGCGCGTGCAAGTGCCAGCCGCCGGCCGGGATGCCGCTGGTCAGGCCTATCTTTTTGCCGTCCAGGTACAGCTCGCTGACGTCGCCCACGCGGCCCAGGTAGATGGCAGGATCCTTGAGTCCAGCGAAGTCCTCTTTTTCCATGCGCCAGCTCACGCAATAGATGCCGGTCTTGCCCACCAGGCGGCGTTTTAGCGCGGCCAGGTCCCCGGCCGGCTGGCCGGCGGGGGCCCGGGTCTCGCAGCTGTCGCCGTCGGTAATGTAAAAAGTCCTGTCCGCCAGGCTGGCGGCCGAAACCGCTCCGGGCAGCAGCAACAAGAACAGAAGCCTTAACAGGAGCATCGTTTTCTCCCCCGCCGTCAGATTATCCTTATGATAACAAAAAAATGCGCGCGGTCCCCGGCGGCAAAAAAAAGGCCCCCCGGCGGCGGGGGGCCTTCTGTCGGGGCTGGCCTTATATTTTCGGGCCGGCCCCGTTGATGGCGGCGCTGGTCACGTTGAACTTCTTGAAGTTCGCGGCGAACAGGCCGGCCAGTTCCTTGCACTTGGCGTCGTAGAGGGCCTTGTCGGCCCAGGTCTCGCGCGGGTTCAGCACCTCGGCGGGCACGCCGGGGCACTCGGCCGGGATCTCGAAACCGAATACCGGGTCCTTGGTGAACTTGACCTTGGAGAGGGCGCCGTCGAGGGCGGAGTTGAGCAGCGCGCGGGTATGCTTGATGCTCATGCGCTTGCCCACGCCGTAGGGGCCGCCGCACAGGCCGGTATTGATCAGCCAGCACTCGGCCTTGCTGGCCTTCATCTTCTTCTCCAGCAGCTCGGCGTAGACCGAGGGGTGGTGGCTCATGAAGGGCGCGCCGAAGCAGGTGCTGAAGGTCGCCTTGGGCTCCTTGATGCCCATCTCGGTATTGGCCACCTTGGCGGTATAGCCGCTGATGAAGTGGTACATGGCCTGCTCGGGCGAGAGCCGCGCTATGGGCGGCAGCACGCCGAAGGCGTCGTAGGTAAGCATCACGATGTTCTTCGGGTGCGGGAAAGCGGCGCCCTTGATGGCGTTGTCGATGAATTCCAGCGGGTAGGCCGCGCGGGTATTCTCGGTCAGCGACCCGTCGTTGAGGTCCAGGGCGCGGGTGTGCTTGTCGTATACTACGTTCTCGAGGATGGTGCCGAAGCGCCCGGTGGCGGCGTAGATCTGGGGCTCGGCCTCGGCGCTGAGGTTGATCACCTTGGCGTAGCAGCCGCCCTCGAAGTTGAAGACGCCGTTATCGCTCCAGCCGTGCTCGTCGTCGCCGATGAGGCGCCGCAGCGGGTCGGAGGAGAGCGTGGTCTTGCCGGTGCCGGAGAGGCCGAAGAAGATGGCGGTGTCGTCCTTCTTGCCTACGTTGGCGGAGCAGTGCATGGGCATCACGCCCTTGAGCGGCAGCAGGTAGTTCATCACGGAGAAGATGGATTTCTTGATCTCTCCGGCGTAGGCGGTGCCGCCTATCAGGATGACCTTTTTCTTGAAGTTAAGCAGGATGAACGCGGCGCCGCGGGTGCCGTCCACCTGCGGCAGGGCGTGGAAACCGGGCACGCAGACCACGGTGAATTGGGGGTCGAAGTTCTGCAGCTCTGCGGCCGGCGGCTCTATGAACATATGGCCGGCGAACAGGCTGTGCCAGGCGAGCTCGGTGTACACGCGCACGCTCAGGCGGTTCTTCGGGTCGGAGCCGGCATAGCAGTCGCGCTGGTAGAGCTCCTTGTCGGCCAGGTAGTTCTGCACCTTGGCGTAAAGCCGGTCGAAAGTGGCCTCGTCGATGGCCGCGTTATTGTCCCACCAGATGTTCTTTTCGCTGCCGGGCTCCTTCACTATGAACTTATCGTTGGCGGAGCGGGCGGTATGCTTGCCGGTGCGGGCGCACAGCGCGCCGCCGGCGGTGATCTCGGCCTCTTTTTTGGCGACAGCGTGTTCGTAGATCGCGGCCCCGGACAGGTTCTTGTGGACGGTCTTGGAAGTTTTTATGTCGTTCATCGCGGGTCTCTCTTTGGTTTCTATCATGATCCCTCTCTTAATCCAGGATTTTGCGTATGCGGCTCACGCCTTCGACTATGTCCTTTTCGGCGCCGCAATAGCTCAGGCGCAGGTGGCCTTCCAGTCCGAACTCGACTCCGGGCACGGCCACCACCATGGCCTTCTCCAGCAGCAGGGCGGAAAGCTTCGCCGAATCCTTCTCATAGGCGCTGAAATCGGCGAAGCTGTAGAAAGTACCCTGTGGCTTGTGCAGCTTCACCTTCTTGAGCTTGGCCAGTTCGGCCACCATCACGTCGCGCTTCTTCTGCAGGCCGGCCTTCAGGTTCTCCACGAAGGCGTCCCCCTCGCGCAACGCGCCGGCCGCGGCGGCCTGGCTGAGCGCCGACGGGCACGAGGAAACCTGCGCCTGCACCTTGATCATAGCCTGCGTGATGGCCTCGTTGGCCACGCTCCAGCCTATGCGGTAACCGGTCATGGAGAAGGTCTTGGAGACGCCGTTAATGGAGACGATAGGCGACTCGTTGAGCGGCTTGTTGGAGAAATTAAAGGCCGAAGGGGCCTTGAGCCCGTCGAAGACCAGGCGGTTGTAGATGTCATCCATCAGCAGGTAGACGCCGCGGTCCTCGCAGACCTCCACCATCCTGCGTATGAAATCCTCGCCGTAGACCTGGCCCGAGGGATTGTTGGGGCTGTTGAGCAGGATGGCCTTGGTGCGGCTGGTGATATGGGCCTCTATGTCGGCGGCCTTGGCCAGCAGCTCGCCCTCGCGCGGCCGCACCACTACGGGGTTGCCGTAGGCCAGCTTCACCATCTCGGGATAGCTCACCCAGTAGGGCGCGGGGAAGATCACCTCGTCGCCGGGGTCGACCACGGCGACCAGGAAATTATAGATGGCCTGTTTGGCGCCCGACGCCACCACGATGTTCTTCGGGCCGGGCTTCACGCCGTAATACTGCTCGGTATAGGCGGCTATCTCCTTCTTCAGCGCGGCCGTACCCGACGTGGGAGTGTAGCGCACGAAGCCGGCGTCGAGCATCTTGCCGCTTTCCTCGAGCGCGCCGCGCGGTATTTTTTCTTCGGGCTCGCCGCCGCCCAGGTGGATGACCGGCTTGCCCTCGGCTTTGAGGTTGTTGGCTAATTCGTTGAGTTTAAGGGTGGCCGACTGGCCGAGGGACAGGGCTAATCTGCTGAGGTTCATGGGTGTTCAGGGGGTTTCCCCTCCTCCAGATTATAGTTAGAAAAGAAGGCAGGCGCGGGCGGGAATCGAACCCGCGAATAACAGTTTTGCAGACTGTCGCCTTACCACTTGGCCACCGCGCCGTGAAAATATCTTATCAAATATCCGCGGCTAAAGTTAAGCCGCCGCGCTTTTTTGGTATTATTAAAAACCGTGAAAAAGAAGAAATGCTTCAAATGCGGCTACTGGAACAAGTGGGACGCGCTGTACTGCGGGCTCTGCTACGAGCCTTTCGCAAAGCGGCCGCCCAAGGAGAAACCCGTTCCCGCGGAGGCCGCGCCGGCCGCGTCCCTCTCTCCCTTTAAGGAGAGCTTGCGGCGCTTTGCAGCCGTCGGGGGCATCCTGGCCGTAGCGGTATTTATTTCCATCAGGTTCATGTCCCCGTCCTCTCCCGGGAAGGAGGTGGCGATAGAGCGGGCCAACCAATTTTCGGCCAAGACGGCCGTAGCCGACAAGCTGCTGGAAGATTACACGGCGGCCAAGGAAGCCCTGCTCGCCAGGATGGGGTCCAAGCCGGCCATGGAAGGCTTCGGCATCGCCGGGGAATATACGGCGGAATTATTCAGGATAGAAGAGGAGTACGCCGCCGCCATGGAGGCGCTGCGGCTGCCCGGGCCCGGCGGCCTGGACCCGGCCGCGGACGCCGGCTACCTGCTCTGGCTGGAGACGCACCGCTACAAGGAGAACACCGGCATGGAGGATTTCAGCCGGCGCTACCGCCTCCTGGCGGAAAAGGCCGGCGCGGGCGGCTAAGCCCGGCTAGTTGCCGCAATAGGCTTTTTTCAGGCGCATCTCGGCGTTGGCATAGCTGAAATTGGAATCGAGCAGGTCGTTGTAGAAGACCTGCTCTTCTTTCAGCACCGTTTCCAGCATCAGGCGGTAGCGGTAATCCTGCTGCTCCGGCGTGCCGGTGGCGGCGCAGGCGTCGGAGGGGCTGAAGTCCCCGTTCAGCCCGGCCAGTATCGCGGCGTAGCCGCGCACCTTCCATTCGTGCATGAACATGTAAGTGAGCGGGCGCAGTTTGCGCTTGGTCATATCCCAGGCCGCGCCCACGGTTATGACCGAGCTGAGACTGCGGTACTTGGCGTCGCCGGGCACCTTGCGCGCTTCGCCGGCCTTGAAATCCGCCGCCGCCAGGAAGATGCCGCCGTTGAGCGTGCTGACGCGCACGTAGTCCCCGTTCTGCAACGGCGTAAAGAAAGTGAACTGCCCCCTCGAAGCAGGCAGGTAGATGTCGAACTTCATCCCTTCCTTGAACAGCTCCGAGGTCACGATGCGCTCCCGCGCCGACTCCAGCGTGCCCTCCACTTCCGAGGGCGTCATGGGAACGCGCGTGCGCACGGTGAACTCCCTGTAGTCCACCCGCTTGTTGAAATACAGGTCAGGCTTGGCCAGCAGCGTCGCGTAGATAGAAGCCGACATCACCAGCAGGAAAATTATAGTGTTCTTCATTGTCCCCTCCCCCCGGCCCGCGCCGGAGCAGGTTATATTCTAGCCCTTACGGCCGCCCCCGTAAAGAGGAAAAAGGCCGGGCGTCGCCGCCCGGCCGGGTTCCTCCCTCTTTTCCTACCTTACACCCAATCTTCGTTCTTGATGCCGCCCTGTATGCCGACCACCACGTGCTTCACCGGCACCTTGCGCTTGGCGGCGGCGGCGGCCTGCTTCACCATCGCCAGCAGGCCGTTGCAGCAGGGCACCTCCATGGTCACCACGGTCAGCGTATTCACCTTGGCGTCCTCTATCAGGGCCTGCACCTTTTCGACGTAGATCTCCTGGCCGTCGTCGAGCTTGGGGCAGGCGATGACTATGGCCTTGCCCTTTATGAAGTCGTTGTGGAAATTGCCGTAGGCGAAGGCCGTGCAGTCGGCCGCCACCACCAGGTCGGCCTTCTGGAAATACGGCGCCATCGGCGAAGCCAGGTGCAGCTGCACCGGCCACTGCCGCAGCCGGGACTGGGCCGCCGGGGCGTCGCCGCCGTCGTCGCAGGCGCAGGGCTCGCGGAAATCCATGGTGCGGCCGCCGGGGCAGCCGCAGGGCTCGTGCTCTTTTTTCTTGGCCATCTCTTCCTCCAGGGGGTTAGGGATCTTGTGTTTCTTAAGGTAATCGAAAGCCTGCTTCAGGAACGCCTTCTGCGCGTGGTCCCGCAGGTGCTTTAAATGTGCCTTAATGGTGTTGGGGCCGTGCTTGACCATGCCCTCCATCACCTTCACCTCGTCGTAAGGCGCGGCCTCGCGCGTCTCTATGGTGATCGCGCCTTGCGGGCATTCGCCTATGCAGGCGCCCAGGCCGTCGCAAAGCAGGTCGCTGATCAGCCGGGCCTTGCCGTCTATCACCTGCAGCGCGCCTTCGTGGCAGCCGGTCACGCAGTTGCCGCAGCCGTCGCACTTCTCCTCGTCGATCTTCACCATCTGTCGCTTGGTCTTCATGCCAGGTCCTTTATCGTAACGGCGGCCACCTCGGCCAGCAGCCGGCTCTCTATGCCGGCGATCTTGTGCCGCAGCACGCAGGCCGCGTGCCGCTGGCAGATCTTCTCGCCAAAAACGCAGTCATTAAGCCGCAGCGGGCCCTGCAGCACCTCCATCAGCTGCTTCAGGGTGACCTTGTCCGGGTTGCGGGCCATGGCGAAGCCGCCGCCCTTGCCCTTCACGGCGTGCACGATACCGGCTTTATGCAGTTTCTGCATGATCTTGCGCAAGAATGGCCCGCTGACCCCCACCTGCTCCTGCATCTGCGCCACCGAAACGGTGGGTTTGTTGGCTCTGGCCATGAAGGTCAGCGCCCGCGCCGCGTAATCTACGTCCCTGTTTATGAGTTTCATAATGTAGGTTAATGATACCATGCGGGTATCATTCTGTCAAGACCCCTTCCTTGGCTGCGGCCTGCTTTTAACCCTTTTTTCTTTGGTAGAATAGAGAATGGAGGGCCTATGAAATACCTGCTTTATACTATTATCCTTTTTACCCCGGCCGTTTGCCGGGCCGACACCTTCCTGATGCAGGACGGCGCCAGGCTGGAAGGCGAAGTGACCGGCGAGATGGACGACACGCTGCTGGTCAAGACCCGCTACGGCGCCCTGACCATAAAGAAGGCCGACATACAGGAGCGCAAGGCCGCCGAGGCCGCGCCGCTGCCGCCGGCCAAACTGGAGATCTCTTCGGCGCCCGCCGCCGTGCAGCCCTCTACCGCCGCTGCGGTGGAAGTCTCCTCCGCCCAGCCCGCCGCCGTGGCCGAGCCCGCCCCGGCGCTCACCTTCGCCACCGTCTACCCCAGCACCATGACCCGCCAGTTGGTCTACTCCGAGAACGGCGTGGCTATCGCCACAGAAACCTTCGACGCCGCCGGCGGCCCGCTGACCCTGGAAGGGGCGATAAAGGACGGCACCTATACGGAATACTACCCGGAGGGCGGCTTGAAGACGGTAAAGACCATGCTGGGCGGCAAGGCCAACGGCACGCTGAAAGCCTATTACCAGTCCGGCGCCCTGCAGGCCGAGGCCTATTACCTGGCCGGCGGCAAGGACGGCCTGCTGCGCTACCACACCGAGGACGGCAAGTTGCTGATGGAGGCCTCCTACCGCAGCGACCAGCTCAACGGCTGGAAGCGCGAGTACGGCCCCGACGGCGCGCTCTCCTCCGAAACCTATTACGCCGACGACAAGCCCGCCGCCCCGCCCCAGGCGCAGGCCGCGCCCGCCGCTAAGGCCGCCGCCGACGGCGGGCCCGACTCCCAGATCACGGTGAAAACGCTGGAACTGGCGCGCGGCGAGCGCTTCTCCTTCCAGCTCAACGGCAAATACGTGGGCAAGGTGCACCTGGACAAGGCGTACAACGTCATCAGCCAGGGCGGCAAGATCCCCGACGGTCTGGTCAAGGTCTACACCGCCGACGGCCGCCTGGTGAAGGAATTCGTCTTCGAGAAGAACACCCTGCGCGCGCTGCGAGACTACGAGCCCGGCGGCCCGCTCAAGGCCGAGTACGGCTACGAGAAGGAAAAAGCGGTAAAGAAATAAGGCGCCCCAAGGCAATAAAAAGGCCGCCCGGAAAACCGGACGGCCTTTTTATTTGCGGCAAAAACTGGGCCCAGTAGGACTTGAACCTACGACCCAGCGATTATGAGTCGCTTGCTCTAACCAACTGAGCTATGGGCCCGTAAATCTCCTGGTGACTGAACAATCAGTTTAGCATTTCCCGCGGCCGTTTAAAAGCCCGGGGCTACGGCCACTATCGTTACGCCCCGGGCGAACCCCTTCAGCTTCTTGGCCTCTTCCTTTTCCTTATTCGCGGCCTCGGAGCGGCATTACTGGGCAGCGGCGGGACTAAAACTTCCCGCAGGCGCTGTAACAGACGGTATCCTTGTCCGCCGGCGCTGCGGCGGGACGGTCGTCTTCCTTAACCGTGCCGCGCAGCATGACGCAAGCTGAGTGCGTGCACCAGCCGTTCCCGCAGACGGCGCCAAAGCTTTTTATCCCCGGCACTTCATGACTGTCGTACGCGAGCCGATCCAGAATATTCTTCAGCCTGGCGTCGTCCATTTTGCGGCGCAGGCCGCCGACTTTAGCGGAGACCAGAACGCCGTCCTCTAACACCAGGCTGTCCAGGAATTCGTTCCTGGTCTTTTCCGGAACATCCCCAAGGAGCGCGGACAGTTCCGCATGGCGCCGGGCCTCACGGGACCGTTCCGGCAGATTCTCCCGGAATGACCCGCTCAAAGCCCGTACCTTCCCGGCAACGGCTTCCGGACGCAGCCGCGCCCGAAGCGGGCCGACATAAAAAGAAGCGACGGCGCCATTGACCAGCACAAAACTGCCCAGCACCTTCGCCCTCTCGTCCGGCGGGAGTTCTCGAAGGAACTCCTTCATCACGAGCAACCGTGTTTTTTTACTCCTTTCCCGGCCTGCTTGTCCGTCAGTATGCGCGGCCCCTTCAAGCCTGGAATTAATCTCGGCCGCGGCGATCTCTCGGGCAGGCTCCCCAGTGCCGGCGGCCCGGTCCGCGGGACCGGCGTGGAGCGGGCCCTGAGCGGAGCAGAACGCTACGCAGATCAGCGCCGGCAAAAGACCGGCCCGCCGCACCATGGGCATATCAGCCTCCATGACCGGCCTCCTCCACCGGGACGGAGATAGCCCGCAGCCCTTTGAGCAGGTTGGCCGCGCCGGAGTCGGGCCGGCTTTTGTCGGCCCAGCCGAAGAAGGAATGTTTTATCTCCCCGGCATCCAGGAAATAGAAATTAGGCGAAGTACGGAAGTTAACCCCCGGGAATTCGTCCCGCCGATGCGCGATGTATACCTCGGGAAATTTGAAGTGTTCCCGCCAAAGAAGCACCCCTACGGCGTCGAACCGATCCGTCACCAGAAGGCCGTATTTCCTAAAGGCGTCGGACAGGGCGGGGTCAGCCAGGATGTCCCCCAGGGCCTTCTCTGCCGTGGGGCAGCCGGTGAATATCTCCATTATTATCCTTCGCCCGGCGGCTAACGGCAAAGACCGCAGTTCCGCCCTTTTGCCGCCATCGGAGATATCATAAACGCGCCACTTATTTTCGCCGCCGCCGCCGGAAACAATCAACTCAGGGACGGCGGGGAATTCGGCCCCAGGGAAGAGTTTCCCGATAGCCGCGGCGTCTTTGAACATCCTGGCGCCGATGTAGACTTTGTGCATACGCTCTCCGTCTTCGTTCGTCTGCCGCTTGCGCCGCAGCCTCTCCTCAAGCACGCCGCGCTGCAGCACGATACTGTTTTTCCGGCCCGGGTAGTAGAAATTCACCCTGTATAGCGCCTCGTAGAGCTGGTCCAGCTCGCCGTCGGAGTGTGTTTTTAAAGCGGCGTCGGAGAAATCTCCTTCCCTGAATCTGGCGGCGGCGGCGGCCACTACGTCCAGGTCGGGCCGGGCCTCTTTTACCAGCGCTTGCGAGATGTCGGCGTTGCGGCCGGCCGGCGAGGCGCATCCGCCCCCGAACGCCGCCACACCCGCCAAACCGCATACAATGACCATTTTCCTCATTTTTCCTCCCCGCACAAGACCTTCTGAATATTCCAGGCCGCCAAAGTCGATTCAATTATTACACGAGCTGGTACACACGGAGTGGGTCGTGGATTCTTCACACCCATGCGAAAAACAGCCGGCATCATAGCAGACCCCGTTCCCGCATAATGTTTTTGAACTTTCTGTTTTGGCCGCGAGAGCGCCGATAATCCCTTTTATCCGCTCTGAGCCAACCACTTCCATCAGGCCTCCTATCTTTGCGGCCACGAATTCTCCGTTTTTAAACGTCATATTTTCCAGGAAATCATTCTGCACATTGGCCGGGAGATCCTGCAGAACTCTGATATTTTAAAAGGTTGAGCGGCTCCAACTCCATCCGTGCTACCAGTATCCGCACCCGTAAACAGTTCTTTTATGACTTCCGCTTTTCGAAAACGGACAGATCTTAACACTGAAGCATCCGCAAAAACTATGCGTCCATTCCTTAAAACAAGACTGTTAAGGAATAAAATACGATTTTCAGCGGGAATTTCTTCTGTGAGTGTTTTTACATTGGGAAGCTCGTGCCGGGCTGGTACAGATATTACCACGGAAGGCGCAACCGCAGGCGTCCCCTCTTCAGACAGCAGGGATAGGACGCTATCCTTGGAGACGCTCCCGCCGGTGGAATCATTGTATGACAACCACCCAAAACAGAGCATTTCTTATGCCGTGCCCAGGCAAACACATGAATCGCAACACCAGGAGCCTGTCCGACACAAGGCTTTCACAGCTAAACTCTCGCTTTTGTCGGCGAACCGAAGAAGCGAGCAACAAGCACTTTCTCTACGGAGGTTGCGAATTGAGCACGCAAAAGCGCAGGTCAAAAGCGTTAATTACATACAAAATTGCTTGTATCGGACAGGCTCCTGGGTAGCGGCTTTGCGGGCTTGCGGCGTGAAAGGATAATGTTTTCATTTGAAACGCATATTTCAAATGAAAAAGGAAAAAAAGTGCGCTGTAAGCCCGCTTTATGAATATGTCGGAGTCACGGTCATTGCCAGGGGGGCTCTTTGCCGGTGACTTTCAGCCAGGGCAGGGCCGCGAATTTTTCGGCGCCGTGGCCGGTGGCCATGGTGAGGTCGGTGAAGCCGCGCTCGTGCAAGTCCACGGCGATATCTTCGCCTTTGACGCCGTCGCCAAGTTCGGAATCTATATAGACCGGGATATCGCGCGGCAGCGCGCCCGCGGCGGCGGCGAATTCTTCTGGGGTCTTAAAGGCCTTCAGGTCGGCGCCGGCGGCTTTGGCGGCCATGCGCCAGTTCATGTGCACCAGCAAATCGTCGTCTAACAGCACGGCGCGCAGGCCGGCGGCCGGCTTGGCCGCTGCCGGCAGCTCCATAACGACCGTAGTGCCCTTGCCGGGCGCGGACTCGATCTTAAGACCGCCGCCCCAGCTTTCCGCGGAAGTCCTGGCATGGTAGAGGCCCAGGCCGGTGCCGCCGGCCTTGCCGTGCGTCTCGCCCTTAGCGCCCAGCCTGGCGAGTATCTCCGCCGGTATGCCTTTGCCATCGTCCTTCACTTCTATCAAAACCTTTCCGTCCGTGGCCGCGAGGCGCACCGCCACGGTGCCGGAGCCGGCGAAAGCCTCGACCGAGTTGTTGACCAAGTTGGAAATTATGCGCTGCAGCTCTTTCGGGTCAACCGCGGCCTTAACTCCATCAGCGTCGGAGCGGAACTCTATCTTTATGCCGGCCCTGTCCTTATGCTGAATGCGCTTCTCGGCCAGCACCTGCTCTATGAGGCCCGCGAGGGCGCAGGTTTCAGGCTTCGCCTTAGCGGCGGCGGGGGCGCGGTAGCGCCGCAGCAGGTCGTCGGCTATGCCCTGCATGCGGGCGATGGAGCCGTCTATAAGGGTGCGCTTCTCGTCGGGGAGGTCCAGGCCCTTCGCGGCGGCCCCGAGCGCCGCCAGCGGTGAGCGTATATCGTGCGCCACCTGCGCGGCCATGTCGGAGACGGCCTTGCTGACGGCCAGTTCGCTCTCCAGCCGGGCGGCCTGGCCCAGGGCTTCGCTCATGCGCGTTGTCATCTGCGCGAAGGGCGTGCCTATGATGCCGGCGGGTAGGCTTGCTATGTTCTTCTTGATCGAATCGCGGATAATGTCGCCCTGGCCGGAATCGGTTATAGAATTTATCTCGTTCACCGAGCGCTCTATGGCCAGTAGCGTCTGTAGGGCGCCCATATTCGAGAGGATCAGCAGCCCCAGGAAGAAGAGCACCACGGTGACGAACAGGGCATAGTTCTCCGCGAACACCGCCGCATTCACGTCTACGAGGTCTATTACATACTCCAGGCGCCCCAGTTCCGCGCCGTTTGAAACGAAGGGGACGCTCCGGTTGAGCTGCGCCCGCGGCCTGTCGTAAAGGTTGCCTACTACCGCCTCTTTGAATATCCAGCGGCTGCCCTCGAACACAACCGGGTGGAAGGTTATGCGCTTGATATTGTCGTTCTTGACGCGCCACATGATGCGCTGCGTTTCGAAGACGTCCCCCGCCAGGAACGCCTTTTCGAAATAGGCCGCATTCTGCCGCATGGCCGTCAGCAGCTTGTCGTCCGCCACCCGCAGCGTCGAGAACACCGAGTAGCCCTGCCAGAAAGCGACGAACACCAGCACCGCCGCCGAGTAATGCCGCCAGTTGTAAACAAGGATGCGCGTAAAAAGTTTTACCATCTGAAATCCGCCACTTCCGGATAGGTCATAAATTCCCGGCCCACTATGAAATTTTTGATACGTCTGGGATAATATAACTCTTTAACGTTCTGATAAAGCGGCAGGATAAGATAGCGCTTATGCAATTCCCCCAAAAACTTATCGACAAGCAAGGCTCTTTTACCGGGATCGGTATCCCTGGAAATCTCGTCAAAGATCTTCTTTAACACAGGATCCTGCTGGTTGAAATAACCGTCAGGGCGAACGATAAATCCAAAAAAGCTTTCATACGCCGGCGTTACGGTATCAAGACTTATTACGACCATATTGTAAGGCCGCGGGTATTTGTGAAGGAAAGGACTTAATTCTTTAGGCGTCCGACTTACTACGTTTATCTTCAACCCCGTGCGCGACCAGAACTCCTCCGCAACGGCCGCAAGCTGTTCAATATTGCCGCTCCGATGGTTAAAGAGTACGAGATCGCGCGACCGACCGCCGAATTTTGGCAGCGCGGAACAGTCTTGTAGAGGCAGCCCCGGCACCGCCCCGGAAACCCCTACGGGAAGCACATTGCTGATATTGTAAAAATCGTTTTTTTGCGGGAAAAACGCGCGACGGAACCTGTCGGCATCGAGACAATTGTATATCCGCTTCCGCACTTCCGCATCAGGATGATTTATTATCAGGACGTCAGACCTTAACTCGATATTATTGTACGTCGCAAATCCACTCAGTATTTCCCGCGGGACATCGAAAACCGGGATCTTGTTAAAATCGGATATTCTCCCGTAGTCGTAAGTTTTGGCTTTCGCAGGAGAATATTCGTTCAGGACAATTTCAGAGTACCCATTGGGCACCGGCTTTTTCCTGCGCAGAACTATCTTGCCGCCCCCCATGCTGCCGACAAAGAACTCTCCAAGGCCCATTTCCACCTTGTCGGTTTGGCGAATTGAGGGGGCGTTCTCATATCTGGATAAGAACTCGATATAACCTTTCTGAGGGGAAGGGAAGGACACGGAGAAACAACCGCCCCTGCGCTCTACGGAAAAATTCCGCGCATATTTCGAGGTCGTCTTGGTTATATACTCCGAAAAGAACTCCGGGCCGAAAGCGTGATCCTTATCGAATTCCTTATCCGTGTCAGGACAAAAGAGATACTGGCCTGACAGAATATCTTTTTCCCACTTTTTTAGTATCCTGGAGTGGAAATTCTCTCCTTCGTCAGTTCTAAAGAGAGGTTCGTGCGTTTGTTTTAATATGTAGTAAGTTACCGTTTCCCAGGCTCTTGCCGTGGCAACTTCTTCCGGCAGGCCCATAAGCAGGACTTCCCACCTGCCGGACTCGGCCCCCGGGGAACCGCACCCGCAAAGGAACAGGCTGAGAATACCCGCTATTAATGAAGTTGTTTTCTGCTCACGATCAGACATTCAGGAATAAATCCTATTTTTTTAAAAAATCTACGCGAACGAACATTAAAGACATCAACAACGCAGGAGAGCTTCTCCGCGGTCCTCTCCCTTAACCACCGAATTATCTTCTGATGGACCGCTTTCCTGACTTCCGGCCGGAGTTCTCCGTCTATCCATATCCACGAGACCAAACTGGAAGGAACTCCAAACCAGTTCACCCAATCCACCAGGGCGACAAAACCCACCCTAACCCCTTTTATCTCCAGACATATCGCGTTCTCCACCGAAAGTTTTTCTGCCAGGACGGCAGGCGAGAGTTGAGGCGCCCCCGAAGTCTCTGCCGCCCATACATCATTGAAATGCTTCTTCTGGGTTTTGAGATAGAACTCCACGAGCTCTGTCTTATCGGCTATCTTTGAAACGGTCAATTCGGGAAAATCATTAACGCCGCCCGACAGCCCTATCCCATCCTTCGGGGCGCCATAAATTATTCTGATCTTGCAGTTTTCAAACACCCTCGCGCCAATGATTTTTTCCTCATCTCTTTCTCCCCCACCAAGCTTTACCACAAGCTTAGGCACCGACGCTGGCCAGTTAAAAGAATTTTTTTCGGCTTCTGTAATTTCGGAGATATCTGCCACTTCCAAAATGATTTTATCCTTGTCAGAGTCTAAAACTTTCATTTCAATCTCCCCGCTTTTGCGAACATTTCAGCGCAGACCATGCATGGAGACGAATTCTCTCCGGAAATATCCGCTTCGGATATGTTCAATTTTTTTCCTATCTCCTTGAATGTATGTCTTGAAACCAGGTTGTAAAACCGGCTTTCAAGCAATTTCTCAGGGGTGGGATAAAAATATGGCTTCCCGCGGCCGGCGATTTCCGGAGCTATGCAACAGGCACTAAAACCATACCCTGGCATATACGCGATCTTTCCTCTTACCGGACAGCGCTCAAAAAGCACTTGCTTATCGAAACTCTGGCGTTTGTAACCCAAGCCATTGGTCTTCGCCGCACCCAAAGGCAGCACATGTTGAATCCCTATCGTGAATTTACCGATTTTTTTCAGCGGCCCGACCAATTGAAGGTCCAAAGGAGACTGTACGCTCATAACTACGCTGAAACGTTTCTTAAGTTTTTTACACGCTTCAAACAAATTAAGCACGTTCCCTTCCGGCAGGAACTTTTTATGGAACTTATCGTAGGAAAGCTGTACACTATCAAGCTTTGAAAACGACATCAGTTTATCGACCGTTCTCTTCGGTGTGGTCGCGAACCACCCATTGGTAGTAACGGTCACGTTTAGCCGCCTAGCCTGGTCTACCCCCCCTAATATCCGGTTGATTTTCCGGATATACAGCGAGGGTTCGCCCCCGGTAAAAAATATCGACCGCACCTTATAGCGGGCGATCGCATCCGTGACCAGCCGCATTTCTTTTTGCGAAAGGCCCCCTCGCTCTCTGCGCCCTCCAGCGACACAATGCTCACAAAAGAAATTACACGCATATCCGGGGACAACTACAAACCCGGATAGGCGTGTAACCATTTTTGCTTTGCGTCTGCTTAGGCTTTCTTAGGGTTAGTATCCGGCCAGTCAGTAGAACAGAGAAGCGTAACGGTCCCGTCATTTGAAGCGGCGGCCGCCGGAACCAAAGCATTCTTATCGGCGTCGGACAGGGAGGCTATATATTTGGTTGCCTGCAACGCCGAAAACATCCCCATTGAAACTAAAAAGGCCGCGAGAACTTTATCTTTGTTTTTCATTTGTTTCCCCTAACATTTATATTTTACCACTTTTGCGAGTTTTGAGCAATTTGCCGAATAAAAAAGGGAAAGCAAATATTACTTTGCTTTCCCTGGATACATCCGGTTAAGGCCGGATCGTGGATACTCTGGGGCCAATCCCCCAAATTACAAGGCTTTGCCAGTGCCGCTTCAGGAGCTATGCTCAACAAGCGGCCAAGGACGACACTGATAGTTTAACAGAGAACACTTGCGCGGGTAAGTGACCTTAGGCCTAGCCCGCCATAGGCCCTTCGCCCCACTACAGCAGTATGATCAGGAAGATAAGGGCGACGGTCATTATGGTCACGCCCCAGGCGAAACCCTTCAGTTTCTGGGCTTCTTCCTTTTCCTTTTTCGCGGCCTCGGAGGCGGCATTGCTGGACTTAGCCTGACTCCCTATGCCCGGGGCCTTCGGGGCGGAGGCGGCGGTTGAAACGACCGCGGGCTCGGCGGCAGCTGCGGGCTGCGAAGACGCGGCCACGGCGCAAGGGCAGTGCTTGTCGGCATAGACAGGCTGCGGCTTTCCGGCTTTCACGCCGCCGGAGAACAGCTCTGAAAGCAGTTCCCGGGCCTTGTAATTATCCCCGGAAGCCGCGGCGTCGGAAATAGCGCCCGAAACATCAGAAAGCTCCCCCACCGTCACGTTCACGGCTGTCGGCCGCGCCGCCATGGCGGCAGTACCGGCCGCGGCCGGACAGGCCTGCGCCGCCATCAGTATCACCGCCATATTAACCATTATTTTCATATCGCTCCTTAAATCTGGGCCGGCCGTACCCGACCCCCGCTTAAACTTACGGCCGGCTTGACCAATACAGAGCATTTTTAATGCCAATACTAAAAACAAGGCTTTTGCCCAGGGAGGACACAGAACCCAGCCCAATATATTTTCAAATGAAAATATTTAATTTTCCCATGAAAATACAAAAGGCGGGCCGAGGCCCGCCTTTCATATCCGCTCAGGGGCGGTCAGTGGTGGTGCGTATCGCAGGCGTCCATACCGAACAGCGGCTTGCCGTCGGCGAAGGGCGAGATGGCGCGCAGGCGCTCTATTATCGGCGGGAATTCCTTTATGATGTAATCCACCTCTTCCTGTGTGTTATAGACGCTCAGGGAGAAGCGGATGGAGCCGTGCGCGTAGGTCTGCGGCACGGCCATGGACATCAGCACGTGGGACGGCTCCAGCGAGCCGGAGGTGCAGGCCGAGCCAGAGGAGGCGCAGATGCCTTTCTCGCTGATCATAAGCAGTATACTCTCGCCCTCGATGTACTCGAAGCTGATATTGGTGGTGTTGGGCAGGCGCGGGGCCCCGCCGCCGTTCACGCGGGCGTTGGGGATCTTCAGCAGGCCGGCTTCCAGGCTGTCACGCAGGGTTTTTACGTAGGTATTTTCCTTCTCCAGGTTCTGCAGGGCGAGCTCGGCGGCCTTACCCAGGCCGACGATATACGGCACGTTCTCGGTGCCGGCGCGGCGGCCGTGCTCCTGGTGGCCGCCTATCAGGAAAGGAGAGTAGCGGGTACCCTTCTTAACATAGAGCACGCCTATCCCCTTGGGCGCGTGCAGCTTGTGGCCCGACAGGGAGAGCATGTCTATCTTGGTCTCTTTGAGGTTGATAGGCAGTTTGCCCACGGCCTGCACGGCGTCGGTATGGAACAAGGCGCCCTTGGCGTGGGCTATGCGGGCGGCTTCCTCCACGGGATAGACCACGCCGGTCTCGTTGTTGGCCCACATGATGGAGACGATAGCGGTCTCCGGGGTGAGCGCGACTTTAAGGTCTTCCAGATTGATCTGGCCGGTGCCGTCCACGGGCAGGTAGGTAACGCGGTAGCCCTGCGTCTCCAGGTGCTTGCAGACATTGAGCACGGCGGGATGCTCCACCTTGGTGGTGATGACATGCTTCTTCTCGGGGAAGGAGCGCAAGGCGCTCCAGATGGCGGTGGAATCGGCTTCGGTGCCGCAGCTGGTGAAGACTATCTCGGAGGTTTCGCAGCCCAGCAGCCTGGCCACGCGCTCGCGGGCGAGGTCCAGGTACTTCTGGTTGCCGCCGCCGAAGAAGTGCATGCTCGACGGGTTGCCGTAGAGGTCGGTGAAGAAAGGCTGCATCTCGGCGGCCACTTCAGGCGCCACGCGGCTGGTGGCGTTATTGTCGAAATAATAAACCTTGTCCATACCGCCCCCTTATTCCGCTTCGATCTCTATGGCCGGGTCGATGCGCTCTTTGAGTTCTTTCTCGACCACGTTCTTGAGCGTGGCGCCGGAGGAGGGGCAGCCGTGGCACATGCCGAGGAAGCGCAGCTTGACCTTTTGGCCCTGCACGTCCACCAGTTCCATCCAGCCGCCGTCGGCCTTGAGCTTGGGGTTGATCTCCTCGGAGAGCACCTTCTCTATCATCTTGATCTTCTCCACGACGGTCATCGCGGAGAACTTCTTGTGCTCGGCCTCGGCCCAGTAGTCCTTCAGGATCTTCTCGATCTCGCCCTTGCACTGGCCGCAGCCGCCGCCGGCCTTGGTGAAATTGGTGACCTCTTCCACGGTCTTGAGGCTGTTGAGCTTTATGGCCTTCAGGATATGGCTTTCGGTGACGCTGAAGCATTTGCACACCACGCGCTCGGCCACGCCCACTATCACTTTCTCCTGCTTGCCGCCGCGGTAGTTCTTTATGGCCGCCTCGAGGGCCTCCATGCCCATCACGGAGCAGTGCATCTTCTCTCCCGGCAGGCCGCCCAGGAAGTCGGCTATCTCCTGGTTGGTGATCTTGGCGGCGGCGTCGAGCTTCTTGCCCTTCACCATCTCGGTGAGGGCGGAAGAGGAGGCGATGGCGCTGGCGCAGCCGAAGGTCTTGAATTTGGCGTCGGTGATGGTATCGGTGGCCCTGTCTATCCTCAGGGTGAGCTTGAGCGCGTCGCCGCAGACTATGCTGCCCACCTCGCCGACGGCGTCGGGGTTCTCTATCTCTCCCACGTTCTTGGGGTTCTTGAAATGCTCAAAGACTTTTTCGGTATAGTTCCACATAATAGACCTCGTTGGTATCAAAAACCTTCCAGGAGAGATTGGAAGGATGCAGGACAGGATTACTCCTATATTTTATTAAATCCCAGCCCCGCTATCAATGGAACTCGGCCTTCAGCTCCCCCCTGTCCAGCAGCAGCGCCCACCACAGGGTGAGCGCGCCGCAGACGGCCGAAGCGAACCTGGCGAAGAAGGCCGCGGCCGTCACGGCGTCGTTGAATTCAGGGGCCAGCGAGATACTGCCGTACATCAGCGGCTTCGGTATCGCCAGCCAGGGGTGCGCCAGCAGCAGCAGCGCGGCCGCCGCCGTCAGGTACAGCAGCCACACCGCGCCGCGGCGGGCCCACTCCCGGCGCGCCCAGACGCCGGCGGCCAGCACCAGGCCGGAGAGCCAGAACAGCAGCAGGAAAGCGAAGAACAGGCGGACATGTCCGATGATGAAGGCGGCCAGCGGCGGCATCTCCACGGGCAGCGTGGCATTCCGCAGCGACAGGTAGAAAGCGGGGGCCGAGAGCACCTGCAGCAGCATCAGCAGGTCCCTGGCGGCCTTTACCGTCATGGCGGCGCAGAGCGCCGCCGCGGCCAGCGAGCCGGCGGAGAGCGCCTTGGATTTTCCCCCGGGCAGCAGCTTCATTCCAAACCGATTATATAACTTTTGTCGCCTTGCCCCTGCGCCCTTAAAAATTATTTAATGGTCTACCGGGCGAACAGCCCCATCCTGCGCAGCCGGAGCCTTTATGTCGGTAAAACTCGTCAAACAATACACCGTGTTCCTCCCCAATGTGCCGGGCGCGCTCTCCAAGTTCGTGGAGCTGTTCGCCAACGAGGGCGTCAACATCATCGGCATCGCCTCCGAGATCCGCGACGATTCCGGCATAGTGCGCATAGCCGTGGACGCCGAGCGCAAGGTCAGCCACATCCTCACCGGGGCCGGCTTCACCACCATAGAGACGCAGATGATCTCCGTGAAGCTGCTCGACAGGCCCGGCGAGCTGCTGCGCATAGCCCGGCTGCTGGGCGAGCACAACATCAATATCACCACCGTCTACGGCACGGCCGACAGCGGCGGCACGGACAGCCTGCTCATGAACGTCTCGGACGTGGACCGGGCCTTTGAAGTGCTCAAGAAGGATCCCGAAGCCAAATAGCAGCGCCGCCAGGCAAAAAAACCGCCGGAGATCCGGCGGTTTTTTTATTTTCGGCCCTGCCGGCTTACGGCCTGGTGAGCTTCTTGTACCTGATGCGGTGCGGAGTGTCGGCCGCGGTGCCGAGGCGCTTGTGGCGGTCGGCCTCGTACTCGGAGAAGTTGCCTTCGAACCAGAAGATCTTGCTGTCGCCCTCGAACGCCATGATATGCGTGGCCACGCGGTCGAGGAACCAGCGGTCGTGGCTGATGATCACGGCGCAGCCGGCGAAGGTCTCCAGCGCCTCTTCCAGCGCGCGCATGGTGTTGACGTCCAGGTCGTTCGTGGGCTCGTCGAGCAGCAGCACGTTGCCGCCCTCCTTGAGCATCACGGCCAGGTGCACGCGGTTGCGCTCGCCGCCGGAGAGGTGCTCCACCTTCTTCTGCTGGTCCTGCCCGCTGAAGTTGAAGCGGGCCACGTAAGCGCGCGAGTTGACTTCCATCTTGCCCAGCTTCACCAGGTCCAGCCCGCCGGAGATGACCTCCCAGACGTTCTTGCCGGGGGTCAGCGTGGAACGGTGCTGGTCGGAATAGCTCAGCTGCACGGTCTCGCCCACCCGGAAGTCGCCGGAATCCGGCTTCTCCGAACCGGTGATCATCTTGAACAGCGTGGTCTTGCCGGCGCCGTTGGGGCCGATGATGCCCACGATGCCGCCGGGCGGCAGGGAAAAAGAGACATCGTCGAGCAGCACCTTGTCGCCGAAGGCCT
Organism: Elusimicrobia bacterium GWB2_63_16; assembly: GCA_001799715.1. GTDB lineage: Bacteria > Elusimicrobiota > Elusimicrobia > Elusimicrobiales > UBA9959 > UBA9959. The sequence continues at coordinate 29,232 of MGTZ01000023.1, read as the reverse complement.
TGCTCATGTTCTTGGCCTCCACCACCAGGTTGCCCAGGCGCGGCCCCGGCGGTATGTAGATCTCCAGCTCTTTGGCGAGCTTTTCGTTATCCTGGTTAAGCAGGTTCTCGTAGGCGGTGATGCGGGCCTTGCCCTTGGCCTGGCGGGCCTTGGCGCCCATGCGGATCCAGTCGAGCTCGCGCTTAAGGGCCTTCTGTCGGTCGGTTTCGGATTTTTCCTCCTGGCGCAGGCGCTCACCCTTCTGGTCCAGCCACGAAGAGTAATTGCCCTTCCACGGAATGCCGGCCCCGCGGTCCAGCTCCAGGATCCAGCCGGCCACGTTGTCGAGGAAATAGCGGTCATGCGTGACGGCGATGATGGTGCCCTTGTATTCTTTCAGGTGATGCTCCAGCCAGGCCACGGCCTCGGCGTCGAGGTGGTTGGTCGGCTCGTCGAGCAGCAGGATGTCCGGCTCCTGCAGCAGCAGGCGGCACAGGGCCACGCGGCGCTTCTCGCCGCCGGAGATGTTCTTTATCAGGGTGTCCGGCGGCGGACAGCCGAGCGCGTCCATCGCGAGCTCCAGGCGGCTGTCCACGTCCCAGGCGTTGAGCGCGTCGATCTTTTCCTGCACCTTGCTCTGGCGGTCGATGAGCTTGTTCATCGCCTCGTCGCTCATCGGCTCGGCCAGCTTCTCGCTGATCTCGTTGTATTCCTTGAGCGCGGCCATGGCTTCCGGGAGGCCTTCCTCGGCGATCTGGCGCACGGTCTTCTCCTCGTCGAGCTTGGGCTCCTGCTCCAGCAGGCCGACGGTGTGGCCCGGCGACAGCACGGTCTCGCCGCGGAAATCGGTGTCGAGGCCGGCGAGGATGCGCAGCAGCGAGCTCTTGCCGGAGCCGTTGAGTCCCAGCACGCCGATCTTGGCGCCGTAATAGTAGGAGAGGTAGATGTCTTTCAGCACGGCCTTCTTGTCGTAGTGCTTGCTGACGCCCACCATCGAGTAAATGACTTTCTTGTCGTCTTTTTCAGCCATATTGAAGTTCCTTTTACCGCGCCGATTGAAAATTTTAGCAAATCAGGGCTGGCCGGGGCGCGCCGCCCGGACGTCATCCACCGCCAGCGCGGCGAAGAAGCCGGCCACGGCCAGCAGCGACGCCGCCAGGAACACCGACTTATACCCGCAGGCCGCCCAGAGCAGGCCCCCCGCGGCGGGGATGGTCATGGAGACCGCGTGGTCTATCGTGACGCCGAAAGAGATGGTGGGGGCGATATGAGACTTCTCCTCGGCTATCCTGTTGAGGTAGGTGGTGCGCGCTATGCGGGTGGCGAACATCAGGTTGTCGAGAATGAAGAAGAAATACAGCGCGGGCCTGAAAGTGGTAAAGGCGAAACCGGCGCAGATGAACAGCAGGATCACGGCGTCGGCCATGAACATGCGGCGCTCGCCTATCCTGTCGGTCAGCGCGCCGAAGGCCTGCCGGAACACCACCCCGGCCGCGGCGGCGGCCAGCGCCAGGGCGGCCATCACCGCCGGGCTGGCGCCGTACTGCGTCACCAGCACCCAGGGCGCGAAGGTCAGGAAGATCTGCTTGCGCGCGCCGAACAGGATGTTGAGCAGGTAATACCATTTGTAGCGCCACCTGAAGACGAAGCGCCGCCCGCCGGGCGCGGTCTCCTCCCCGCCCTTCTTCATCCTCGCGAACAGCGCCGCCGAGGCGAGGGCCGCGGCGGCGGCCACGGCGAAGGACCATTTATAGACGGCCGGCCCGGCAACGGCGGCGAACAGCCACACCAGCCCGGCGCCGGCGATGGCGGCGAAATTGGTCATGCCGCTGATCTGGCCCAGCCGGCGGCCGTGCCCGCCGGCCTTGGCGAAGCGCAGCCCCATCACGCTCTCCACCGTCATGAACAGGTGGCTGCCGGCGCTCCACACCAGCATCCAGACCAGCATAGCGTTGTAGCCCGGGGACAGGAAGGCGAGGCCCGCCACCCCCACGGCGGTGAGCAGGCCGGTGATGACGGCCCAGTGCCGCACCGGCAGGGCGGCCAGCAGGCCGGTCATGAAGATCACCAGGAAGCCCGGCAGTTCGCGGGGAAATTCCAGGAAGCCGCGCTGGCTGGACGTCAGGCTGAAGGAGTCGTTGAGGTAGTTATTGAAAGCCGAAGAGATGACCCCGGCGTTGATGCCCAGGAAAAAGACGCCCAGCAGGAAGGCTTTAAAGGCGGGATCGGCGTCCCGCCAGCGCGCGCGCAGGTTGTTCATAACTGAATTAAAGTCCCAGCTCTTTCGCCGCCTGCTGGCGCCGGTCGGGGCTCAGGAAAGAGCCCTCCACCGCCCAGCGCAGCGTGCGGCGTATGTCTTCGAAGGACAGGCCCATCCGCTCCACGGCCAGGCGGTACTCGTGGTTGAGGTCGGTGGCGAGGATCTCGGGGTCGTCGGCGCCGATAGTGCATTTGACGCCGGCGTCCAGGAAACTTTTCAGCGGGTGCGCCTCCACGGAAGGCACGGCGCGCGTCAGGTAATTGCTCCACGGGTTGGTCTCTATGGTGACGCCGGCCCGCTTCACCAGCTCCACCGTCCGGCCGCTGCGGTCGTCGGCGGCTTTCACTCCGTGGCCGATGCGCCGCGGCGCCAGCGCCTTTATGGTTTCGGACACCTGCGAGTACGGCCCCTCCTCGCCGGAATGCACGGTAAGCGGTATGCCCTCCGCGTGCAGCTTCTTCACGGCGCCGGCGTAAAGGGCCGACGGGTAGTCGCTCTCGCTGTCGGCGAGGTCGAAGCCTATCACCGACTTCCTGTTAGCCGCGGCGAAATCCACGGTGCGGCGGGCCGACTCCAGGCCGTAGCTGCGCGAGGCTATCACTATCACGCCGCAGACCATGTTGTAATCCTTCTCGAACCGGGCGCAGACGGCCGCTATCAGCTCGTGAGCGCGCTGCCAGTCCAGCCCGGCCTTGCCGAGCATGAAGTCGGGGCTGTAACGCAGCTCCAGCAGCCGTATGTTCTCTTTTTTATAGGCGTCTTCGAGAGCCTCGAAGGTGATGCGCTCCACCGCCTCGTAGGAGGCGAAGCAGGCCTGGGCCAGGCCGAACATACCCAGCACTGCCGTGAGCGAGGCGCCGGGGGCGCGCAGGCGGTAAACCCGGTCCAGCTCCGCCGGGTCGGCTGAAGGCAAACTGAACTTGTATTTAGCGGCGAGGTCCAGAATGGTGGAAAGCCGCACGCAGCCTTCTACGTGGCGGTGCAGTTCCGCCTTGGGCAGGGCGAGGATCCGGTCCGCCGTAGTTTCCATGGAGCCGGACCGCTACTTGATATGGAGCGCGTCCACGTACTTGCCGTAACGCGAGCAGATCTCTTTTTTGGAAATGCCGCCCACGCGCTTAACGCTGAAATCCTCCACGGAGAACGAGCTCATCACGGTGCCGTAGCTCATGGCGCGGCGGATCACGTCGAAATTCTTCCAGTCGGGCGCGGCGGCGAGGTAGCCCATGAAGCCGCCGGCGAACGTGTCTCCCGCGCCGGTGGGGTCCACCACTTTCTCGATGGGGTGGGCGGGGACGGAAAGCACGTTGTCCTTGAAGAACAGCATGGCGCCCGCGTCGCCGCGCTTGACCACGATGCCGCGCGGGCCCATCTTCATAATAAGGCGGGCGGCCTTGATGAGGTTGTACTCGCCGGTGAGCTGGCGGGCCTCCTCCTCGTTGACGAAGAGCATGTCCACTTTTTTGAGCAGCTTCAGGAGCGAGGGCTTCTTGAGGCTGATCCAGTAATTCATCGTGTCGCAGGCCACCAGACGGGGTTTGCCCATCTGCTCTAGCACCTCGCGCTGCAGGTCCGGGTCGATGTTGGCGAGGAACAGCACGCCGCAGCGGGCGTGGTCGGCGTTGAGCTTGGGCTTGAACTGCTGGAAGACGTTGAGCTCGGTGGCTATGGTCTCGGCGTTCTTGTAATCCTGGTCGTACTGGCCCACCCAGTGGAAGGTCTTGCCGGGCATGACCTCCATGCCCTCCAGGCAGATGTTGCGGCGCTTGAGGAATTTGCGGAACTGGGGAGGAAAATCCTCGCCGACCACGCCCACCATCTTGACCGGGCTGAACTTCGAAGCGGAAAGGGAGAAGTGCACGGCCGAGCCCCCGAGGGCGTGGTTGGTGCTGCCGTGTATGGTCTTTACCGAGTCGAGCGCTACCGAACCGACCACCAGGATTGTATTTTTCATATGCCTTCTGGCTGCCTTAAAAAATAATAGTCCGGGGAGGACTATGGCTCTATGATACAAAATTGGGAGCGGCCGGACTTTGCGCCGGCTCAAGGCCTGAGTATAATATCGCTATGGCTAAAAACATCCTCGTTACCGGTTTCGAACCTTTCGGCGGCCGCGGCGAGAACCCCTCGCTGCAGGTGCTGGCGCGGCTCAAAGCCCCGGCCGGGGCCAGGCTGTTCAAGGCGCGGCTGCCGGTCACCGGCAGGGCCGTGGGCCCGCGCATAGCGGCGCTGATAGCGCGCCATAAGCCGGACCTGGTGGTCTCGCTCGGCCTGGCCGCGGGCGAAGCCGCCATCCGGGTGGAGCGCTTCGCCGTGAACGTGGCCGACTATGCCATAAAGGACAACTCCGGCTGGCAGCCTGAGGGCATGCGGCTGGACGCCGCGGGCCCGGCCGCCTATTTCGTTACCGCCGACCCGCTCAAGCTGGCCGCGGCGGCACGCCGCGCGGGGGCGCCGGCCTACGTGAGCAACCACGCCGGCGGCTATGTCTGCAACACCTTGATGTACCGCGCTCTGGCGGCGTTAGACGCGGCCGGCTGCGGCGCGCGCTACGCTTTCATCCACCTCCCGGTCAGCACCGAGATGGCCCTCAGGGAAAAGCCCGGCAAGAACATCTCCCCCTCCCTGCCGCTGGACCTGCTGGTAAAGGCCGTCGGCGCGGCAATAAAAGAGGCCGCCCGTTAGGCGGCCTCTTTTTCCGCAAAAAAATTATCAGCGCAGCAGCGGCTTCAGGGCCCGCAAGTCGGAGGCGAAGGCGGGCTCCCGTTTCAATTCCTTGTAGAGCGCGTCGGCCAGCGCCTTGCCGGCGGCGGTGTCGGAGGGGTGGTGCACGCCGCCTATCACCCGGAAAAGGGCGCTTTCGTCGGCCTTCGCCATGAATTCGGCGCGCCGGGCCGGGACCAGGTCGGACAGGATCAGGGCGAACAGCCTGGCCATAGCCGAGTGGCCGCTGGGATAGGAAAGACCGGCCACGCGCGGCAGGCAGGGCTTCACGCGGGGGTCGCGCACGAAAGGCCGCTCCCGCTTGTAGGCGTCCTTGAGATATTTGTGGGCCGCCACCGAGTCCTCGCCCACGTTCTTAAAAAATTCCTTCACCGCGGCGGGCGCCGGGCTGCCGAAAGGGCCGATCTTCCCGAAGAAAACCTCGTAATTATGGCTCATCTCGGCCTTGGCGGCCGCGCATTGCGCGGCCGTGCGGCGGGCCTGCCAGTCGAATATTATCCTGAAGTCCTCCCTGTCCTCGTAGGAGCCGTCGGCGGGCGCGGCCGGCACGGCGCGCAGGTCCAGGCCGTCCAGCGATAAATAATGCCCGGCCGAAGCGGCGCGGAGGTCCGCGGCCTGCGGGGCGGCGGGCAGCGGCGGCGGCGCGGCGGGGGCGCCGTTATAAAGTTCGTTTAAAGCGCCCGCCCGCCCGGGGAGGGGCAGCAGCGCGGCCAGGGAAAGGGAAAGCAGAAGACGGCGGAAGAGATTCGGCATTACTAAAGTCTATAAGTAAAACCGCCGCCGCAAAAGGGCCTCAGGGCCTATGCGGGCGGCGGCAAAAGGACCGCGGTTGCGGACCTTAGACGGCGGCTTTCTCTTTCTGGTGGGCCGGGACGGGGTAGCCGAGGGCTTCCAGCGTCTCGTTGACTATCAGGTCGGCCCACTCCTTGCGCAGCTCGGTGGTGGGCGGCGGCAGCGTGCGGTGGTCGATGTTGAATTCGCCCAGCAGCGCGTTGAGGCGGTCGAAAATGTCCTGCTGGAACTCGTGGCTTTTCGCGTCGCGGATGCCGTCTTCCATCAGCTCCCCGACCATCGGCAGCTTGTAGATGACGTCGTAGGGGAAGGTCTCGGCGTAGGCCTTCAGGAAGTCGCGCAGCATCCTGTTCTCGCCGCAGCGGCGCTCGAGGTAGACCAGATTGTCGAACACGCTGCGGTCGCAGACCACCACCTGGTAGTTGCGCAGCGTGCCGCGCAGTTCCTCGGTGATATGCTGCATCATGATGTACATCTGCGCGGGCAGCGTGGTGCTTTCGTTTATCGGTATGCCCTGCTCGAAGGCGGAGGCGGCGATCTCGGAGAAGACCTTCACCTTCAGGCCGCGCTTCTTCAGCTCGGCGGCCACCTCGTAGCAGAGGGTGGTCTTGCCGGTGCCGTGCGTGGAAATGAGCGAGATCTTGTAGGGCCGCTTCTTGTTGTGGGGCATGTCAGACTCCGTGGAAAATTAAATTTGAAAAATCGGGATAGACAGATACTACACTTTTTCGCGCCGCCCTCAAAATTTCCCGCCGTTACGCGCGGCCGGGCGCAGCCGCGGGGGCTGGTCCCGGAGTTTTTTGTTACAATTCAGTAAACATGCCCTTGAAATGCGTCATATTCACACAGTCGGACGACGCCGATGCCGTTTTCACTCTGGTCTCCAGGCTCAACGCGGGAGGCGCGGGGCGGGTTACGGCCGTAATGCAGGAAGTTCCCGAAGCCGGGTTCGCCCTCAGAGCCTCCCGGCATATAAAAAAATATGGCCCGTTCTCGCTAGCCTACAAGACCGCCGGCCTGGCCGCGGGAAAAATCCTGGCGGCCGCCGCCCGGGTGAATTTCGCCACGCTGCGGCTGGCCGGGAAAGAAAGGCCCGGGGACCTGGCCGGCCGCTGCGCGCAGGAGAAACTCTCTTTCCTGCGTACGGCCGGCTTTTCCTCTGCGGACTCGATAGCCTTCCTCAAGGGCCTGGGGCCGGACCTGGGCATAGTCTACGGCACCGGCATCCTGAAAAAAGATTTTTTCTCCGTCCCGCGGCTGGGCTCGATCAATATTCATAAGCGGAAGCTCCCGGATTACCGGGGCGGCGGCGCCGTCGGCCTGTGGGAACTGCTCGCCGGTGAAAAGGAAATAGGGATAACCGTCCACAAGGTTTCGGAGAAGCTGGACCAGGGAGAGATCGTGGCGGAGACCGCCGTCCCGATCCACGAGGGAGACACCCTGGTCAGCCTGAAACTAAAGGCGGACCTGGCCGGCGACGAACTTATAACCCGGGCCGCGGGCCTGCTGGCCGCCGGCGCGCCCTGCCGGCCCCAGGTCCCCGGGGCGGGCCGGTTGTACCGCGATCCGTCCCCGGCGCTGTTCTCCTATTACAAAGCCTTGCTTTGTTTCAGGCGGTTGAGCCGCCGGGGGCCGGATCTCAAGGAAATCCTGAAGCGCGCCCTGAAAGTCGCCTACCTGTACGGTTCGCTTACCCCGCTGCGGGCCCTGCTCGCCCGCCTGCGCGGGCGCGCCCCGATAATTATTTTCTACGGACATCTGGTTTCGGACCGGAGCCACTACATGGCGATACGGACGGAACCGTTCAGCAAATACCTCTCCCACCTGCAGCGGCACTACAGCGTGATCCCGCTGGCCGAAGCCGTGCGCAGGGTCAGGGCCGGGCGCAACTACGAGCCGGCCGTCGTGCTGACCTTCGACGACGGCTACGCCGAGAACATGGCGAACCTGCGCGCCGGTCTGTACGGCACCGCGATCAAAGCTGCTTTCTTCATTTCGTCCGGCTATATCGGCTCGGGCGGGGATTTTCCGCATGACGCGGCCAAAGGCGCCGCCGGCTTCCCGGCCTTCAGCTGGGAGGACGTAGCCCTGCTGAAGAGCGAGGGGCACGAGATCTGTTCCCATACCCAAAGCCACGTCAGGTGCTCCCGCCCGGAGGAATTGCCAGAGATCGGGCGCTCCCGGCTGGAGATAGAGGCGCGGCTGAAATCCCCCGTGCGCTATTTCTCTTTTCCGTGGGGAAAGAAGAAGGACATACTGCCGGCGGCTTTCGAAGAGGTCAGGGCCAGCGGTTACGAAGCGGCTTTTCTCGCCGACAGCGGCGACGCCATGGACCACAGCGGCGACCTGTTCGGCATAGAGCGCACCCCGTTGCCCGTCAGCGGGTCCCTGATCGACCTCGAGGCCGTGATCTACGGCTGGAACGAGGTCGCGAAGCTGAAAGAAAGAATACTGAAATATCTCTCCCGTTCCGCTAAATAAGTCCGCACCCGTGGCCTCAGGCTTTTCCGGCGGGGCGCCGCAATTGCCGCAGCAGCTCCGCCGCCAGGCGCGGCAGGGCCGCGCGCCAGAACTGCGCCAGCAGGGCGCTGGTCGCCGCCCCAAGCGCGAAAGTGTCGTCCACGAAGCCGGGAATGTTCACCGGCAGCATTTCATACAGGAACACCGCGGCCGGCAGCAGCAGCCAGCGCCAGCCGGTGGCGCAGCGCTTGGCTATGACCAGGCAGCCGCCCAGCAGCAGCCCGGCCCCGATGAAGGCGGGGGCCGAGAAGACGCTCAACCCCAGGCTGAACGGCGCGAGCGCCAGAGACCACAGCGCGGCGAACACCGCCGGCAGGGCGGCGTCCAGGTAGGAGTAGGTTTTAACGAAGAACAGGTTCACCACGGCGGCTGTGAAGAACAGCGTGAAGACCGCGGCCCCGGCCAGCAGCCCGGTCCTCAGGTCCGCGGCCGCCCAGCCGATGACAAAAGCCAGCCCGGTGAACGGGAAGGACAGGAAGGCTATGGCGAAGCTGCGCCACATACTAGCGCGCCAGCAGACCGGTGATGCCAAGCCGGTCGCGGAAGATCATCGCGGCAAGTATAAGCAGCGCGAAGACCACCGCCGTCGTGACGGCGCCGTGGCTGCGGGCCCCGCCGGGCGGCGGCGGCAGCATCAGATTCTCCTCGCGGCCGGCCACGTAGTCGGCGTAGATGTCGCAGGCCGAGATCAGGTAGATAGGCCGCAGGAACAGCAGCACCAGACCCGCCGACACCATCAGCGGCACGCCCGCCCAGACGTAGAATTTGTAGATATTGCTTTCCACCGGCGCGCTGAAATCCACGAGGTTCGGGAACATGATAAAGAAAAAGATGGTGCCAGCGTAGCCGCCCACGCCCACTATCCAGCACAGCAGCGAATAACCGCCGCGCAGCAGCAGCACGTCCTTGAGCTTCACGCGCACCAGGTCCACCGAGCGCTTGCCGGCGTCCACCAGGCCGCGGCCGGTCACCAGCGCCGGCACTATGCCTATGGTCGCCACTTTCCAGGCGTAATACAGCGCCTCGCTCAGGGCCTTCTGCGCGGCCGTGCGGCGGTCGTTCTTCTTGGGCAGGCGGTCGAGGATGCGCATCACCGTCCACCAGCCGTCTATCCAGTGGAACACCCACAGCTGCCAGGCCTTGGGCAGCACGATGTTCAGGCATTCGTCTATGGTTGATTCCTTGCCCTGCCGGTTGAGGAAATGCACCGCGCCCATGCAGCCGCTGAGCACGCCCAGCGGGAAAGCGGTGACGCCGACACAGACGAAAGACCAGGCCAGCAGTATATAGTCGCCCAGCGAGGCGCTGTCGGATTTGGAGGCGCGCTGCCAGGCCTCTTCGGGGATCCAGCCCAGCATCTGCACCCACAGGTAATAGCCCAGGCCGATGCAGGCCCACTGCAGCAGCGCGAAAGTTATTATTTCCTTCTCGAGGAACATCAGCCTGACGCTGAACTTGGCGCGGCGCCAGAAGTCTCCCAGTGCGTCGCCGCCGGCGGGGTGCTCAGCGTTGCCGGTGATAGCGTACACCTCGTTCTTCACCTCGTCCAGCTCACCCAGGTAGGTCATAGACATTCTTCCTCCGCGCTCCATGATAATATCTCCGCCCGGGCCTAGAAGCCGGTGCTGCTGACGAAGTTGAAATCCTTTACCGTGATATGCGGCATGGAGGTGTAGATCATTCTCTTCTCGCGCCCGATATCGACGGTGTTCTCCAGCAGGGCGAACACGCTCTGGTTGAACCTGAAATTATTGACGCTGCCCGCCAGGCGGCCGTCTTTGATCCTGAACAGGCCGTCGCGCGTCATGCCGGTGAACACCGCGTCCATCTGGTCCACCTGCCGTATATACCAGAAGCTGTTCACGTAGAGGCCGTCTTCCACGCCTTTCACCAGCTCCTCCGCCGCGCGGTCCGTGCCGGCCAGGATCACGCTGCCCGGCGCGCCGCGACCGGTGGCCAGGGCGCCTTTTTGGGCGGCGTAATAGCGCGAATACCACGGCAGCGCCAGCCTGCCGCCGGCGATCATGTCGAACTCCGGGTACGGGGCGCCGTCGGCCGGCGAGAACGGGCAGGGCGTGACCGGGTGGTCGGGCCGCGAGTAGATGCGGATGCCGGGCGCGGCGATGGTCTTGTCGCGCCGCGAGGACAGGGCGGTGCGCCCCTCGTCCATGGCCTTGGCGTTCATGTTGTAGCGCAGGAATATCAGCAGCAGTTCCTCCACCGCCGCCGGCGCCAGCACCACGGTATACTTGCCCGGCGCCAGCGGCGAGGGGTTGGCGGACAGGCGGGCCTTCTCCATCAGGCCGGAGATGAAAGTGTCCGGGACGTAGTCGGCCAGGTCCCGCGAGTAAAAAGTGTCCTTGAACGAGGAGTCGCCGGTCATGGCCGTGACGGCCAGCGCGGAGAAGCAGCCGGCGTGCGCGAGGCGCAGCCCGGCGCTGTTGTACACCTCGTTATAATGCGGGTTCACCGACAGGCTGCCCGCCGCCTTCAGCCCGGCCGACCGGAGATCCCCGAAAAGCCGGTCCAGCGTGCCGTATTTTATCTCGTCGGACGGCGGAGAGAAAGGCTGTTGGAGCTGTTTGATCCCGGCGGCCTCGGCCGGCGTGACCGGGGGCATGTATTCAGGGTCTTTGGGCAGCAGGCGCGCGGCCTCGTGCGCGCGGGCCACCGCCCGCCGGAGACCCTCCTCGGAGGTATCGTTGGTCTTGGCGACTCCGGTGCGGCCGTCGTAACCCACTTCCACCCGCGCCTCGCGCAACGGTGCCTGCAGGTTCTCCCTGTTGACCGCGCTGCCGGAGAAGCGGACAAAATGCGTGTCCCCGCCGGTGACGGCTATTACCACGTGGTCGGTCACCGGTTCGGCGAGGATCTTTTCTATCGCGGCGCGGACGGCTTCCATTATTTCGCCCTCCTGACCGTGATACCCCGAAAACGCGCCGGGCTGGCGCCGTGCGTCATCTGCGTCAGCTGCATGGGGTCGCCCTTGCCGCAGGTGATGAACCCCGCCCGCTGAAAATAGCGTTCGTCGGCGATGGCGTCGCAGCTGCGCCAGAACTCGTAGGAGACGGCGTTGTAGACCACGTTCTTGAGCATGCCCGTTATCTTCCCGTTCTTTATCTCCCAGCAGGCGTCCCCGCCGAACTGCATGTTCAGGCGCATCTGGTCTATGCTGAACGAGCCGCGGCCCTCGATGTAAATGCCGCCTTCGGTGTCCGCGATGATCTCCTCCGTGGACAGCGGCCTGGTCCCCGGGGCCAGGTAGAGATTGGGGATGCGGGTGATGGGCGCGTCGAAATAGTTGGCGGCCCGCGTGGTGCCGTTGGCGCGGTCCCGCCCGATCTTATGGGCCAGGTCGCGGCTGACGCCGTAGCCCGCCAGGATGCCGTCCCTGACCATATGCCATTTTTGGCACTCCACGCCTTCGTCGTCGTAGCCCCAACTGGCCAGCCCCCCCTCCATCGTATTATCGGCGATAAAATTGACGATCTCCGAGCCGTAGCGGAAGCTGCCGAGTTTTTCCGTGGTGGCGAAGCTGCGGCCGGCGCAGGACTCCTCGTAGCCCAGCACGCGGTCCAGCTCGGTGGGATGGCCCACGGACTCGTGCATGGTCAGCGCCAGATGCTCCGGGTCCAGCACCAGCGCGGTGGGCCCCTCGGCGCAGGGCCTGGCGTAGCAGTGCTCCCGGGCCTGCTCCGCTATGCGCGCGGCGTTGCCGTCGAAATCGATGCTCCTGAAATATTCGTAGCCGGCGTTCCTCGGGTCGGGTATGTAATGCCGGCCCTTCACCTCGCCGTTGGCCCTGGCTATGGCGTCGATCCGCGGCACCACGGTATGGATGTCCGTCTCTATCAGCGAACCGTCGGTGCTGGCGTAGCGGCGCCGCATATTGCGCAGCACCGTCATGGTGCCGGCCTTTATGATGTCCCGGCCCTTGAGGATTTTTTCCGAAACGGCGAGCATGGCGGCCACCGTGTCGGCGGGGCTGACGCCGAAAGGATCTTCTTTTATTTTAGTGGAAAACTTATCGATGTGCCTGGGCTCGGGCGCGAGTTCCACCTCTTCCGTTGCGCTCCGGTCGGCGTGCCTGGCCAGTTCGAGGGCCCTGTCGGCGGCTTTCTTAAGGGCCTCCGCAGATCTCTCGCTGGTGGAGGCGTAGCCCCAGCCATTGCCGCACAGCGCCCTGACGCCGGTGCCGGCCACCTCCTGCTCGGAGATATGCCGCACCCGCAGGTCCTCGGTGTGGATCTCGCGCTCGCGCACGGCCTGCTCGCGCACGTCGGCGAAGCGCGCCCCCCCGCGCCGGAGATGGTCGATGATATCGCTGAGATGGTCCATGTTTATCGTTCGCTGCCTTATAAATGATAGCAAAGAGCGGCGCGGAGGATATAAAAGCGAGAGCCCCCGGTAGCGGGGGCTCTTCACTCTGGCACCGGCCAGACACTGCACACTGCGCTGGGGGAGGACCGGGGGACCGACGGGGCAAGAAACGCCGCCGAAGGGCCGGGACACCCGCCCGGGAGCCGGGCGCCGAACGCGCCGCGGGGAACCGGGCACCCGGGAGACCGCCCTGCCAGAAGCAGACCAGCGGACCGGGGAGGAAACGCGCCAGGGCCGGGGCAACCCCGAACCGACCAAGAACCGGGCCCGACCGCAACCCAACCGAACCAGACCAGACCGCAACCGCACCAGACCACACCAGACCAGACCGCAACCGCGGGGCCCGAACCGCAACCGGCGCAACCGATATAGAGAGCTGAACTACATATCGAGTATAGCAGGCGCTCCTTGACTTGTCAAGGGGTGGAATAAAAATATTTTTTTACGTCGGAGGAATTACTTTTTGAGTCCCGGCGGGCGCGCGCCAACAAAGAGGCCCGCTTTTCGCGGGCCTCTGTTTTCCGGCTGGCGGAGGGCTTTCAATACTTGGCCAGGGCCGCGCGGTAAACGCGCCACAGCTGGGCGGTGGAGTGGGTGGGTTGACCGTAAGGGCTTCCCGGCAGCGAGGCCCAGGTCGTGTTGAGTTTGCTCAGCGCCGAGGTGAAATTCTCGTAGACGTTGGAGCGCAGCACGCGGTTGTAGGCGCCGGCGCGGCGGATGATCTCCAGCGTGGCCTTCTCCTGATTGGGCGGCGTGAAGTCGCGCAGGCCCAGGTCGGCGGCAAGCGGGTCCCAGGTCTTGGAGAGGAACTGGTAGCGCCCCGCGGCGGTGGAGCAGAGCTTGCCGGCGCATTTCTTTATGCGGGGGTGGTCGGAGTAGCTGTTGAAGGTAGCGAAAGTAAAGATGTAGTTGTAGTTCGCCTTCGTCCCCTCGGCGTAAGCCAGTGTATCCAGGAAGGCGTGCACGGTGCGGGGCAGCTCCCAGGCGCCGCCGGCGGAGCTGGAAGAAATATGAGGCAGGTACACGTAGCCGCCGGTCAGCGAACAGCCGGGCAGCGGCGCGGCCAGCTGCACGGTCATGTGCTCGCCTTCGAAGCCGGGCAGGGCGGCCGCGGCGTAGCGGGTATGCGGGGTCAGCCCGCACTTGCCGGTGCCGGGCGCCAGGTCTTCCGCCTGGCCGGGGCCGGACTTGAGGAAAGAGGCGTCTGCGCCGACATAGATGAAATGCTCCACGGTGCCGTCGTCGCTCTTGCGGACGGTATCCCACTCGAAGCCGGGCTCGTTGTTATTCGGAGGCAGGTACTGCTCGGGCTCGGCCTCTATCCCGTCCGCGGCCGGCACGGGCAGGGCCAGCTCCGGCAGCGAGGCCGTTTCGGTCCCGCCGTCAGCGCGCAGCAATTCGTCGAGCGCCTGGGCGGAAACGCGCAGCGGCAGCAGGGCCGACGCGATCAGGATCAGGGGGAAAATATTTATTCTCGCCATACCTATAGTATGGCAGGCGGGAGCGGCGGGGTTAAGGGCAGTTGGGCCCGGCCGGCAATAGGTCCTTGGACCCACAAGGCCGGGCAGCGGTTAAGCGGCGAGGAATTTTTTTATGCCGGTCATGATCATCTGCACGGAGATGGTGACCAGGATCATGCCCATCAGCTTTTCCATGGCCAGCAGGCCGCGGGCGCCCAGCAGCCGCGACAGCCAGCCGGACAGGCCGGCCAGGATGACGGCGTTTATCAGCCAGGAGACGCCCACCACGCCGGCCCACATGCCTATGCGGCCAGGGTCCTGCAGCGAGAACAGCAGCACCGTGGTCAGCGTGGACGGGCCCGCTATCAGCGGTATCGCGAGCGGCACTATGAAGGGCTCCCCCTCCGGCCCCTCCGCGAAGGCGGAGTGGTGCGTGGGGAAGATCATCTGCATGGCTATCAGGAACAGCACTATGCCGCCGGCCACCGACATGGCGGTCAGGTCCAGCGCGAGCGCCGAGACGAAATACTTGCCGAACAGCAGGAAGAAGACCATGATACCCAGCGCTATGAACAGCTCGCGGGCTATCACCGCGCGGCGGCGCTCCTCGCCGACGTTCTTGAGCGCGCTCATGAACAGCGGGATGTTGCCCAGCGGGTCCATGACCAGCGTGAGCGTGAAGACGGTGGAAATAAAAAGCGTCGGGTCCATAACACAATGATAGCAAAGCCGCGCCGCCCCGGTCAGTATCCATGCGAGAGCGCCCGGCCCTGAGCGCCGCCGCCCGGCCACGCGGCTCAGCGGGGCTGGTAGTACAGCTGCCCCGCCCAGGCCAGGAACTCGTCCCAGCGGCTGTCCCGGGACAGCCGCAGGTCCTCGTACCTGGTGTCGGTTATCACGTCCAGGTGAGGGTTGATGGCCGCCAGCGAAACAGGGGCGAGCGGTATCATCTTTATCGAGACGCCGCTGATAGCTCTGGAGTAATCCACTTCGCTGAGGTTGAAATTGACGGCCGCGTTGGCTATCACAAGCCGCTTCAGCCTGGCGTACAGCACTTCGGCGGCCGCTTTTACCGCGGGGTCGGCAGATCCGCGCGTCACCCGCCGGACGAAATCCCGGAGATCGGTGAACTGGGAGAAGGACTGGTCGGAGGCTTTCAGCACCCCGAGCCGTACCGTGGACCCCACGCCGTAGACTACCGCGTCCCGCTCACCGGCCGCCATCACCGCACCGGTCCAGGCGTCCAGCGCGGCCGGCAGTTCCGCCAATTCGGAGGCGCGCAGCGCCGACAGGGTGTTCGCTATGTCCTTGGTGACCGTATACGTATAAGTGGAAGTGTTGTAGCCGAAATTCACTTCGTTGCCGGGCTGCACCAGGAGCCGGCGCATTTCCACATAGGCGGCGGCAATGGCCTCCGTCCCCTGCCCGGGATTAGCCGCGAGGTAAGAGAGTCTTTCCCCGTACTGGAAGAAAACGGCCCTGTCCAGTTCCTCGGACGCCAGTATCACGCCGGCGTCCGGGCCCAGCTCGTAGGCTACCTCGGCCATCTGCATTTCGCAGGCGTTCATCACCAGCATGTCCACGGGACCGGTCTCGCGCAGCAGGCGGGCGAGCTCCGGGGTTTTTATGTAATTGCCGGACACCTCGTCGTAGGAGATGCCCTTGCTGTCGCCCTTGGGCTTGTAGGTCTGGTCCAGGAAGCCGCCGCCGTGGTTCTGTATGATCAGCATATAGCGCCTGGCCGGGAAGGAGGCCTTGGCCCAGCGTACGAAGTCGGCCGCGTTGCGCCAGTCGCCCATGTCGCGGTTTTCCCAGGTCTCATAGACCTCCGCCCGGGGCTGGCCGGCCTGCGTCTCCAGCAGGCGCACACGCCTGGTTACCGAGGCCTTCTCCCCGGTCATCAGCGAGAACTCCGCCGCCACGTTCACATCCGGCGTCTCGCCGAAATTAGCGATGGCCCGCAGATCGCCGCGGAAATACGGGGAAAGGTTGTTGGAGCCGTTCATGAAGATCATCACGGTCCATTCCTTGGGCGGGGCGGGGTTTTCGG
Organism: Elusimicrobia bacterium GWB2_63_16; assembly: GCA_001799715.1. GTDB lineage: Bacteria > Elusimicrobiota > Elusimicrobia > Elusimicrobiales > UBA9959 > UBA9959. Next base: position 13,067 of record MGTZ01000023.1, on the reverse strand, counting down.
GGCCGGCCGCGGGGCCGTCTACCGCCTCGGCGCGGGAGACCCCGGGGACTTTCACGTCAGCGGAAAGACCTCCCAGGGAAGCCAGGGCCGGACCGTAATTTTGCGCCGCCGCGCCGACCGCCAAGCCGAAGAAGAAAATCGCAGACATTATCCAGTTCATCATTTCAGTCTCCGTTGTGACCGTTTTAAGCCTGTTAAACCATCCAGAGCATTTTTTATGCCAGCCCACCAGCACCTCTCGGTATCTAGCGGGGCTTTGCCCCTGAAGGCCCGGATTATTTTCAAATGAAAATATTATTTCCCAAAAAAAACGGCCGGGGGAGGTTTCCCTCTCCCGGCCGGTTTCTTTGAGCCGCGGCGGTTACTTCTTTTCTTCGCCCGCGGGCTTGGCGTCCGCGCCGTCGTCCACCACGGGCTCCACGGAGGCTATCTTGTCGCCTTCCTCCATGCGCACCAGGCGCACGCCCTGGGTGTTGCGGCTGATCACGCGCAGGTCCTTGCAGGGCATGCGGATGATCTTCCCCTTCTCCGTCATCACCATCAGGTGGTCCTTGTTCTCCACCAGGTAGATGCCGACCACCGCGCCGTTGCGGTCGGTGGCCTTTATCGTGATGACGCCGGAACCGCCGCGGTGCTGGTGGCGGTACTCGTCGAGGTCGGTGCGCTTGCCGTAGCCGTTGAGGCAGACGGTGAGCAGGGTCTTCTTGGTCTTGGGCTCGGCGACCTCCATGCCTATGACCTGGTCGTCCTTGTCCAGGCGGATGCCGTGCACGCCCATCGCCCCGCGGCCCATGCTGCGCACGTCGCTCTCGTTGAAGCGGATGCTCATGCCGTCGCGGGTACCGATGATGATCTCGTACTTGCCGTCGGTATGGCCCACGCTCGTCAGGATGTCGCCGTCCTCGAGCCCGATGGCGATGATGCCGCCGCGCCGGATGTTGGCGAAGTCCGAGATCGGGGTCTTCTTGATGTTGCCCTTGCGGGTGCACATCACTATGAAGCTCTCCTTTCCCTTGGCCTCGTCGAAGGATTCGACGGCGAGCACCGAGGTGACGCGCTCGTCCTTGACCTGCAGCAGGTTCACTATCGCCTTGCCGCGGGAGGTGCGGTTGCCCTCGGGGATCTCGTAGCCCTTCAGCGCGTACACTTTGCCGCGCGTGGTGAACATCAGGATGGTGGCGTGGCTGGAGGTGACGAAGAGCTTCTCGATGAAGTCCTCCTCCTTCACGTCCGAGCCGATGATGCCTTTGCCGCCGCGGCCCTGCACCTTGTAGGTGTCGGCCGGGATGCGCTTGATATAGCCGCCGTGGCTCATCGTGATCACGACCCTTTCCTCGGGGATCAGGTCCTCGATGTCGAGTTCGGCGGCCTCGCCGGTGATCTCGGTCTGGCGCTTGTCGCCGTACTTGTCTATCATCATCCGCAGTTCGTCCACGATGATCTTGAGGACGCGCTTGGGGTCGGCGAGAATGGCGCGCAGCTCGGCGATGAGCTTCATCAGGGCCTTGTGCTCTTCCTCGATGGCGCCGGTCTCCAGCTTGGTCAGCTGGTGCAGGCGCATGTCCAGGATGGCCTGGGCCTGGATGTCGCTGAGGGCGAACTTGGCCATCAGCTTGATCTTGGCCTCGAGCGCGTCCTTGGCCTTCTTGATGATCTCGACGACGGCGTCGATGTTCTGCAGGGCTATCAGGTAGCCTTCCAGGATATGGGCGCGGGCCAGGGCTTTCTTAAGGTCGTACTTGGTGCGGTTCACCACCATCAGGCGGCGGTGGCGCACGTACTGCAGCATCACTTCCTTGATGGGCAGCACGCGCGGGCGGCCGTCCACGATGGCCAGCATGATGACGCCGAAGCCGGTCTCCATCTGCGTGTGCTTGTAGAGCTGGTTGAGCACCACCTGGGCGTTGCCGTCGCGCTTGATCTCGATGACGATGCGCATGCCGCGGCGGTCCGACTCGTCGCGGATGTCGGAGATGTCCGGGATCTTCTTCTCTTTGACCAGGTCGGCGATGGTCTCGATGAGGGTGGACTTGTTGACCTGGTAGGGGATCTCGGTGACCACGATGCACTCGCGGTTGCCCTTCATCTCCTCGATCTCGGCGCGGGCCTGGATGGTGATGGAGCCGCGGCCGGTCTCGAAGTAATCCCTGATGCCCTTGCGGCCGCGGATGATGCCGCAGGTCGGGAAGTCGGGGCCCTTGATGATCTTCATCAGGTCCTTGACGTCGATCTCGGGCTTCTCGATGACGGCTATGGTGGCCTCGCAGACCTCGGCGAGGTTGTGCGTGGGGATATTTGTGGCCATGCCGACGGCGATGCCCGAAGAGCCGTTGACCAGCAGGTTGGGGAGCTTGGCGGGCAGCACGGAGGGCTCGGTCATGGAGCCGTCGTAGTTCGGAACGAACTTGACCGTCTCCTTCTCGATGTCGGCCAGCAGCTCGCCGGCTATGCCGGAGAG
>MGTZ01000023.1:8409-10560 GCA_001799715.1 Elusimicrobia bacterium GWB2_63_16 | reverse complement strand
CCGAAGTTGCCCTGGCCGTCCACCAGCATGTAGCGCAGGCTGAAAGGCTGCGCCATGCGCACGAGCGTGTCGTAGATGGAGGCGTCGCCGTGCGGGTGGTACTTACCCATCACGTCGCCGACTATGCGGGCGGATTTCTTGAAGGGCTTGTTGTGCTGCAGCCCCATGTCGTCCATGGTGTAGAGCACGCGGCGGTGCACCGGCTTGAGGCCGTCGCGCACGTCGGGCAGGGCCCGGCCCACGATGACGCTCATGGAGTAGTCGATGTACGAGGACTTCATTTCCTCGCTGATGTCCCGGTCGACGATGTTGACGAACATGTTCTCCGGCTGCTTCGGTGTAAGGTCTTTAGGTTCTGCCATTTGTCGCTCCGTTTATTAAATATCCAGGTTGCGGGCGGCCAGCGCGTTCTGCTCTATGAACACGCGGCGCGGTTCCACTTTGTCGCCCATGAGGGTGGTGAACATCTTCTCGGCCTCGGCCGGGTCCTCGAGGGACACCTTCAGCAGCTTCCTGCGCATCGGGTCCATCGTGGTCTCCCACAGCTGGCCGGGGTTCATTTCGCCCAGACCTTTGTAGCGCTGGATGTGGGCGCCGGCGGCGCCGGCCTTCATCACGTTCTCCATCAGCGTCCTGAGGTCGCGGGCGGAAACGATGTTCTTCTCCGTGATCAGGTCGAACAGCGCGGGCGCCTTCTCGTCCTCGATCTGGAATTCGTTGAGGCTGTGGCCCATCGCCCTGAGTTTGGCGCAGAGGTTATTGAGGCGGGTGAATTCGCCGAGCGTCTGGAACTCCGGCCCCAGCTCCTCGGTGTCCATCTCGGCTTCGGGCACGCCGGCCTTGGCCAGCGCGTCCTTGTGTTTCTGGATGTGCTCGTTCTCGTATTCCAGCCATTCCGCCTCGGTGAAGAAGTAGCGGTAGGTCTCGGGGCCGGTCTCCACGCGGTACAGCGGCACCTTGCCGTCGGCCAGGAACTGCAGGTAATCCTTCAGCGTGAGGTTCTTGGTCTCGAGCTTGCGGCTGGCGTTCTCGGCCGCTATCGTCAGCTCGATCAGTTCCGCTATTTCCTTGGGCTCGAGCTTCTTGCCCTTGGCCTTAACGGAGATGCCGGACAGAGCCTCTTTGAGCTGCCACTTCTGCAGCTTTTCCTCGTTGTCGAAGTAGGCTTCGAACTTGCCCTTCTTGACCTTGTAGAGCGGGGGCTGGGCGATATAGACGTGGCCCTGCTCGACGAGCGGGCGCATCTGCCGGTAGAAGAAGGTGAGCAGCAGCGTGCGGATGTGCTGGCCGTCCACGTCGGCGTCGGCCATGATGACGATCTTGTGGTAGCGCAGCTTCTCGATATTGAAGCCGTCCTCGCCCTCGCCGATGCCGGTGCCGATGGCGGAGATCAGGTTGCGGATCATCTCGCTGGAGATGATCTTCACCAGCTGCGCCTTCTCGACGTTGAGGATCTTGCCGCGGATGGGCAGGATGGCCTGGAACACGCGGTCGCGGCCCTGCTTGGCCGAGCCGCCGGCCGAGTCGCCCTCTACGATGAAGATCTCGGATTTCTTGGGGTCCTTCTCCTGGCAGTCGGCGAGTTTGCCCGGCAGGCCGGAGTCGGTGAGCGAGCCTTTGCGGCGCGCCAGGTCCTTGGCGCGGCGGGCGGCCTCGCGGGCCTCGGCGGCGCCCAGGCCCTTCTGGCAGATGGCCTTGGCGATGGAGGGATGCTCCTCGAAGAACACGGAGAGCGCCTCGCCGGTGAGGGTCTTCACGATGCCCTCCACCTCGCCGTTGCCCAGTTTGGTCTTGGTCTGGCCCTCGAACTGCGGCTGCGGGATCTTGACCGACACCACGACGGTGAGGCCTTCGCGCACGTCGTCGCCGGTGACGTTGTACTCCTTGTCCTTGAGCAGGTCGTATTTCTTGATGTAATCGTTGATGACGCGGGTCAGCGACGAGCGGAAGCCGGTCACGTGCGTGCCGCCCTCGATGGTCTTGATGTTGTTGACGAAGGAGAACATCGTCTCGGAATAATCCGTGTTGTACTGGATGGCCAGGTCCAGCATCACGTCGCCTTCGGATTTGGTCAGGAAGATCGGGTCCTCGTTGATGACCTGCTTGTTGGTGTTGAGGAACTTCACGAACTGCTTGATGCCGCCCTCGAAG
>MGTZ01000023.1:0-8294 GCA_001799715.1 Elusimicrobia bacterium GWB2_63_16 | reverse complement strand
AGTCGCCGAAGATCTCCGGGTCGGGGTGGAACAGCACCGTGGTACCGTGGGTGTCCGTGGTGCCGACCGCTTTCACTTCGTACTGCGGCTTGCCGCGCTTGTACTCCTGCTTGTAGACCTTGCCGTCGCGGGAGTTGACGGTGACCTCGAGCAGGTCGGAGAGCGCGTTCACGCAGCTCACGCCCACGCCGTGGAGGCCGCCGGACACCTTGTAGGCGCCCGCCTCGAACTTGCCGCCGGCGTGCAGCACGGTCATGACCACTTCCAGGGCGCTCTTACCCTTGAGCTTCGGGTCCTTCACGTCCTTCATCGGGTCCACGGGGATGCCGCGGCCGTTGTCGCTGACGGAGCAGATGTTGCCCTCTTTTATCAGGACCTCTATCTTGTTGCATCCGCCGGCCAGGATCTCGTCGATGGCGTTGTCCACCACTTCGTAGACCAGGTGGTGCAGCCCCTGGATGCCGGTGGAGCCGATATACATGGCGGGGCGCTTGCGCACCGCCTCGAGGCCTTCCATTACCTGTATTTGGGACGAATCGTATGAACCTGCTGTCTTTGTCATGGCTGTCTAACTCCTGTTTTAGTTTAAAGCTTCGTGGCCGGCTTTATGGCCCGTATCCACGGCCGTTTGAAATACTTGTTCAGGCCCTTCACCAGCACGGAACTGCGCAGCGCCAGCTCGCTGGCCGCCGCCGCGGAGGACGGCTTCACCACCAGGACGCCCCGGTCCACGCCGAGCAGCACGCAGTGATCGCCCAGGCGGCCCATCTCCTTCTTCCAGACCGCGTCCAGCACCGCCAGCCTGTCCAGCCCGCCCATGCCCAGCATCTTCCAGGAACTGCAGATGTCCCCGGCGGCGGTCCAGTTGGAACTCTTGCGCTTGAGGAACATTACTGGGTGCGCAGCGGCATCACTATGTAAAGCAGGTCCTCGCGCCCCTTGAGGCGCAGCAGCGCGGGGGTGGCGGGGGTGGTGAACTCGGCGGTCACGTCCCCCTCGCCGGCGGACTTCAGGATGTCCATCACGAACTTCGGGTTGAAGCTGATCTGGAATTCCTTGCCCGTGTAGTCGGTCTCTATCTCGTCCTCGAAATCCATGCTCTGCGAGGCGGAGTTCACCACCAGCGCGCCGGGCTTGAAGGCGTACTTCACGGCGCCGGAGCGCTCGTTGGAGCAGATGGCGGCGCGCTTGGTGACGGCCATCAGTTTCTCCGCGTTGATGTTGATCTCTATCTCGTGGCTCTTGGGGATGATCTGCTCGTAGGCCGGGAAGTTGCCCTCCACCAGGCGGGAGATGAAGACGGTCTTGCCGATGCGGAAGCCGATCTGGTTGGAGGAGAGCCCCACCGTCACCTCGTCCGCGTCCTTGACGCCGGCGCCCTTGATGTAGCGGGCCAGCTCGCCGAGGATCTTGGAGGGCACGATCACCTTGAAATCTTTCTTGGCCTTCACCTTCTTGGAGGAGGCGATGGCCAGGCGGCGGCCGTCCGTGGCCACCAGGGAGAACAGGTCTTTCTCGTACTTCCAGAGCAGGCCGTTGAGGAAATGCCTGTCGTCCTCGGTGGAGGCGGAGAAGATGGTGCTGGTGATCATCTCGGCCAGGAGTTTGGCCGGCATCTTGAAGGAGTTGCTCTCGTCCAGATCGGGGATGACCGGGTAATCGTTCTTGGGGGCGCCGCCCAGTTTGAAGCGGGACTTGCCGCTGAGGATGGAGATCCTGTTGCTTTCGTCCACGGCTATGTTCACCGCGGAGTCCTCTCCCAGGTTCTGCACTATCTCCATGAATTTCTTTATCGGGACGGTGATGCTGCCTTCGCCCTTTATCTCGACCGGGATATGGTGCTTTATGGCCATCTCCAGGTCCGTGAACACCACCTTTATACCCTTATCCTCCGTTTCCATCAGGAAGTTCTGGAGTATCGGTATAGTGCCGGTCTTTGAGGAGACGCCGGCCTGGATGGTCTGTATGCCTTTGATCAGGGTTTCACGGTTACTGTTTATTTTCATCATCCTAGTCCTCTCTTAAGATAGCTGTTTATAGTGTCGGCGCTGTTCACATCATTGGGGAAAGTTATCGACAGTCTATCTGATTTTACTGACAGTCCCTACAAAATTTCCGGTTATGAACACCCGGCGGCCTTTTTAGCCCTGGTTATTAACAGCCTTAATCTTGGTGATTATCTGATTAAGGGTCTCGTTAAAATAGGGGTCGGTCTGCACCATGTGGCCTATCTTGCCCTTGGCGTGCAGCACGGTGGCGTGCTCGCGGCCGAAAGCGTCCCCTATGTCCTTGAGCACCATGTCCGTCATCTCGCAGGCCAGGTACATGGCCACCTGCCGCGGGAAGGCTATGTTCTCGTTGCGCTTCTTGGAATTAAAATCGCGCATCTCCACGCTGTATTTCTCGGCCACTACCCGCTTAATGGTCTCTACCGGGATCTTCTTCTCATCCAGGTCGTGGTCGCTGATATGGTCCTTGATGATCTCGCGGACGGCGTCTATGGAAGGCTGGATGCGCATGTTGGAGCAGAAGTTTCCCACCGTGATCAGGCAGCCTTCCAGCTCGCGAATGTTCTTCTTGACGTTCTCGGCGATGAAGGTGATGATGTCGTCAGGGATGTCGTAGGTGTGCTGGTCCCGCTTCTGGCGCAGGATGGCCACGCGCGTTTCGAAATCGGGGATCTTGATGTCGGCCACCACGCCGGAGAGGAAGCGGGAGATGAGGCGCTGCCCCAGCGCGAGCTCGCGGGGCGGCCGGTCGGAGGTGACCACCACCTGCTTCTTGGACTCGTACAGCGAGTTGAAGGTGTAGAAGAACTCCTCTTCGCTGCGCTCCTTGTCGACGAGGAACTGGATGTCGTCGAGCAGCAGGCAGTCCAGCTTGCGGTACTTGCTGCGGAACTGTTCGGTCACGCCGCCGCGCACCGCGTCGATGTACTCGTTGACGAAATTCTCGCTGGCAGTATAGAGGATGCGGGCCGCCGAGTTCTTCTTCATGATGCCGTGCGCTATGGCGTGCAGCAGGTGGGTCTTGCCCAGGCCGGGCGGGCTGTAGATGAAGAACGGGTTGGTCTGGCCCGGGTTATTGGAGACGCCCTCCGCCGAGGCGAAGGCGAAGCGGTTGGACGTGCCCATGATGAAGGACGAGAAAGTGTAGTGGGGGTTGAAAGAATAATAATTGGCCGGCAGCGCTATCGCGGCGGGCGCGGCCTTGGACTGCGGCGGCGGTTCCGACGGGGCCAGCGACATGGAATAGTTTATCTTCAGCGTTCGGCCGGTGAGGGCGGCCAGCAGCGACAGGATCTTCTCCTCGTAGCGCTGCTTGACGGTGTTATAAATTATGGAGTCCGGAACTTCCAGCTTCAGCGTGTCGCCCTCTATGAAAAGAGGCTTTATCGGCCGTATCCAAAGGTCGACCGTCTGAGAACCTATGTCCTCGTTGAGTTTTTTGACTACTTCCGGCCAGATTTCCTTGATATCGGTTAAGTTATCCACAAGTTATCCACAACTGTTAATAAGGTTTTTTGGTGTATATAAAGTGCTTGTTTTATAATACTTTATTGTGTTAATAACTTCTTTTGCCAGCTGCTGAACCATCAGTTAAAGGTGTAAAAAGAGTTAAAAAAAGTGATAAAAAACAGCTATAAATGAGCCCCAAAAGGCCCCTTTTTTTAGGATATCTATAATATTATATATTTTATAAGGCTGAGTCAATATTAAAGGGCCGCTTCTCGGGAGGGTCCAGAGCCCCCCTCGGAGGCCTGCAGGTGGCGCCGCAGCCGTTCCCTGGCCCCTGCCATGCCGGCGGCGCTGCCGGCCCTCCTGGCCGCGTGCCAGGAGCGCAGCGCCCCGTGGAAGTCCAGCACGTTCTTCCGGTAATCCTCCCCGCTGCCGCCGCTGAACAGCGAAAACAGGGCCTCGCTGGCTATCAGGGGCGCGCTCTCGTCGGCGGAGATCTCTTCTATCATTTCCTCCGCGCGGGCCAGGGCCGCCGCGGAGGACATGGTGTGGTGTTCCCAACCGCCCTCGCCGCCGCTCAACCCTCCCTGCGCGCCGGCCAGCGCCGGTATGCCTGGGCTGCGTATCTGGAACGGCGAAAAATAGACGGTGTCCAGGCCCGAACTCCGGGCGAAAGCCAGCGTTTCGGCCGCGGTACCGCCGGTCTCTCCCGGGTAGCCTACCACGAAATTTCCGTGCGTTCCCAGGCCGGCCTTTTTAGCCGCCGCTATGCCCGCCAGCATCTCCTCCCGGCCGCAGCCCTTGTTCATGGCCGCCAGCAGGGCGTCCGAGCCAGACTCTACCCCGATGAATACCCACTGGCAGCCGGCGCGGCGCAGGGCCTCCGGCAGGCCGGGATGGAGCAGGCTGTCGGCTCTGGCGAAACAGGTCCAGGCGGCGCCGCCGTCCGCCTCCAGGCCGCGGCAGACCTCCAGCGCCCTGGCCGGATCCCCGGCGAAGTCCGAATCGGTAAAGCGAAAGCGGCTTATCCCCCAGCGGTCGCGGTTGCGGCGGATCTCGGCCAGCACCGCGCCGGCGCTCCTGGCCGCGTAGGGAGCGCTGTAGGAGCAGAAGCCGCAGGCGCGCGGGCAGCCGCGCGAGCCCTGTACCGCCACCCCGGACGGAGCGGCGGGGTAAAGGCCCCAGTCCGGAAAAGGCAGAGAATCCATGACCGACGAAGGCGCGGGCGGCGTGGCGGGCGCGGTCCCGCCCGGAGGTATTATCCCCGGCACCGCGGCGGGATCGCGCCCCGCTTTCAGCGCCGCCAGCAGGGCGGGCAGGTTTTCCTCGCCGGGCCCCAGCGCCGTGAAAGCGCCCTCGGGCCGCAGGGCCGGGTTCCACTCCGCGCCCGGGCCGCCGACTATCAGCGCGGTGTCCGGCGCGAGGCGGCGGACCAGGGCGGCTATGGCCGCCGTGGTTTCAGGACGGAAGGTGTGGGTGGTGGAAATACAGGCGGCGAAGGGCCGCCGTTCCAGCGCGGCCGCCAGCCGCAGGGCCTCGTCTTTCCTGGAGAAAAAGTTGTAGAGCGGTTTCGCCGCCCAGCCCCGGAGGTTAAGACTGGTGGCCAGCAGCGTTATGCCGAGCGGCGGCGCGGCGGAGAATTTTTCCAGGGGCAGGGGTTCGCCCTCTAACAGCGGGGCGGTGAAATAGGCGTTCACGCCGGCGTAAAAGGGATGGGTCTCTTCCTGCGAGAGCAGGAGGATGTCCGGGGACATGGGAACGGCTCCGTTTAAAGGGTGCTGTCGCCGGCGGACGGCGCCGGGTTCTCGTGGTTCTTGGCGTGGCGCCGGTGAGGCTTTTTGGCCTCCTGGCGCTGCGCTTCCGTCTGCGGCGGCTGGAAGAGCGGGGAGGCTGCCTCCCTGTTCTCCATCCACTTCAGCAGCGTGTCCTCGCCGGCTATGGCGTAGGTTTCGGGGGTGTTCACCACGGCGAGCTTGTTCTTCTTCGCCCTTTCGGCCAGCGTTTCCGCGCTCTTGCCGTGCGAGAAGCCGGGAGCTTCGAAGATCTTGAGGTTCTGCTGCGTGAGGCCCACCAGGTAGTAGGAGCCGTCCTGGTTGGCGCCTATCGCCACGGTCTTGTCGTTGACGGAATCGAAGGCCTGGTACAGCCATTCGCTCTTGAGCTCGGGCGAGAGGTGGCTGATGAGGATGGCTTTTTTAGCGCCGGTGAAGAACGCCAGCTGCAGCGCGTCCTGCAGGCGCCCCTCGTGGTTGTGGCTCTTCACCTCCAGGAAGCCCGGGTCTTCGGGGTCCAGCCAGGTCAGGTCCGGGTGCCGGGAGGTCTTGGCGTAGGAAAGTATCAGTATGGCGTCGCGGAAATCCTTGGCGAGCTTGTAGGCCGCGGCGATCAGGTCGCTGTTGACGTGGGCGGCCCTTTCGGGGCCGAAGGCCGTCCTGAGCTCGGGGCTGATCTTGTCCGCCTCGGGCGGATCGACCAGGATGATAATGCAGTTCTCTCTGTTTTTCGCCATAGTTGCAAACTTTGTCTTAAGTATAGGAAGTATATTATACTAAATGTAAATTCCCCTATGGCGGAACATAAAAAACCGGTGATAATTTACGGGGGCAGTTTCGACCCGCCCCACCGCGGCCACATCGAGCTCGCCGCCGCCGCGCTGCGCCAACTCCGGCCGGCGGCGTTTTATTTCGTGCCGGGCTTTCTGACGCCTTTCAAGGAGTACAGCCCCGCGCCTTACTCCGGCCGCCTGGCCATGCTGCGCGCCGCGCTGGCCGCCGCGGGGCTCGGGGACAGGGCGGAGGTGAAGATAAGCCCGTTCGAGGCCGGCCGCCGCCGGGTGGTCTACTCCTGGGAGACCGTGGAGCACTTCCGCCGCCTGCACCCCGGCGCGCCGCTCTATTTCCTGATGGGCTCGGACTGCCTGGCCGCTTTCGGCAGCTGGCGCCGGCCGGACTTCATCCTCGCTAACGCCCGGCTGCTGGTGGGGCTGCGGCCGGGACACGCGCCGGGCCGCGGCGGTTACCCCTTCACGCGCCTGTCTGGCCGCTTTCCCGAAGCCGACTCTACCGCGATCCGGGAGCAGCTTTTCCTGGGGCGCAGGCCGGCCCGCCTGCAGCCCGCCGTGAACTACCTGATAGCGAAAAAAGGATTTTACCTCGGGCGGGAGCGGGCGCTGCTGAAGCGGCTGCTGACGCCGGCGCGCTACGACCACTCGCTGCATACGGCCGCGCTGGCCGCGGCCCTGGCCCCGGCAGCCGGGGTGCAGCCGCAGAAAGCGGCCCTCGCCGCCCTGCTGCACGACTGCGCCCGCGACCTCGCCCCGGCGGCGCTGCGCCGCCTCTGCCTCCCGGCGGCCCGGCGGGACGCCGCGCTGCGCGAAACCCTGAGGGAAGCCCCGGTGCTGGCCCACGCTTGGGCGGGCGCGGCCCTCGCGGCCGAAAAATTCGGCGTGACCGACCCCGAAGTCCTGGAGGCTGTGAAATTCCATGCCACCGGAGCGCCGGGGATGGGCACGCTGGCCCGGCTGGTCTACCTTTGCGACATGGCTAACCAGGGGCGCGCCTTCCGCGAGGCCGGCCTGGTGCGGCGCCTGGCTTTCATCGATTTCGAGGCGGCTTTCAGGGCGGCCAATTATGTTAAACTTGTCTATGCATTCGCGGGCGGCGGCTGGGTGCACCCGCTGAGCGTGCAGCTATGGAACAGCCTTCAGGAAAAAAAGAGCGGTTGATGATGGCGGCAGGGGTAGCCCTGGCGCTGGCGCTGGCGGCGTGGCAGTTCTTCTCCCCGGTTTCCCGGGAGCTGATGGCCGGCCGCGACGTGGGCATAGCCCTGCTCGGCGAGCGCTCCTCCGTCTTCCTGATCTACCATCCTTTCTCCGACACCGTCGGGGCCTTTACCGCCGCCCACGCCCGGCCCCGCCGCGGCGTGCCCGCGGAACGGCTGGCCGGCGAACTGGCCCTCGCGGCCGCCGGTCCGGCCGCCGCCGAGAAAGTCTTTTACGTTGAACTTTCCTCCGCGCCCGAGATGGACGCGTTGTGGACCGTGCTTAACGGCTGGCGCGCGGAGCCGCGCCTGCTGTATAAAGCCGCGGCCTGGACCCGGTCCCTGAAGTCCGCGGGCGCCACCAACCTTTCGGGCTTCGACCTTTTCTCGCTTTTCTCGGAGTTCCTGCGGCTGGGCTCCTCCAATTTCATCCTGACCGAGGTGCAGCGCCGCGGTCCGGGCGCCGAGGCGGCCGGCGAGACCCTGTCCAGCGCGGTGCTGGTCGAGGTCTTCAACGCCTCCGGCCGGCCGGGCCTGGCCGCCCAGACGGCCAAGCGCCTGCGGGAGATCGGCTTCGACGTGATCACCGAGGGCAACTACGCCACCGTGGAAAAACACACCAGGATACTCGGCTTCTCGCGCGACACCGCCGCCGCCCTCGCGCTGCGGGGCGCGCTGGGCCTGCAGGAGCTGGAGATCCGCGTGAAGCCCGGCCACAGGAGCGTGGCCGCGGCGGCGGTGATATTGGGAGAGGATTTCGGTTCGGGGAGCGAAAAAAAATAAGGGGAGATTCATTATGGACATGGTGACCATTCTCAAGACGGCCGTGCAGCAGGGGGCCAGCGACATCCACATCAGCGTCGGCAAGCCGCCGCTGATGCGCAAGAGCGGCGAGGTGATCCCGGTGGCCGAGGGCCTGGCCCCTCTGACGGCCGACCAGACCAAGACGCTGATCTACTCCGCCCTCTACGACGAGCAGCGCGCCAAGTTCGAGAAGGACTGGGAGCTGGACTGCTCTTTCGCCGTCACCGGCGTGTCCCGCTTCCGCCTCAACGTGCTGGCCGCCCGCAACGGCGT
>MGTZ01000022.1:3580-5904 GCA_001799715.1 Elusimicrobia bacterium GWB2_63_16 | reverse complement strand
CTTTCTCGGCGGAGGGCACGAGCGAGATGACCTTTTTGGCCAGGTCGTTCTGCACTTCCTGCACGATGGACATGCAGAAGCCTTTTTCCTTTATCTGTTTGATGACGGCGGCGTCAATTTCGCGCTCGCGGTGGCCGATGATGATGGGGCCGTAGGCGCAGAGCATGTCGATGTACTCGTTGCCGTCCACGTCGGTGACCTTGCCGCCCTTGGCGGACTCGAAGAAGATGGGGTATTCGCCGGGGACGAAGTTGTACGGGCGGCGGATGCCCATCATGCCGCCGGGGATCAGCTCCTGGGCCTCGGCGTACAGCTTGTTGGACCTGTCGAGATTAAGATGTTCAGCCATTGATATTTCTCCTTAGTTATTTCTTGCCCGTCATGCGCTCGTAAAGCTTCTTGGCCACGAAGGTGGCCACGTGGTCGGCGTAGGTGCCGCTGCCGAAGCCGGCGTCGTAGCCCAGCTCCTTGGCCAGCTTGTTGTTCACGCGGGGGCCGCCCATGATGAGGAGCATCTTCCCCCTCACCTTCTCGGCCTCGGCCAGCTCTATGAGCTCGGTGAGGTTCTTGATATGCACGTCCTTCTGCGTGACGATCTGGGATACCAGCACGGCGTCGGCCTTCACCTTTTTGGCGAATTCCAGCAGCTTCTCGTTGGGCACCTGCGAGCCCAGGTTGTAGGTCTCCAGCATGGGGTAGCGCTCCAGGCCGAAGTGGTGGTTGTAGCCCTTCATGTTCATGATGGCGTCTATGCCCACGGTGTGGGCGTCGGTGCCGGTGCAGGCGCCCACCACGACGAGCTTGCGCTTCAGGTGGGTCTTTATGAACTCGTTGACCTCGTCCATGCTCATGGACTTGTCCACGGCCTCGGCGTACTCCACCTTGCTGTAGTCCAGGCTTATGTCGGTCTTGCCGTAGGCCACGAAGAAGGTGAAGTCCTCGGAGAGGGCCTCGGCGTGCACGACTTCGGCCTTCTTGAAGCCGAGCTTCTGCACGTAGAGGCGGGCGGCCTCTTTAGCCCTGCCGCTGTTCTTTATGGGCAGGGTGAAGGAGAGCTGCACCGCGCCGTCGTCGGAAGTGTCGCCGTAAGGTTTTATGAACATGTTATTTCCCCACCTTGAGTTTCTTCTTGAGGTAAGTCTCGACCGGGTTGTAGTAGCCCGGGGCCTTCTCGTAGACGCCGTCGAAACCCTTGCCGCCGTCGCGCGGGCGCTTGATCTCGGCGAACATGCCGGTCTCGATGGCGCTGAACAGGCCGCGCTTCTTCACGTCGGAGAGCATCTGGATGGTCTCGTCCACCACCAGGCGGGCGCGGCGGGCCATGATGCCGTCCTTCTTGAACTCGATGTCGTTCATGAAGTCGGCCATGGTGTTGTGCACGTACAGCGCGTTGGCGATGGCCAGGTGCCGGTCCTGCAGGTAAGGCGTGTGGATGGCCTCGGTCAGCATGCCGAGCAGGTGTATGCCCTGGCCGGTGGCCTTGCTGACGAAGTTGAACAGCGTGTTCATCGTCAGGCCCTTGAAGATGTCGCCGGTCATGAACTTGGTCGGCGGCATGTACTTGAGCGGGTGCTCCGGGAAGATCTCGCGGGCCATCTGGGCCTGCGCGTACTCGTAGAGGAAGCCGTTCTTCACCTCGGGGTTGATCTCGAAGGCGTGGCCCAGGCCCATCAGCCGCGCCGGCATGCCGGCGTTGTAGGCGAAGCGCTCGTTGAGGAACTGGCTGGCGAGCACGGTGTGGGCCTTCTCCACGGCGTCGGAGGTGGTCAGGTAGTTGTCCTCGCCGGTGTTGATGATGATGTCGGCCGCGGTGTTGATCATGCGGCTGAAGAACTGGTCCGTGAACGTGCGGTACATGTTGATATCGCGGAACAGGATGCCGTACATGCTGTCGTTGAGCATCATGTCCAGGCGCTCCAGGGCGCCCATGGCTGCGATCTCGGGCATGCACAGGCCGGAGCAGTAGTTCACCAGGCGGATATAGCGGCCTTCCTTCTCCACTATCTCGTCGAGGGCCGCGCGCATGATGCGGAAGTTCTCCTGCGTGGCGTAGGTGCCGCCGAAGCCCTCGGTGGTGGCGCCGTAGGGCACGTAGTCGAGCAGGCTCTGGGCGGTGGTGCGGATGACGGCGATGATGTCGGCGCCCTGCAGCGCCGCTGCCTGGGCCTGCTTGACGTCCTCGTAGATGTTGCCGGTGGCCACGATGACGTAGATGAGCGGGGACTTGACCTTGTCCTTGTACTGCTTCAATTTGGCGTTGCGGTGCGCCACGTTGCCGGCTATGCGCGCGTCCAGGCCTTTCACTATCTCGGCGGCCTTGGCCT
>MGTZ01000022.1:1413-3416 GCA_001799715.1 Elusimicrobia bacterium GWB2_63_16 | reverse complement strand
GCGCTCTATGGTCACGGTGGTGTGCTTGTCGATGTAGTCCTGCACGGGGGCCGTGATCTCCAGGGCCAGCGCGCGCGCCTTGTCTATCTTTTGTTTGGACAGTCCGAGTTTGCTCTTCGCAGTTGTCATTTTTTGTCCTCCATGAAATCCCGGGCCCGTTTGATGATGCCTTTGGCCACGCCCAGTATGCCGGCTATCTTGATGGCGTCGCGGGTTTCCCCGTCCTCCGCCCCTTCCAGCAGTTCGTAGCGCATGAATTTGTTGATCATCCGCAGCTTCTCGTCGAGGCCGCAGGCGGTGCGGCCGGAGAAATACTCGTTGAAGGCGGCCGTGTCGAAGCCGCGCATCTTGTAGGCCGCGGCCCCGCCGGCGGCCAGGCCGGAGAAATGGGTGGCCAGGAAAGCGCAGGCGGAGTTTCTCTCCCCAAGGTCCTCGAGGATGGCCGACAACAGCGCGGCGGCCTCCTCGGAATTGGTGGTGCGGGCGAACTCGTCCATCACCAGCAGCAGACGCTCGCCCTTCAGCCTGGCGTGCGCTTCCGCGAAATCGTTCATCTCCAGGCCGAAGCTGCTCAGCCCCCCCGCCGTCTCCATCTCGGCGCCGCCTATGAAGGCGCCCCCGTCGAACAGGCAGGTCTCGAAGGCGGCGGCCGGCGCGAAGAAGCCGCTCTGTGCCAGCAGCTGGCAGAAGGCGAGCGTCTTAAGGGCCACGGTCTTGCCGCCCATGTTGGAGCCGTAGATCACGTTCACGCGCCGGCCGAAAGAGGCGGTAAGCGGAGTGTACTTCAGGCCGGCGGCGGCCAGCCGCTCTTCCAGCGGCAGGAAGCGCGCCTTGACCAGGTTCAGCGGGGCGTGGTATTTGCGGATGGCCGGGCGGACCAGCCTCAGCTCGGCCGCCAGGCGGGCGCGCTCGGCCGCCACGTCTATGCGCTCCACGGCGGCGGCGTAGGCCTCTATATCCTTCTTCGACTCCAGCACGGCGGCGGCCAGGCGCTTCACGGCGGCGGCCTCCAGCTCGGCCTCGCGGCCGCGCAGGCGGTCGCGCTCGGCGGCGGCCTCCATGTACTCCTGACCGTAAACCGGCTTTACCGTCACGTGCGTCCCGTCGAAAGGCTCCACGAACAGTTCCGGCGCGCCGCCGAACTTTGCGGCGGTCTTCTCTTCGACTACCAGGAAATCCCTGTCGCTGAAATCCAGGCCCCAGCGCTCGCGCAGGGCCTTCAGCCGCTTCTCGCGCAGGCCCTTGAGCGTCTTGTCGCAGGCGCCGATGGCAGCGCGCGCGGCCGCGAGCTCCTGGTCGTAGGCGTCGGCTATATGGAAGGCCTCGCCCGTGCCGCCCTTGTTGAGCAGGGCCAGCAGGTCGGCGGAATTCCACCGCGCGCCGAACCTGGCGCGCAACGGGGCGGGCAGCAGCTTGAAGATCTCGGCGGCGTTGAACAGGAACTTGCGGGCGAGGAACAGCCCCGGCGCTCCGTCCAGCGCGGCAGCCGTCAGTTCCACGGCGGGCAGATTGCGCAGGTGGAAGCGCAGTTTGTCGGCCTTGTGGCGGTTGGCGGCGGCGAAGGCCAGCATGGCCGCGGCCAGGTCGTGCTCGGTCTTCAGCGCGGCCGCGTCGGCGTACCAGCGGCGCGCCTCGCGGGCCCGGCGGCCGTACGGGGTGAGCGGCTTGTACAGCGCGTAAAAGGTCTCGAATTCGGCGAAAGCCCTGAATTTGTCCGTCATCTTATCACCGCGTAAGGGTTGTAGATTATCCGCTCGGCCAGCGCCGGTATGCCCAGTTTCTTCTCGAAATCCTGCCGGCTGACATTTGCCAGGTTCACCACGAAGGCGGCCAGGTCCGGCTTGGCGGCGAAGCGCAGTTCGAAGCGCGCCTTCAGTTCCTGCCACTGCGGCCAGCTCAGAAAGATCTTGGTCAGGTCCTCAAGGACCAGCGTGCCACGCTTGACTTCTTTGCCGGGCACCCGGCCCGGCGTCAGCGCGCCCTCCACGATGAAGACCGGCTCG
>MGTZ01000022.1:0-1090 GCA_001799715.1 Elusimicrobia bacterium GWB2_63_16 | reverse complement strand
CGCACAGCAGCAGGTCGCCCCGCTCGGCCCTCACCTGCGGCTTGGGGCTGCCGAACACCTGGTCCAGGGCCTCGCCGTCCACGCCCACGCTGAGCGCGCCCAGCGGCGCGCCCCCCCGCAGGCGGTTCAGGGCGTAGTTCAGGAACGTCGTCTTGCCGGCGTTCTTGCGCGAACCGACTATGAAGACGGTCCTGTCCCTGAGGGCCTTGATAGAGTCCATGCGGCGCGGTTTACTTCCTGTGCCTGCGCGTGCGCATCAGGTTGGCCGGCTCCAGCGTCAGTTTCTCGCCGTTGAGGAGTTTGGCCACGCCGTCTATGGGCTTGTACTGGTCGTCGGAGCAGTACCAGCAGTTCTCGTGGCTGGCCACGTAGCCCTCGGGCTCGGTGTAGGTGGTGATCACGCCCTCGTAGTTGCGCAGCACCACGCGCTTGCCGTTCTGCGAGATCAGGTAGTTGGGCATCACCGGCGTCTTGCCGCCGCCGCCGGGGGCGTCCACCACGAAGGTCGGGACCGCCATGCCGGAGGTGTGGCCGCGCAGGTTCTCAATGATTTCTATGCCCTTCGACACCGAAGTGCGGAAGTGGCTGATGCCGACGGAGAGGTCGCACTGGTAGATGTAGTAAGGCTTCACGCGCGTCAGCAGCAGCTCGTGTACCAGCTTTTTCATGGTCTGCGGGCAGTCGTTGACGCCCTTGAGCAGCACGCTCTGGTTGCCCAGCGGTATGCCGGAGTCGGCCAGCTTGCGGCAGGCTTCTCGCGCCTCGGCGGTAAGCTCCTTCGGGTGGTTGAAATGCGTGTTGACGTAGATGGGATGGTACTTCTTGAGCATACCTACCAGCTTGTCGGTGATGCGCATGGGCATCACTACCGGGGTGCGGGTGCCGATGCGGATGATCTCCACGTGGTCGATGGCGCGGATCTTGCGAATGATGCCTTCCAGCATCTCGTCGGTGAGCACCAGCGGGTCGCCGCCGGAGATCAGCACGTCGCGCACTTCGGGCGTCTTGCGTATATACTCGATGGCCTTATCGATGTTGGCGCTGGACATGTGCACGTCCTCGAAGCCCACCAGGCGGCGGCGCGTGCAGT
>MGTZ01000021.1:51845-105698 GCA_001799715.1 Elusimicrobia bacterium GWB2_63_16 | reverse complement strand
TGCCGTAGAAAATGCCGATATACGGCGAGTTGTACTGAGTGAAGATTATCCGCTGCACGAGCGAATCCTGGTTCGAGGCGCTCAGGGAGATCGCTATCCTGTTGGAATCCTCCGGGATCGCGGGGTGAACGGCCTCTATCGCCATCCCCACCGCCTGCGAGCGGCAGTTGTCGTTGAGCGTCATCCCTATCTTTATCCTGTTCAGCTCTCCGGATACCGCGGCGGGGATCTCCTTGTCGAAAACGTTCGGGACCCGGTTATAAGCGCCGTCGGAATAAGACGCGTGGGTGCAGGAAAGGGAGTCGCTTGAGGACATGTAGACTACTATTGTCTTCAATCTGATCCCGTCCCTGGCCTTAATATTTAAGGAGAGCGCTTCGGCTGAAGCCGCCGCCTTTAGCCCGTTCTCTTGCGCGAAGGCTTTGGCAAAGCCGGGCATGGGGGAAACGTCTTTGGCCGCCCCGGCGGCTTTCAGCGCCGCCGCTTTTACGGCCAACGCGTTAAGACTGCCGTCCCCGCCGGACCGCAGCCCCTCCGGGCCTGAGGCGAAACCGAGGTTCGCTCCCGCGAACATTGCCGCTGCCGCTATCATCGTAATTCTTTTCATTTAATTTTAGCTCCCTTATTCTCTGACGTTTGCCCCGACCTGCCGCAGAACCCGGGGTGAGATTTCCTCTCACAGATAGGATAACAGTACTCGCGCGCCGCCGCCTGAGGCGAAAGAGCCAATTTAAGGGACGACCGGCTTACGTTCGGGATTGGAGGCAAACCGCGTTTCAGCGCGGACTTTCTTCGCTGTGTTGTCAGGTAAATGCGCTTAAGGTAGAATTGGTTTATGGCTACAATCTTTTCGGAAGCCCTGATCGGCCTGCGCAAAACCGCGGGCTTTCCCACGGCGTACCGCTTCTATCACGACAACGGCGGCAAGCCGGTGCTCACTTTCTCCTACCGCAACTACCTGCTCTTCGAACAGGGCAAAGCCCTGCCTTCGCCCGAAATGCTGCGCCGCATCTCGCTGGCGCTGCGCCTCATTCCCAAAAGCCCGCCCGCGGGAAAGCTCGCCGCTACCTGGCTTAAGACCACGGCCGGCGAAGAGGCTTACGGTTTTGTTTTCGAGCCCTTCATCTCCATCAGAACGGATACGCCGGGCCTTTCCCCGGCGCATAAGGCCCTGGGGAAATTAATTAAAAAGCAGCCCATCACCGTGGAGCAGGCGGTGCTCATACTTTCCACTTATGAGCATTACCGCGCCTTTATCGTGTTCGTGAACGACACGGGGGGCTGGCCTTGCGACGGCTTCGCCAGGACGGCGGGCCTGAAGAAAGCCGAGGCCTCGAAAATACTGGCTGCTTTCGCCAGGGCCGGGCTGGCAAAGATGATAAAGCGGGGTTCATACAAGTTCCCGGGAGACAATGTCACCCTGGAGTTCCCTCGGGCGGAAATGCTTCCGCCGGGGCTCAACGACCGCATGAGGGGCTACCAGGCGAGGATGATAGATTCCGGCGCGCTCGCCTGGCGGAGGATGAGCGTGCTGCGCGCCGACGCCGCGGACCTGGCCGCTTATTACCCGCTGATGTCCCTGACCATGTCCGCCGCCAGCGCCTACGTTACCGGTGAGAAGACCAAAGATTCCGCCCTGTTCGGCATAGAAAGCCGCGTAGTGAAGCTCTTCGATTTCTGAAGGCAGACTCCGGGATAAGGGGAGAACTTTAACGCCTGGGGAGCGCGATACCTGGCCTCCGGAAATTAAAAAGGCCGCCTTTATGGGCGGCCTTTTTTGCGCGCGGGGGCGTTATTCCGGCAGCAGGGAGACGGACATCCAGTAGGAGCTGAACTGGCCCATCAGCGCGTGGTAGCCGTCGAAGGAGTCGGGTTTGGTCAGGAACGAGGCCGCGCCGCACTCGTAGCTGTGCGAGACGTCCTCGCGCGAGGCGGAGGTGGTCAGCATCACCACCGGGATCTTTTTGAGCGCCTTGTCGGCCTTCATTGCCTTGAGCAGAGAGAAGCCGTCCATACCCGGCATATTGATGTCCAGCAGCAGCAGGTCCGGCAGGGTGTTCTTGCGGCCGGCGAACTTGCCGGCGCAATTCAGGTAGTCCAGGGCGGCCAAGCCGTCCGTGACCACCTGCATCTGATGCGGTATGGCCAGTTTGGCGAAGGCGTGCTTTGCCATCAAGGCGTCGTCTTCGTTGTCGTCCACCAGCAGGATGCTGAGCTGCGGGCCAGAGGTACTCATATTCCCTCCTTGTCAGGAACAGAAACGACTTTGCAGCCTAACGACCAAGCCCTGCTTGTCGTTACGGCCGCTGCCCCTCAAGTACGTTATACCAGAACCTGGGGGAATTTCAAGGTGATATTGAGTACACTCGGGCGGGACTGCTTTATTTCACGCCGGGTTGCTTGCCGAATTTAACGGTTAAAGAAAGCCTGTGCGTGTTGCCCAGATCGCCCATGGGCGCGTAGGCGTATTCCGCTATGGAGGATTTCATGTCCACGGCCAGGCCGGCGGAAATCCCTGACGCGCTGCCGAGCTTGTTAGTCCGATAGCCCAGGCGCATGGCGAAGTGGTTCCCTTTGTCGTAACTAGTGCCGAACTCTATACCGGCCCCGGCATAAACGCCCGCATCCTTCAGGTGGCTAAATTCTGTGGCGAATGTAATGTGCTTGCGCATGCCATCCTCATGGGGCAAGTGGAGAGTGTATTCTCCTCCAAATCTTAGCGTCAGCGGGAGGCGGGACTGCGCTTCTATGTACCTGAGCTTTGTGCCCGCGTTCTGCAGGGCTAGACCTAAGCGGAGTTTGTCCTTTATCGCCTCATGTCTGAAACCCACGTCGGCGGCTGCCGCCGTTGCTGTTTCATCCTCCAGGACGCTGCGCACGTATTTCACGCTGACCCCAAGGTCTGTGGCGGCACCGAACTTTCTGGCAAAACCAACGGCCGCGGACATATCGGAGGCGGAATAGCTTTCTGATAACTTGTTGCCCAGCCTGTCGTACTTATCGGTTGACGGGAAGGAGAGGTAGCTGACGGCCAGGCCGTACGCGCCTCCGGGGCTGTTCCGTACCGCCGCCAGGTTGGAATAATTCAGGTCCGCGATCCACTTGGCATGGGAAAAGAGCAGCTCGGTCGCAACGGCCCCGGTCAGGCCTGCGGGATTGTGGAACATCGCCTGTGCTCCGCCGCTGGCCGCGGCCGAATCTCCCATGGCTGCGGCCCTTGCCCCGCCTCCGAGGCGGAGGAACTGCGCTCCGGAATATCCCTCTTCCCCCGCGTGGCCGGCGGTCGGGAGCAGGAGCGCGGTGAATAGAGCTGGTATTAAAACTTTAAACATAAATATTCTCCTCCGGGCAACAGCCCCGGCTGGTTACCTGATGATGGATATGCGTCCTGTCTTTTTCCCGCCTGCCGGGGAGTTCACCAGGTAGATGTATACACCTGAGGCCGCGGCGGTTCCGTTGGAGTTCCTGCCATCCCACAGGCAGCGTCCGTCACCGTCGCCGTCGGATACTTCCCTTACCAAACCGCCTGCCGTGTTATAGATCTTGATCCTGGATCTGGCCGGTAGGGATTCAAAGACAATCCCCTCGCCAAAGGAGGTGTTCCCGAAGCTGCCGGAACTGCCGGGCCTGTAGGGGTTCGGGTAGGCGAAGCTGTCCTCCAGTTCGCCGGCCGCGGAGATAATGCTGCCGAGCGAGTAGAACGAAAAATGACTTATGTCGGAGTATACCGTCTTGCCCGTCCTGTCGATAAAGGAATCTCTCAACGGAACCCATTCCCCCGCTGTGGTGTCCAGGGAGAGGAGTTTTAGCGTGTCGACGGGGGCCTGCGGCGTTACCCCGTCAAGTACGCCGTCGCCGTTGGCGTCGGTGTACGTGATGGCCACTCTTGCCGGGCTGGCGAAGTTGCCAGTCATGGCGGCGCCGAACAGGTTGTAGTAGTGCAACTCGAGGATGGACCCGGTAACTACTGCGTTCGGCGCGAAGGCTAGCGTTGCCGCGTCAAGCGAGGCCTTTGAGATATCCACCGGCACTGTGGCCGCGCTGGTGCTTACGCGGACATAACCGTTTTCGGTAATCGCCCCGGCCGGTAGCGACACCGCGACCTGGCCCACGCCGGGCAGCGGGGCTGTTATTGACTGTGCGATAGTGGCCGTGGAATAGACGGCGGTTACTCCGGCGGGAAGCCCCAGCGTGAGGATAGCGGCCGAAGTGGCGCTGGAAAGCGAAACGCGGCCTTCGGAGTTGTATGCGCTTACCGAGTAATAATAGGTGGTATCCAGTTGGAGGCCTGAGTCCGTGATCGCGGCGGAAGTGAGCGCATCGCTCCAGGTTTTCAGCGGCGTCCAGGTGAGCAGGTCCGGTGAGCGCGAAAGGCTGTAGCGCGTGCCGCCGTTGCCGGACCAGGCGAGAGATATGCTGTGATGGCCCGTAGCTGTGGCGGCCAGCGCCGCCGGGGGGTTGGCTAAGGTGACGGCCGAAACTTCGCCGTACTCGCCGACGCCGGTGTCGGCCCGCAGTGAGGCGATATTGCGGGTATAACTGGTGTTGGCGCTCGAGAGGTTCACCTCCAGCCAGAAGGTGGCAGAGGGGGCCAGACCGGAAGTGAGCAGGCCGTAGGTGGAGTCGTAGATGTTGTAGGAAAGCACGCCGGCGGTACTGTCGGTCCAGGACCAGGAGATGGCGCTGGTGCCGTAGGCGACGCCGTAGATCGCCGGCGACGTGTGCTTCGTCATTGTGCTGCTGAGGAAGCTGTAGTCGCGGCGCTGGCCGTTTGTAGCGGCCGCAAGCCCGGTGGTCTGTACGCCCAGCAGGTTGATCGCGCCTAAGCGGTAGGAATAGGTGGTAAGCGGGGTCAGGTCGCTGTCTATATACCTGTTGCCGGTAGAGCTGGAGACGAAGACCCAGGGGCCGGCTTCCTTCGTGGTGGTGGCGCGCTCTATCCTGTAGGAGGTGGCCGGGACTTCCGGATGCTTCCACCAGATGCTTATTGACCGCGCCGTGACGGTGTCAAAGGCTACATCGCTGGGCGGCGTGGCGAAGGTGGCACCGCCCTTATCCAGCCGGTAGCTGCCGAAGTTGTAGTAATAGTACTCCCATTCCTTAGGGCTCGCGTCAAAATGGGGGTTGCCCGCCACCCAGGCGGGGTCCTGCTGGTTCACCCAGATGGAGATGGTGTGCGTGCTGTTGGTTTCCAGGTAGTCCAGGCTGTATTCATGGCTGGCCACTCCGGCCAGGGAATCCAAGGGGTTCCAGCAGTCGACCGGCGAGCCGTCCGAGGCGTGGCAAACACGAAGCTTTCCCAAGCTGTAGCCTTCGATATAGTCCGCGTTGACGTAGGTGGAGGTGGACCAGGTGCAGCGCATGGCCGTATCCGTCCAGGAGCCGCAGGTGTAGTTGGATGGGGGCTCGGGACGGGTCATCACTCTGTAGGTCTGGCTGAAAGCATACGGATTCATGGCGTCATCAGGCGTCTGTTCACCGTCGCCGTTGATGGCGCCTATACGCAGGTCGTATTTGGTGTTATCCGTCAGGCCCGTTACGGACTGCGGGGGCGAACCCGCTATCGTCGATGTCACTGCCACCGTGAAGCCGGAGACGGTAGAATGATACATCACGTACTGGGAGGCTATGCCCAGGCGCCATTGGTCACCGAATACCGTGGAGGATACCCCGATAATCGGCCAGTTGAGGGAGAGGGATTGCTCTTGGACATGGGCCACCCAATAAGGATCCGGGTCAAGCCATACCGCAGTCGCGGAGCCGGGGGCTATGGCATATGTGTACTTCTGGAGGGTGGCGGATTTTTCACTTTCAAGGTAGCCCACGGCCTTGATCCAGCGCGTATGGCGCGAGTTCGCCGTAAGGACCGCTGCGCTGTCCACGTAAACCTCGGTCCAGTAGCTGGTATTGGCCCCCAGCGTGGCCACAGGTTCCCCGATATCACCGGCTTCCGGCAGCACGTCTTCCGCCGCGATGGTGGAATGGTAAACTTTGAAGCCGGTGATATCTGTCCCCGCGAATATATCCTTGCCCCAGCGCCATTGGATGGAGTAGGAGGAGATGGCCACGGCCGTGAAGTTCTCCGGAGTAAGCGGTGGGGTCGTGAAGGTCCTGGTGGCGCTGTAAACTCCAGGGGTCAGCTCTTCGTCGCCGTTCACGGCGCCTACCCTTATCATGTAATGCCGGTTGCTAAGGGTGGGGAAGGTGTTCCACGGCACGAAGAAGGCCCGGTTGCGGACATAGGTCGCCCCGCCGTCGGTGGAGCATTCCACCACGTAGGCGCTTGCGTGCACCGTGTTGGGGAACCAGTACGCGGGCGGTATCTCCACGTAGGCGCTGGTGGAAACAATGGTGTCGGTGAGCCTGGCCCAAGGCAGGGAGAGGGAGTTGACGGTCGGGGCGGCCGTAGGGGCATCCGAGGAGATAGCTATTTCAGCCGGCGGGATGGCGTAGGTATACTTCTGCAGGTGCTCAGTGTCGCTGCCTTCTTCGGTGGCATCGTAGACCGTAAGCCAGCGCGTATAGGCCTTGTTCGCTTCCAGGCCGGTATCAATATAATAGCTGGTGTTGAGCGCGAGAGATATGTGGGTGCCAGCCGCGCTGGAGGTATAGAGTTTATAGCCGGTCAAGCCGGAGCCGGTGAACGAGCCAGTGGACCAGCTCCATTGTAGAGCCGTGGTGGCACTTGCCCCGGCCGTGAAGCCCGGTACTACTGTGATGGCTGGATTGGAAACCAGGCGGATTACTCTTTTGGAGGTTTTTGAGACTGCCGCATGAGCCGTACCTGCGGCCCAAATCAATAAAAGCGGCAATATTAAGGATAGAAATCCTGTTCTTTTCATCGAATATACCTCTGGATGAGCCAAACCCCTTAAAACTTCGCGGTGAAATACTTTACCGCCGAAACTGATTATACACTTTTCTTATATAAACGCGCTTATTAAGTACTAGTATGGGCCCCGCTGGCGGGGGCGCGGGCCAGAAGACCCAGGCCGGGGGGCCGGGGGGGCCTACGTGGGCCTGGGCATTAATACAAAGCCGGGCTGGGCACTTGGCCTCTTATGAAAAAGCCTTATTTGCGATAAACTATCTGTAATGAATCACGAAAAAACCACCACCATCAAATCCGCGGTAGTTTTCCTCTCGCTGGTCTGCGCGCTGAACGCGCCGGCCCGCGCTAATGACTTCTCTTCCTTCTTCGAGGGAGCCGACAAAGGCTCCATGGCCGACCTGGTGAACGGCCTGCGCTCCGGCGCCGCCGGCGTGCCGGATCCCAAAGCTCCCGAGGCCCAGCCCTCCCAGCCCCAGCCCGGCAACAACGAGCTGCTGCACTTCTGGGAAGACCTCAAGAGCGACGTTTTCGACGACATCTGTAAAGACGTGGAGATCCCGATCGAAGCCGGCTTCGACATTGCCGACATCGCCGGCGTGGAAGGCAAGTTCAAGCGCTACATGAAGCAGTACCCGGACAACAAGATCGCCGTGATCGACGAAGTGGGCGTGAAACTGAACGCCGGTCACACCTTTACCGACATCTTCAACGTCAACGGCAACGCTTTCAACATCGGTTTCTCCGGCGGCCTCGAGGGCAAGTCGGTGGTGGTGCGCAAGACCGAAGAGAGCAAGTACTGCAAGAACCTGCTGAAGCTGGCCGACCTGCGCAAAGTAAAGACCATCCTCCCCATCAACGAGAAGCGCATAGGCGAGATGAAGGTCAATGAGATCTGGAAATTCCCCGCCCGCATGTACCTGGGCGTCAGCGGCGGCCTGGGCTACCCGGTGCAGCCCTGGCTTAACGTGGCCTTCTCGCTGGGTACCTCCAAGGAGATGAAGCCCTCCGTCACCCTCTTCAAGATGGACGAGAACCGCCTGCGCATGCGCATCCGCCTGGACCGCATCACCGTCAAGAGCGCCGGCGCCTCCGTGGGCACCTCCTTCGACGCCGGCATGATAGGTCTGCCGGAAGCCGAATCCTATTTCATCGAGGCCCTGGGCAAAGAGATCAACAAGAGCATCGTTAAGGAATTCAACAAGTACATAGCCCTCAAGTTCGGGGTTTCCCACAGCCGCGCCAAGGGCAAGAAACTGCTGCTCGAATTCATCATCGACCCCAAGAACCCCCAGCAGGTCGCCAAGCTGGTCGACTTCCTGAAGGGCGACCTCAGCATCATCAAGCGCCTCATCGAGATGGGCGTGCGCTTTAACGACTTCACCGACATGGACGACAACGCCGCCGGCGCCGCCGCCATGCAGCAGGTGGACGAAGTCGCCTCGCAGGGCCTGGGGCTTAACTCCACCTTCGCCGGCGCCAACCACTTCAACGGCACCTCCAACGGCATGAACATCGTGCTGCCCGTGGTGATGCACAGCGAATCCAATTCCGGCCAGCGCTACGACCGCTACCAGACCACCGACAGCGACCAGGTGCTGCACGTGCACAACGCCTCCAAGAACCAGTCGGTCAGCAACATCAATATCCCGATAGTGGGCAAGATCTTCAAGCACAACACCAACCAGAACTTCTACGTGGTCAACTACGAGGACAAGGGCGGCAAGGTGTCCGACGCCGCCGTGGTCTACCAGCGCTACGAGGGGTACATCAAGCACGACGAGCGCGACGCCCGCGGCATGGTGGAGAACATGAACGAGATCCTGAAGTTCGCCGGCGTGCAGGGCAACGGCGTCAACAAGGACTTCATGGTGGACGCGAACTCGCTGTTCCCCAGGCTCGACCCGGCGAACTCCACCGAGACCGACGAGTGGGGCAACCCGGTGCTCGACAGCAAGCGCTATAAATCCGCGCTGATGTCCTTCTCCCTGGTCTTCACGCAGAAGGCCGTGAACTCCATCCTGGTGGCCCCCGCCATCAGCGTGATGAAGGCCGTGCTCAACGTGATGGAAGGCCTGGACCGCGAGATCCTCGAGAAGGTCCGCCACCTCTTCAAGATGGACAAAGAGGGCAAGGTGGATTACGACTGGAAGGCCGCCCGCAAGATCCTCAGCGACTACGAGCGCCAGGACGACAGCTTCGACCCGCTCTCCGTGGTCAATTCCTTCTGCACCAACGCCTCCCGCATCATCGCCGACATAGCCAGCGTGCGCGAGGAGGGCGACCAGAAGGCCCGCGCCGCGCGCCTCTCCCAGGTGCTGGGCGGCAAAGGCAAGAGCCGCGTGGGCTACGAGAACATGATGCAGGTGCTGATACAGCTCGTGGACGTGAAGGACATCTACGCCAAGATGGACCTCCGTACCGACAAGCGCATCAAGGGCGAGGAGAACATCGCCAACAGCTACGACATGTACAACAATAACCTGCAGGCCGGCTACGGCGAGCAGCTGGGCAACGCCAACGCCCTGCGCGACCGCTTCGCCGACCCCACCGTGCTCAGCGACTAAGCCCAGTCGGCCCGATAAAAGAAAGCCCCCGGCAAAACCGGGGGCTTTTTGTCGGGTGCGGCGTTAAGGGCGGCGGAGCGCGGCGCGGTTGCAGGTGCCGGCTGCTCCTGTCCCGGCATAGGCCTCCCGCGCGACGGCCTCCACCTCCAAAGCGTTGTCGGGATAGGGGAGCCTGGTATAGCAGGTATAGACCACGTGCCTGGCCCCGGCGAACAGGAAGGCGGACCTGCCGGTGTCCAGGTACTGCAGCGCAATGCCTTTGTCCCGGAGGTAGGCCGCGTCGACCACGGCGGCGGGGTATTTTCCGAGGGCGCGGTTCATCTCCTCCAGGGTGCCGAACTCGCGTTTTTCCTTCAGAGGGCCGAAGACTGTGCCGTAGGGGTAGACGTAGAGCAGGTACCTGCCGCCTTCATGCGTGGCGAAAACGTCTACGCTTTTGTTGAACTGCAGGACTTTTCCCGTGTACTTGGGATTGAATGGCACGGGCCTGGAAAGGTCCTTGTCGGTCAGCCTGAACGCGCCAGGCATTCTCGGGAACGCGGAGGTGTCCACAATATACGCCCGTCCGTCGGAGGCGGCGGCCTCCACCACCGCGTGGCCGCCGTCAGGGCGGGCTGAATTGAAGGAGTCCAGGTAGACCAGCCTGAATTTCGGATAAGCGGCCCGGGAGAGGGCGAAGAACGCCTTTGCCGCCTCCACGCAGCCGTTAACGGTGCCGGCCTCGATCACCTCTCGCCCCGTCCAGGCATGGGGCTCGCGCTGGAAGGGAACGTCCGGATCAAGGACGAGGCTGTGCCGCATATATTTCAGGACATTGATGACGGCCTGTTCCGGTGTGCCGGCAGGCTGTCTCCGCAAGGCGGCCACGGCGTCGCCGAAGCGGCCTTCTGCTGCGGCCGCCGACGGCATCAGCGCCGCGGCCAGGAAAAGCGGTAAAAAGAAGTTCTTCATGTTTAAGCGCCTCCTAAACCGGAACTGCAAGGTCACATATAGCTTAGCAGAGAAACCCGAGGGAGTTAGCCCCGCGCGCGGCTTTTTATTGGGGACAGCGCCCTAGTATTGAGATAACAGGGCGCTGTCCCTATTTTAGCGGATCTTACCGTCCACGCCGAAGATATAGGCCATCAGGGCCGCGCGGGCCCACATGCCGTTGCGCTCCTGCCGCCAGAACACGGCGCGCGGGTCGTCGTCCACGCTCACCTCTATCTCGTGGCGGCGCGGCAGCGGGTGCATGATCACGCAGGTCTTCTTTATGTCCTTGAGGTGCTCCTGTCTGAAGTAGAAGGGGGAGTAATCCACGCCCTTGCTTTCGCCGGACTTGTCGTGCTCGTCCTGGATGCGCGTCATGTAGATGGCGTCGGCCGTCTTCATCACGCCCTTGAAGTCCTCGGTCTCCTGGAACGGGATATTGTGGCGCTTGAGGAAGTCGAGGATGTCGGACTCCATGCGGAACTCCTTGGGCGAGACGAAGGAGAGGGAGATCTTGTTGTAGTTCTTCATCAGGTAGGAGAGCGACCGCACGGTGCGGCCACGCTTGAGATCGCCCACCATCACGATATGTTTGCCGTCCATGTCGCCGTTGAAGCTGCGGTAGAGCGTGTAGGTGTCGAGCAGCGCCTGCGTGGGATGCTGGTCCTTGCCGGAGCCGCCGCTGATGATCGGCACCGGGCGGCCCGTGCGGTTCATCAGCCAGGCCGTCTTCTCCACGAAGCCCGGCGTGGGGTGGCGCATGATGATCATGTCCACGTAGCTCGAGAAGGTGCGCACGGTGTCCTCGGGGGTCTCGCCTTTGACCTCGGAGGAGGTGCTGGTGTCGCGGATCTCGGAGGTCTTCACGCCCAGGATGTGGCAGGCGTTGAGGAAGGACATGAAGGTGCGGGTGGAGGGCTGCGCGAAGTAAAGCATGGCGCGCTTATCGGAGAGCAGGCCGGAGATGTAGTCGGCGCCGTCCTTATGCTGAGTCACCTCGCGCAGGCGGTCGGCCGTGCGGAACAGGAGCGTCAGCAGGTCGCGGTTGAGCTGCTGGGCGAACAGGCAGTCGTAAACGCGCCCGTCGCGCGAAAAGAAGGGCGTTTTTTCAGAGATGGGGCGGGGATAGAAATTCTCCCAGTCCGGCTGCACGCTGGTCATTTCCTGTGTTCTCTGCATGAGGGCTCCTTTATTTAGGCAAACCGCCCGGGGCGGTTGCGCCAGCGGGCGGTAACGGCGGTAGGGCCGGCTGGCGGGCTAGATCTTTTTGACCAGGTCCAGGAGGTCGAGGCGGCGGCCGTGGCCGATCTTTACCTTGGCCACTACGGTGCCGCTGACGGCGTCCTTGCGCGGGTCGTTCTCGTTAAGGAAAAAGCGTTCAATGCCGTAGAGGGCCGTCATTCCGCCGAAACCGTGCTGCAGGCTGGCGGCCGCCCAGCCGGGCTCCTGCGGGGGATTGGCGCTGCAGTCCACGGCCTCGTAGACCGGCACCGGGCCGTCGGCGGTGTTCGCCGTCCCGCCCCGGTGCTCAAGCTTTACGAAGACCGGTCCGAAATTCCTGAAGTCACGGCAATCGCCGGCCGTGGGCCGGGAGATGTCATAGGTGAGCGCGACGTAGGTGCCGCTGATGAGGTCGCGGGGGTCCACCGGCGCGGTCTCAAGGTAAAACTCGGGGGAATCGGCGTTGCGCGAGGAGAGCAGCCAGCCGCCCCAGGCGCCGAAGAAGGCCAGCTGGGCAAGAAGGATTATGCGGAGTTTGCTCATTTCTTCACCGACTCTATCAGGGCCTTGCGGCCCTGGTTGACGAAATAGGCCAGCGCCCCGAAGGCCAGGCCGGTAACGATAAAAGCGACGCCGCTCTTGAGCAGGCCGCCGAAGAGGTCCACGAAGCGGGTAATGGCGGTGAGCGTGATCACCAGCACGCCGCGGTTAATGAGCTTCTCGTTGGCCGTCCTGGCGCCGCTGATTATGCAGCCGGCGCCGTAGGCGGCCAGTATCACGTTGGCGATCACTGCCAGGATCTTAGCCGAGCCCTCGCTGGCGTCGAACAGCAGGAAGGCGCCCAGCATGGAGGCCGCGAGCAGGGCCTTGGCCAGGTAATCCTCGGTGGCGCCCTCGGGGAGCAGCCGCTGCTTCCTGAACAGCGCGCTGATCAGCGCGCCGGCGAAGAGCAGCCAGGCTATTGCGCCGCCGGCGGCGGTGTCCGAGGAGGAGGAGCCGTAACTGGAGTGGCCCCGGTAATGCCAGAAGAAGGTCATCAGGTAGACGGCGGCTGTCCAGGCGGTGAGCGGCAGGCCGGCTTTTTCCTCGGCGGTCTCGCGGCCGTAGGTGAGCCACAGCACGGCCAGCGACATGCCGGTCAGCAGCACCAGGGCCTCGGAGCGCACTTTTATGGCGGTGTCGGCCACCATCATGACGAAGAGCCAGACCACGCCGGCGCCCAGCGGCAGGCCGAGGCGCTTGCCGGGGTACAGCGCCGCGCCGGCGCCCAGCGTGCCCAGCGCCAGCGCCCAGTGCCAGAGCGGCTGGCTGCCCGAGTTGTAGCGGGCCGTCAGCGAGAGCATATTGGCGGAGCCCATGGTGCCCCAGTACAGCACGGTGAACAGCAGGATGGCGCACAGGTAGGCGGCCAGCGGTCGTTTGGAGAAGACGGCCAGCGGGGCGGACAGGGCGGCCCACACCAGGTAGGGCTTAACGGGGTCGCCGCTGAGATTGAAGATCTGCGCGTACAGGCCGATGCCGAGCACCGGCATGAAGAACCAGAGGGTTTCCAGCGGTATGGCGGCGGCGGGCTTGCTCTCCAGCCGCAGCACGGCTTCGCCGATGCCGTAGAAGAGCAGCAGGAAGGCGCCCATCTTGGCTATGGCGCCTATCTTGTCCCAGTTGCTGGCCACTACCAGGATCAGGCCCAGCGCCACGAACAGCCCCGCGGCCGCGCCTATCCAGTGGGCGGCCTTGAAAGAGGCGAAGGTGCGCATGGAATAGGAGCGCTCCCAGACCTTGTCGGCCTGTTCGGGCGTTATGAGGCCCGCCGCAGCGGCGCCCTGCAGGTCGGTTTTGAGTTTGGAATGGTAAGACATAGCCCCGCTGAAATTATACGAAATTAAACCGCTACCTGGAGCCCAGGACGAAAGACAGCAGGAAGGCGGCGCTGACCGCGTACATCAGCGGGTGGATCTCCCTGAACCTGCCGCGGATCAGCCGCATGGCCGTGTAGGTGATGAAGCCGAAGCCGATGCCGTAACTGATATTGTAGGTCAGCGGTATGCCGACTATCGTCAGGAAGGCCGGCAGCGCCTCGTCGAATTTGTCCCAGTCTATCTCGCGCACCGTCTTCATCAGCAGCGAGCCCACTATGATCAGCGCGCCCGCGGTGATGGGGTAGACGAAATAGTCGCCGTACCCGGGCGCCAGCACGTCGGGCGGAGCGGTGAAGCCGCCGTCTACCAGCAGGCAGTATTGCCGCGCGTTCTCCAGGCGGAAGCCGCCGCCTATCATCTGCACCAGCGGCGAGAAGAAAGCGCAAAGGGCGAAGAACAGGCCCGTGACGATGGGAGAGAGGCCGGTGCGCCCGCCCTCGGCCACGCCGGCGGCCGACTCCACGTAGGTGGTGATGGAACTGGCCCCGAACAGGCCGCCCGTGACCGCGGCGGCGGAGTCTACCAGCAGGATCTTGTTGATATCCTTCACCGAGCCGTCCTTGTTGACGAAGCCGGCCTGTTCGCCCACGGCCACCACGGTGCCCATGGTGTCGAAGAAGTCGGTGAGCATGATGGCGAAGATGACGAAGCCCAGCGCCGGCGTCAGCGCCTGGAACAGGGCGGGGCTGCCGTTGACGTACTGGAAAGGGGCGAAGAAGGTGGAGAAGTCGGGCGCGGCGAAGGCGGAGGAGGGGGCGGAGGTGACGCCGAACAGCAGCGCCGCCAGGGTCGCCGTCAGTATGCCCCAGAGTATGTCGCCTTTGATTTTGGCGGCCATGAAAAAAGCCGTGGAGAAGAACCCGATGAGGGCTATCCAGACATAGGGCTGCGAGAAATCCCCGAGCGAGACCAGCGTCACCGGGGCCGGGCGGATGAGGCCGCCCTGGTTGAGGCCGATGAGGGTGATGAACAGGCCGATGCCCACGCCGATGGCGCGCTTGAGGTTGAGCGGGATGGCGTTCATCACGGCCTCGCGGAAGCCGGTAAGCACGAGGCCCAGGATCAGCAGGCCCTCGATGAAGATGACCGACATGCCCACCTGCCACGGCACGTTGGCCTGCTGGAAGCCGATGACGGAGAAGGTGATGACGGCGTTGATGCCCATGCCGCTGGCCAGCGCCAGCGGCCGGTTGGCCACCAGGCCCATCAGCACGCTCATTACGGCCGCGCCGAGGGCGGTGGCGGTGACCGCGCCGGCGAACGGTACGCCGGCGGCGGACAGGATGCCGGGGTTCACGAAGATGATGTAGGCCATCGTCAGGAAGGTGGCGGCTCCGGAGAGGAACTCGGTCTTTAAATCGGTGCCGCGCTCGGCGAATTTGAAGAATTTATCCATAAGGGTAATTTAGCATTTTCCGGCATTTCCGGGGATTGATGAAAGTCGCTCGGCCGTATTTTATAGAATTACTCCATGAGAGAGATCATTGGAGAACTGAAAACCCACCCGCTGGCGCTGTTCGCCGACTTCCGGCGCCTGTTCCTGGGGCGCATCATCTCGGCCGTGGGCGACAAGTTCTTCTCCATAGCGATCGCCTGGTGGGTGCTCTCCACCGCCGGGGAGCGCTCCAAGTTCCATCTGGGGCTCATCATGGCGGTCAACGTGCTGCCGGTGGTGCTGTTCGGGCCGCTGCTGGGCACGCTGTCCGACCGGACCAACAAGCGCCTGGTGATGCTGGCCGCCGACGCCGCGCGCGCCGCGCTGGTGCTGGCGCTGGCGCTGCTGCTCTGGAGCGGGCGGCTGAACCTGTGGCTGCTCTACGCCATCTGCTTCCTGATAGCCGGCTTCGGGCCGCTGTTCGAGTCCGCCGTGGCCGCCTCCATCCTGCGGCTGACCTCGCCGGAGAAAATGCCGCAGGCGGTGGCCGCCGACGCCTCCGTGCTGCAGCTGTCCAACGTGTTCGGCTCGGCGCTGGGCAGCGTGCTGATGGCCGCGGCCGGCGTGGCCGGGGCTTTCCTGTTCAACGCGGCCGGCTACGCCGCTTCGTTCGCGGCCGTGCTGGGCATTAAGACGGACCTGGACCCGGAGCAGAGGACCGAGAGCTCTTTCATAGCCGAGTTCAAGGAGGGGCTGGCCTACACCTTCGGCCACAGGCCCATCCTCTCGCTGATCCTGGCTTTCGCGCTGTTCAATTTCTTCGTGTCGCCTATACTCATACTGATACCGATGATAGTGAAGTTCCGCCTCAACGAGTCGGTGACCTGGCTGGCCGTGTTCGAGACCTTCTTCGCGCTGGGCTCGGCGGCCCTGGCGGCCTCGCTGAGCTTCAGGAAGTCCTACGGCAACATCTACGGCTGGCTCTTCGCTTCCGTGCTGCTGATGGGGCTGAGCTTCGGCGGCCTGTATTTCGCGGGCAACAGGTACCTGGTCTGCGCGCTGCTCTTCGGCGCGGGTGCGGCGCTGGGAGGCGGCAACACGCTGGCGCTCACCCTCTTCCAGGCCACCGTGCCCGACGAGATGAAGGGCCGCTTCTTCTCGGTGCTGACCACGCTGGCCTACGCGGTGATGCCGCTGGCCTTCATGGTCAACGGCGTGCTGGCCGAGCGGCTCTCCGTGGATTTCTGCATAGCCATGAACGCCGCCGCCGTGCTCCTGCTGTCCTTCGTGATCCTGCTGCTGCCGCGCATAGACTATAAGCCGGCCTAGGCCCGGCGGGAAATAAAAAAGGCCGCGCGGGCGGCCTTTTTTATTTGCGGGGGAACGCTTTAAGCGGGGTTGGGGATGTCGATGAACTCGGTCCGCACGCCGAACTTCTTCTCCAGCACGCCCGCCAGCGCCTGCACGCCGGGCTTCTCCGAATTGTAGTGGCCTGCCGCTATGAAGTTGCCGCGCGTTTCGCGGGCGTATTCCTGCGTGGGCTCGCTAACCTCGCCGGTGAGGTAGAGGTCCAGCCCGGCCGCCGCGGCCTGCTCGAACATGCGCGCCGCGCCGCCGCTGACCGCGCCTACGGTGCGGATCTTCTCCGTGCCGAAGCGGAAGCAGAGCGGCTCCGCGTCCAGCTTGATGGCCAGGGCCGCGGCTATGTCGTTTATGGTCAGGGGCTTGGGCAGGGTGCCGCGCCAGCCTATGGTCTCGCCGTCGTAAGAGCCGAACGGCTTCAGGCCTTTCGCGCCGAGCAGGGCCAGCAGCCGGGCGTTGTTGCCCACCACCGGGTGCTTGTCCAGCGGCAAGTGCCAGGCGCAGAGCGAGAGGCCGGAACCGAACAGCGTTTCCAGTTTGCGCTTGAGGGGGCCGGTGAAGGTCTGCGCGCGGCGCTCCCAGACCAGGCCGTGATGCACTATCAGCATGTCGGCGCCGCAGGCCGCGGCCCGCTTTATGCATTCCAGTGAGGCCGAAACCCCGAAGGCTATCTTCTTCACTTCGGTCCGGCCCTCGGCCTGCAGGCCGTTGAGCGAGGCGTCCTTGATGTTCCGGGAATCCAGGTAGGAGTCCGTGTATGCGATTATTTTATCCCTGTCGGCCATGGCGCCTCCTGAGGCTGTGTCCTGCGTTTACCGCCTGCCGGGGCGTACGGCGTAGATGTAGCCGTTAGAGACGTCCTCGGCGATATGATCCGTGATCGTGTAGCCGCCGTCCGCGGGGGCCAGCAGCAGCGCGGCGTAGCCCCAGAAGCCGGGAGTGCCGCGCATGGCGGCGGGGGGCACCAGCACCTTTATCCAGCCCTCTTCCGCGGTTACGCGCAGATTCGCGGTCTTGGCCGGGCCCCGGGGCGTGAGCTTGTGCAGCGCGGCCCCGGCCGGCGAGATCTCCAGGGCGTACTCCCAGGCGTTCTCGGGGAAAAGCCTGAAGGGACGGCCCTCCAGCGTGCGCGTAACGCCGGCGCGCGGGCGGTGGTTGACGTCCATATAGAGGTCGATGAGGAGGTGGCTGAAACCAGCGGCGTTCTTGTGCGCGTTGTCCAGGGCGCCCGGCTTGAACTGGAACAGGGTGCCGTCCGGACCGGTGGAGACCTTGAGGGCGGACAGTTTCCAGATCCTGGCCGGGTCGGAGGCGGCCGGCAGGCCGGGGGTGGCGGCCGGCGGGACGGCGGGCCTGTCGGAGTTGCTGATCAGGAAGCCGCCGGGGAATTTTTCCACGGCCAGTTCCCCTGCCGCGGCCGAGCCGGAGGCGGCGTCGGTAAGGCTGGAAAAAACCCAGGCCGGCGGCTGCTTGTTCATCAGGCGGTAGGCGCTGGCCAGCGCGCCGCGCAGGCCGGTCTCGGCTTCGGCGG
The DNA here is from genome assembly GCA_001799715.1 of Elusimicrobia bacterium GWB2_63_16. Classification (GTDB taxonomy): domain Bacteria; phylum Elusimicrobiota; class Elusimicrobia; order Elusimicrobiales; family UBA9959; genus UBA9959. The sequence goes on along the minus strand of MGTZ01000021.1, from coordinate 87,925 downwards.
CCGCTTCCGGCTCGGAGGAGGCCAGCGCCAGCAGCGTGGCGCCGTCCTCGGCCGAAAAATATTCTTCAAAGGCCGGCGCGGCCTTACGGTAGTCGCCCTGGGCGGCGTTCAGGTGCAGCATCAGGTCGGCGCGGGTGCGGGCCAGCGCCGCCAGCGCGCCGGCCTGCAGCCGGGCGGAGGCCAGGCGGGAGTAATCCCCGGCCCAGGGCGCGGCCGCGGCCGAGATCTCGCCGGCCACGGCGGAGGTGGAAATCGCGGTCCTGAGGGCGTCGGAGACGGTAAGCCTGGCCTGCGGCACGAGAGACTTCAGTTCCGCCGCCAGCAGGGCGCGCAGGGCGGCCGGGTCGGCCGCCAGGGTTTCGTCGAAAACCACGAAGGGCCCCGCCGCGGCGGCCGTGGAGTAAGGGGCGAAAGGCACGGCGTAGACGCCGCCGGCCTGCATTACGGCGGCGGCCGTGGAGGCCAGCGGGCCGCATGCTATCCATTTTACACCCAGCGCGCGGGCCAGCGGGAAATAATCGGCGGCCAGCCCGCCGGGCGGGGACACCAGGCCGGCCGGGGCCTTGCCCAGGTCCTTGAGGGCGGCGTCCCTGGCCAGGCTGAGCCGCAGCGAGAGGAAATACTGGTCCGACTGCATGGCGGCGGAGGAGGGCTTGCCCTCCCACTTCACCTCGCCGGCGCCGGGGTAATAGAGCAGCGGAAGCGGGGGATCCCCGGCCGGGCGCAGGGCCAGTTCCAGCCGGCCTTCGGCCTCCAGGGCCTTCAGGCGGGGGGCCAGGCCCTTGGGCAGCGAGGCGAAGGCCGCGGTGAGCCGCAGGGCCTTGTCCGCTTCCAGGGCGGCCGTCACTTCTTCCAGGCCGGCCTCGCCGGAGGGCACCCAGAGGAAGGCCTGCTGGGCGTACGACGGGACCGAACCAATAAAGAATGCCGCGGCCAGCGCGAGGAAGAAGCGATTTTTCTTCATGTTATTTTACGGTAAGCACCGAGACTTTGCGCCCCGATTCCATGTCCGTGTCGGGGTTAAGCGGGTCCAGCACGTCCTGGCCGTCTATGCGGCAGAGATATTTGTATTTGCCCGGGGGCAGCGGCACTATGGCTTCCCAGGTCCTGGCGTCCTTCCTGGAAAGGACCAGGGCGTCGGGGTTCCACTTGTTGAAGTCGCCGGCTATCCGCACGTCTTTGGCGCCGGCGATCTTTATGGTGAACCGGGCGAAGCGCAGCTCGGGCTGGGGTGCTTCGGGGGACTTGTCGGCCCGGGCGTGCATGGACGGGATGACGGCGGTGCGCGAGGGTTTTATCGTCGCCACGTTCCACTGGCCGACGAAGCTGAAATATTTCTTGATCGCGTTGTTGAAGATGACGCTGGGCACGCTGACGAGGACGAACACCGCCGCCGCCAGCAGCAGCAGCATGGACTTGCGTTCCATCATTTGCCGGCCTCCGTCTCGAGGCGGGGCCGCACGCGCACTTCGGCCCCCAGCCGCTCCGCCAGCTCGCGGAATTTGGCCAGGTCCACGTCCTTGTCCTCCACCACCGAGGCCACGGCCTCCGGCAGCAGCAGGGACGCTTCCCTTATGAATTCCTTGACCTTCTCGAAGCCGGTGTCGGCCCACGGGTCCATCGGGCGCATGCGCTCGCGCCACTGCGCCGGATCGGCCGAGTTCAGACTGACGTGCACGGAATCTATGAGGCCCTTCATCTCGGGCACCACGTTGCGGCCCCAGACGGCGTTGGCCAGGCCGTTGGTGTTGAGCCGGATGCGGAGGTTTTTGGGCAGGGGCTCGGCGCGGCCGTTGCGTATCATGCGCGCGCAGGCCAGCAGGGCTTCCAGGCGCATCGTGGGCTCGCCGTAGCCGCAGAAAACGAATTCCTTGAACGGGGCCGCGGCCCATTCGGCCTTGGCCAGCGCCAGCACTTCGGCCGGCGAAGGCTCGGCGCCCTGCAGGTTCAGGTCGCTGCCGCGGTAGTCCATCTTCCAGGAGTTCTTTACGCAGAAGACGCAGGCCGTGGGGCAGCGGTTGGTGAGGTTCACGTAGAGCCCCTCCCCGTAGCGGTAAACGATGCTTGGCTTGTGTTCTTCCATAGGTACGGCGTTCCTAAGCGCGCCTTTATTATTCTATCATTTAGAGCGTGAGAATTCTGATAGCTCCCAACGCCTTCAAGGGTACCCTGACCGCCGCGCAGGCCGGTGCGGCCGCGGCGCGGGCCCTGGCCCGCGCCTGCCCCGGCGCCAGGCTGGAGGTGCTGCCCATAGCCGATGGGGGAGACGGCCTGCTGGAGGCGCTGGCCCCGGCGCTGGGCGGGCGCTTTATGAACAATTCCGTGGAAGGGCCGCTCGGCGGCCGCCTGAACGCGCGCTGGCTGCTGGCGGGCCCCACCGCCGTCATAGAGATGGCCGAGGCCGCGGGCCTGCGGCGCCTGAACGGTAAAAAATTGCGGCCGCTGGACGCCTCCACCCGGGGCGTGGGACAGCTGATGCTCGCGGCCGCGATCGCCGGGGCCAGGGAGATCGTGGTGGGCCTGGGCGGCAGCGCCTCCAACGACGGGGGCGCCGGCTGCGCGCAGGCTTTCGGTTTTTCTCTGACGGACGCGGCGGGGCGCGAGATAGGGCGGGGCGCGCGCGGCCTGGCCGCCCTGGCCGCGGTGTTCCCCGGCCGCGCCAGGAAATTGCTGCGCGGGGTGCGGGTGCGCGGCCTGGCCGACGTCAAAAACCCGCTATGCGGGCGCCTGGGTTCGGCCCGCGTTTTCGGCCCGCAGAAGGGAGCCGGGCCCGCAGAGGTGGCTTTCCTGGAGCGGACCCTCGTGAATTACGCCAAAGTCCTGAAAAGCTCCCTCGGGGTAGCCGCGGCCCGCCTGCGGGGCGGGGCGGCCGCCGGCGGCCTGGGGGCCGGGCTGGCGGCTTTCTTCGGGGCGGAGCTCGACGACGGTTCGGCCTATGTGCTGGAGCGCTCCGGTTTTTACCGGGCGCTGGCCCGGGCGGACCTGTTGGTGACGGGGGAAGGACGCTTCGACGAGCAGACTTTCTACGGCAAGGCGCCGGGGGCCGCCATCGCGGCCGCCAGGAGCCTGGGCATACCGGCGATCGTGGCCTGCGGCAGCTCCTCGCTTCGGAGCGGCGCTCCGCTGGCCCGGCGCGGTGTGCGCGGCGTCATAGAGGCCGGGCCCGCCGGCCGCCCGGCCGCGGCGCTGGAGGCCGCGGTATTCAGGGCCGCCCCGGCCCTGCTGTCCGCGCTCCGGCCGCGCCGGGTTTGAGTTCTCCCCTTAATTTTATTATTATATATATCCTTCGGAAGGTTCCGGCCGAGGCCGGCCTATCGGTATAAAGAGAGGACTGCATGAGCTCCCACCAGGTAAACCACGTTTCTTTCGGCACGGACGGTTTCCGCGGCATCATCGCCAAGGATTTCACCTACGACATCGTGCGCAAGACCGCGCAGGGCATGGCCGACTATGTCGCCTACAAGTACATGCGCACCGAAAAACCCACCATCGCCGTGGGTTACGACCGGCGCTTCATGTCGGACCGCTTCGCCCGGACCTTGGCCGAGGTGCTGGCCGCCAACGGCCTGAACGTCACGCTGAGCTCCACGCCGCTGCCCACGCCGGCCGTCAGCCTGCTGACCGCCAAGGGCTACGGGATGGGCGTGGTGATCACCGCCAGCCACAATGACCACCACTACAACGGCATCAAGGTAAAGCAGAACGGCCGCTCGGCCCCGCCGGCCGTCACCGCCGACATCGAGAACTACGTGGCCAAGGCCGTGCCGATGAAGACCGCCGGCGCGCAGGTGGCCGTGAAGGACTTCCGCCCCGCCTATCTCGAATATCTCAATTCCCGGATCAACGCCGCCAAGGTGCTGGCCAAGCTGCCCGGCCCGGTGGTGATAGACTTCATGCACGGCGCCGGCGCCGAGACCGCCTCGCTCTTCAACTCCAAGAACATCATCAAGATCCGCGAGAGCCACGACCCGCTGTTCGGCGGCATGGCCCCCGAGCCGGTGGAGAAGAACCTGCAGGAACTCGTGGCCGCCGTGAAGAAGCATAAGGCCCTGTTCGGCGTGGCGCTCGACGGCGACGCGGACCGCTTCGCCCTGGTCTCCGACAAGGGCGTCTACATGACCCCCTGCCAGATCGCGCCGCTCATCCTGGAGCAGCTGCTCGCCACCGGCAAATACAAGGGTAAGGTGGCGCAGGCCGTCAGCATGGGTTACCTGACCAAGCGCATCGCCCGCGCGGTGAACCTGCCTTTCGAGGAGACGCTGGTGGGCTTCAAGTATATCGCCGAGAAGATGCTCAACGAGGACGTCACCTTCGGCGTGGAAGAGTCCGGCGGCTACACCTGGAAGGGCAACCTGCCCGAGCGCGACGGCGCGCTGACCACGCTGTTCTTCATGGACATGGCGGTAAAGACCGGCAAGAGCATCTCCGAGCTGTACGCCGGGATAGAGAAGAAGTACGGCAAGTCGGCCTTCATCCGCCGCGATTTCAGGCTGGAGAAGACCATCCCGAACAAGCACTCTTTCGCCGTGAAGATCAAGAAGAAGCTGCCCAAGATCCTGCTGGGCCACAAGATCACGGAGACCAACACGATAGACGGCCTGAAGATCGTGCTCGACAACGACTGGTGGGTGCTGATGCGCCCGTCCGGCACCGAGCCGCTGCTGCGCACCTACGCCGAGACCGACACCCAGGAGAACACCAGGAAGTTCCTGGACCTGGCCTTCAAACTGATAGAGCAGAAGTAGGGGGCGCCGCGGGGAAATTGGTATAATTCAAGGATAATTTAAGGATAACGGAGGAAAACACATGAACTTTAAAGGCAAGCGTTTCGTAAGCTCGGAGTCGGTGACGGAAGGGCACCCGGACAAGGTCTGCGACCAGATCTCGGACGCGGTACTCGACGAGATCATGAAGAAGGACCCGGCCGGCCGCGTGGCCTGCGAGACCTTCATCACCCGCGGCATGGTGGTGGTGGGCGGCGAGATAACCACGAAGACCTACGTCGACATCGACGAGCTCGCCCGCAGCGTCATCAAGGACATCGGCTACACCCACACCAAGTACGGCTTCAACTACGAGACCTGCGCGGTCATCAACGTCATCGGCCGCCAGAGCCCCGACATCGCCCAGGGCGTGGACACCGGCGGCGCCGGTGACCAGGGCCTGATGGTGGGCTACGCCTCCGACGAGACCCCCGAGCTTATGCCGCTGCCGCTGCAGCTGGCCCAGCGCCTCTCCATGCGCCTTACCGAGGTCCGCAAGAAAAATATCCTCCCCTACCTCGGCCCCGACGGCAAGACGCAGGTGACCGTGGAATACCACGACGGCAAGCCGGTCCGCATCGAGACCATCGTGGTCTCCTCCCAGCACACCGAGGAGATCCTCGACAAGAGCGGCCACCAGATCACCGAGAAGTCCCGCCGTGAGATCATCGAGGCCGTCATCACCCCTATCATCGACAAGCGGATGATGGACAAGAACACCAAGGTCTTCATCAACCCGACCGGCAAGTTCGTGGTCGGCGGCCCGCAGTCCGACACCGGCGTGACCGGCCGCAAGATCATCGTGGACACCTACGGCGGCGTGGCCCCGCACGGCGGCGGCGCGTTCTCCGGCAAGGACTGCACCAAGGTGGACCGCTCCGCGGCCTACATGGCGCGCTACATCGCCAAGAACATCGTGGCGGCCAAGCTCGCCCGCGAGTGCACCGTGCAGCTGGCCTACGCCATCGGCGTGGCCGAACCGGTGGGCCTCTACGTCGACACCCACGGCACGGGCCTGGTGGCCGACGAGAGCCTGGTCAAGATCGTGCGCTCGCTGTTCAAGCTGACGCCCAAGGGCATCATCGAGACGCTGAAGCTGCGCGCCCCGGTGTTCCGCAAGACCGCCGCTTACGGCCACTTCGGCCGCGCCGGCTTCGCCTGGGAGAAGACCGACATGGCCGCCGCGCTGGCCAAGAAGGCCGCCGGTACCGCCAAGGCGGCCTGCGACTGCTGCTGCTGCTAGTTTAAAGGTTCCTGCGCGCCTGGGGCAAGCGGGGGTTTGGCCCCGGCGCGTTTTACCCTAAAGGGGGGAGTATGAAAGTGCTGCTCGTGGACGACAACGCGCTGACGCGCTATACGATAAAGTCCCTGCTGGAAAAGCTGGGGCATGAGGTGGTGGGGGAGGCCGAGGACGGCGCGGCCGCCGTGCGGCTCTACGGTGAGAGCAAGCCGGACGTGGTTTTCCTCGACCTGATCCTGCCCGGCCGTTCGGGCGTGGAGATACTCGGGGACCTGCGGGCGCTGGACCCGGCCGCCCGGGTGGTGGTGGTGACGGCGGTGGAGCAGGACGAGATAGACCGCCGGCTCTCCGACAAGGGCGTGAGCGCGATACTGCGCAAGCCGTTCTCTTTCGACGATTTCAAGATCCTGATGAAAAGCCTTGCCTGATGGGACAGAAAGCCGGGAAAATACTGGAGCGCGTGGCCAGGGAGAGCATGCTGAAGTGCGTCTCCAGGCTTTCCCGCCTTTCCACCGGCAAATGGAGCGTGGGCTCCGTGGCGGTCACGACGCGCAGCATGTCGGAGGCGGCCCGCGAGCGCGCCGCCGAGGCCGAGCGCGTGGGGGCCGCGGTCTACTTCGACGTCAAGGGCGACTATCCCTTCAGCGCCATGGTGGTCTTCAGCCCCGACGAAGCGGAGACGCTGTCGCGCGCTTTTCTCGGTTTTTCTTTTTCCAGGCTGCCCAAGCTCAGCCAGGCGCACGAGCTGCTGCTCTCGGAGATGGGCAACATCATCCTGAATTCGCTCGCCGGGTCCCTGTCCGCGGCGCTGAACCGGCAGTTCCTGCCCTCGGTGCCCAGGTGCGTGCAGGGCGAGGTGCCCTCGCTGCTCGAGGCCCTGTGGGCTTCGATGGAGAAGCCCGGCCGGCACGGCGTGATAACCGTGTCTCTTAACCTCGATTTCGACGGCAGCGAGGCCGGCGCCGAGGTGATCGCGGTGATCCCCGAGGAACTGGAAGCCGCCCTCGAGGCCTCGCCCGAAGCCGGCTGATCCCTTTTTTTCGCAATTACGGAGAACAACATGATAAAGAACCCGATGCCGCTCCTGCTCTTCTGCTCCTTACTGCTGTCCGCCGCGCCCCTGGCCGCCCAGGTGGAGATCCTTAAGATCGACTGGGAGATCTCCAAACTGGTCGGCAAGGACCGCACCCCCTACGCCCCCGTCGCGCAGCTGCGCGCCGACCCGGCCGTGAAATTTACCGACTACCTGCGCGCGCTGGTCACGCTGCGCAACAAGTCCCCCAAGGCCGCCGAGGGCGTGGTGCTGCGCTACGTGCTCAGCCTGCGCCTGCTCAAGGACGGCGACTCCGCCGACAAGGCTTTCTGGTGCGTGCCCTACTACGTAGAGGAGGTGCGCGTCTCCAAGGTGGGAGCCGCCTCCGAGCGGCAGGCCAGGGTCATCCGCTTCGAGCTGCAGAACCAGCTGAACAAGCTGAAGAACAGCGGTTTCGCGCCTACGGCCCTCAAGCTGGAGGTCATGGCCGGCCCCCGCCACGGGGACGAACCCGCCGCCATCATCCGCGAAGCGGTCATCGAAATAGCTAGGCCCTGACCCCGGTTAGCCGCGGGCAGGCCACGGAGCCACACATGCTGGACATTAATCTCATCAGGACCAATCCCGACAAGGTCAGGCAGGCGCTGCTCAAGCGCCTCGACGTCGTGGACCTCGAGCCGGTGCTCGCGCTGGACCGCAAGCGCCGCGAGCTCATCGTGGAGGCCGACGCCCTCAAGATGAAGAAGAACGCCGCCTCCGCGAGCGTAAAACAGCTGGCGAAGGAAGCGCAACAGGCCGTCTTCGCCGAGATGAAAGAGATCTCCGCCAGGGTGAAGGCGCTCGACGCCGAAGCCGCCGCCGTGGAGGCGGAGCTCTCGAAATTGATGGCGGAAATGCCCAACCTGCCCGCCGACGACGTCGTAGCCGGCGGCAAGGAGAACAATGAGGTGCTGCGCGAATGGGGCGCTAGGCCGGAATTCGCTTTCGCGGCCAAGGCGCACATAGAGCTCTGCAAGGACCTCGGCCTGGTGGACTACGAGCGCGGCGCCAAGCTGGGCGGCGCGGGCTTCTGGGTGTACCGCGACCAGGGCGCCCGCCTGGAATGGGCGCTGATGAACCTCTTCGTAGAGACGCATCTGGCCAACGGCTATTCCTTCACGCTGCCGCCGCATATCCTCAACTACGAGTGCGGCTACACCGCCGGGCAGTTCCCCAAGTTCAAGGACGACGTGTTCCTGCTGGCCGGGCCCGAGGATAAGACGCAGTTCCTGCTGCCCACGGCCGAGACCGCGCTGATCAGCCTGCACCGCGACGAGATCCTGAAAGAAGAGGAGCTGCCGAGGAAATATTTCGCCTACACCCCCTGCTATCGCAAGGAGGCCGGCGGCTACGGCGCCAACGAGCGCGGCATGATACGCGGCCACCAGTTCAATAAGGTGGAGCTGATCCAGTTCGCCCGGCCCGAGGACTCTCAACGCTGCTTCGACGAGATGGTCGGCCACGTGGAGGCCGTCATGCGGGCGCTCGGCCTGCACTACCGGCTGGTAAAGCTGGCCGCCAAGGACTGCAGCGCCAGCATGGCCCGCACCTACGATATAGAGGTCTGGATCCCCAGCATGAAGGGCTACAAGGAGGTCAGCTCGGTCTCCAACGCCCACGACTACCAGGCCCGCCGCGGCGGCATGCGCTTCAAGCGCGCCGCCACCGGCAAGAACGAGCTGCTGCACACCCTCAACGGCTCGTGCATGGCCACCAGCAGGCTGTTCCCGGCCATCCTCGAGCAGTTCCAGCAGGCGGACGGCACCGTGACGGTGCCCGAGGCCCTGCGTAAATACATGGGCGCGGACAGGATAACGATATGAGGAAAATACTGGTCACCGCGGCGCTCTCGCTCTGCGCCTCCGCGGCCCTGGCCGCCACGCCCAAGTCGGAACCTCTGCCCGAGGATCTCAGGGTCCTTTCCAAGAAGGGCATAGAGGCTATCTACGCCGTGGACATCCCGGAGGCGGTGAAGAATTTCTCCGCCGCCCTGGAAAAGTATCCCGAGCACCCGTACCCGCATTTCGGCATGGCGATGACCAAGTGGGCCACCCTGGAATACCTCGAGGACGAGTCCGACCCTAAACTCGAGAAGGAGTACGAGGCGATGACCGACAGGGCCATCGATACCGGCAAGGCCTGGCTGAAGAAGCATCCCGGAGACGCCAACGCCAACCTGTGCCTCGGCGGCCTGTACGGCCTGCGCGCGCGCCTGGCCGTGCTGCAGCACCGCTGGATCAAAGCCTATTTCGACGGCCGCAAGGCGCTGGCCTACATGCACCGCTCGCTCAAGATAGAGCCGGAACTCTACGACGCCTACCTCGGCCTGGGCATGTACGAGTACTACGCGGGTACGCTGCACGGCGCCATCAAGGTGCTGGCGAGCGTGCTGATGAAGGGTGACGCCGCCAAGGGTATAGAGATGCTGGCCGTCTGCAAGGAGAAGGGCTATTTCAACGCCCTGGCCGCCAAGCTGCTGCTGATAGAGATCTACACCACCACCGGCAGCCCTTACGTTAATTCCCGGCTGGCCGTGAAGTGGTCCAAGGAACTGCGCGCCGCCTACCCGAACCACCCGCAGATGCATTTCGTGCAGATCGTCTCGCTGTTCGAGGACAAGCAGTACGCCGAAAGCCGCCGCGAGGCGCTGGACTACCTGAAGTCCGTCAACGAGGGCCGGGCCCCGTACCGCCGCCGCTACCTGCCGCGCGTGCTGACGGCCATCGGCACTACCTATTTGGTGGAGGGCAAGCTGGCCGAGGCCGCCGACTATTTCGGCCGCGCCGCCGCCACGCTGAAGGAAGACCCCAAGGCGCACCCCGCGCGCTGGGGCGTCTGGGCCATAGTGCGCCTGGGCAACGTACACGACCTGATGGGCCTGCGCGGCAAAGCCACGGTCTTCTACAAGGAAGCCGGGACTTACAAGGACGAGTGGGGCTTCTCGGAATCCATCGAGCGTTATCTCAAAAACCCTTTCGCCGCGGCCGAGCTGCCCGGCCAGATGCCGCCGCCCTAGTAGCCGTATGGAACTCTCTACCGTAATTTTCCTGCTGCTGGCCATCCTGGGCTGGGGCATGGGCGCCTTCTTCGACAAGGCCTGCCTCAAGCACATGGACCCGTCGGGCGCCTTCTACGTGCGCTCGCTGTTCATGATCGCCTTATTCGTGCCGCTGGTGCTGTGGAAATACGCGCAGACCAAACAGGCGCTGCTCGGCTCCGACAAGCTGGGGCCGATCTTCGTGGTCTCCAGCGTGGTGGTCTCCATGGGCGGCGTCTTCTTCTACCTGAAGGCGCTCTCCGGCGGCTCGGCCACCAAGATCGTGCCGCTCAGCTCCACCTACCCCTTCGTGACCTTCGCGATGGCCGTGCTGTTCCTCGGCGAGAACATCACGCTCAACAAGATGATAGGCACCCTGCTGCTCTCCGGCGGCATCTATTTTATCTCGAAGTAGCGGTGGTATCGGATACCGATCCTGCGCGATACGGGGGGACTATGAGAGTTGAGAAAAATGCGGACAAAGCAGATTCGGGGCTAGAGGCTCACCCGCGGAAATTCCCCCTTCTGGAATACACGCTGGCGGGCTCGCTCATAGCGATGCTCTCCATGTTCCTGGGTTTCTACGCCTCCGCGGTTACTTTCGCGGCGCAGTCCTACCCGCAGCTCGAGCCAGCCCTGATAGACCTCATCCACCAGCGGATAATCTCCAATCTGGCGCTTACCGTCGCGGTCGCCCTGCCGTTCATCTCCGGACTTTTTTACATGCTGGGCCGGCGGTACTCGGCCATGACGCGGGGCGGGGGGGGCTGATATGCGCGCCGGGGGAACGCGCCGCGGCTTCGGCCTCGTCGAGGCCATGATGGCCATTTTTCTGCTCGCGATACTGGGCCTGAGCCTCGCCTACATGCTCCAGTATCTCGCCGTGGTGTCCGTGAAGACCAGGGAGAACAGCTATACCTCAAGGGTGGCTTCGGCCATCTTCGCCAAGTTCAAGACGATGGAATACTACTACGTCTTCGACGCCGATTCGGCGCTGCCTGGTTACGGCATTTCCGGAACTTTCGGCCCGGTTACGCTGCAGAAGGCGGCCTACCCGTATCTGGGCCTGCTGCGCGAGGCGACACGCCTCGCTTCCAGGTATTCGGTGGACCGCTGGACGCTGGATGTGAAGTTCAAGCTGCGCGACGTCTCCGACGCCAATGGCAACGGCCTTTTCAGCGACCTGCGCGATTTTGTGGATTCGGACGGCAACGGCCGCGACGATTATGACGAGGGCGTGCGCTATTTTAAGGCCAATTCCGACGCGGATTATTTCGACACCTACGTCTCGACCGCGCTGGACAAGACGGCCAGCGAACTGCCTGACACGAACATGAAGGAGGTCACGCTGAAGCTGTACCGCCGCGGCAGGGTGATACACACGCAGACCGACCTGATCTCCCTGGAGATGCTTTCCGGCATCGAGAGCCGCTCCAGCGGGGCGGACCTGAAAATGTTCGTCAATCAGCCGGCCAACGATACCTGCCTTTACGACCTTTCAGACCCCGCGCGCGCGGCCTCTTTCGCGCTGCCGTTGTTCAGGACGTATCCGGCCGAGGTGGCCGCCTACCGGGCGGATTCCACGCATTTCCTGCGTCTCTGGGGGGAGACCGTGCCGCTGGCCTCGGTGAAATTCCACGTGAATTCCATGACCGCCGTGGCCGACACGCTGCAGGCCGACGCTTCCGGCGGTTTCGACCTCCAGTCGCTGGCCGTCACTAACGCGCTGCAGGAGGGCGAAAACACCATCTATGCCCAGGCCACGAAGGACACCTATTATTCCCCCTACGCGCCCCGCCGGGTCACGCGCGACCTGAACCCTCCCGCCATTTCCGCCCAGGCTCCGTCCGGAGCGGTGGCGGACCTGATGCCGTACGTCGGCGCGGTGCTGGCCGACGCGCCGCTCTTTTCCGGCACCCCCTGCGGCATCTGCCGCGAGGTGATCACGATGCGCGTGAACGGGGCAGAGGTGCCGTATGAGTATTCAGCGTCCGACGGGAGGATACGCTGGACGGACCCGGCTACGGGGCTGCCGGCCAAGCTCGCCGACGGTTCCGAATATACCGTCTACCTCGAGGGCGGAGACAACGCCTATTATAAGGTGAACTCCACTTGGACTTTCACGGTTTCCGTAGGCGCTGAGGATCATTCGGCGCCCTCCGTGGCCAACAAGACGCCGCTCGGGGCCTCCGCTCCGGCCCAGCCGGAGATCTCGTGCAGGCTGTTCGACAACCAGTCCGGCATAGACCCGTTCAGCATCACCCTCAGGGTGGACGGCGGCGTCGCGGTCTCCTCGGCCAATATCGCCTCGTGCTGGGACGCCGAGTCCGGGACGGTTTCTTACACCCCGCCATCGTCTTTTCAGCCGGGTTCCGCCCACACCGCCGAGATCACGGTCAGCCACTGGGCCGACTCGCCGGCGGACAAGAAGACGAGCGTGGAATCCTGGGGCTTCACGGTGGAGGACTAATGGCGGCAAGGACCTCTTTTCTCTCGGGGCGGCGTCGCAGGGGCGGGTTCACCCTCGCCGAGGTCGTGGTTTACACCGCGGTGCTCGGCATCGCGGTCGCGGCCTTTTCCCGGTTCTTTTTCGGTTTCACCCGGGCGGCCGGTAAGGCGGAAACAGAGATGAAGGGGTCCTTCGGGCTGCGCCTGCTGCTGGCCAAGGCGGAGAGCGACCTCTACGAGGCCAACCAACTGGAGTCCGTTTCCGCCTCGTCGGTCACCTTCCGCTGCGATATCGTCAGGGCTCCGGGCTACGGTCTGTACTCCGATCTGGACGGCGACGGGACCGCCAACATCAAGGATACTGACGACGACGGGGACGCCGCCGCACGCTTCTCTCTGTCCGCCGCCGACCAGTGGCGCGCCGGTTACGACCTGGAGGACGACGATGATGACAACGACGGGAACGTGGACCTGCGGGTTTCCATCTATTATTCCGCCGCGGAGCGGAAGGTCTACCGCTCCGTGTCGGTGAACGGGGGTGCGCCGGTCGTTTTCGAGCTGGCCGCGGCCGTGAGTTCTTTTACGCTGACGTGCTACGGGGCGAAGCGCGAGGACCTGGGCAGGAAGATAGACCTGGGGGGCGACGGCGCCGCCGCCACCGGCGACGAGGGCGAGGAGGACGGCGTTATCACCGAGCGGGAGATAGACTGGACGACGCCCCCCGTAGGGCACGGCGACAGGAGCGGCGGGCTGGACACGGCCGGAGAATTGAAATACGTGACCTCGGTAGCCGTTTACGCGGAAGCCGATACCAACTCCGACGGAAAGCCGGATTCCATGCTGGGCGCCGAGATCATGCCGCCGCTGCTGGCGCTAAAGAGGAGGCGCTGATGACGCGGAAGACACGTCCGGGGGTGGCCATAGTGCTGGTCAACATGATGGTCCTGGTCCTGGTGCCGCTGGTCATCTACCTGCTGATATACACAACTTCCGCGCTGAAGCATTCCAGCAAGGAAAAACAGCTCGGGATGGCGGGGGCGCTGGCCAATTCCTCCCTTGTGGACCTCATGCGGCAATTCTCGCAGAACTATTACGAGGGCCATTATGATCCTCAGGAGCTGGCCCGCGACGAAGCGTTCAGGTCCGCCGGCTTCGCGTCGTCCGTAACGGAAGCCGACGCGGCGGCCCACAGGCTGTATATAGAGGCTTCCGGCAAATACGGAGGGAACGCCGCCAATCCGCTGTCTGATAAGAAACTGCACGCGGCCGTGCAGTTCATCTCCGATCTGACCGACTTCGGCACCATGATCGACGGAGCCTTCACGATCAGCGCCAGCAATATCACCTATTACGGGAAATGGTGGATAACAGGGAACCTTTCCATCACCGGTTCCAATGTGCGCTTTGCCGGGGGCCCGCTGATAGTGGGGGGGAACCTGAACGTCAGCGGCACCAACGTCGCCGTGGACGGGGATGTCTACTACTCGGGCACGCTCTCCGGCAGCCCGGACGTGAGCGGGGCCACCTTTAGCTTCTATCCTTCCGACATGGTTTACCCTTCGCTGCGGGAGGACTACTACAAGGTCAATTACGCCTACAGGCTGACTTCGGACAGGACGCTGCGCTTCAACGCTTATCCGTCTTCGGGCACGTTCACCGTGGTCGGGACCACCATCACTGTCCCTATCGTCGAGTCCGGCATGATAATACTGGGCGAGAACGCCAACCTGACCGTATTCGGCACCGTCCGCGGCCGGGTCACCGTGGCCACCACCAACACCAGCGGCTCAAAGGGGAAGATAACGGTGGGGCAATCCTCGGCGGCTTCGGACCTGCTGTACTACGATCCGCTGACCGGCGCAACCACCACGTCGGCGATATACGGCAACTCCATCGCCCTGCTGGCCTCCAACGGGATAGCGCTGCAGGGGAAGACCAGTTCCCCGGCCCAGGACCTGACCGCCTGCGGGATATTCTTTAACAGGGGGAGCCAGAACATCAGCGCCTCCGGCGGCTCCTCGAAAAAACTCTACATTTACGGCACCAGGAACAAGCCGGTCACGCTCTCCGGCTTCGGCGGCGGCAACGCGATGGCTTACGACGTGTGGTTGAACGTCAACCCGCCTCCGGGTCTGCCGGAAAGGCCGGTGCTGATGACCTGGCACATGAGGTGATATGGAGGAGATAGGCTTCGACAGGTTCATGGAACTTGGGGCGCGGCACGTGGCCGGCGGGGATCCCGACAGGGCCATCCATTATTACAACTCGGCCATCCGGACGGAGCCGGGCTCCGCGCCGGCGTATATAGGCCTGGCCAGGGCGTTATCGCTGAAAGCCCGCGGCGGCGGCGCGGTGTTCGAGACGCTGGCGCTGGACGCGCTGCGCAAGGCCGAGCTCGCCGATCCTTCCTCCGCGGAGGCGCACGCCATGCTCCTGGCCTCCGCGCTGCGCGCCGGGAGGCTGGGAGACATGGCCGCGGAATACAGGGCAAAACTGAGGGGCGACCCGGGGAACGCCGCACTGAAGGCGCGGTTGCGGGAGATATACGCGCTCTCGCTCATGGATACAGGCGTCAAACTGCCGCCTGTCGGTTATAAGCCTGTGCTGTGCCTTAAGGTGCTTTTCGACTGCGTCCTGCTGCCGCTGGGCAGTTCGATAATAATAGCCGCCAACGTTATTCCTAAAGCCAGGCCCTCACTTATGATAGGGGTGCTGATTTTCCTGTGCTATGGGATTTATCGGGGGCTTATCTGGTTCTTTAGCCGCGGACAGCGTCTTTTTTATGGAAATTGAGGGGTTTGAAAAACTCGTGGAAGAAGCCGTGAAAAAGCTGCCGCGGGAATTCCGCGCGCGCCTCGACAACGTGGTGATCGCGGTGGCGGCCGCGCCCACCCGGGCGCAGGAGCGGCGCTTCGGCCGCGGGCTGTTGGGGCTCTACGAAGGGATACCCCTCTCCGGGCGCGGCACCTCTTACAGCGGCGTTATGCCGGATAAGATCACGCTTTTCATGGATAATATAGCGGCAGGGCGCGCGTCGGAGGCCAAGCTGCTCGGCGCCATCCGTCACACGCTGCTGCACGAGATCGCCCACCATTTCGGCATGGACGACGACGAACTTATAGAGAAGGGGCTCTACTAGGAAAGACCGGGGAGGGCGCTTGTCAGGGCAGGGCCCTGGCCTTGCGCAGGTAGCCCACGGCGCCGGTTATCTTGACCTTTACCAGGTCCCCGGCCTTGAGCGGCCGGCCCGGCAGCGCTTCCACTTCCACGCGGCCGTCTATCTCCGGCGCGTCGCGGTAGGTGCGGCCGAACAGCGGCGAATCCATCAGCACGTCCAATTTCTTGCCTTTGAGGTCCAGGTTGACGGCGTCCAGTACCCGGCTCTGCGCCTGTATCAGGGCTCCGGCCCGCTCTTCCTTCACTTCCTCCGGTACCTGGCCGGGGAAGCCCGCGGCCGTGGTGCCGGGCTCCCTGGAATACTTGAACACGCCCACGCTGTCCAGGCGGGCTTTCTTGACGAAGCCGAGCAGCCGGTTAAAATCCTCTTTGGTCTCGCCCGGGAAGCCGACTATGAAGTTGGTGCGGATGGCGATGTCGGGCATGGCGCGCTTCAGCTCGGCGATCTTGTCCTTGATGGACTTCTCGGTGGAGGAGCGGTTCATGCGCTTCAGGATGCGGTCGGAGACGTGCTGCAGCGGCATGTCCAGGTAGCGCACCACGTTTTTGTTGCCCCGCATCACCTCTATCACGTCCTTGGTGAGGCGCTCGGGGTAGACGTACATCAGCCGCCACCATTTCACGCCTGGGGTCTGCAGCAGCGTGTTGAGCAGCCAGGGCAGGCGCGGCCGGCCGTACAGGTCGGCGCCGTAGGAGGTGGTGTCCTGCGCTATCAGCGAGATCTCCACCGCGCCGCTCGCGGCCAGGTTGCGCGCCTCCTCGGCCAGGGCCTCCACGGGCTTGGAGCGGAAACCGCCGCGTATAGAGGGGATCAGGCAATAGGCGCAGCGGTTGTCGCAGCCGTCGGCCACCTTGAGGTAGGCGCTGTGCGGCGCCGTCAGGCGCGCCTTGAGGCGGGGGGAGTCCAGCGGGCCGGCGGCGGGCAGGATATAGCTGCGGCCTTCTTCTATGGCCTTGGCCGCGCTGGCCAGGGCGTGCACTCCCACGGCGGCGTCCAGGCCGGGGAAGCGCCTGAGCAGGCCCTCGCGCTCGCGCTCCACCAGGCAGCCGGAAACTATCACCTTGGAAAGCTTGCCGCGGGCCTTCAGGCCCAGCAGGCGGCGTATCTCGCCCTCGGACTCCGCCACGGCCGAGCCCAGGAAGGCGCAGGTGTTGACCAGGGCGGCGTCGGCGCCCTCCTCGTCCGCCACCAGCTCCCAGCCGGCGGCGGCCAGTTCGCCGGCCATGACCTCGGCGTCGGAGAGGTTCTTGGGGCAGCCTAAAGAAACGATGAACAGTTTTGGCATGGGGACGTTCTTAACTATTGGACTATTTCAGAATATTTCGGGGCGTTCAAGAGCGCTATCGGAGCGAATAGTCCAATAGTTAAGAACGTCCCCTCTAATGCTTCTCAAGGCGCTTGATGAGGATGAAAGTGGCCGAGCCTACCAGCAGCATCGCGGTCATGAAGATCGCGTAGGCCGCGCCGGTGTGGCCTACGCCGATGATGGACTTCAGTTCGGACATGCCGCCCACGCCGGCGAAGAAGCTCGGCACCGCCACGGCGATGACGATGGCGTTGAGGTTCTTCATCAGGATGTTGAGGTTGTTGGCCACGATGGAGGCGCGGGCGCCCACGAGCGAGGAGAAGATGTTGGAGTAGATCTCGGCCTGCCGGTAGCACTGGTTGTTCTCGATGATGATGTCGTCGAGGAACTCCACGCTCTTCTGCGTCAGCTCCATCTTGTCGGTGTTATGCTTGAGGCGGTCGATGACGTAGGAATTGGCGTTGATGGCGTTGAGATAGTATACCAGGCTCTTCTCGAGGGTGAAGAGGTTGAGCAGGTGGCGGTTCTCCATCGAGTGGGTGATCTTGCTCTCTATCTCGTCGGCTATCATGTTGATGACCTTGAGATGTTCCATGAAATGGAAAATGGAGTTATAAATGAGCTTGAGGAACACTTCGCGGATGCCGGTGACCTGCTTGAAGTACTTGCCGGAGAACATGTTGATGTCCTCCGACAGCGCGAGGATGAGCTTGTCCTTGAACAGGAACAGGCCCATCGACGTGACCTTGAACATGAAATGGTCTTTGGAGGAGTAGTTCTTGGGGCGCTTGAAGATCAGCGCCAGGTGGTCCGGCTCGAACTCCATGCGGGCGGGTTCTTCCGGGTCGAAGGCGGAGGCGAAGTTGTGCTCGTCGAGGTTGAAGTTCTCGACCAGCCATTTCTTTTCGTCGTCGTTGGGGCTGACCACCACCCAGATCTGGGGCGTCTCCGCCTCTACGGGTTTTATCTGGTGGCCTTCTATCTTGTAGCGCTTTATCATTGTTCCGCGTCCGCCTCGCCGTTCTATCGCTCTGCTAATTCTACTATTTCCGCGCGGACTTTGCCTTCGCCTTCGGGGCCAGCGCTCCGGCCACCGCCGCGCCTATCTCCGAAAGGTTGTCCACCACCGTGGCGCCGGCGGCCGCCAGGGCCTCCACCTTTGAGGCGTGCGTGCCCGCCCCGCCCTCCACGATGGCGCCCGCGTGGCCCATGCGGCGGCCGGGGGGCGCGGTCTTGCCCGCGACGAAGCAGAACACCGGCTTGGTCATCTCGGCCTTGATGTAGCGGGCCGCGTCCTCTTCGGCCGAGCCGCCTATCTCGCCTATCATGATGACGGCCTCGGTCCGGGGATCGCCCTGGAAAAGACGCAGCGCGTCCACGAAATTCATGCCCTGCACCGGGTCGCCGCCTATGCCCACCACGGAGCTCTGGCCCAGGCCCTGGCAGGTGACCTGCCAGACGGCCTCGTAGGTGAGCGTGCCGGAGCGCGACACCACCCCGACCGAGCCGGGCTTGTGGATGTAGCCGGGCATGATGCCCGCTTTGCACTCGCCGGGGGTGATCACGCCGGGGCAGTTGGGCCCCACCAGCGTGACCCTGCGGCCGCAGGCGTTGACGGCGGCCAGGCGCTTTTTCACGCGCACCATGTCCATCACCGGGATGCCCTCGGTGATGCAGATGACCACCGAGACCCCGGCGTCGGCGGCTTCCAGGATGGAATCGGCCGCGTAGGGCGGTGGGACGAAGATCAGCGAGGCGTTGGCGCCCGTGTCCCTGACGGCGTCCTTGGCCGTGTTGAAAACCGGCACGCCCAAATGTTCGGTGCCGCCCTTGCCGGGCGTGACGCCGCCCACCACTTTGGAGCCGTATTCCATGCACTGCCCGGCGTGGAAGGAGCCCTGCGCTCCGGTAAGGCCGTGGACGAGGAGCTTGGTGTTCTTGTCTAGGAGTATGGACATATGGTTTACCTCTTGGCGGCGGCCACGGCTTTCTGCGCGGCTTCCCACAGCGAATCGGCCTGCTCTATCTTTATGCCGGACCTGGCCAGGATGGCCTTGCCTTCCTCCACGTTGGTGCCTTCCAGCCGCACTATCAGGGGTACCTTGATATGCACCTTCCTGGAGGCTTCCACCACGCCGGCGGCGATGTTGTCGCATTTCATGATGCCGCCGAAGATGTTCACCAGTACGGCCTTCACCTTGGGGTCCTTGAGGATGATCTGGAAGGCCTTGGTGATCTGCTCCACGTTGGCGCCGCCGCCCACGTCCAGGAAATTGGCCGCGTCGCCGCCGGCCATCTTCACGGTGTCGAGCGTGGCCATGGCCAGGCCCGCGCCGTTGACCATGCAGCCGATGTCGCCGTCGAGGCCGATATAGTTGATGCCGATGCCCTTGGCCTCTTTCTCTATCTCGGAGGCCTCGTGGTCGGGCTTGGCGGCCTGGTCCTTGTGGCGGAACAGGGCGTTGTCGTCGGTGACTATCTTGGAGTCCAGGGCCAGCAGGCGGCCGTCGGACGAGATGATCAGCGGATTCACCTCCACCAGGCTGGCGTCCATCTCGACGAAGCATTTTACCAGCTGCCTGGCGAAGACGGTGAACTCGCAGAAATTCTTCTGGGGGATCTTCAGGTCGAAGGCCAGCTGCCGGGCCTGGAAGTCCAGCAGGCCGCTCTCGGCGTCCACCGCCACGCGCACTATCTTCTGCGGGTGGGACTGGGCCAGTTCCTCTATGCTCATGCCGCCCTCGGCCGAGGCTATGACGGCGGGGGCGCCGGCCTTGCGGTCCAGCACCACGGAGATGTAGATCTCGCGGTCTATGCCGCCGGCGTGCTCCACCAGCACCTCTTCCACGGTCAGGGCCTTGCCCTGGGTCTGGTGGGTGACGATCTTCATGCCCAGCATCTGCCCGGCCAGGTCGCGCGCCTCGGCCGCCGTCTTGGCCAGCTTCACGCCGCCGGCCTTGCCGCGGCCGCCGGCCAGCACCTGGGCCTTCACCACCCAGGGCCCGGGGCCGTCTATCTTGAGGTTTTCGGCGCTGTCGCCTATCCTGAGCACGCCGCAGCGGGGCAGCATCGGTATGCCGTAGCGTTCGAAAACTTCCTTGCCTTCGTATTCTAAAAGCTTCATTAAATCTCCTTGGGAAAGCCGGGCGCGGCGCCTGCCGCGCTATAGTCAATTATAAGACAATTTGTAGTATAATTTGGGCTTCAAGGTAAAGCCGAAAAAAAGCGGCGTTTTCGAGCCTCTTTTTCGGGTCCTGAGAGGTACCAAAATGAGCGAAGCGGGGAAAGAAAGAAACGTAAACGTCAGCGAGCTCAGTTCGGTCACCGTGCGCTTCGCCGGGGACTCGGGGGACGGCATACAGCTGGTGGGCAGCCAGTTCGCCAGCGCCACCGCGGTGGCCGGCAACGATCTCAGCACCCTGCCGGATTACCCGGCCGAGATCCGCGCCCCGGCCGGTTCGCTGTCGGGCGTCAGCGGCTTCCAGATCTCCTTCGGCGACGACTCCGTGATGACCCCCGGCAACCGGCCCAACGTGCTGGTGGTCATGAATCCCGCCGCGCTGGCCGTGAACCTGAAGAACCTCGACAAGGGCTCCGTCATCATCGCCAACTCCGACGCCTTCGCGCAGTCGGCGCTGGACAAGGCCGGCTACAAGGCCAACCCGCTGGAGGACGGCTCTCTGGACAATTACCGCGTGATAGCCGTGCCCGCCAACGCGCTGACCGAGAACGCGCTGAAGGATTCCGGCCTGCAGAAGGCCCAGGTCCTCAAATGCAAGAATTTCTACATGCTGGGCATCCTGTTCTGGATGTACGGCCTGCCGCTGGGCCCCACCAAGGAGCGCATCGGCGCCAAGTTCGGCAAGAGCCCGGCCCTGGCCGCGGCCAATGTCCTGGCGCTGGAGGCCGGCTACGATTACGCCGAGACCACCGAGATCTTCGACGCGCGCTTCCAGACCAGGAAAAGCTCCGTCGCCCCCGGCAAATACCGCAACCTGACCGGCAACGAAGCCGCCGCCTACGCGCTGATCACCGCCGCCAAATTGCTGAAAAAGAAGCTGTTCTACGGCTCCTACCCCATCACCCCGGCCACCGAGATCCTGCAGACGCTCTCCAGGCACCGCGCCAACGACGTGGTGGTGTTCCAGGCCGAGGATGAGATAGCGGCCATGTGCGCCACCGTGGGCGCGGCCTTTGCCGGCGAGCTCGCCGCCACCGGCACCAGCGGCCCGGGCCTGTCGCTGAAGATAGAGGCCATAGGCCTCGGCGTTATAACGGAACTGCCCATGGTGATAGTGGACGTGCAGCGCGGCGGCCCTTCCACCGGCCTGCCCACCAAGACCGAGCAGAGCGACCTGCTGCAGGCCGTGTTCGGCCGCCACGGCGAGAGCCCGCTGCCGGTGCTGGCCGCCAGCTCGCCGGCGGACTGCTTCACCACCACGCTGGAGGCCGCCCGCCTGGCCGTCAAGTACATGACCCCGGTGATAGTGCTGTCCAATTCCTACCTGTCCAACGGCTCCGAGCCTTTCCGCATACCGAAGCTGTCCGAGCTGCCCAAATTCGACCTGCCGCCGCTGCCCGCGCCGGAGGACTTCAAGCCTTACCGGCGCGACCCGGTAACCCTGGCCAGGCCCTGGGCCTGGCCAGGCCTGAAAGGCTATGAGCACCGCATAGGCGGCCTGGAGAAGGCCGAGGATACCGGGGCCATCAGCTACGACCCGGAGAATCACCAGCGGATGACGGACATCCGCGCCGCCAAGATAGCGGGGATAACCCGTGAGATCCCGCCGACAAAGATCAACGGCCCCGAGGCCGGAGAGCTGCTGGTGCTGGGCTGGGGGTCTACCTACGGCGCCATCACCGAGGCCATGGGCGAGGCCCGCAAGGCCGGCCTGGCCGTCTCCTCGGCGCATATCCGCAACCTCTGGCCGCTGCCGCCGGACCTCGGCGGCATCCTGAAGCGCTTCCGCCGGGTGCTGGTGCCCGAGGAGAACACGGGTCAGCTGCGCCTGCTCCTGCGCGCGGAGTACCTGGCCGAACCCATAGGCCTCAACAAGGTGCAGGGCCAGCCGCTGAACTCCGACGAAATACTCGCCAAGATAAAGGAGGTCCTAGGGAAATAATATGGAACTCAAACTTACCGCCAAGGATTTTTCCTCCAACCTGCCCGTGAAGTGGTGCCCCGGCTGCGGCGACTTCGCCATCCTGAACATGATGCAGAAGGTGTTCGCCGGCATGGGCCTGCCGCACGAGAAGTATGCCGTCATCTCCGGCATCGGCTGCTCCAGCCGCTTCCCGTATTACGTCAATACTTACGGCTTCCATTCCATCCACGGCCGCGCGGCCGCGGTGGCCTCCGGCGTGAAGCTCTCCAACCCGGACCTGGCGGTCTGGGTGATCACCGGCGACGGCGACGGCCTGTCCATCGGCGGCAACCACATGATGCACGCCATCCGCCGCAACATCGGCCTCAAGATAGTGCTGTTCAACAACCGCATCTACGCGCTGACCAAGGGCCAGGCCTCGCCCACCACCCAGCCCGGCACCAAGACCAAGAGCACGCCGGCGGGGTCTATAGATTACCCGTTCAACCCGGCCCGCTTCGCCGTCGGCCTGGACTGCACCTTCGTGGCCCGCGGCATAGACAACGATATCCCCGGCACCACCGCCATCCTGGAGCGGGCGGCCCGGCATAACGGCACCACCTTCGTGGAGATCTTCCAGAAATGCGTGCCTTTCTCCGACAAGGAGTTCGACCCGCTCAAGGACCCCGCCACCCGCGAGGACGTGCTGCTGCGCGTGGAACACGGCAAGCCGCTGGTGTACGGGACCAAGAAGGACAGGGGGATAGTCTTCAGGAATTTCCGGCCCGAAGTGGTGGCCTTCGAGCCCGGCCGGCCGCCGGCGGACATCGCCGTCTACGACGAGACCAACGCCGAGATGGCCTACCTGATCAGCGGCCTCTCCCAGCCCGCTTTCCCGGTGCCGCTGGGCGTCTTCCGCGCCACCGGCAAGCCCTCTTTCGAGGAGCTGTACTACGAGCAGGTCAAGCCCGTGGGGAACACAAAGGAACACGAGCTGGAGACCCTGCTCTCCGGCCCCGATGCCTGGGAAATAAAATAGGGGACGCTGCTTCCTAACTTCCTAATTTTCAGCGCCCCTAATGTAACGCTATGGGTTAGGAAGTTAGGAAGCAGCGTCCCCTACTTCTTAACGTATTTGATGCGGCGGATGTTGGTGCCGGGGAAGTAGAATTCCAGGATATCCTTGTAGCTCTTGTCGTACTTACCGGCCAGGCCGGCGGCGCCGCTCTGGCACAGGCCGATGGCGTGGCCCCAGCCGCCGCCGTAGATCCAGTAGTTGCGCACCTTGCCGTTCTTGTGGCGGTTGACCTCTATCTCGAACAGAGTGCTCTTGAGGGAACTGAAGCCCAGCAAATTGCGGATCAGATGCTCGCGGGTCACGTCCACGGTGCGCCGGGTGCCCACCACGCGCAGGCCGTTGACGTTGCCCGACGGGCTGCGGCGCAGCGGTATGATGTTGATTATCTCGCCCACCGAATAATCCTTGTTGATGCGGAAGGTCATGTCCTTCTGGCGGATGATCTTCATCCAGCGGTATTCCGAGGCGCGTACCCGGCCGGGGTAATTGCAGTTGGCCGGCGGGTTGCCGGTTATCCATAAATGCCATTCCCAGGGGTCGCGCGGGGCTTCGGCCTTGCCGGGGTCGCCGTCGGCCTTGGTGACCAGGTAGGGGGAATCGCCCCAGCCGGTGACTTCCTTGGAGGCCTGTATCCAGCCGCCGCAGTTGGAGTGGTAGAAGGTATAGGCCGGGCGGCCGCGGTAGGTGAGGATCTCGCCCTCGGTGTCCACCACCGCGCGGGTGGTGGTGTTGGCTTCTATGGATTTGCCCTTGTAGGCCTGGCAATGCTGGCCGTCGCAGAGATGGTAGCCGTCCTTCTTGTGTATGCCGCCGCGCGCCCGGCGGATGAGCACCTGCGTGCGGGCTATCACGGCCTGCGCCTTGAGCGACTCGAACGGCCATTGCGGCGCCACTTCGCTCGGCACCACGCCCAGCAGGTACAGCTCGTTCTCCACCACGTTGACCACGCCTATGCCGCGGCTGCCGTTGGGGTAAAGCTCAACGTAGCCGCGGTACTGCCGGTCCGACCAGCGGAAGAAGGGATTCCTGGTCTTGGCGGAGGCGTCGAAGATCACCGTCCCCTCCGGCTTGCCGGGTTTAACCAGTATGGGCCCCGCGAAGCGCCCGTATACGGTGCCGGCCGGGTCCTTGAGCGCCACCTTGCCGTCCTCGGCCTCCACGGTCCAGGCCTGGTCGGGCGGTATCGTCGCGAAAAGTTTTCTGCTGGCCTTGCCGGTCACGGTGAGGCCTTCGAAGGATTTTATTTTTAGCAGGTTATTCGCGCCCTGCTTGCCGGTGGCGGTGGTGCCTATGCCCACGCGTATGCGCACCGAGTCGGAAAGGCTCGCCAGGGCGTCCACGGGCTCCATCACCAGCGGCTTGGTGATGCGGAAGGGCGGGCGTATCTCCTCGGGCTGCTTGCTGAGCTTGCCCTCCAGCACCTTCATCATCTTGGAGGCCACCGGGTGGCCGGGCGCGTAGGAGAGCACGCGGTGGTACTGGTTCCAGGCCTCGTCGAACTTGCCCTGCCGGGCGTAGATGCCGGCCAGCGGCAGGCGGGCCTCGGTGAAGGACGGGTCCTTGCGCAGGGCCTCTATCAGGGCTTCCTCGGCTTCCCGGTGCATGTTGAAATTGGTGTAGTTCCAGGCCAGGATATAATCCACGCCGGAAAAGTCGGGCCTGAGCTGGCGGTATTTTTCCAGATGCTCCAGCGTGCGGGTTTTGTCCTCGAGGTTGGCGTAGACGCTGGCGAGGCCCAGCTCGGCGCGGGCGTGCAGCGACTGTATGCGGATGGCCGTCTCGAAGGCCGAGCGCGCGCCGTCGTAGTCGGCCTGGTGGAAGCGCAGCCAGCCCAGCTCCGAGTAGATGTCGGGGGCGTGCGGCTCGCGCTCCAGGGCGCGCACCAGCGCGGCGGCGGCTTCGGGGTAGCGGCCGGCCTGGCGCAGCGACATGGCGGCGTTCTGCAGCGGCCTGGCGTCGGCGGGATTTTCCGCGGCCAGCGCCATATAGGCCGAGGCGGCCAGGCGCAGGTCTCCTTTGAGGTAAAGGGCGTAGGGGTCCGGGGCGGCGAAAACGGCCCGGGATTGTAACAGGAGAAATAAAAGAATAAGATTGATTTTCCGCACGACGATATATATCGTATGAAATTATGGGGAGAGTATAGAATAAGGGAGTATACTGTAAGGCAACGCTGGCGGGGCCACGATAAAAGGAGCGGCCGCCGTGTTGTTTAACCGCGGCCTATAATGTCCGAAGAAAACACCGATCCCGAACTGGTCTCCGCCTTCAAGGCCGGGGACGCCGAGGCCCTGGGGCTGCTGATGCAGCGCCACCAGGCTGCCCTGTTCGGCTACCTGTTGCGCCTGACCGGCCGCCGCGACGCGGCCGAGGACCTGTTCCAGGAGGTATTCCTGAAGCTGGTGCGCAACCCGGGCGCCTACAACGAGCGCGAGAAGTTCAAGGCCTGGCTGTTCACGGTGGCCCGAAACGCCGCGATGGACCATTTCAGACGGGGCTCCGCGCGCGGCGAGGTGTCGCTGTACGGGGACGGGGACAAGCCCGGCCCCGCCGACTTCACGGCCTCGGCCGAGCCGGGGCCGGCAGAGGCCTTCTACGGCAAGACCGAGGCGGCCCGCATAGACGCCGCGCTGGCCTCCCTGTCCCCGGACCAGCGGGAGGTCTTCTACCTGCGGCATTACTCGGAGCTTTCTTTTAAGGAAATAGCGGAAACGCTGAAAGTGCCCATAGGCACGGTGCTGGCGCGCATGAGCCGGGCCGCGGCCAGACTCAGGGAAAAACTGGGCGGGGACGCGCAATAAAAACGGGGGCCGGCGCGTTGTATATACGGGAGACGGTTATGAACTGCGAATACGGCGAGAAACTTATACTTTACACCTACGGCGAGGCCGGCCAGGGGCTGGCGGCCGAGGTGGAAGCGCATTTGCCGGGTTGCGCCTCCTGCCGGGCGGAACTGGCCGCGTTGCGGGCCGCCGGCGGCGCCCTTTCCGCTTTCAAGGCCGAGCCTTCCCGCAATACCGTCCTGGCGGTGCTGCGGGCCGCCCGCGCCGCCGCCGAGGGCCGCCGCGGCTTCAGGTTCAGCTGGGGGGAGGCGCTGCTCTCCGGCGCGCTGGCCTCGGCCATGGCTTTCGTTTTCGCTTTCTCCGGCCGCACGGCCGCCGCCGACCTGGCCTGGAACAGCGGCCTGGACTCCGGCCTGGACTCGGTGGAATATTCCGTGTACCAGGCGCAGGCCGACGCGCTGTCGGCGCAGGGCGACTGGGAGTACGGCTTGAGCGACCTGGAGGATGAGAGCCTGGATTTCAGTAAAAACGTTTAGCGAGGGGTTTTAACAAGGAGGCGGTATGAACAAGAAACTTACGTTATGGACCATGGCGCTGGCGCTGCTCTGCGCGCCGGCTTTCGCGGCCGCGCAGGAAGGCCCCGGGCCCGAGGACGAGGAAGAAGTGGAGATGATGGAAGACGGCCCGGGCGAGTCCGGCATGCGCCCCGGCATGGGCGGCCGCGGCCAGATGGGTCCCGGCATGCAGCAGCGCGGTCAGGGCCAGGACATGGACCAGGAGCGGATGCTCGTAAAGAAGCGGATGATGATGCGCCAGGGCAAGGAAGGCGGCTCCTTCCCCGAGGAGAAGGTGCTGGGCGTGATCAAGAAGCACGATCCCGCCTTCGCCAAGAAGGTGGAGGATCTCAAAGAGACCGCTCCCGCCAAGTACAAGATGGTCCTGCAGATGTCCGGCAAGCTGTTCGCCATGGCCAGGATGCAGCAGGACGAGACCATCGAGAAGGATGCCGTGCGCGCGCTGGCGCTGGAGTTCGAGAGCAAGGAGCTCTCCCTCAGGTACAACAAGGCTTCCGACTCTGACAAGAAGAGCATACGCGAGCGCCTGAAGGTGGTGCTGGGCGAGCTGTTCGACCTCAAGAGCAAGGGGCAGGAAATGCGCGCCAGGCACATGGAAGAAGAGATAGGCAGGCTCAAGAAGAACCTGGAGAAACGCAAGGCCAGCAAGGCCAAGATAGTGGAGCAGCGCCTGGAACAGCTGACCGGCGAGGGCTACGGCTGGTAAAAAGTACCGAAGCTCGATAAATAAAAAACCCCGCGGCCTGGCCGCGGGGTTTTTGTTTGCGCCCCGGAGCTTACTTTATCTCGTAGTACCAGAGGGCGTTCTCCTTGATCTTGCCGGCGTTCACGAGGCCCGCGCCCTGGTCGGTGGGCTTGAGGTTCGGCAGCGGGACCGCGGCGGCCTTGAGGGCCGCGCGCACCGCGTCGGGACCCTCGGCGCCGGCGCCCACCGCGAGGGCGGCCAGGCCGGCCGCGTGCGGGCAGGCCATAGAGGTGCCGGACATGCTGGTGTAGCCGCCGCCTTTCTTGGTCGAGTAGACGCTTACGCCGGGGGCGATGATGGCTATCTCGGCGCCGCGCGAGGAGAAAGAGGCTATCCTGTCGGAGGAATCGGAAGCGGAGACCGCTATGGCCTCCGGGTACTTGGCGGGATAGTTCACCGGGCCGGAGTCGTTGCCGGCAGCGCAGACCACCGTCACGCCGGCCTCATGCGCCTTCGTCATTACCTGCTTCATCGCTTCGGTGCCGGAACCGCCGCCGAGGCTCATATTGATGACGTGCATGCCGTTCTGGATGGCCCACTCGATGCCTGCGACTATCCAGGAGTACTGGCCGGAACCGTTCTTGTCCAGCACTTTCACGCCGTAGAGGTCCACGGCCGGGGCCACGCCCACCACGCCGTTATTGTCCTTTACCGCCGCTATGGTGCCCGACACGTGCGTGCCGTGCCCCTGGTCGTCGAGGGGGGAGGCGCCGGGGGTGACGGCGTTGTAGCCGCCTTTATAGTTGGGGGCCAGGTCGGGGTGGTTGTAGTCCACGCCGGTGTCCACAACGGCCACCTTCACGCCCCTGCCGGCGGTGAGGTCCCAGGCGCCGGCCGCGTTGACGCGCCGCACGCCCCAGGGGATCTCCTTCTCGGAAGGGTCCACTTCGGCGCGTATCTCGCCGAAAGCGGGGGCCGCCCAGCCTTCGCCGGTGCGTATCATGTCCAGGGCGCCCGCCAGGGTGGGGAGCGGCACGGAATTCATGGAGGCGGGGGCCGAGATCCAGCGTATGTAGCGGTCCTCGTCCACGTTGGTGACGCCGGGCAGGGAATAGATGCTGGCGTCCTTGGTATCGTCGGGGAACACGGCCACCACGGCGTCCACCAGGGCGAACTTCCTGGTGACCTTGCCGCCGATGTTGGCGATGCCCTTCTCGATGGCGCTCTTATAGGCGCTGTCGAAGGTTATGATCTTCTGCGACGCCTGGGCGCTTACCGCCGCGGCGAGGATGATGGCTGCGGCTAGGGTTAACAGTTTGTTCATTTGTCCTCCAAAGTGTGCAAAGGGCCAAGAGGCCTATGCCCAATATAGGACTTTTGGTTGATTTGTGTCAACAGGCCACCGAGGCTTCGCCTCGATAAAGGGCCGTCATGCTTTAAGGACCGGCGCGGGTTGGGAGTTACTTGGGGTTGAAGCCGCCGCCCGTTCCGCCGCCCAGGCCAGCGGCCAGGCCGGCCGTCTGCGGGTTGTTCATGAGGGCGGTCATAACGTTGGGGTTGGAGAGCAGCTGCATGACCTGCGGATTGGTGTTGGCCAGCTCCATCAGCGCCTGGGGGTTCTGCATCATGCCCTGCACTCCCGGGGAGGAGAGTATTGCGCTGGCCATGGCGCTGCCGGCGAAAGCGCTCACCAGGGCCGGGTTGTTCATCGCGGCCTGCACCACGCTGTTGCCGAGGAAATTATTCACAGCATTGGTGTTCTTAAGGTAGTTGTTGAGGCCCTCGGGGCTGCCGAGCGCGCCTTTTACCGTGGACCGCCCCATGAAGCCTTTGACCACCCATGAATTGTTCATCAGCGCCGCCACGGCCTTCGGGTTGTTCATCGTTTTTCCCACGGCGTAGGTAAGGTAGCCCTTCTGGTTGCCCAGGCCCATCTGCTCCTTGGCCCTGGTGTCCGCGGATTCCAGCGCTGTCTGCGCGGCCGGCTTGGCGTTGTAGCCCTGCTTGCCGTCGGCGGCCTGCTGGCGCGCCGCGGCCGCCTCGCGGGCCTTCTGCTGCTCGTCCCTCGAAGCGCTGCCGCCTCCGGAGCCGCCTTCGGCCTCGCCGCCGCTGCGGTAGCGCACCGCATAACCGATGTCCGTCAGGCCGGGGTCGTAGTTCTGCTGCTGCTGGCGCTTCTTGACCTCGCCTTCGGAGGCGTTGAAGACGTTGTATTCCTCTTTGGAAAGGCCGACTTCGCCGGAGTTGATCTTGTTGATCCACATCAGCAGCGGTATAGCGATTATTATGTAAACGGGAGTAAGGTATACCCAGATCTTCCAGCCCGCTCTTTTCTCTTCGTCAGCCATACCCATAATATAACACCGAAAAGGCGCAGAGTCAACAGCGCAGCGGCGGCCTCTTGCCTTAATACGCCATCATTTGTATTATAACGATATCCATAACCGGGGCCGGGGGGGCGGCCGGCGGGTCTGTTCTGTATGGGAAACTTTATATTAACATTGCTTTCCAACCTGGCGCAGCTATTCCTGCTGCTTACCGGCCTTTTTTATCTTTTCCTGAGCTTCCGGGGCTTCGGGCGCCTGCGCGCGCCCGCGCGCGCCGTCTCCAAACGGCGCTTCGCCCTGCTGCTGCCCGCCCATGACGAGGAGGGGGTGGTGGGCCTGGCCGTGCAGAGCCTCGCGGGGCTGAAGTACCCGCGTGAACTGTTCGACATCTACGTGGTGGCCGACCACTGCAAGGACGGCACTGCCGCCGCGGCCTCCGCCGCCGGCGCCGTAGTGCTCGACCATTCCGGCCCCGGTCTCAAACCGGGCAAAGGCCGCGCGCTGAAGTGGGCCACCGGGCGCGTCTTCGCGGCCGGCAGCTACGACGCTTTCTGCTATTTCGACGCCGACTCCCTGGCGCACCCGCTCTTCCTCGAGGCGATGAACGACAGGCTGGAGGCCGGCGCCGCCGCCGCGCAGGGCATGCAGCTGGCCAAGAACACCGGCAACCTGCTCGCGAAGATCCTCGCCGGCGGGCATATCGTTTCCAACAGGTTCTTCCAGCTGCCCAAGCAGGCGCTGGGGCTCTCGGCCACGCTGCACGGCAAAGGGATGTGCTTCACCGCCGAGATCGCGCGCAGGTTCCCCTGGGACGAGACCTGCCTGACTGAGGACCTGGAAATGCAGATGCGGCTCATCCGCCACGGCGTGCGCATAGAGTGGGAGAGCCGCGCGGTGGTCTACGACGAGGAGCCGGAAACCCTCTCCCAGTACCTGTGCCGCACTATACGCTGGACCCGCGGCTCGCTGGACACGGCCCGCCGCCACCTGCCCGCCGTGGCCGCCCGGGCGCTGCGCCTGCGCGACCCCCGCGCGTTCGAGGGCGCCCTGTATTCCGCGCAGACCTACCGGTTCGCCATCGCCGGCTGCGCCGCCGGCCTGCTCTGGCTGAGCCGGGACTCGTTCAATATCGTGCTCTGGGCCTACGCCGCGCTGCCCGGCGTGGAGCACGCGATGAAATTCCTTTCGCTGGTGCCGCTGCTGCTCTACCCGGCCACGGCGCTGCTGCTGGAGCGCGCGCGGCCCGACCTGGCCGCGGCTTATTTCCTGCAGCCGGCGCTGGGGCTGCTGCGCCTGCCGGTGTTCGTGGCGGGGCTGCTGCGCGGCACCGACTTCTGGGGCCGCACCGAGCATACCAGCCGGGTGGCCATAGCCGATTTGGTTGACTAGAGACTCGCTTCGGAGGAGAACGTCCATATGATGAAAATGATCATTTCCGCGCTGCTGCTGCTGCCCGCCGCCGCTTATTGCCAGGGGCTGAGCAAGACCGACCTGGAGGCCATGCCCGGCCTCGGCGAGCCCAGGGGCGAGGCCGTGCAGCGGCCGGACGCCCGGAAAATAATGTCCGAGCTCTCCTCCGCGCTGCGGCTCAGCTCCAAGCAGGAGGACCGCATAGGCGCCGCGGTGAGGAAGAAAACCGCCGAGTTCGAGAAACTGATGAAAGAATACGACAGGAACGCCGCCGAAGAAAAGAAGTGGCGCTTCAAGATGAACGAGAACCGCTACGCCATGGTCAAGATCAACAAGGACATGCCCGACCTGGTGCGCGAATTCCTCGACGACGAGCAGCGCGAGGCCTACGACGCCGTGCTGGAGGCCGCCAACAAGCCCGCCGCCGAGGCCGAAGAGGCCGCCGCGGCCCCGAAGCCCGCCAGGAAGAAGGTGCTGGTGAGGCGCAAGAAGGGCGCCGCCGCCGTGGCCCCGGCGGGGGAGGAGGAGGCCGGCCAGGTCATGGTGGACAAGGAAGCGCCCCGCCCCGGCATGAAGAAGAAGCGCGTGCTGAAGAAGAAGGCCGCTCCGGCCCCAGCTCCCGCGCCGGCCCCCGAGCCGCCCGCCGAGCCCGAGGCCGAAGAGCCGATCGAGGATTATGCCGAGGAAGCCGGCTCCTATCCGTAAAATTTGACCTGGATTTGAGCATTTTCTGACCTTTTACGCGGCCCTGACCGCGTAAAATATAAGATGGAAAAACACCCTGCAACCAGAACCGCGGCCCTCCCGGCCCCGTCGCGCCCCGGCATTACGCTGGTGGAGCTGATGGTGGCCATGGTCATCATGTCCGTGGGCGTGCTGGGCATGGTGGGCGCGTTCAAGTATTTCAACGTTGGCATACAGTCGGCCAAAACCCGGTCGCTGGCCAACAACATCGCCCAGGAGCGGGTGGAATACCTGAAGAACCGTTCCTATTACAGGGTGCTGGTGACCACGCAGGCCGTGCCCGCCGACACTAATTTCAACCCCCCGATGCTCTACGACCACGCCCCGAACGGGGAGGAGGTTGTGAACGTAGGCGGCATCAACTTTACCCGCAGGGTGCTCATCCGCAAGGTCAATGAGAACTCCGGCGGCGACCTGGCCTACCTGAACTGGAACGACCCCGACACCGGCCTCAAGGAAATCAAGGTTATAGTGGCCTGGTATGAGCGCGGGGAATGGCGCAAGCTGGAAGTGACCAACCTGCGCGAGAACCCGGCGCGCATCAACAAGACCTCGACTATAAGGGGCAAGGTGCAGGATTCCGGCGGCGACCTGGAGGGGGTCGTGGTGCGTGCCCAGGAGCGGCCTTCGATGTACGGCGAAACGGACGCCAGCGGCGAATATTCGTTCTCCATAGAGGCCGGCAGCTACACGCTGCTGGCCGTCAAGGACGGCTGGTTCCCCGGCACGCTGCCTCAGTTCAGCCTGGCGGCGGGCGAAACCTCCCCAGAGAAGAATTTCCTGCTGACGCAAATGTCCAGCGGCACCGTGACCGGGAAGCTCTATGTTACCGACCACCTGGTGATCAGCCAGATAGTGGGCAGCACGACCACCGCCACCGGCAACGCCGAGTGGGTGGAGGTATACAACCCCACCACCTGGACCTGGACTATGGCCACCGGCCTGGGCACCGGCGCCAACGAGCTGGTGCGTTTCGCTTATAAAGAGTCGGGGGTGGACCTGGTCCTCCCGGACATAGACTACCGCGCCGTCAGCCTGGCCCCCGGTTCTTATTTCCTCTTCGCCAATACCGGCACCGTGACGGCGGCCGGCCTGACGCTGCAGGCCGACGCGGTCTATGACAGCGATTCCAACTGGGGCAACCAGGACGACGTCATTCTCACCGGCAGCCCCAGCCCGGCCGGTTACGTGGTGCTGCGCGGCACTACGGAATTGCCAGAGTATGACAAGGTGGGCTGGAGCGCGACCAACAATATCAACGTGGGCAAAAAGAACCCCGAGGGCTACGAGGGAACCCCAATTATGCAGACGATCGGCTTGCAGGACGGGGAGTCCTACACCAGGCTGACCGGGCCGACCGGCATATTCTCGGGAGAGGGCCGCTGCTTCGATGCCCAAATTAACGACAGCGATTTCGTGGACGAACCGTCGATCCCGCGGCAGCCGCGCAACAGCGCGGTGTCCGAGCCCTGCAATTCCGGGACCCCCGCGGCGGGAGCGCTGGTGTTCGCCGACGACGGCCTTTCCACCCCGGTAGCCGCCGATTCGGGCGGCGGGTTCAACCTGACCAACGTTTCCACGGGCGCGTGGACGGTCTACGCCTCCACCGGCCTGTCCTTCTCCAGCGTGACCGCCGACGGCGGGTCGTCCAACGGCTTCGTGGTCAACGCCGGGAATATCCGCCTGTCCACGGAGACGACCTACGGTTATGTCACCGGCCTCGTGCTTAATACGGCCGGCACCCCCCTGCCCGGCATCAAGATGTTCTCGGCCGGCAGCGAGCAGGTCAATACCAATTCCTCCGGCAGGTACACCCTGCCCGTGGCTACGGGCGTGATAACGGTGGTGGCCAACTACCTGAGCCAGAGCCCCAGCTACGTGGAGCTCTCCTCCACGGGCGTCAGCGTGGCCCTGGGCGAGGTGGCGCCGGGCGTGGATTTCGTCCTTTATTACGGCGGCCGGATCAGCGGCCGGGTCACCACCAACGGCGTGGACCCGCTGCCCGGCATCCCGGTGGTGGGCCTCAAGGACGACGTGGAGCAGGGCAACGGCATCAGCGACGACGATGGCTACTTCACCATCTCTGGCTCCGGCATTTCCACCGGCACCTACGTGGTGGTGCCGCAGCTGGAGACGGGCGAGGCCGCGTCGCCTTCCAGCACCACGGTGACCGTGGCCGCCGGGGCCACCGCTTTCTCTTCCACTTTCAGCGTGACCGGCGCTTTCGGTTACGTCACCGGCAGCGTCGTCAACGGGGCCGGGCGGCCCATAACCACCGGCGTGCTGATCTACGTGACTACCTCCACGCTGGGCGCCGGCTCCTATCCCCCGGACATAACGCCGGTCCTGCGCGCCGGCACCGGCGTCTATTACGCCGCTTCCAGCAACGCGCTGGGCAATTATAATATCCCGGTCAAAGGCGGCTACACCTACAACGTGTACGCCTGGTACACCACCTGGAACGGGTCGACGCCCAGCACCGTGCCCAAGCAGGCCCTCGGCGTTGCGGTGACACCGGGGCAGACGGTGGTCAGGGATTTCAGCTGGTGACATTATGAAAGGCCTGAAGATAAAACGCGGTTACACGCTGATGGAGATGATGCTGGTCGTCGCCATCATGGGCGTGCTGATCCTGGCCGCGCCGCGCACCTTCATCAAGACCTACCAGTTCGTGCAGCTGCTGACGGCCAGGGTGGAGATACAGAAGAACGCCCGCGGCGCGCTGGCCAATATCAACCGCGACCTGCGGCAGGCCATGGGGGACACCATAGAGGTATATGAAATGCCGGGCCAGCCGCCGCATTCCCTCATTAAATTCAAGAAATACGATTCTTACGGCGGGCAGAAGTGGGTGTACTACTATCAGCAGGGGACCCAGCTTTACCAGGCGGCCGGAGACCTGAATGGCGTTATGCTGGCGGGCAAGCTGATAGCCAATAACCTGCGCTACATCGCCTTCACCTACCCCCGCACGGACGACGACGGGATCATCTCCATCTCCATTACCTTCGAGAAAGCCACCTACGAGGGCGGCACGAAGGCCCTGCAGATGGCCGTGGAAAAAGTCAGGATAATGAACTGATATGAAAAAACACTTCCCGCCGCGGCGCTCCGGGCAGATGGCCATCTCGATGGTCATCAGCATTCTGTTGTTCCTGCTGCTGATGTTCCCGGTGATGGACCTGTTCGTGCAGAACGAGGGAAAATGGTCGGTGAAGGAAAAGAAGTCCACCACCGCCTTTCACCTGGCCGAGGCCGGCGTGGACAGGGCGCGCTGGAAACTGCTCGAGAGCGACGATATGTGGATCATGACCGGCACGGGAACCATCGCCGGCTACAATTTCGACCAGGTCTACACCGCCGAAAGCGGCGGCACCTATGCCATACAGATCACCTCCCACCCGACAGACGCCGACATGCGCGTGGTGGAATCCGTGGGAAAAGACAGGACCGGGGGGCAGCTGCGGCGCATAAAGGCCATACTGCGCAACGACAACGCGGCCGACTTCGCCACCCGCGCGGCCAACATGGTCTCCAATACCGGCGGCAACGACCATATACATTGGGGGCCGGTAATTTCCGGTAACTCCATAGACGCCACCGGACGTACCTACCCGCGCTACTACAGCGCCGGCCACGTGACGCCGCAGGACGGCGGCTCCACCTCGGCCTCTACCGACAACGTCTACTGGTGGTCCTATTACGATATCCCGGCTTTCCCCAAGATAAAATTCTCCACCTACCTGAGTTCGGCCCAGGCCAGCGACCTGGCCTTCGGCGGCGCCCCTAACGGCTGCGGCAACGGCAACTCCTCCACCTATTACCACATCGGCAACGCCGAGTTCAAAGGCTGTCACGATACCAGCAACAGGACCTACTATATTACAGGCGACGCTACCTTTAAAAGCGGCGGCACCGGCAATTTTATACGCGGTACGGTCATTATTCTTGGTAACGTTATAATTTCCGGCAGCGGCGGCGCGGATGGCAATTATGACGCCGACCTGCCGCCGGAGGCCTGGAAGGAATACGGCGCTGAATGGAGCTATTATAAAAGCGAGTATGACCCGGGCTGCACGCATGCTACCTACAACGATGCTGTGAGCGCTAATTACCAGGCCACAGGAATAACTTATGAGCTTGACACGGTGATGCTGCACGGCTTCATGTATACCGGCGGCAGCCAGGGCCTGCAGGGCGGCGGCAACTGCACACTGCACGGGGTGTTGCTCAGCAATCAGGACGCCACGATGGGCACGTCCACGATGGATATTTACTACGATAACAATGTGGCAAAGGATATACTGATCCAGGGCGTCAACATAAAGCTGCATTCCTGGTACGAGGTGAAAG
>MGTZ01000021.1:45921-51712 GCA_001799715.1 Elusimicrobia bacterium GWB2_63_16 | reverse complement strand
TTTCAGGCCCGCGGTTCTTTTAAAAGGCAACAGGCTGGAACTGAAGCGGGGAGACTTTTCAGCCGTCCTGAACCTGCGCTCCGGGACCGGCGAACTCTCGGCCGCCCCGTACGAGCAATGCCTGGACGCCTTCCTGCGCTCCCTGCTCAGTTCTCTGTTGCCGCGCCGGGGCGGCTTTATGCTGCACAGCGCCGGGATTGTGAAACGCGGCAAGGCTTACCTGTTCCTGGGCAAGTCCGGCGCCGGCAAATCCACCCTTTCAAAACTGGCGGCAGGCGCGGGGTTGGAAGTTGTCAGCGACGAGATCAATCTGTTGCGCCGCGAAGGCGGCCGCTACCGGGTATACGGCTCTCCTTTCTGGGGCGAGATGCGCTGCGAGGGCCGGCCGGGCTCCTGGCCGCTGGGCGGCATCCACCTGCTGGGCAAGGCCCGGGTCAACAGCGCGGCGGCCTGCGGCGGGAGCGAGGCCCTGAAACTGCTGCTGCGCTGCCAGCTGAACTTCGAAAAGGGCCCCGGCACCGCCGGCCTGCTGCTCGGCAACGCGGCGCGCCTGCTGGCCTCCGCCAAATTCGGCCGGCTCGAATTTTCAAAGCGAGACGCTTCTTTTCTGGACCTGATATGAAATTAAAAACCCGCAAAGACCTGGCCTGGCGGCGCATAGCCGGCGAGATCTTTATCGTGGACGCCGCCGGTTCCCGTATGCACGAGCTTAACGGCGCGGCCGCCCTGGTCTGGGAGGGTCTGGCGGCCGGCAGGCACGAGGCCGCTATCGCGGCGGCCCTGGCGGAAGAATACGAGGTCGCCGCCCCCGACGCCGCGGCCGATACGGCTGAATTTATCGGGCAACTCTTTAACTCTGGGCTTATTGTCGACGCGGAGAAATGAATATGAAGAAGAAAAAAACTTACGAGAAACCCGCCATGAAGACCGAGAAGATCTTCGAGACCGCGGCGCTGGCCTGCGGCAAGTGCATCACTGGCCCCATCAGCCAGCTGGCCTGCAAGACCCTGAAGAAATTTTCCTGACATGAAGGTTTTCAGGCTGGAAGGCTCCAGTATGCTGCCCCTGTTCCGCCCGGGCCAGGCCGTGGCGGTAGGCCCGGGCCGTCCCCGCCCGGGGGATTGCGCCGTCTACACTTATGGCGGACGCAATTTGCTGCACCGGGTGGCGGAGGTTTCCCGGGGTGGCGCCGTGTTCGTGGACGATGCCGGCAGGCTGGAGCCGCACTATGTCGCCTGGGCCGAAGTGCGGGGCACCGTGCTCGACGGCGGCCCGCTGGCCGGCGGCCTGCCGGGCCGGTGCTATTCCAGCCTGCGCCGCGCCCTGTACGCCGTGAACCCCTTTAACTGATGCCCGCCTGCCAGCCTTCCGCGCGCCTTAACGAACTCACGCTGGATAGGAACATCCCGGTTTCCGCCACTATCGAACTGACCCGCCGCTGCCTCCTGTCCTGCCGCCATTGCTACCTGCCGGAAACCCGCGGCCGCGCCAGGCCGGGTCGCGAGCTCAATACCGCGCAATGGGCCGGGGTGCTGCGCCAGTTGGCGCGCGCCGGGGGGCTATACCTCGTTTTTACCGGCGGCGAGCCGCTGCTGCGGCCGGACCTGGCGGAGTTGTGCCGCCTCGCTAAAGCCTTGAATTTCGACGTGAGGGTGTTCTCCACGGGGCTGGGCCTGACGGCCGGCCTGGCCGAGGAACTTAGGGGCGCCGGGGTCTCGGGTTTCGAGATCAGTTTTTACGGCCGTCCGGCCGTCCATGACAGGATAACCGGGCTTAAAGGCTCTTTCCGGCGCAGCCTGGCCGCCGCGCGGCTGCTGCGTAAGGCCGGAGTGAAAGTTAAGATGAAAGTGCCGCTGATGACGCTGAACGCGGGGCAGGCCGGCTGGCTTGAGAGGCTTTCCGGCGCGGAAGGTTTCGGCCTTTCCTTCGATCCGGTAGTGACCCCGGCCAACGACGGGGGCAGGGCGGCTCTTTCTTACCGGCTTTCCGGCGCGCGCCTGGCAGGGGCGCTGAAGGGGCTTCCGCAGGCTTCTCCCGGTTTGGAAAAAGCGGCCGCAGCTACGGCCGCTTCGGCTCCGGATCTTCTCTGCGGGGCCGGACGCAATGTCTGCGCCGTGGACCCGGCCGGCAACCTTTATCCCTGCCTGCAACTGCCGATAAAACTCGGCAGCCTGTCCCGCCGGAACTTCTCCTCCATCTGGAGG
The DNA here is from genome assembly GCA_001799715.1 of Elusimicrobia bacterium GWB2_63_16. GTDB lineage: Bacteria > Elusimicrobiota > Elusimicrobia > Elusimicrobiales > UBA9959 > UBA9959. The sequence goes on along the minus strand of MGTZ01000021.1, from coordinate 49,508 downwards.
AACAATGCCTGGCTGAAGAAATGGCGCAAGGCCGGCATTAAAGACCTGGCGGTCTGCTCCGTCTGCCCCGACCTTGAATTCTGCAGCCGCTGCCCCGGCATCAGTTTGATTGAGGAAGGGGATGTTTTCGCCCCGAATAAGCCCGCCTGTGAGCTGGCTGCGGCCCTGCGAAAAAAGAGCGGCAGCGCCTGACAATTTCCCTATTGACTGTCATAATAGGACTGGTATACTATTAGTAGATATTGCGGCATGCTTTGCGGTGCCGCTTTTTTGCCCCCAGCCATTGGACAGGAAGTATCCAATGGCCTTTGGTCGCTGTTAAAATTAGAGCGGCTGGTAAGATTTCGGTCGGTTTCTATCGGTATGGTTTCTGTATGAGAATGAACCGCACTCTCGCTTACGGGCTGGCCTGCCTGCATTACCTCGGCCAGCACAACGGAGGCTCCTGGAACCAGGTGGCGGAGATTTCGCGTTTCCAGGGCCTGCCCGCGCCGTACTGCAACAAGGTGCTCCAGGCGCTGGTGCACGCCGGCTTCGTGGAGTCCCAGAAAGGCAAAGGCTGCCGCCTGCGCCGTGAGCTGGATAAGATAAGCGTCTGGGAACTTATGGAGGCCTTCACCTTCAACGGCGCGCCGGCGGCCGAGCGGGAACAGATCCCGGGCAAGCTTTACAAGAAGCTGCGGGAAGAGGTCAACCACTGGCTGGTGGGCCTGACGGTGCAGGACGTGGTGGATATGAGCGCTGAAGAAGAGAAGAAGGACGCCCGCGGCCGGGAATACGGCGGGGCGGCTGAGGATTAGGAGAAAGCTTATGAGCAAGATCATCACTTTAACCCTGGGGCTGGCGCTGGCGGGAGCCCTTTCCGCTTCCGCGGCCGTGCCGGGCCTGCTGAATTTCCAAGGCCGGCTGCTGGACTCCAGTAAATTGCCCAGGAACGGCGATTACCTGATGAGTTTCAAGATCTGCAACTCGCTGGCCGCCACCTGTTCGGCGCCCTGCGCCGTGGGCAATCCCTGCCTGTGGACGGAGAACCAGACCGTCACCGTGACTAACGGCGTGTTCGCCGTGCAGCTCGGGGCGGTGGCGGCTATAGACGGCGCCGTCTTCGCCGCGGACGCGCGCTATCTGGAGATAGCCGTGGCCGGCGAGACCCTGAACCCGCGCGAGCGGCTTACCGCCGGGCCTTACAGTTTCAAGGCCTCGGTGGCCGACACCATTACCGACAACGACGGCTCTGCCCTGCTCAGGATCTCCTCGGTGGCGGTGGGGGCCATAAACAATGAGAACCAGATAGTCGATGGCATAATAGGCAACGCCGACATAAGCCCCGCCGCGGCCATAGCCATAAGCAAGCTGGCCACCACCGGTACGCTGGGAGCCAATGTCATAGTGTCCTCGCTGGCCGTGGCCTCCGCCAATGAGAACGTGCTGTCCCTCTCCGATACGGTCACCGGCAACGTCTCCACCCTGCGCCACGGTTTTACCCCCAAAGCCTCCGGTTCCACCACGCAGTTCCTGCGCGGCGACGCCTCCTGGGCGCCGGCCGCCACCATGAAGTTCGTCATAAAGGAGGCCGACGAGAACGTGCCCAGCGGCACCACCCTGCAGAACGACGACGACCTGCTCTTCGCCGTGGCCGCCGGCGAGACCTGGATCTTCGAGTTCCGGCTGCTGGTCAATAATAACAACAGCGCTACCCCCGACTGGAAGGCGGCCATACTGGGCGCGGCCGGCTGGACCTGCCAGGTATTGCAGTCCGGCTCGGAGCCGGCCGGCACGGCTTTCCTGCAGGATGATACCACTGACTGCGACGCCGCCCCCACGGCTATGACCAATACCGTGATAAGCGGCAGCGCCATCCCCTACAACGTCTACCTGCAGGGCTGGATAACGGCCAGCACAGCCGGCAATGTGACGCTGCAATGGGCGCCCAATACCAGCGGCAGCCTTACCGTACTGAAGGGCAGCTATGTTATAGCGCAGAAGGCGGGCGGCATATAAGGAGCGGAACGGAGCTTTAAAGTCTCTATGAATATAAGGTCAGGGCTTAGCGCCGCGCGCCGCGGCCTGCCTGCCGGCATATTGCCGGCCTGGCTCTGCCTTGCCCTTTTATTCCCCGCTTACGCCGCGGCCGGCTCTTTCTCCGGGCCCACCCAGGACCTGCGCCCGGCCGCGGTGGACTCCGGCGGTTCCTCGGCGGCTTCAGCCAGCCATAATAGCCTGTCGGTGCTGGGGGAAGCCGGGACGGCGGCCTACACTTCCGGCAACTACACGCTGCAGCCGGGCTTCGGCAACCTGGCCGCCTGGCCGGAGACCATCCTGAACCTGGCCGCCTCCGGCGGGACCTCCGACGGCGGCCTGGCGCTGGCCTGGACCGCCCCCAAAGCCGACGGCTCTACCGGCACGGCGGCCGCCTACGATCTGCGCTATTCCACCTACCCGGAAGGTTCGCCGGCCCTCGGCGAGGCGCAGTTCCTTCTGGCGCGCTCCGCCACCGATTTTATCACGGTCCCTTCGCCGTCAGCTTTCGGCCATCCGGAGCAGTTGTTTCTCTCCGGGCTTGTTGGCGGCGGCACCTATTATTTCGCCATAAAGGCGCGGGCGGCCTGGGACGGCTGGAGCTATCTCTCCAACGGCACCACGGCGCAGGCCCGCCTGTATTCCCCGTCCTTCACGGCTTTTTCCGGGATAACCGAAAGCTCCATCGGCATTTCCTGGACAGCGGCCGGCAACGCGCCGGGTTCCCGTTACCGGGTGCTGGTCTCCACCGCGCCGGACCCCATGGCCCCGGCTGGCGCCGCGGTGTCCTCCTCCGACACCTATAACAACTCGTTGAGCACCGCCGGCCTGGCCGCCAATACCACCTACTATTTCCGCGTGGCCGCCCTGGCCGCCGCCGGCGATACCGTAAGCTATTATTTCGCGCCGCAGGGCGCGGCCACCCTCGCCCGTATCCCCGTCCCGGCCGGTTTCTCCGCGGTGGACGCGCTCTCCATGGTTTTCAGCTGGGGCCAGAACGGCAACCCTGCCGGCACCCTGTACCAGGTGCTGGTTTCCACCGCGCCTGACCCGGCCGCGCCCGATGGTGCGGTGGTCGCCTCCTCCAGTACCTACGCCCTCTCGCTGGCCACGGCGGGGCTCGCGGCCAATACCACGTATTATTTCCGGGCCGCCGCGGTAAACAGGGCCGGCCAGTACACGGCTTATTCCGCCGCCGCGTCCACCGCCACGCTGGCGCTGCAGCCGTCCGGCTTCTATTTCACCGGCGTCACGGAGAGCGTCCTGCAGCTTAACTGGGACGCTTCAGGCAACTCCGACGGTACGCTGTACCGGGTGGCGGTCTCCACCGCGCCTGACCCGCTCTCGCCCGCCGGCGCTGTGGTCTCTACCCATGAGACCTACTCTATCTATCTTAGTACCGCCGGCTTGGAGCCGTATACCGATTATTATTTCCGCGCCGCGGCCGTTAATCATAACGGCGCAGCCACGGTCTACGCCGCCGCCGTCACGGAAAAAACGCTGAGCCTGGGCGCCTTGGGCTCGCCGGCCGCCGGCTCGGTGACCGACGTTTTCGTCACCTCGGTCAC
>MGTZ01000021.1:37451-45903 GCA_001799715.1 Elusimicrobia bacterium GWB2_63_16 | reverse complement strand
GCCGGTCTCGGTCTATACCTCCAGCGAGACAGCGGGGCTTAGCGCCTCGCTGTTCGAGGGCCCGGCGCTGTCGCCGGACACCGTCTACTACCTCTTCGTGCGCGCCGGCGCGGCCAACGTGGCCGGCAGCTGGTTCGCCTATCCGGGCGTCGCCACGCGCGTGGAGTTCGCGCCTTCCGCCCCGGCCCTGTCGGGGCTTTCCACCGATTCCATGATCTTCGGCTGGAGCGGCGGCGGCAATCCTGCCGGTACGCTGTACAGAGTGGCGGTTTCCACCGCGCCGGACCCGCTGGCGCCCGGCGGCGCCGTGGTCGAGTCTTCCGATACTTATAACCTGTCGCTGTACGCCTCGGGCCTGGCGGCCGATACCACCTATTATTACAGGGTGGCGGGCCTCAACAAGGACGGCGTGTCTACCGCCTATACCCCGGCCATAGGCTCGGCCACGCTGGCCAACATGCCCTCCCTGTCCGCTTTCACGGATATCGGCTCCGCGGGGCTGCGCGTCAACTGGACGGCCAACGGCAACGCCGCCGACACCCGCTACCGGGTGCTGGTGTCCGAGGCGCCGGATCCGCTGAACCCGGAAGGCGCCCCGGTTATATCCGCCGACGTGACCGGCCTTTACTACGACACCTCCGGGCTGGACCCCGATACCCGCTATTTCGCCCGCGTGGCGGCGCTCGGCAAGGGCGGGCTGGAGACCGACTACACCGAACCCGCCGACGCGGTGACCCTGGCCAACGCGCCGGCCTTCTCCGGTTTCAGCGAGGTCGGGGCCGCCTCCGCGCGCTTCGACTGGACGGCCAACGGCAACGCGGCCGGCACGCTGTACCGGGTGGCGGTCTCCACGGCGCCGGACCCGCTGTCGCCCGCGGGCGCGGCCGTAACCGTCGCCGACACTTATAACCTGTTCCTGACCACCGCCGGGCTGAACCCGGACACTTTCTACTACTTCAGGGCCGCGGCGGTGAACTCGGTGGGGGCGGTTTCGGCGTATGTCGCGGCGCAGAGCACGGCCACTACGCTGACTGGGGCGCCGGTCTTTGCCGGTTTCACCAGCGTGGCCGCCGACAGCCTGCGTTTCAACTGGACGGCGAACGGCAACCCGGCCGGCACCTTGTACCGGGTGGCGGTCTCCACGGCGCCGGACCCGCTCTCGCCGGCCGGCGCCGCGGCTACCGTTACCGATACCTACGACCTGTTCCTCGCCTCGGCCGGGCTCAGCGTTAACACCACTTACTACTTCAGGGTGGCCGGCGTAGGCGTTGCCGGCTCGCTGACCGCCTACACTGCCGCGGCCGGTACCTCCACGCTGCTGGCCTTCGACCCGGTTTTCGCCGGTTTCAGCGAGGTGGCCGAAGGGAGCATGAAGTTCAACTGGTCGCCCAACGGCAACCCGGCCGGTACCCGCTACCGCGTACTGGCGGCGGCCGGCGGCGACCCGCGCGACATCCCGGAAGCCGGCGTTTACGATACCTATGACCTGTTCCTGGCCACCGCCGGCCTGGCGGTCAACACCACCTATTATTTCCGCGTCGCCGGCGTGAACAATAACGGGGTGCTCACCTCGTACTCCGCGCTGCAGGCCACCGCCACGCTGGCCAATCCGCCGCTGTCTGCCGGTTTCTCCGGCCTCACCCCGGAGAACATAACTTTCGGCTGGACCGGCAACGGCAACCCGGCCGGGTCCGGTTACCGGGTGGCCGTCTCCACCGCCGCCGACCCGCTGGTCCCGGGCGGGGCCTCCGTCACCTATTCCGGCGTCTACGGGCTCAGCGCCTCTTCGGCGGGCCTGGCCGCCAACACCACCTATTATTTCCGGGCCGCGGCGGTGAACCATAACGGCGTGCTTTCGGCCTACAGCGCGGCGCAAGGCACCTCCACGCTGCTCGCGGGAGAACCTGTCTTCTCCGGTTTCTCCGGCATGAGCAGCGACGCCGTGACCTTCAGCTGGACCGCCGGCACGCTGCCCGGCGGCCTGCGCTACCGGGTGCTGGTCTCTACCGCTCCGGACCCGCTGGCTCCCGACGGGGCGACGGTAAGCTCTTCAGACACTTATAACCTCTCGCTGGCGAGTTCCGGCCTCGCGGGCAACACCACCTATTACTTCCGCGCGGCCGGCCTCAACCATAACGGCGCCGCCTGGTCCTATTCCGCTCCGGCGTCCACCTCTTCGCTGGCCGTGGCGCCGGTCTTCTCCGGTTTCAGCGACGTCACCTACGGCTCCATCCGCCTCAACTGGACGGCCGGTGACAACACCTACCCGGACACCGCCTACCTGGTGGCGGCCTCCACCGCGGCCGACCCGTTGAACCCTTCCGGCGCCGACGTGATCACCGGCGAGACCGGGGAACTGAACCTGCTCCTCTCCGGCCTGGCCACGCAGACCACCTACTACTGCCGCGTGGCGGCCCGCAATAACGACGGCGTGGTCAGCGCTTACACGGCGGCGCAGTCCACCGTTACGCTGTTCGCTAACGCCACCAAGCTTTATTTCCAGGACTCCGTCACCCCGGTGGACGCGGTCAATTCCCGCTACCTGACCCGGGCCGCCGGCTCCGCGGTGGTCACCTATACCAAGAACACCTTCTCCGGCCCCGTGACCCCGCCCCTGGTCACTACCCAGTTCAGCGAGGCGGCCGGCGGCAGCGCTGTGACCTGGTATACGCCGCCGCTGGACGAAGTCACCGTGGCCGGCAACGTCATCTTCAACCTCTGGGCGAGAGAGAGCAACTTCAGGGCCAACGCCACTATCACCGCCGAACTGCTGCGCGCCGATAGCGGCGGCGTCATACAGTCCGTCATCTCCTCCGTGGTCCTGGGCCGCTCGGAGCTCTCCAGCTCCGTGCTGCAGTTGCAGAACTGGGGTAAAACCCCGGCGTCCACCATGCTCTCTAACGGCGACAGGCTGGCCGTGCGCTGGCATATAGACGACGGCGCCGGCGGTACGCTGGGCAGCGGCTATAACGTCACCGCTACGCTGGGCGGCGCCACCCCCGGCCTCAGCGGCGACGCCTGGGTGCAGACGGCCGAGCCGCTGGCCCCGGCCAGGCCGGCCCTGGGCGCGTTGAGCGGCGTTACCGCCGCGGCTGCTTCGGCCTCCTGGTCGCTGGTGGAGGGAGCTACCGGCTATACCCTGGCCGCGTCCGTCAGCTCCCTGAACCCCCCGGCCGACATTTATGTTTCCAGCACTGTGCACAATACAACTGGCGCTACGCTGGACACCCCCGCCCTGGCGCCGGATACGCTTTATCATCTCTTCGTGCGCACCAACGGTCCCGGCGCCTCCAGTTCCTGGGAGGCCTACCCGGCCACCTATACGCCGCTGGCCTACCCGCCGGCCGCCGCCAGCATTACCGGTGTAGAGGCGGCCTCGGTCACCTTCTCCTGGTCGGCAGGCGGCAACGCCTACCCGGGCACCCAGTTCAGGGTGCTGGTCTCCACCGCGCCAGACCCGGCCGCCCCGGCCGGCGCCGTGGTCTCCGTTCATGACACTTACAACCTTTCCCTCTCCTCTGCCGGTCTGTCCGCGGATACCACCTATTATTTCCGCGCGGCCGGCCTGGGCAAGGGCGGAGGTCTTACTGCCTATACCGCCCCCGTCGGCATAGCCACGCTGCTGCCGTATGTGCCCGAGGCGGCCGGTTTCAGCGAGGTGGCGGAGAGTTCCATGAAGTTCAACTGGACCTCCGGCGGCAACCCGGCCGGCACGCATTACCGCGTGCTGGTTTCCACGGCGGCCGACCCGCTGGCCCCGGCCGGCGCCGCGGTTACTTCTTCCGACACCTATAACACCTGGCTGATCTCTTCGGGTCTCGCGGCCAACACCACCTATTATTTCCGCGTGGCCGGCCTCAACAAAGGCGGTGTGCCGACGGCTTACGCGGCGTCCGCGGCCATGGCCGCCAATGCCGCGCAGCCCGCTTTCTCCGCCTTCTCCGGCGTGACCTCGGCGGCGGCCGGCTTCAGCTGGACCTCCGGCGGCAACCCGGCCGGCACGCTGTACCGCGTCTACGCCTCGCTGGCGGCGGACCCGCTGGACCCGCAGGGCCTCTACACCGCCTACGCCGACACTTATGACAGCCCGGCCGTCTTCACCGGCCTGGCCGCCGACACCACTTATTACTTCCGCGCGGCCGCCATCGGCCATAACGGGACGGCCAGCTCCTACACTGCCGCCGTCGCCACGGCCACGCCGCTGGCCTACCCGCCGCTGGCCGCCGGCTTCTCCGCCGTGGAGGCCGGCGCGCTGACCTTCGACTGGTCGGCCAACGGCAACGCGGACCCCGGCACGCGTTACCGCGTGCTGGCCTCTACCGCGCCGAACCCGCTGGCTCCCGCCGGGGCGGCGGTGACCTCGTCGGACACTTACAATACTTACCTGAGTTCCTCGGGCCTCGCGGCCAATGCCACCTATTATTTCAGCGTGGCCGGCGTGGGCAAAGGAGGAATGATAACCGCTTACACGGCCGCGGCCGGCACCTCCACGCTGCTGGGCTACTCTCCGGCCGCCGACGTCTTTACGAACGTTTCCACCGGGTCCATGGTATTCTCCTGGACCTCCGGCGGCAACCCGGCCGGCACGCTGTACCGCGTCTACGCCTCCACGGCCCCGGACCCGCTCGCTCCCGCCGGGGCGGCGGTCACCTCTTCGGATACCTATAACTCCTCGCTGAACCTGGCGGATCTGCCCGCCAATACCACGCATTATTTCCGGGTGGCGGGCCTTAACAACAACGGCGTGCCCACCGCCTACAGCGCGGCCGCCGGCACTTCCACGCTGGCCGCCCAGCCGGCGGGCCTCTACATCACCGGCGAGGCCACGCACGCGCTGCAGTTAAACTGGTACCCCGACGGCAACCGCGACGGCACGCTGTACCGCGTGCTGGTCTCCACCGCGCCGGACCCGCAGGCCCCCGACGGCGCGGCCGTGACCTCGCATGGCGTCTACGACCTGTTCCTTTCCACCGCCGGTCTGGAATCCGACAAGACGCATTATTTCAAGGCCGCGGCGGTCAATAATAACGGCATTTATACGGCCTACGCCGCGCAGAGCGGCGTTACCCTGGCGATAGGCCAGCTGGGTACTCCGGCGGAGGGCGCCATAACCGGTGTGTTCGTGTCCTCTATGACGGCCTCCTGGTCGCTGGTGGGCGGCGCCACCGGCTATACACTGGCGGCCTCTCTCGCCCCCGACAACCCGCCTACCGTCATATACGCCTCCAGCGTCACCGTGGGCAACGGCGCCGTAGCCGCCGCGGTCTTCAGCCCGGCGCTGGCGGCGGACACGGTGCATTACCTGTTCGTCCGGGCCAACGGCGACGAGGTCTCCGGCCCCTGGTTCCAGTACCCGGCCGCGGCCACGCTGCTGGCCAAGGCGCCGGTTTATCTGTCCTTCGCCGACGTGGACTACAACTCGGCGCGGTTCAACTGGTCCGCCAACGGCAACGCCGACCCGGGCACGCTGTACCGCGTGCTGGTGTCCACCGCCTACAACCCGCTGGCCCCCGCGGGCGCCGTGGTGAGCAGTTCCGACACCTACAACACCTACCTGAGCTCCGCCGGCCTGGACGCCAATACCGCCTATTACTTCCGCGTGGCCGGCGTGAACAAGGACGGGGTACTGACGGCTTACACCATCTCGCGCTCCACCACTACGCCGGCCCGGGCTCCGGCCGCGGCCGGTTTCTCCGGGGTGGGGCCGCACGCGCTGACCTTCAACTGGTCCGCCGAGGGCAACCCCTTCCCGCGCACCCGCTACAGCGTGGCGGTCTCCACCGCCCCTGACCCGCTGGCGCCCGGCGGCGCGGCGGCCACGCTTTCCGAGACCTACGACCTGTTCTTCTCCTCGTCGGGCCTGAATCCGGATACCACTTATTTCTTCCGCGTCGCGGCCGTGGGCAATAACGGGATCACCACCGCCTATACCGTCGCCGGCGGCACGGCCACGCTGCTGGCCTACCCGCCGGTGGCCGCCGGCTTCACCTCCATGGGCCCGTCCTCGGCCACCTTCAACTGGTCGGCGGGCGGCAACGCGCCGGGCACCCTGTACCGAGTCTATTCCTCCACGGCCCCTGACCCGCTTAACCCCGGGGGGGCGGTGGCGGTGAGCTCGGATACCTATAACCTCTATCTGAGCTCCGCCGGCCTGTACGCGAACACAACCTATTACTTCACGGTGGCCGGCCGCAACCGCAACGGCGTGGCCACGGAGTATACCGCGGCAACCGGCACGGCCACGCTCGCCAATATGCCGCTCACCGCCGTGTCCACCTTCAGCGCCGTGACCAACGCGGGCTTCACGGCGGCCTGGGAGCATAATGGCAACCCGGTCGGCACCCTCTACGAAGTGCAGGTCTCCAGCGCCCAGGACTTCAATCCGGGCGTTATCTATCAGGCCTCGGCCGCCACCGCGCCGGTTTACGGCGCGTCCTACTCCTTCACGGACCTGGTCTTCTCCACCACCTATTATTTCCGGGTAAGGGCCGCGAACCGCAACGGCCTGCGCACCGCCTACGCCGAACTCGGCGCGGTGAAGACAGCGGGTCTGCAGGCCCCCGCCGTCCTCCCGATAACTTCGGTCTCCAATAATTCCATGACCGCCGGCTGGAGCCTTGTCTCCCAGGCCACCGGCTATACGCTGGCGGCCTCGGTTAACCCGGGCTCCGAGCCCTCGCCGGTCTACGCCTCCAGTTCTACGGCCGGGTTGTCCGCGCTGCTGTCGCCGCTGGCGTTGAACTCCACCTACTTCCTCTTCGTGCGCGCCGACGGCGCGGGCGAGTCCAGTTCCTGGTCCGCTTATCCCGCCACCGCCACGCTGGCCAACCCGCCGGTCTCCGCGGCTTCCACCTTCAGCGCGGTGGGCTTTGAGGGCTTCGCCGTGAACTGGGGCGCCAATTCCAACCAGCTCGGTACCACGCGCTACCAGGTGGAGGTTTCCACCGCCTACGACTTCAACGCCGGGGTCACCGACCGCGTGAGCTTCTCCACCGTGCCGGCCGAAGGCCCGGCCGCGACCTTCTCCGGCCTCAATACCGATACCTACTACTACTTCCGCGTGCGCACGGCCTACCACAACGGCAACTTCAGCGACTGGGTGAACCTGGGCGTCAAAAAGACGCTGGCCCTGCCCATAGTGCACGCGGCCGGCGACGGCGTAATACTCTACGGCAAGGCCGGCACCGCCATGCCGCAGTTCCGCCACTATTCTTCGGCCTCCAACAGTTTCGGCGGAGTAGGAGACATGGAGATGGGCGGCAGCGGCTCGCTGTTCGTCATCCGGACCAACCCGCTCACCACCAAGCAGGAGGCCGTGGCCGGCTACGTGAAGGACGGCACGCTGCACGTGCTGTGCACCGACGGCACCAACTGGACCGAGGAATGGACGCAGGCCGTGGGCGGCAACGAAACTACCCGCCGCTTCGACATCGCCTACGAGACCAACAGCGGCGACGTGCTGGTGCTTTACTCACGCAATACCGCCGCCTCCGGCGAACTGGGCTACCGCACCAAGCCCGGCGGCGCGGCCTGCGGCGCGGCCAACTGGACCGCCGAGACGCAGCTGACCGCGGCCCGCACCACGGGCATAGTGCAGTGGGTCAAGCTGGCCTCCGACCGCCGGGCGACTTACGACACGCTGGCCGCCCTCTGGGCCGACGCCAATTCCGACCTGTCGGCGGCGGTCTGGACCGGCGGCGCCTGGGAGAACGAGCCCGCGACCGCGCTGGAGACTGCGCTCGAGACCGTGGCCGCGTCCCACGACGTGGAGGACTTCGACCTGGAGTTCGAGTCTCTCTCCGGGGATATCATGGCGGTCTGGGCCAACTCGGCCGGCGGGGCTACTACGAACGGCGTGCGTTACGCGGCGGCCGCCTGGACGGGCGGCACCCCGCTGCATACCTGGGGAGCCGTGACCACGCCGCCCACCTTCGCCAATGACGCGACCAACCTGGACCTGGCGGCCAACCCCGCCACCAACGAGATGATCTTCGCGTCCATAGGCAACGCGGACAACGCTCTCCAGATAGGGTACTGGTCGGGGACGGCCTGGACGAATACCAACTCGGACACCAGCGCCCAGACGCCGCTGGCCGGTACGCGGCTGGTGTCGGCGGTGTGGCTGAGCTCCGGCGCGGCCACGCGCTGGGTGGTGGCCTACAACGACTCCGCCGCCACCAACATAGGCTGGTATTACGGCACCACCGGGACACCTACGACCGTGGCGGACTCTTCCCCGGCGCCCGCTTTCGCCAACCCGCAAAAACATTACCAGCTGCACCAGGACCCGGTGAACAGGGACCGCGCGATACTGGCGGTCTCGGACAACAACTCCGACCTGATCGTCAAGCGGCTGGTGATGACCTCGGTCCCGGCCTTCACCTGGAGCGACGCCGGCGGCGGCGCCGCCCTGGAAACCTCGCTCTCTTCGGTCACCGTGGGCGGGCATTCC
>MGTZ01000021.1:0-37443 GCA_001799715.1 Elusimicrobia bacterium GWB2_63_16 | reverse complement strand
CTGGCCGGCGCCCCCCGAGACCACCTACGTGCAGAGCGCCTACAAGTTCTTCGCCAACGCCGACTCCACCGACGTGGGGGCGGCGCTGGCGGCTCAGGACACCCCCGGCGTCATCCTCTCCTCGGGCGCGGCTTTCCGGCTGCGGCCGCTGCTGCACATAGACCAGGTGGACCTCGCCGCCGGGGGGGAGAGCTTCAAACTGCAGTTCGCCGGCCGCGGCGACGGTACCTGCGCGGCGCCGTCCGGCGGCGTCCCCGCCGTCTACACCGACGTCGGCGCGGCCACGGTGATAGCTTTCAACAATAACTCCCCGGCCGACGGGGCGGCGCTGACGGCCAACGCGGCCGACCCGCAGCACGGCGCCCACGTGACCGTGGCCCAGGCCTACGCGGAGTCCTCGCCGGCGGCGACGCTGGCGCTGACGGCGCGCAACCGCGACGCCATGTGGGATTTCGCGCTGAAGGACAACGGCATGTCCGCCGGCACCTCCTATTGCTTCAAGCTGGTCAGGGCCGCCGGCACCGACCTCAACGCTTACGATATCTACCCCGAGGTCATGCTGCAGCCGGCGGTCTACCTTAACGAGATCTACGCTTCCGGCGCCGCGGGAGAGGACTGGGTGGAGCTCTATAACAACTCGGCCAGCACCGTGTCGCTGATCGGCTGGCGCCTGGACTACGTGGAGAACACTCTGGACCTGGGCGGCACCCCGATCACGGTCTGGGCCGCGCAGGCTTCCGACGTCGTGAACGCCTATTCCACCTTCACGCTGGCCGGCCTGGCCACCGACCTGGTGGGCGGGCAGAGCTATCACCTGAAGCTGATGAACAACACCGGCGCCATCGTGGACCAGGCGCAGTGGCCGGTGCTGGGCGCCGGCCAGTCGCTGGCGCGCGTCACCGACGGGGACCCCACCTTCTTCTGGATAGACCCGTCCCCCACTCCCGGCTACGGCAACTCGGTCTCCACCGACGCGCTGAAGATCAACGAAGTCGCCTACGGCGCCGCCGACCGGCAGTTCGTGGAACTCTACAACGCCTCGCCGGTCTCCACCCGCACGCTCGCCGGCTACGCGCTCAGGAATTCCGTTTCTTCGGCCAACGGCCTGGCCTTTAAATTCACGCGCAAGATCTATCCGCTGGACTACGCCGTTATAGACTTCTCCTCGCTCAGCGACGAGGGCCATACCTTCTCCGAGGTGTTCGGCGCCGGCGGCCTGACCGCGGCCGGGGATTTCCTGGCGTTGGAGAACTCTACCGGAGCGGTGGTGGATTGGGCGGTCTGGCAGTCGGGCACGGCCTATACGCTCTATAATTACCGGGCGGCCAAGGTGTCAGCCGGCAACTTCGCGCCGGCCGGCGCCTCCTCCTCTATCGCCCGCGGCCCCGCCGAGGGCTCCGACACCGGCAGCGACACGGCCGATTTCTCGGTTTCCGCCTACGCCACGCCGGTCTCCAGGAACAACGACGCCGGGATGGCCGCCGCGAACACGCTGGTCTATCCCGTCAATACCTCCGCCCCGCAGTTCCTGGCCAGGACCTTCCCGGTCACGCTGGCGCTGGGGGCCTCTTCCGGCGGGGCCGGCAATAACATCCTGTTCCAGCGCACCGGCGGCGCGGCCGACCCGGAATCCCCGCACCTCTACCGCATGGAGGACATGGGCTTCGACCTGACTTCAACGGCCCAGCAGAGCGCGCAGCAGACCGGCCTGACCTTCTACGACCAGGACGGCGCGCCGCTGGTCTCCAGCGCCGTCTACCGCGTCACCTTCAATAGCGCCGCCGGCGCGGCCTCGGCCCCGCTCATAGAGCTGGGCACGGCCACCTATTACGCCGGCGTGCACGGGGTCTCCGTGAGCAGTTCCGCCCCGGCCTGGATGAACGACGCCTCCCGCGCCGGCGTGCTGAAGCTGCAGGTGGCCAACAACAACCCGGCCGGCTTCAATCCCGTGCAGTTGGCCACCGTGGCCTTCTCGCTTTACGATTCCGGCCTCGCGCCTTTGACGCAGCAGCAGGTCCGGGACCTGTTCGAGGCCGTCATGCTGGTGGCCGATTCCGCCTCCGGCTTGCCCGGTATTTACGAGCCTGGCATCGACGTGAGTACCCTGTCCTACGTGCCCATGAACTCCATCCTGGTGGATGCTAACGGCCTTTCCACTATGACGGTGGGGAGCGCCTGGCTTGCGGCGGCCTCGGTGCCTGCCGCTTCCACCGGCACCTTCTTCATAGTGCTGGAATCCACCGCGGACGCTTCGGACCGCTCTCCCAGCGTTTTCCGCGCCGGTTTCTCGCCGGTGCGGGCGACGGTGCTGGACGGCCCCGGGACCCTGGCGCAGGAGTTCGCGCCGGCCGCCGCCGCCAATACGGACGCGGTAACGCTGATCTCCCCGGCGCAGCCGCCGCCGGGCACCTCCTGGCCCTATGCGCTGCCGGCCGCCGCCGCCACCGAGTCGCCGGTCTCCTACTATACCAACGAGGGAGATACCGCCGTGAGCTCCGCCGTCTACGTGGCCTCGGCCGACGGCTATCTGCGCGCCATAAAGAAGGACGGCACGTTCAAGTGGAGCTACGCCACCGCCCCGCTCTCGCCCATCCGCACCAGCCCCAACGCGGTGGTGGAGGGGGCCGACGTGGTCATCTACTTCGCCGACGACAACGGAGACGTCTATAAAGTTCGCGACGACGAGACTTCGGCGGGCCTGGTCTGGAAGCGGGCCGTAGGTTCGCCCGTCCGTTCCAACGTGATGTGCGCCGACCTGAGCTGCACCGGTCCCAATATTTATTTCGGCGTCAACGATAACACGGTGCGCTGCCTGGCCAAGTCCGACGGCTCGCCCTGTTCCGGCTGGACCTTCGCCGCCGCCATCACGGCGCCTGTTTCCGGCACCATCTCCATAGACGACCGTGATACCATAAAGACCGGCTGGGTGGGCCTGGCGGACGGCAAGGTGGTGGCCCTGCAGACGGCCGACGGCGCCTCCCCGACCAGCCTGATAACCGGCGGCCCCATAGAGTCCTCGCCCTATCTGGACGCCCGCTACGCGGACGCCAATAACGTGATCTACTTCACCTCCACCGACGGGAAACTGTACGCCAGGGTCTCCTCCAACCTCAGCGTCATGCCCGCCGGCTGGACAGCCGATTACCCGCCCGCCGGCGCCGCTCCCATCCACACTTCCCCGTCGGTGACCTTCTCCGGGACCAAGTACATCTTCTTCGGCGACGACGACGGCCGGCTGCACAAGGTGGACGCCACCGGCGCCAGCGCGCCCGGCTGGCCGCTGCAGGCCGGAGGCGCCATCAGGTCCTCTCCGGTCTGGGTGCCCGGCAGCGCGGTGGGGATAGCGCAGAATTACGTGTATTTCGGCTGCGACGACGGTTATGTCTACGCTCTCGACGCGGACACCGGGACCCGGCGGGCCGGCTGGCCGGTAGCCACTGGCGGCCCGGTGCGCGCCGACCTGGTGGTGGACCCCGACGACAGGACCATCAAGGTGGGGTCCACCGACGGCAAGACCTATACGCTGTATATAGGCCCGTAAGCGCCGCCGGGCGGCGCGCGGTACAAGGCGGTTCTATGAGCATGGTGAATAAAAAAATCTTTTTCGGGCAGGAGCGGGCGTTGGCCGCCGGCTTCGCCCTCTTCTTCGCCCTGGCGGCCGGTGCGGAGCCGCGGCTGGCGGCCGCCGACTGGCCCATGTTCCGCGGCAACGTCGGCCGCACGGGTTTTTCGTCGGAGCAGGCCTATCCGCCGCTGACCAAGGCCTGGGAGTTCAGGGCCGACGGCCCTGTGGCCTCGAGCCCGGTGACCTACGACGGCATGGTCTTCTTCGGGGCCAGGGACAACCGGCTTTACGCCCTGTACGCCGACACCGGGGCGGAAGCCTGGCGCTTCCAGGCCGGCGGCTGGATCGACGCCGCTCCCGCGGTCTCCGACTCGGCGGTCTACGCCTCCTCCACGGACGGCATGCTTTACGCGCTCAGCCGGCGCACCGGGGCCTTCATCTGGAAGGCCGCGCTCGGGGCCCCGTCCTTCTCCTCGCCGCTGCTGCTGGACGGCAAGGTCTATGTCGGCGTGTCCGATCCCGTAAAAAAATTGAAGGCTTTCTCCGCCGCCACCGGCCTTCCGGCGGGTGAATACGCGGTTTCCCAGCCGGTGGACTCCGCGCCCTCGTCCGACGGGACCAGGGTGTATTTCGGCGCCAACGACGGCCGGCTCTACGCGCTGTACAAGGATACGCTGGCGCAGGCCTGGTCCTACCAGGCTACGGGCGGCCGCTACGGCAGGAACGCCGCCGCGGTAAAGAACGGCGTGGTCTACGCCCTGCCCGGCTACGACGAGAATAAGCCGCTGGCCCTGAGCGGCGCCGCCGGCGAGCTGCTTAATCCGCAGACCGGGCCCTTCGAGGAGAACCTGGCCCTGCCGGACGGCAGCGTGGGATGGCGGCAGGTGGGCTCGCCCGCCGTCTCCGCCGACCGCCTTTTCTTCTCCGGCGGTTCCACCGACAATATCCTGCACGCCCTTACCTCTTCCGCCTCCGACCAGGCGCTGCTCTATGTCTGGCCCAGCTCGCCCACGCTGGGCGCGGTCTCCCCGGTGGGGCTGCTGTCGTCGCCGGCCATGGCGGGCGACGTGCTTTACGCCGGCACCGTGGGCGGTTCTCTGGTAGCTTTCAGTTCGGCCGGAGTCTCCATCCCGCTGGCCGCCGACGTGAGCTTCTCCAGCCCGGTCTACGCTTCGCCCTGCGTTTCCAACGGCATGGTCTTCGCGGCCGGCATGGACGGCAAGGTGGCCGCCTACAGGGCGCAGCGGGTGGCGGCCATCTCCGAGCCGGCCGACGGCGAGGTGGTTTCCGCCTGGGTGGACGTCAACGGTTATATCTCCAACCCCGACTTGGCCGGCTACCAGGTGGAATACAGCACCGGCGGCGAAGCGCCTCAGTGGAGCCTGGTGGCGTCCAGCGCCACCGCCGCGCCGGTGCACGGCCGCCCCCTGGCGGTATGGGATACCACGGCCCTCGAGAACGGTATCTACACCTTGCGGCTTACCGTCCTGGAGAACGGCGCAGGCGGCCCGCCCAACGTCTCCAGCGTGCTGGTGCGGGTGAACGCCGTGCCTGAGCCTCCTTCCGGGCTCACGGCCGCCGACGTGCCCGCCGACGGCGGCAACAGTATAGCCCTGGCCTGGACCGCTTCCCCCACGGCCGCCGTCACCGCCTACCGCGTTTACCGGGACGGCGAGGCGGGGCCGGCCCTGCTGAGTTCCGTCAGCTCGGAGACACTGGCCTACGTGGACCCCTCCGCCTTGACCGGCACCACCTTTACCTACACCGTGCGCTCTTTCGACGGCTATGCGGAATCGCTGAATTCCGAACCGGCCGAGGCCTTCTCCGTGAACGATACCGGTGATTCCACCCCGCCGGCCGACGTGACCGACCTCTCCGTCTCCACCGGCCCGGCCTACGGCATGCTGACGCTGTCCTGGACCGCGCCCGGCAACGACGGGGCATCCGGTCAGGCTTCGAGTTACACTGTCAAGCGTTCCACCATACCGGACTTTGACTGGGGCACCTTCGACACCGCCGCGCTGGAGGGCGGCACGCGGCCGGCGGACGGGGCGGCCGGAACCGCGGAACGCGAGGAGGTGGGCGGCCTCTACGGCGGGGTCACCTATTATTTCGCGCTGAAGGCCGCCGACGCCGTGCCAAACCTCAGCGGTCTTTCCAACGTGGCCTCGGCCTGCGTGCCGCGGGACCCGACGCCGCCTTCCCCGCCTTCCGGGCTGGCGGCCGCCGATACGCTGGGCGACGGCGGCGGCAGCATAACCCTCTCCTGGGCTCCTTCCCCGGACGACGGTCCGGACGGCGACGTGTACGGTTATAAGGTGTTCCGCCGGCTGGCCGCCGCTTCTTTCGACGCGGCCTCCCCCTACGCCTCGCTGGCCGCCGGCGCCACCACCTACATAGACGCTTCCGCCACGGAGAACGTGCGCTACTACTACGCGGTGGCCGCCTACGACAGTGCTTCCGACTCGCGGCTTTCCCCGGAAGCCTACGCCGTTTCGGCCAATAATTGGCGCTTCTTCGACGCCGGGTCCGGGGTTTCGATACGGCTGCAGGACGGGGCCCGGTTCGAGATCCCGGTGGGCGCCGCCTCGCAGAACGACAGTATCATGTTCACGCGCCTGGACCCGGCCACCTACCAGCCAATGTTCCGCGCCTCCGAAGCCGGCTCGGCTAATCCCACCGGGGTGGTCTACGAGGTCAAGTTCCTCGGTGCGGCCACCAGGCTGCTGACCCCGGCCTCGCTCTCGGTGCCGTACACCGACGCGGACGTGGCGGGCATGGACCTGGAGAACGTCAGGCTGTACATGCGTTCCGGAGGCGGATGGGTGCTGGTGGATAACTCCCGCGCCGACTCCTCGGCCATGCGCGTCACGGCCGGGGTGCTGCAACTCGGCGTTTTCGCGGTGATGGAGTATGTGCCCAGCGGCGAGCTGTTCAGCCGCGACGAGGTCTATACCTATCCCAACCCTGCCCGGGGGGACACGCTTACTTTTAAATTCCGGGTTTCGGAAAAGACTTCCGTCAAGATAGAGGTGTACAATGTGGCGGGCCAGCGGGTGGCGAAGCTGGGCAAG
The DNA here is from genome assembly GCA_001799715.1 of Elusimicrobia bacterium GWB2_63_16. Taxonomy (GTDB): domain Bacteria; phylum Elusimicrobiota; class Elusimicrobia; order Elusimicrobiales; family UBA9959; genus UBA9959. The sequence goes on along the minus strand of MGTZ01000021.1, from coordinate 30,804 downwards.
TCTAACTGCCCGGCCGGAGTCACCTCCGAGATACCGTGGAACATAAAGAAGATAGCCAGCGGCGTGTACCAGTTCCGGTTCGAGGCCTTCGGGGCCTCGGGCAGGAAAGCCGTGATCAAGCGGCTGGCTATAGTGCATTAACGGGCGGCTGACATTATGACCGGAAAAGGTAAAGGTTCAACCATATGTCTGCTGGCGGCGCTGGCCGCCCTGGCCGCCGCCGTCCCCTCGCCGGCGGCGGACATCTATCCGTCGGCGGGTTCCACTTCCGCCACCTTTCTCAAGCTCGGGGCCGGGGCGCGCGCGCTGGCCCTGGGCGGGGCCTTCACTTCTGTCTGCGATCCTTACTCCGCGTACTGGAACCCGGCCGGTCTCGCTTGCCTCGGAGCGGAGAAGAATCTCAGCTTCTTCCATAACGAGTATTTCCAGGGGCTGGGGCAGGAGTACCTGCTCTACACCGTGCCGGCCTCCGGCGGCAAGGCGCTCGGCTTACGCCTGCCGTCCAAAGGGACTTGGGCTTTCGGGCTGAACTATTTCTACGTGCCGCGCGACCTGGAGCGCCGCAGCGGACTCTACGAGTCCGATCCGGTCGCTCCCATCTCCCCGGTGGAAGGTAAGTTCGGAGCTTCGGACGCGGCGGTCTCGGCCGCCTATGGCCGCGGTTTGGGCCGGGGCTACAGCGGCGGCCTGGGGCTCAAGGTCATAAGGCAGAGCATAGACGGCTTCTCCGGCGCCACGCTGGCGGCCGACCTGGGCCTGGCCCGCGACTTCGTCTGGCGCGGCCAGCGGCTGCGCGCCGGCCTGGCCCTGCTGAACCTCGGCCCCGGCATAAAGCTCGACGAGGAACGCTTCGGCCTGCCGCTCTCGCTGCGCGCCGGTCTGAGCGGGCGCCTGGAGGAATTCGGCGCGCTGCTCTCCGTGGACGCGGAGAAACCGGTGGACGACTACCTCTCCGTAGCCCTCGGCACCGAGTACCCGCTGACCTCGCGCCTGTCCCTGCGGGCCGGCTACCGCGCCCGCCACCACGGCAACGAGCTCGGGGCCTGGTCCGGTTTTTCGGCCGGTGCCGGAGTGGCCTTCGATAAGCTGACCTTCGATTACGCCATGACCCCGTTCGGGGACCTGGGTACCGCGCACAGGTTCTCGCTGTCGCTGCGCTTCGGCGGCGCCCCGCCCCGCCCCCGTTCTCCGGCGGTGGAGCCGCTGCCGGGCGGAGTCCCCTTCGTCTACGGCGTGGCGGCGCGCCCGCTCGCCCTGTACAGGACCGGGGTGAAATACGAGCTGCGCGCCGAGTCCCCGGCTTCGGGGCTGGCCGCCATGGCTTTCAAAACGCTGCTGCGCGAGGAGCCGCCTGGGGCCATTTCCGTGCTAGAAGGGCCGGTGCCGCCAGGCCAGCCGCTGCCGGAAGGCCTGACAGGGCTGAACGCGTGGCAGACCACCGGTTTCCCCGGCCTGGTGCAGGGGGAAGCCTCGTTGTTGTTCAGGCTGAAAGCCGAAGGGCTGGACAAGGATAAGGTGGTTTTTCTTTACCGCGACGGGCAGGACTGGAAGGAGGCGGAACACCAGCTGCTGCGAGAGGAGAATGGTTACTGGTATTTCTCGGCGTCGGCGCCCTACTCGGCGTACTACGCGGCCGCGCTGCGTCCCTAGTATTCGCCCAGCGTGCCGGCGCGCCGGGCCCGGCGTACCGCCAGGCCGAACAGCCAGACCGAGGCGGGGATCAGGACTATGTCGAAGGCGGCCAGCGCCAGCAGGTCGCCTTTTATTTCGGTTAAGCCCGCGCCGCGCAGCACGGCCGACTGGAAGGCGCGCACCGCGTAGGTTACCGGCAGCAGCGCCGAGACCGGCAGCAGCCAGGCCGGCAGCACCGCCACCGGGAAGTATACCCCGCCCAGCAGCCCCTCGAAATTGTTCAGCACCCAGGCCACGGGGTTGCCCCGCTTGAACAGCATAACGAAACAAGAGGAAAGTATTCCCAGCGCCGCGAAGCAGCCGGCCGACAGGGCGAAGACCAGCGCCGCCGCGGCCCAGTTGGCGGCGGCGAAATCCAGTTTAAAAACTAAGGCTCCGGCCAGCGCGTAGATCCCTAATTCGAAAGTGGCGAACAGGAAATTCCAGGCCGTCAGCGCGGCCAGGAAAGGGACCGTGCCCAGCGGCGTGGACAGCGCGGCTTCCAGCGTGCCCTGCATCTGCTCCTGGCGCAGCCGTCCGGCGTAGGAGCCGGCCCCCGTGCCGATGTATCCGAAGAAGGCCAGCGCCGTGAAGACATAGGTGAAATAGTCTTGCCCGTAGGGTTCCAGTTCCGGGGCCAGGGCCGCCCCGAACAGCCTGCCGATGAAATAGAAGACCGCCAGATTGGCGAGCGTGGCCAGCGCGCCCAGCGCGAAGGACAGCCGGTAGCTGCTCTCGGCCAGGAAATCCCTGCGCACGAAGGCGATGACGATGCGGGCCCAGCTCATGGCGTACCGCCGGTACGGCCGCGCTCCAGCCTTATGATCCTGACGGCCGCCTCCCGCAGCAGTTCCGGGCTGTGGCTGGAGACCAGCACGGCCGAGCTCCGCCCTGTTTCGGCTATCAGGTCCTGCAGGCCGCGGCAGGCCTCCGCGTCCAGGCCGCGGAAAGGCTCGTCCAGGAGCAGCAGCGGGGCGCCCCGGGAGAAAGCCCGGACCAGCGAGACCTTCTGCATATTGCCCTCGGAAAGGCGGTCGAAACGGCGGTCGAGGTCGGCCCGCGCCAGGCCCAGCCTGCCGGCCAGGGCGGCCGCTTTCTTCAGCGCCAGGCCGGCCGGCAGCCCGGCCAGCGCGCCGAAGAAGCGCAGGTTCTCGGCCGGGCTCAGGCGGAAATAGAAAGAGCGCGGGTTGGCGGGGCAATAGGCGGCCAGCTCGCGCAGGCGGGCCGGGGCCGCGGGGGCCCCGTCTGCCAGCACGGCGCCGCCGTCCGCCTCCAGTATGCCGGCCAGAGTTTTGAAAAGGGTGGTTTTGCCGGAGCCGTTGGGCCCTTCCAGGCCGGTGACGCCCGGGCCGGCCTCCAGAGAGACCCCGTCCAGGGCCCGCAACGGCGACCCGCCCGAAAACGGCGGGGCGGGGAAGGTTTTGACCAGGCCGCGGGCTTCTATCCTCATCAGCACTATGATAGCATAGGGGACGCTGATTCCTAATTCCTAATTGAGCCCCGTTTGAACGTGGAATTTGCGGGTTTGGGTGTCTTTCTGTCTCCCTGGAAGATTCGTTCCGATGCCTGAAATTAGGAATTAGGAATCAGCGTCCCCTTTTTTTGATAAAATATAATAATAAGGCTTCCCGCCAAAAGCGTAGAAGTCCCTGTTTTAGCCGTTACGGAGGACCCACAATGAGAATACATATAGTTGCCCGCAAGATAAAGATGACCAAGCCGATAAAGGACTTCATCGAGACGAAGCTCGCCAAGCTTCACGACTACCTCGAGAACATAGTCTGGGCGCAGGTCATAGTTTCCGTGGAAAAGAAGATCCACGCCGCCGAGGTGATCGTGCACGCCGGCCACCAGACCATGAAGGCCGCCGCCAACTCCGATGAGATGTACTCCGCCATAGACAAGGCGATGGACAAGATGGAAGTGCAGGTGAAGAAGTACAAAGAGCGCTTCACCGACCACCACGCCACCGAGACCGTCGGCCTGGACGAGTTCACCACTCTGGTGGGCCCCGAGATCCGCTTCTCCGTAGTGAAGGACGTCCCCCTGAAGCCCATGAACAAGGAAGAGGCCGTCATCGAAATGGAAAAGATCGGCTACAACTTCTGGATGTTCCAGGACAAGGGCTCCAAGCAGCTGCAGGTCGTCTTCAAGCGGCTCGACAGCACCTACGGGCTGCTGCAGCCGGTGAAGAAGTAAGAGGCCGCAGCGCTCCATGCCCGAGGCGTCCAAAAAGCCGGCCAAGTCCGTAACGGTCAGGGAACTGCTTAAGTCCCGGGGAAAGATCCTCGGGCTTAAGACGGTTTCCGGCGTTAAGAACCTCGCGCGCCACATCACGGTCAGCGAGATCAACCGGCCCGGCCTGGCCATCGCCGGGCATATGGAGCAGTTCCGCTCGGAGCGCATACAGATCATCGGCCAGGGTGAGTACGCCTACTGCCAGAAGGAAGACGCCCGCAAGGTGCTCGCCAACCTGCAGAAGATGTTCTCCTCGCCCGATATCCCCTGCGTGATCGTCACCGGCGGCGCCAAGCCGCTGCCGGTCATCAAGCAGGCCTGCGACAAGGCGGGTATCCCGCTGCTGCTGACCACCTCCGACACGTCCACCTTCATCCGCGAGATCACCACCTACCTCGACGACCAGCTGGCCGCGATCACCTACGCTCACGGCGTGCTGGTGAACGTCTACGGCCTGGGCGTGCTGATCCAGGGCGACTCCGGGGTGGGCAAGTCGGAGTGCGCGCTCGAGCTCCTGAAGCGCGGGCACATTTTGATCGCGGACGACGTGGTGGAAGTGAAGCGCCGCATCGGCTACATGCTGGTGGGCAACTCGCCCAAGAACATCAAGCATTACATGGAAGTGCGCGGCCTCGGCATCATCGACGTCGAGCTGCTGTTCGGCATCGGGTCCATCATGGACCAGTCGCTGATAGAGATGCACGTCAAGCTGGAGAGCGTCGCTACCGGCACGCTGTCGAGCTACGACCGCACGGGGCTTTCCACCGCCGAGGTGCATATCCTCGAGGTGCCCGTGCCTTCCCTGCGGCTGCCGGTCACGCCGGGCCGCAACCTGGCCGTCCTCATAGAGGTGGCCGCGCTGAACCAGCGCCTTAAGAACCAGGGCTACTTCGTGGCCAAGCGCTTCAACGAGAGCCTTATAAGGGAGATGGGCAAGAAGTAGGCGGCCCCGGCCGCCTGCCCGCAGCCCCGCCGACCCAATGACCCAGAAAACCAAGGGCAGGATCTTCATCATTACCGGCATGTCCGGCGCCGGCAAGAGCCAGGCGCTCAAGTCCTTCGAGGATCTCGGTTTCTACTGCATCGACAACCTGCCGATAGCCCTGATCCCGCAGTTCGCCGGCCTCGTCGGCGACCGGCGCTACCTCAAGAACGTGGCCCTCGGCATAGACATCCGCGAGGGGCGCTTCTTCAAGGATTTCATCCTCACGCTCGACAACCTGGGCAAGCTGGGCCTGGACTACAAGATCATCTTCCTGGACGCCTCCGACGAGGTGCTGATGCAGCGCTTCTCCGAGACGCGCCACCGCCACCCGCTCGGCAAGAACATCGCCGCCGCGGTCAAAGAGGAGCGGCGCATGCTCTGGGACCTCAAGTCCCGCGCCAACAAGGTGATCGACACCAGCAAGCTGACGCTGGGCGAGCTCAAGGAAATGCTCTCCGCCGCGCTGGAGCTGCGGCGCACGGCAGAGATGAAGCTGTCCATCATCTCCTTCGGCTATAAGTACGGCATCCCGCTCGACGCAGACATCGTGATGGACGTGCGCTTCCTGCCCAACCCGTACTACGTGCCCGCGCTGCGCAAGAAGACCGGCCAGGACGCCCCCGTCGGGGCCTACCTGCGCCGCCAGCCCGGCTTCAAGGCTTTCCTGAAGACTTACACGGAGCAGATCAAGACGCTGCTGCCGCTCTACATCAAAGAGGGCAAGTCCTACCTGACCATCGGCATCGGCTGCACGGGCGGCCGGCACCGCAGCGTCTATATCGCGGGTGAACTGGCCCGGGGGCTGGCCGCCGGCGGCTTCTCGGTTTCAGAGTACCACAGGGATATACGCAAATGAGGGACGGGGACGTTCTTAACTATCGGACTATTTTGAAAGACCAGCGGGCCGATATGCCGCGTGTTCGGCTGAATAATCCGATAGTTCAGAACGTCCCCTGATTTTTATGATCAACATTATCGTCATTACGCACGGCGAGTTCGGCGCCTACCTGATAGAGGCCGCCGAGGGCATAGTGGGCACGCAGAACGCGGGGCTCAAGAACGTCTCCATCTCGCCGCGCATGACGCTCGAGCGCGTCAAAGAGGCCGTGGGCGCCGCCATCGAGGAGATGCGCTCCGAGGACGGGCTGGTCTTCCTGATAGACATGCCGGGCGGCACGCCGATGAACGTCGTGCTGCCGCTGGCCAAGGACATAGAGAAGAGCGCCGTGATCTGCGGCGTGAACATCAACATGATGACCTCCGCTTTCGCCTACAGGGGGTCGCTGGATTTCGACAGGCTGCAGGCCAAGATCGTGGACGACGGCCGCAAGGCCATCTGCGAGGTCAAGAGCCTGCTGATGAAGAAATGAGGACCGGCCGATGATAATTCTTTACAGGGTTGACGACAGGCTGGTGCACGGCCAGGTGGTGGAGGGCTGGGTCCCGCACCTGAAGGCCGAGGAGCTGGCCGTGGTGTCGGACGAGATCTCCGGCGACGAGATGCGCCGGGCCATCATGCGCTTCGCCACGCCCGAGGGCGTGGACCTGAAGATCATGACGGTGGCCGAGGCTTCCGCCTACCTGCCCGAGGCGGCCAAGTCCCCGCGCAAGGTGCTGCTGCTGCTGCCCGGCCTGGCCGAGGCGCTGGCGCTCTCCGGCAATGGCCTGCCCATCCCGTCGCTGAACATCGGCGGCATGCATTATTCCGCCGGCAAGAACCTTTCCATCGGCAAGGCCATCTTCCTCAACGACGAGGACTGCGCCGCGCTGAGGGCCCTGTCCGCCTCCGGCATAAAGATCGAGGGCCGCGGCGTGCCGTCCGACAGTCCGCTGGACCTGATGGAGGCCATAGCGTAGTTCCGCTCCGACCTCAATGGTAAAACTGGTACTCGCCATCCACAACCACCAGCCGGTGGGCAACTTCGACAGCGTGCTCGAGGAGGCTTACCGCCTCTCCTACGCGCCGTTCTTCGACGTGCTCGAGCGGCACCCCGGCGTGCGAGTGGCGGCCCATTTCTCCGGCATCCTCTACGATTGGCTGGAGAAGGCCCATCCCGACTATCTCGACAGGCTGGCGGCGCTGGTGAAGGCCGGCCGGCTGGAGATCCTGTCCGGCGGCTATTACGAGCCCATCCTGGCCCTGCTGCCCGAGGAGGACCGCCGCGGCCAGGTGAACATGATGCGCGACTACGTGCGCAAGCGCTTCGGCGCGGACCCCGCCGGGCTGTGGCTGGCCGAGCGCGTCTGGGAGCCGGAGCTGGCCGGATCGCTGGCCGGCCTGGGCGTGGGCTATACCGCGCTCGACGACGTCCATTTCTTCTCCGCCGGTTTCGACGAGGCCGCGCTGACCGGCCGCTACACCACCGAGTACGCCGGCCGCCATCTCGACGTGTTTCCCATCAACCACCGCCTGCGCTACCTGATGCCCTTCGCCGAGCCGCACAAGGTCATAGAGTACCTGAAGGGCTTCGAGGGCAAGGACGCCGTGCTGGTGATGGCCGACGACGGCGAGAAGTTCGGCCTGTGGCCCGGCACGCACGAGCACGTTTACGGCAAGGGCTGGCTGGACCGCATGTTCACCCTGCTCGAGGAGAACGCCGCCTGGCTGCAGACCGCCCGCTTCTCCGACTGCCTCGCCGGCCCCTCCAAGGGCCTGGCCTACCTGCCCACCACCTCCTACCACGAGCTGTCGCAGTGGGCGCTGCCTCCCGCCAAGTCCCGCCGGCTGTCCGGCCTCTGGGAGGACTCGCCGGAGGATTTCCGGCAGTTCCTGCGCGGCGGCTATTTCCGCAATTTCTTCTCCAAGTACCCCGAGGCCAACCGGCTCTACCGCCGCATGCTGCGCGCGAGCCGCAAGGTGGCCGCCTCCGGCACCAGCCACGGCCGCACGGCGCTGTACAAGGCGCAGTGCAACTGCGGCTACTGGCACGGCGTGTTCGGCGGGGTATACCTGCCGCACATACGCATGGCCGTCTACAGGAACGCGCTGGAGGCCGAGGCCGCCCTTCCCGCACGCCGCGGCGCGCCGCGCTTCGAGGTGGCACGCGAGGACTGGGACGCCGACGGCCGGCCCGAGCTGCTGGCCGAGGGCGAGAACGCCAATTTTTATTTTTCTCCCGCCAAGGGCGGGGGGCTGTGGGAGTGGGACTACAAGCCGCGCGGCGTGAATTTCGGCTCCGTGGTCTGGCGCCACCCCGAGGCCTACCACGAGGGCGAGGCCCGCGGCATCTCCGGCGAAGCCCGGCGCGCCGCCGAAGAGGCGCTGAAGAAGGACCTGGTCTACGACTGGCACCCGCGCATGTGCCTGCTCGACCATTTTCTGCGGAGCGACGCCACCCCCGAAACTTTCGAGCGCTCCACCTACGGCGAACTGGGAGACTTCGTGCTGGGCGAATACGCCGCCAGCCACTCCGAAGTCCCGGAAGGCCTGCGCGTCAGCCTGGCCCGCGACGGCCACGCCTGGACCGGCGGTTCCGGCCACCCTTTCCGCGTCGAAAAAGACGTGCTGCTGCGCCACGACGGCTCCTGGCGCGCCTCGTACCGGGTGATCAATACCGGCCACTCGGCCTCGGACCTCTGGTTCGGCCCGGAGCTGGCGCTGGCTTTCTCCGAGAAGAAGCATTGCCCGCCCGGCGAGCGCCGCGGCGTAAAAGAAATTTCCTTCCCCGACCCCGTCTACGGCGGCGTGGCCCTGCAATTCTCCGAGCCGCTGGACCTGTGGGTCATGCCGCTCGAAACGGTCTCCCGCTCCGAAGCCGGCGCGGAAAAGACCTACCAGGGCTCGGTGCTGCTGCCCAATCTCAGGCGCCGGCTGGAAGCCGGGGCCGCCCTGGAATTCTCGGTGGAGGTGCGGCCGCTATGATCGCCGCCGTGAAAGCCCTGCTCTCCTCCGTCCTGGCCGGACTGCTGGGCCTCGACACCGTGCAGGCCGGGCAGTTCCTGCTGTCGCGGCCCGCCCTGGTGGGGCCGGTGCTGGGCTGGCTCAACGGCTGCCCGCTGGAAGGCGCGCGGCTGGGCATACTGATAGAGCTGATCTATATAGATTTCATCCCGGTGGGGGGCGTGGTGCCGCCCAACGGCGCGGCCGCGGCCGCCGCCGCGGTGCTGGCCCACGCCTACGGCGGCCTCGCCCCGTCCCTGTCCTTTTTCCTCGGCGTGCTCGCCGGCGCGGCTTATTCCCCGGTGGAGACCCGGCTGCGCGCGGCGCGCTCCGCCTGGAACCCGGTAGTGGAGTCGCAGGCCGCGGCCGGCACGCTGGAGCTGCGGCGCTGGCTGGCAAGGGCCATGCTCGCCGAGAACGCGGCGCTGGCCGCCTACGCGGCGGCCTGGACCGGCCTGGCCGCGCTGCTGGCGCTGCTGCCCGGGCTGGCGCGGCTGTACCCCGGCACGGATTTCGCTTATTCGCTGATGCCCTGGCTGGGCCTCAGCGGGCTGTATTTCAGGTTCAGGACGCAGATCTATAAAAAGGGCTGACATGTTCTTGAGGATGTTCCTGCGGTCTTTCTTCATTCAGGCGGGTTGGAACTACGAAAGGTTCCAGAACCTGGGCTTCGCCTTTTGCCTGCAGCCCGCGCTGGAGAGGATATATCCGGACAGGGAAAAGTACAAGGCCGCCCTGCTGCGGCATCTGCAGATCATAAACACGCAGCCTTATATGGCCTCTTTCGTGCTGGGCAACGTGGCGCGCATAGAGGAGACGGCGGCCGCCGCCCCGGACCCTGCCGCCGCGCTGAAGAACATGCCCGGCGTGAAACAGGCCCTGGCCACCAGTTTCGCCTCCATAGGCGACCGCATCTTCTGGGGGCGGCTGAAGCCGATGACAGCGCAGATCTGCCTGCTGGTCTGGAGCGCCGGCGGTTTTCTGGGCTGGCTGTTCACAGGGCTGGATACCCCGGCCCCGGTCTGGCTGCTGCTCGCCGGCCCGCTGGCCGGGATAATCTTCTATTCGGCTTTCGCCGTCTACTGGCGCTGGCGCGGCCTGAAGACCGGTTACGACTGCGGCGGCCAGGCCGCCTGCGGCCTGGGCTGTTCCGACTGGACGCGCATGATCAGGCTGCTGAGCACCGCGGGTTTCTCCATGTCGCTGGCGATAGCGCTGCTGGCCGTGGGCCTGCTGGCCGCCATGAACTGCGGCTCCTGCTCTCCCTCCGCGCTGGCACTGAAGATCGGCCTGCCGCTGGGCGTGCTGGCGCTGCACCGCGTGACACGGGCGCTGGGCCGTTCGGTGTTCTTCGCCGCGGGGGTGGTGCTGGGCGCCTCCCTGCTGGCTTTCAGCGTACTGGGACTGGAGCCGTTCAAACTTTACCTATGATAAAAAAAGACATCACGATAGTTAACGAGCTGGGCATACACGCGCGCCCGGCGGGCATGATAGCCAATACCTCTTCCAGGTTCTCCTGCGACATCAAGCTGGTCAAGGACGGGATGGAAGTGAACGCCAAGAGCATCATGGGCATCATGACGCTGGCCGCCGGCAAAGGGACGATCATCGAGATCACGGCCCGCGGCAAGGACGAGGCCGAGGCGGTGCAGGCCATAGTGGACCTGTTCTCGCGCAAATTCGACGAGGATTAGCACAAGGGATATATGCTGATAAAAAAAGGAGTCCCGGCCAGCCTGGGCATCGCCATCGGCAAGGCGCATATCGTTAAGGAAGAGAATATCCTTATCGAACAGAAAGAGATCCCGCCGGAGAAGATCAAGGCGGAGGTCAAGCGCTTCAAGGAAGCGCTGGAGAAGACCAAGCTGGACCTCGACGGGATACGCGCCAAGATCCTGACCGTGCTGGGCAAGAACCACGCCAAGCTGATAGACGCGCACCACCTGATCCTGCAGGACCCGATGATCACCAAGGACGTGCCCAAGCTCATCGTGGCCAAGGGCATGAACGCCGAGTTCGCCCTGTCCGAGATCCTCGACAAGGCCGAAGAGCAGTTCGAGAAGATAGACGACGAGTTCTTCCACGAGCGCAAGCACGACGTGTTCGACGTGGGCAAAAAGATCATCTCCAACCTGGTGAACTCCGAGAAGGTGTCGCTCAAGGACCTCAAGGAACCGGTCATCATCGTCGCGCACAACCTTTACCCGTCGGACACGCTGCATATCCGCGAGTCCAACAAGGTGCTGGGTTTCTGCATGGACCTGGGCTCCAAGTCCAGCCATACCTCCATTTTCGCCCAGAGCATGGGCATCCCGGCCGTGGTGGGCCTCTCCGACATCAGCCGCCAGATCCAGAGCGGCGACACGCTGGTGGTGGACGGCGAGCAGGGCATGGTCATCATCTCGCCCTCCCCCGAGATCATCGAGAAGTACAAGGCCCGCAAGGAAGAGCTGCAGAAGCAGGAGCATTTCTTCCACCGCCTCAAGGGCCTGCCCGCCACCACGCGCGACGGCCACAAGATCCACCTGATGTGCAACCTGGACTCCGCCGAGGACGCGCCCGAGCTGACGGCCGTGAAGACCGAGGGCGTGGGCCTGTACCGCACGGAGTTCCTGTACATGAACCGCGCCTCCGTCCCGACGGAGGAGGAGCAGCTGAAGGCCTACGCCTCCGTGGTGAAGGCCGCGCCCGGCATCCCGCTGACCATCCGCACCGCCGACATCGGCGGCGACCGGGCCACCGAGCTCGGAATCAAGGGCCTCAAGGACGAGCGCAACCCGTTCATGGGCTTCCGCGGCATCCGCCTGTTCATCAAATACCCGGAGCTGCTCAAGACGCAGCTGCGCGCCATCTACAAGGCCAACACCGAGGGCAACATCAAGATCATGATCCCGATGCTCAGCTCGCTCGACGAGCTGCTGACGGTCAAGAAGATAGCCGCCGACGTGAAGACCGAGCTCTCCGAGGAAGGCTTCCCGGTGAAGTCCCACCCGGAGTTCGGCGTGATGGTTGAGATCCCCGCGGCCGCGATCATCCTGGACTCGCTGCTGCCGGAGATAGACTTCGTTTCCATCGGCACCAACGACCTGGTGCAGTACACGCTGGCCGTGGACCGCATCAACCAGTACGTCTCCGAGCTCTACGAGCCGTTCCACCCCGCCGTGCTGCGCCTCATCAATTTGGTGGTGCAGACCGCGCACAAGAAGGGCAAGCCGGTCAGCGTCTGCGGCGAGATGGCCAGCGACCCGTACGCGATCCCGCTGCTGGTCGGCCTGGGCGTGGACATCCTCAGCGTGCCGGCCAAGATGTACCTGCGCTCCAAGCACTCGGTGCGCTCCATGAATTTCGAGAAGTTCTCGGGCCTGGCGCAGCGCGCCCTCAGCCTGCCCACTTCCGACGAGATCCGCCGCCTGATAGAGGAAGAGGTCAAGTGATGAAAGGGTGGGGACGTTCTTAACTATTGGACTATTTAGGGCTTTGGGCTGATTTTTGGCACGCTACGATATGAAATAGTCCAATAGTTAAGAACGTCCCCTGAAGACACCATGAAAATACGCAACTTCTGCATTATCGCCCATATCGACCACGGCAAGAGCACGCTGGCGGACCGCTTCATACAGCTGACCGACACCGTGCCGGACCGCCAGATGAAGGAGCAGTTCCTCGACGGCATGGAGCTGGAGCGGGAGCGCGGCATCACCATCAAGGCCAAAGCCGTGCGCATGCTCTACCGGTCGGAGGACGGGGAGGACTATATCCTCAACCTCATCGACACCCCCGGCCACGTGGACTTCTCCTACGAGGTCAGCCGCGCCATGGCCGCCTGCGAGGGCGCCATCCTGCTGGTGGACGCGTCGCAGGGCGTGGAGGCGCAGACCCTGGCGCACGCGCACCTGGCGCAGAGCCTCGGCCTGAAGATCATCCCCGTCATCAACAAGATCGACCTCGAGCACGCCAACCCGGACGCCACCGAGGAGCAGATCTGGGAAGTGCTAAAGAACCCGGTGGACTCCTCGCGCATCAGCGCCAAGGACGGCCGCGGCGCCCGCGAGGTGCTCGAGCGCGTCATTAAGGAGATCCCGCCGCCGGTAGGTTCCGCCGGGCGCCCGCTCAAGGCGCTGGTCTTCGACTCCTTCTACGACGTCTACAAGGGCGTCGTCATTTACACCCGCGTGGTGGACGGCGCCATTTCGGCTGGCAAGTACATCACTTTCCACTCGAAGGGCACCAGCTACAAGGTGGAGGAAGTGGGCTACCTGACGCCCAAGCTGGTCAAAGGCACCTCCATCAATACCGGCGAGGTGGGGTATATCGTGGCCGGCATCCGCGACATCCACGAGATCAAGATGGGCGACACGATCTTCGAGAAGAACGCGCCCATCGACGCTCCGCTGCCGGGCTACAAGGAAGTTAACCCGGTGGTCTTCGCCGGCTTTTACCCGGTCAACACGACCGACTACACCGCGCTCAAGACCGCCATCGAGAAGCTCAACCTGACCGACTCGTCGTTCAACTTCCAGGGCGAGACCTCCAAGGCGCTGGGCTTCGGCTTCCGCCTCGGCTTCATGGGTCTGCTGCACCTCGACATCATCCGAGAGCGCATCGAGCGCGAGTTCGACATCCCGATCATCGCCACCAACCCCAACGTCATCTACAAGGTGCAGGCCAAGGACAAGCAGGGCCTGAAGGGGAAATACGTGGAGGTGACGAACCCCGCGGACTTCCCGCATTACGGCGACGTGATGGACATCATGGAGCCCTACGTGCTCGCAACCATTATCGCCCCGCTGGCGTATATGGAAGGGATCATGAACCTGCTCAAGGAGAAGCGCGGCGAGCATATAAAGATAGAGTATATCTCCACCACCAGGGTCATCGTGGAGTACTACCTGCCGATGTCGGAGATCATCATAGACTTCTACGACAGGCTTAAATCCGTCTCGCGCGGCTACGCCTCCTTCGACTACGAGCCGCACGAGTACAGGTCCTCGGACATGGTGAAGATAGAGATCCTGCTGCACGCGGAATCCGTGGACGCGCTCTCTTTCATCACGCACAAGACCAAGGCGCTGACCAACTCGCGCAGCATCTGCGAGAAGCTCAAGGGGCTCATCCCCAAGCACATGTTCGAGATAGCGGTGCAGGCGCAGGTGGGCGGCAAGATCATAGCCCGCGAGACCATAGGCGCGCAGCGCAAGGACGTGCTCGCCAAGTGCTACGGCGGCGACATCACCCGCAAGCGCAAGCTGCTGGAAGCGCAGAAGGAAGGCAAGCGCAAGATGAAGCTGATGGGCTCGGTGGAGATACCGCAGGAAGCTTTCATGTCCCTGCTCAAGATCAGCCAGGACAAATAAAGGACCGCAACAATGGAAGAGAAATTATTCTGGATAGGCGTACTGATGGGCGCGCATTTGTTCCTGTCGCACCACTTCAAAGAGAAGGGCAAGTTCAAGGCCGACACGCGGTTCACGCGCGCCTGGCACTCCGTCTTCGCCGCCCTGGTCTCTTTCGTGGTCGCGGTGCTGCTGTCCGTGAGCCTCGATAACCGCCGCGGGGACGTGGTGACCTCCCTGCTCTTCAGCCAGCGCCAGCTGGCCTACGGCCTGCTGGCCGCCGCCGCCGGGGCCGCCTACGCGTGGTGGCGCGGCGCGGCGCGCGCCGCCGTGAAGGACGGCCTGAACGTCTCGATGAAGGAGGACATGGAATGGTCTGAGACGGTGTTCTCCGCCGTGCTGCTGGCCTCCGTGGTGATGTACCTGTTCATCCAGGCCTTCAAGATCCCGTCCGGCTCGATGGAGAAGACCTTCCTCATCGGCGACCACCTGTTCGTCAACAAGTTCATCTACGGCTTCCGCATTCCCTACACCAAGACCAAGCTGCTGAAGTTCAGCAAGGTCAAGCGCGGCGATATCGTGGTCTTCCAGTTCCCGTCCTCCGACCCGTCCGAGTTCCAGTGCGGCGGCAGCCAGTACGGCAAGGACTTCATCAAGCGCGTGGTCGGCATGCCCGGCGACGTGGTGCAGGTGATGGAGGGCAGTCTGTTCGTGAACGGGGCGCTGGTGGAGAACGAGCCCTACACGCAGTACCTCGACAAGTCCCGCTACCCCCGCGCCACCGACAAGGTTTCCGCCAGCGACTACCAGGTCTACTGGGAGAACCGCGTGCTGGGCAAGATGTTCTCCGAGTACATCCGGGATAATTTCGGGCCCGTGAAAGTCCCCGAGGGCCAGTACCTGGTGATGGGCGACAACCGCGACCGCTCCTGCGACTCCCGCTACTGGGGCGCGGTGCCCGAGGGCCTGATCAAGGGCAAGGCCTGGTTCACCTACTGGCCGCCTTCGAGGATGGGCTTCCCGCGCTGATGAAGGTGACCGAAAGGCTCAGGACCGGCGAGAAGGTCTACTCCTTCGAATTCTATCCGCCCAAGACGGCGGAGGATACGGCCAAGCTTTTCAACACGGCGCTGGAGCTGAAGGCCCTGTCGCCGGATTTCGTTTCGGTCACCAATTCCTCCAGCGGCGTCATGCCGTACCGCACCGTGGCGCTGTGCGGCGTGCTCAAGTCGCAGTTCGGCCTGGAGGTGGTGGCCCACCTGACCTGCCTGGCGCACACGCGCGCCGAGATCGCCGAGATCTGCTCTGGCTTGAGGAAGATGGATATCCTCAATGTGCTGGCGCTGCGCGGCGACCCGCATAACGTGGCTGACGGCGCGCTGCGCCGGGACTACAGCTACGCGTCGCAGCTGACGGCGGACCTGGTAAAGGACGGCGGCTTCGACGTGGGCGGCGCCTGCTACCCGGAAAAGCACCCGGAGTCTCCCTCGCCGGAGGCCGACATAGCCCGGCTGAAGGAAAAGGCCGACGCCGGCGCCGGCTACCTGATAACGCAGCTGTTCTTCGACAACGATTTTTACTTCCGCTTCCTGGACCGGGCGGCCGCAGCCGGGATAAACCTGCCGGTGCTGCCGGGCCTGATGCCGCTGACCGGCTACCGGCAGATGCAGAACTTCACGCAGATGATGAAGGTCACCATCCCGGCGCGGCTCCGGGCCGGCATAGAGCGCTGGGAAGGCGACAAGGACGGTATGTTCAAGTTCAGCGTGGAGTACGCTTCGAAGCAGGCCGAGGGGTTGCTGAAGGGCGGCGCGCCGGGGCTGCACCTGTACACGCTCAACCGCAGCCGGGCGGCGATGGCGATTTTTAAGAACCTGAAGGGAGCGGCGCGGCCTTAGGCCGGCCGGGGGGACAATGGAAACCATATACACCGTAGAGGCCAGGGCGCTGGTCGAACTGCAGAAACGCGACACCGCCCTGGACGCCCTGCGGGCCAGGGCGGCCGACATCCCGCGCAAGATCAAGGCCGCGGAGGCCGCCTTCGCCGGCAAGAAGGCCGAGATGCTGGGCGCCCGCGAGGCCTACCTGGCGCTGCAGTCGCGCAAGAAGGACCTGGAGCTCAGGATAGCCGAGGCCGAGGAAGGCATACGCAAGCACCAGGTGCAGCTAAACCAGGTGAAGGACAACAGCGCGTTCAAGGCGCTGCTCGCCGAGATCGAGACCGACAAGGCGGCCAAGGACGAGCTGGAGACCGGCGTGCTGACGCTGCTCGAAGAAATAGACCGGGCCTCCGTGCAGGATAAGGCGCTGCAGGCCGAGGTGAAGAAAGTTGAAGAGGCCAAGAACGCCGAGGTGGCCGCGCTGCAGGCCGCCGCCGCGGCCAACGCCGCCGCGCTGGCCGAGGGCGAGGGCGCCAGGGCGGCGGCCGCCGCCGCGCTCAGCGCCGACCTGGTGGAGCGCTACGAGGCGGTGCGCGCCAACCGCGCCGGCCTGGCCGTGGTGGCCGTGCACGAGGAGCCGTCCACGGGCAAGCTGTCCTGCGGGGGCTGCCACATGGCGGTCACGCCGCAGAAGGCGGTGGACGTGAAGAAGCCGAACACGCTCACGTACTGCCCCGACTGCCGCCGGCTGCTGTACCTCGAGAAGACGCTTTTCGGGCAGGGCTGATACAGCCGCAAAAGATTTTAGACCGCGGACGGAGGGCCGCTCTTCCCGCAAGGGAGGGGAGGAACTTCCGAACTTCACAGGGCAGGGTGCCGGTTCAAACTTCGCAGCATTATATGAGCGGAGCATAGGCCGGGAGGCGGGGGCCACATCCCCCGCCGACGGACAGCGCCACAGAGAACATACCGCCCGCAAGGGTAAGGGTGAAAAGGTGCGGTAAGAGCGCACCGCGTCCGCAGAGATGCTGACGGCAAGGCAAGCCCCTCCTGAAGCAAGGCCAAAGTTGCGCGACGGACTGCCCGTCCGCCCCCTCCGGGGGGCAGCGCAGAGTGGGCCGCAATAGATAAATGGTCCTCCAGGCGCCGCAAGGCGCCGGACAGAATTCGGGGTACAGTCCGCGGTCTAAAAGATTTCCCCGTCGCGTCTCCCGCCGTGATTCCCCGGGCTTTTTTTTGTATCATCTTCTCAAGCCGCCGGAAGCCGGCGGCGGGACGGTGCGCCAGGGGGAACAACATGCGTGAGCTTCAGATCTACGTGATAGCGGGTTTCGTGGGCGGCCTGGCCAGGGGGCTGGCCGGTTTCCTCAAAAAGCGCAAAAGCGGCGGTACGGTAAAGTTCGACTTCCCTTATTTCTTCACCACGGTCTTCTTCTCCGGCATACTCGGCGGCATAGCCGGGGCCCTCGCCGAGAGCAGTTGGAAGACCGCCTTCCTGGCCGGCTACGCCGGCATAGACTTCCTCGAGAACATGTACAAGTCCAGCCCGCTGTCCGGATTGCTGCGCGGCCGCTCCTGAGGAGGCCGCTCTTTCCCTTGCTGTTTGCCTGGCCCTTTATATTTGATATTGTCTTTGTTCCTGTTTAACAAGGGGTGACAACATGCGGATACTTATCGTGGACGACGACGCTGCCTGGGTGCACATGCTGTCCTGCTATTTCGTCGGCGGCGGCCACGAGGTCCTTTCCGGCCGTACGTGGGCGGCGGCGCGTTCGCTGGCCGACCATGCCGTTCCCGACGTGATACTGCTCGACGCCTCGCTGCCCGACGGCGAGGCGGGGCCGTTCTGCGAGGCCATCCGCTCCGACGTCCGCTACGGCCGGACGGCGCTGCTGCTGCTCAGCGGCACCGAGCCGGAGGCAGGGTGCGGAGCGGACCGCTTCGTGCTCAAGGGCCTGCCTATGGTTGAATTGGAGGCCGCCATCGCCGCGGCCAGGGCCACCCGCGGGGCGGCCGGCGGGGGGAAATAAGTGCCGCTCTACTTCATCATCTATTCCGCGCTCTTCTGGCTGCCGGTCTGCCTGTTCGTGCTGTTCTTCTTTCACAAGCTGCCTCCGGGCATCAAGCGCTCCTACTGGCTGACCACGCTGGCCATGGCCGTGATCTCGGTGATCATGGAGTATTTCTACCTGAAGTTCGACACCTGGACCTTCTCCGAGCGCATAGATCCGCTGCTCGGCATCTGGTTCGGCAAAGCGCCGATAGAGGAATACGTCTACTGGTTCGGCGCCACGCCGTTCTGCCTGTCGCTTTACCTGCTCTACGGCCGCCTGCTCGGGAGGAAAAATGCCTGAAGCCCCGGTGAACCCCGAAGAAAAGAAGCCCCAGGGCGCGGCCGTAAAGAAATGGCCCGCCAGCGTCCTGCTGACTCTGCCGTTCTTCTTCATAGTGCTGCCGCTCTATAAGGCCTCCCGCGAGTCCGTGAACTGGCGGGCCGCCGGCCTGATGATCCTCACCTTCTCGTCCATCGCCTTCGTCGCGGGTCATTTCTCGGTGCTGCGCGAGCACTGGATCTGGAACCCCATGCGCACGCTCGGCCCCACCGTCTGGGGCGTGCCGATAGAGGAGCCGCTGCTCTACTACTGGTTCCCGCCGATGTTCACCGTCATACTCATGCACGCGATAGACAACTGGCTCGGGAGGAAGAAATGAAGCTCGCCATACTGGAAGCGTGGTTCTACCTGCAGGTGCCGGTGACCTGGTACGTCTTCAGGCGCTTCGCCCGGCGCAACGTGCTGGGAGAATTGATGGCCGGCACTATAATCGGCTGCTTCATCGAGTTCGCCACCGAGCCGCTGTGGGACTACCACTTCTTCTTCACGGTCTACAAGGACGTGCCGCCGTGCATAGTGCTGGGCTGGGGCGTGATGTTCACGCTGGTGGTCTTCGTCTCGGAAAAGATCTTCAAGGCGCTGTTCGGCGCGACGCCGGCCCTGACCGACAAGCGCGTCTTCCTGACCGACGTGACCAGCGCCGCGCTGATCGCCTTCCCTATCGAGACCGTGGCCCTGAAGCTCGGTGTCTGGGACTACAATTACCATATCCTGAACTGGGGCTGGGGCGAGGTGCCGTTCTTTAAAATGCCGTACGAGGCGCTGTTCGGCTACTGCCTGCTGATGCTGATAGGCCCCACCTTCGTGCGCTGCTGGGAGCGGCCTTTCGAGGCATGAACCCGCTGCTGGTCTTCCTGGAGGCGCTGGGGCTCTCCCTGCCGGCCGTCACCTGGTGGCTGTTCCGCCGCTATGCCCGGCGTAACGTGGCCGGCGAGCTGCTGGCCGGCGCCATAGTGGGCGTGGTCTGGGAGATAGCCACCGAGCCGCTGTGGGATTACCACCTCGCGCTGACGTTCTACCGCGACGCGCCGCTGGCCGTGGTGGCCGGATGGAGCGTCATGCTGACACTGGTGCCTTGGCTCGCCGAGAAATTATATTGTAAAGTGTTGGGCCTTTCCGCGCTGCGTCCGCGCGACAAGCGGGTCTTCGTTTTCGACATGGCGAGCGCCGCGGCGGTCTGCCTGCCGCTCGAGACGCTTGGCTCCAAGAGCGGCGTGTGGACCTACAGGCAGGACCTGCTGCAGTGGGACTGGGGGCTGATCCCGCTTTTTAACATGCCGTACGAGCTGCTGTTCGGTTATTCGCTGCTGATGCTGGTGGCGCCGACCTTCGTGCGCTACTGGGAAGGGAGCTTCGAGGGGAAAAGATGATATCCAAGGGCGACAAACAGGGGTTGGAGCTGATCTCCATCTCGGCGCTGCGCAAGCAGTTGCTCTACACTTCGGGGCTTTGCCTGCTGACCTTCGCGCTGGCGCGGCTGATGCCGGATTTTCCTTTCCGGGCCGGTTTCGGCTGGCTCTGCCTCGCCTCGGCCGCCGCCTACGCGGCCGCGGGCGCGGTGGTGACGCGGCTGGCCCGCGAGCGCTATTTCCTGCTGCTGTCCGTGATGACGGTGCTGTCGCTGGCCATGCTGGGCGGCATGGTGCACTTCACCGGCGGCATCACTTCCCCGTTCCTCTTCTTCTACTTCGCCATCATGCTGGCGGAAGCCGCCTACGGCGTGGAGAACTATTCCACCATTTTCATGGGCATAGCCAGCTACCTGTTGGTGACGCTGGGCGAGGCTTTCGGCTTCGTTCCCAGCTACAGTTCGGCCTCCGACATCATCTACGCCAACAAGTGGGTGGTCTTCTGGCTGACGCTGTCCACCTCCTCGATAATGCTGATCACCGGCTTCGTCGGCCGTATCGTCATGGCCGGTTACCGCGCCACCGCGGCGCGCGAGAGCCAGAAGGCCAGGGCGCTGTCGGCTGAGGTCGGAGAGCTGGAGAGTTATTCTCAAATAGGCATGGTGGCGCACCGCATAGTGCACGATATTCGCACGCCTCTGGCCACGGCGTTGGGCTACCTCGAGCTGAAGGAGAAGGACCAGACGGCCGCCGCGGAGGACGAAGGCCTGCTGAAAGAGGTGCGCGGCAGCCTGGAGGAGATCTCCTCCATGCTCGCCGACATAACGCGCTACGGCCGCCGGGCCGAAGCCAAGCGCGAAAAAGTCTGCCTCTCGTCCTTCCTGAACACCATGCTGACGCTGATGGTGTTCTACCCCGGCGCCAAGGGCATAAAGTTCCGCAGGGATTTCCGCGACGCGGAGGAGCTGTGCGTCGCGGCCTCGCTGCGGGAACTGCGCCAGGTCTATTTCAATCTGCTGAAGAACGCGGTGGAGGCCGTGGCCGGGGCCGCCGAGCGGGAGATCGAGGTGGGGCTGCGCCGCGACGGCGATTGGGCGGAGATCTCGGTGGGGGACAACGGCCCGGGCGTGCCGCCGGAGTCGCGCGCTACGCTGTTCCGGGATTGTCATACCAGCAAGGAGAAAGGCACCGGCGTTGGACTGCTGATAGTCAGGGATCTGCTTACGCATAACGGCGGCGAAATAAAATATAAGGAAAAGGGGGGCGGCGGCGCCGAGTTCATAACCAGGCTGCCGCTGTTCGCGGAAAAATGAAAAACATCCTGCTTGTCATAATGGTGCTGGCCGCGGCGCTGCCGCGTGAGGGGCGCTGCTCCGGCTACGAGTTCGACGGCGTGGGGGCCGCGGCCGTGGCCCGCGGCGGGGCCGTCATCGCCGACGCCGCCGACTGGACCGCCATCTACTGGAATCCCGCCAACCTGTCCGACGTAAAGGCCCGCGAGGCCGGCCTGGAGCTGAAGACCGGGGTAATGAGCCCGAAGGACGGGAATTCCTTGAACACCCCCGTCGGCAACCCTTTCGACAAGACCCGCGAGAATTCCTCTTTCCTGTTCGGTTCGCTGGGCGCGGCCGTGCCCCTGGACGACAAGTCGGCGCTGGGCTTCGGCCTGTACCTGCCGCTGCTGCAGGGTTCCAAGTTCAAGGACAGCGATCCTACCCCGAGCTTTTACAACAGCATAGATTACGAGGGTTTCGCCGGCCTGGCGGTGTGGAACCTCTCCTACGCCAGGAGGCTGGGCGAGAGGTTCTCCGCCTCCGCGGGCGCCAATTTGATCTACGCCAGGCTGGAGAGCGAGGCCACTCACGATTTCGCGGTGTCGCCGCTGCTGGCGCTGCTCAGCATGCCCGGTCCCGACGTGGTGCGGCAGAAGCTGGACGGAGACGGCTACGGCCTGGAGGGCGTGCTGGGCCTGAAATACCGCCACAGCGAGAGGCTGGCCTTCGGCGCCGTGTTCCGCGGCGGCAGCCGGGTGATGCTGCACGGCTCGGCCACGGCCACTTCGCAGGTGCTGCCCGCAGAGAAGAGCGATTTCAGGTTTAAGCTCAAGCAGCCGGCCACTTCCGGCATCGGCGCGGCCTGGCAGGCGCGCCGGACGCTTAAGCTTTCCATGGACCTCACGCAGACCTGGTGGAGCGGCTTCTCCAATAAGACCGTCTACGAAACCCCGGGCCTGCTGATAAACAGCAACGAGAATACCTACGACTGGAAGAACTCCTTCAAGTTCAGGGCCGGCGCGGTCTGGGCGCGTTCCGAGAGCACGGACCTGCTGCTCGGCTACGCTTTCGACACCCCGGCGCTGGATAAAGGGAGCGTGGACTTTTCCACCGCCGTCGATGTGCCCATGCACCGCCTGACCGCCGGCCTGACCAGGAAATGGGAGGCGCTGCGCGGCACGCTGACCGCGATGACCGGCTACGGCCGCCGCACGGCCGGAGGGGTGAAATATTCCCTGTACGGTTTCGCTCTGCTGGGCGAGGCCGCCTACAGTTTCTGACCGCATGGAAACCGCCGAAAAGAGGACGCTCCTGGCCGTAGCCGCGCTGCTCGGAGTCACGGTGCTCGCCTCCACAGTGCTGCACCACGCCTTCCCCGGCGTGTTGGACGTCCCGTCCAACGCCGGGGTGCCGCACACCGGCCTGTTCTCGATATTCCTGCTGGACCTGGTGCCGTTGCTGCTGGCGGGGCTCTGTTTCGTGCACGCCTGGCGCCGGCTGGGGCCGTACCTCGCGGTCATGTTCCTTGCCGGTTCCTTCTTCTTTACCGGCCTGGAGGAGAACGTCTGGATCTTCATCGGGCGTTACATGCACCTGCTGGCGGCGGCCTCGCCGGAGCTGGGTTCCGGGGCCGGCACCTACTACTTCACGCGCGGGGGCCTCTGGTGGTTCGAGATACCGGTCTACATCTGCCTGGGCTGGTTCTTCATAGCCTACTCCTGCGTGCACGTCTCCAACCTGCTGCTGCGCGGCAGGGGCATAGCCGCGCGGGCGGCGCTGGGCGGCTTTCTCGCGATGAACTTCGACCTGTGGCTGGACCCCGTGCAGGTGCACCCGGCCTGGCGGTCTTGGGTCTGGCTTACCAACGAGCCGGTGCGGGTGCTTTCCATTCCGCTGACCAATTTCGCGGGCTGGTTCATGCTGGTCTTCCTGTTCGCGCTGGTTTTCGACGGGCTGCCGGGCCTGCTTGAGCGGTTGGGGCCCGCCAAGGCCGCCAGGCGCTTCTTTCTGACGCTGATAGGCCTGGAGGCGGCCCTGCTGGCCGGTTTCCTGGTTTACGGCGCGCTGGCGCTGAAGTTCATAAAGACGCCGGTCAACCTAACGCTCTGGGGGATATAGTGGAAAGGAAAGACAACTGGACTGATTATCTGCCGATGCTGGCCTTCCTGGGTTACTGGCTGTACGCCGGCCTGCTGGCGGCCTTCATGACCGGGGACCCGCGCCTGCCGCGGCTGGGCCTGATAACCCTGCCGGTGCTTGCCGCGATGGCGGAGGCGCTGCGCAGGACGGCCGCGGCGCGCCGCCGCAAAGAATAGGAGGATACATGGACTCGCTTGCAGCAAAAATACCGGAGATAAAGTTTTCGTCGGACGCCAACGAGATACCGTGGGACAAGGCGGTGGTGTGGACGATGATGCCGCGGGTGGGGCCGCGCGTCTACGAGTGGATAGACGCCGAGCATATACGCTACGTCTCCTGGAGCAACGGCATCGTCAACATCATGCCCGAGTACAATTCCATTCTCAGCTCGCACTGCCAGTGCATCGTGCTGCCCTCGGCCTTCATCTGGATAGGCAAGGAAGTGAAGGTGTCCTAGGCCCGCCTTACTTGCCGGACGGTAATTTTTAGTAAAATATAGGCATATCCCTTTTAGTTCAACGGGGGGGAATACGGAGGAAACAGTAATGAAGAAAGCTATATTCGCGGCGCTCGTGATAACGGGCTTTGTCGCCGCGGCCAACGCCCAGGTGAATTTCGACAAGGGCGTCAACGTTAAGGACTTTGTTTCCCAGGCCGTCAACGCGGACCTGGCAGTACCCGCCGCCCCGGCGCCCAAGTTCGGCCATTACAGCCGCGACTGCGCCCGCTTCTCTTTCGGCCCCAGCGACAAGGAGCTGGTCAGCGAGAGGGTTTACCTGCGCAGCACCGAATACGAGACCGTCTGCCACACGCAGATGGTGCAGCAGTGCCACACCGTGATGGTGCCCGGCCCCAACAATACGCAGGTGGCCCAGCAGCAGTGCCACATGGTGCCGCAGCAGTACTGCTACGAGCGCCCCGGCATGACCTGGACCCAGACCGGCCAGATCAAGGTCAACCCCCGCAAGCTGCTGCCCTGGGAGCGCGAGAGCTTCGAGATCTGCATGCAGGGCCCCTGGCTGGACCTGTACGTCAACGCCGCTGCCTATAAGTACACCGCCCGCCGCGAGGGCAATTATGACACGCTGTTCGAGCTGGCCCCCCAGTACAAGATAGCGATGAAAGCCGACGAGAACGGCCTCAACTACGGCGACTTCTCCTACGCGGGCGGCAAGTTCACCTTCAAGGTCAACGACCGCTGGGCCAAGGAATACGCCGGCGAAAAGGTGGCGATAAAGATCGACCTCTACCGCGACGGCGCCTGGATCTTCAACGGCTACAAGGGCTCCAAGGAATTCACCTTCGACGCCGCCGAGGGCTACACGATGACCTTCGACGAGAAGGACCTCGAGAAGGCTGCCGACGAGGACGGCACCTACCGCGACGGCGACGACCGCGGCGCCAAGAAGTACTTCCTGAAATGGGGCTTCAAGCGCGTGGGCGCCATCTCCAAGGACAACTTCGTCAAGAAGGACAAGACCCCCACTATCGAAGCCATGTAAGCTTCGCCAGCGGCAAAAATACCCGCCCTCACCGGCGGGTATTTTTTTGCCATGAGAGGGGCTGACAAGGGTACGCCTTCTCCGGGTACGCCGGGCCACACCGTGGCCCGGCTCTTTCACACTGCGGTGTCGCTTCGCTCCACCCGCCCTCGGCGCTGCGCAAGCCTCGCGCTCGCGAGGCCCCTGCGAAGGCATACCCTTGCCAGCCCCCTGCCGGCAACAGGATTCCCCCAATATATACCGGTTCTGTAGGATATTGCTATAATAAAAACAAGATTTTCGCGAAGATTACTCCGGAGGAATATTATAATGGCTAAACTTAAAGTTAATCCCGTCATCGTAAAGCGCAACGCCGCCCTGTGCCGCAAGCGCAAGATCGTCATGCCCACTTTCGCGCAGATGAAGGACCCGAACCTCATCCCCGACAAGGTCAAGAAAGCCCTCAAGCCCGTCGGCCTCTGGGACGTCAACCCCATCAACCTCTTCCGCATCAACTGGCATAACGACCACAAGACCGGCGGCTTCGGCCCCGTGAACATGCTGGAGATCCCCCGCGAGATCACCGGCATAGACGCCCGCGTGATCGGCATCGTGGGCAAATATTTCCCCACCGGCGCGCACAAGGTCGGCGCCGCTTACGGCTGCCTGGCCCCCCGCATGGTGACCGGCGAGTTCGACGCCGAGGCGCAGAAAGCCGTCTGGCCCTCCACCGGCAACTACTGCCGCGGCGGCGCCTTCGACTCCAAGCTGCTCGGCACCACCCCGGTGGCCATCCTGCCCGAGGGCATGAGCAAAGAGCGCTTCGACTGGCTCAAGGAGATCGGTTCCGAGGTCATCGCCACCCCCGGCACCGAATCCAATGTTAAAGAAATTTACGACAAGTGCTGGGAGATCAAGAAAACCCGCAAGGACTGCGTTATCTTCAACCAGTTCGAAGAGATGGGCAACCCCACCTGGCATTACCACGTGACCGGCGCAGCGCTCGAAGAGGCCTTCAACGCCATAAAGGGCCCCAAGAGCCGCTTGGCCGCCTTCACTTCCGCCACCGGCTCCGCCGGCACCATAGCGGCTGGCGACTACCTCAAGAAGAAGTTCCCCGGCATGAAGATCACCGCTTCCGAAGCCCTGCAGTGCCCCACCATTCTTTCCAACGGCTTCGGCGAGCACCGCATAGAAGGCATAGGCGATAAGCACATTCCGTGGGTGCACAACGTCCGCAACACCGATGTGATCACCGCCATAGACGACGAGGCCTGCGTGCGCATAGCCCGCCTCTTCAACGAGCCCGAAGGTAAGAAAGTGCTGGCCCAGTACGGCGTGAAGAAAGAGGTCATCGAGAAGCTCTCGCTGCTCGGCTTCTCCGGCATCTCCAACCTGCTCAGCGCCGTCAAGACCGCCAAGTATTACGAAATGGGCAAGGACGACGTCATCGTCACCGTCTTCACCGACTCCATGGACCTCTACGGGTCGCGCATAAAAGAAATGGAGAAGGAAATGGGCAAGTACACCCGCGAGAACGCGCTGGTGGACTTCGAGCGCCGGCTGCTGGGCGAGAGCGTCAATTATATGAAGGAGCTCACCTACACCGACCGCAAGGCCGTGCACAACCTGAAGTACTTCACCTGGATAGAGCAGCAGGGGCGGACCTCCGACGAACTGCGCCAGCTCTGGGAACCGTCCTACTGGGACGAGACCTTCGGCCTGGTGGAGGAATACGACAGACTGATAGAGGCCTTCAACCGGGAAGTGGGCCTGTAAATGGCCACCAAGGGTATCTTCAGGGTCGAGTGCCCGCACTGCGGCGAGGGTTTCGACGCGGACTTCTGGACCGTGGTGCGCGGGGACCGCGACCACGAGGTTAAGGAGCTCATCCTCAGCGGCGAGTTCGACCTGCTGGTCTGCCCCAAGTGCGAGGAGATGGTGCAGCACGAGGAGCCTTTCCTCTACATCGACCCGCAGTTCGACCTGCTGGTCTGCCCCAAGTGCGAGGAGATGGTGCAGCACGAGGAGCCTTTCCTCTACATCGACCCGCACCGGGACCTGCTGGCCTTCGTGATGCCCGAGAGCTACGAGAAGGAAAAAGAGAAGTGGATCTCGCGCATGAACGCCGACTACGAGCCCGTGAAGGCCTCCCTGTTCGCCGGCCAGGGGCTGACCGCCGACCCGCTTTATCTCTTCGGCCTGGGCCAGCTCACCGCCAGGCTGGAGAACGACCGGGACCGCGAGGAAGAGACCGATGTGATGGAGTTCATGGCCCGCGAAGAGGGCCTGAACCTGCTGCCGGTGAACCCGGTAGCCGCGCGCGAGCTGGATATCCCTTTCACGCTGCCCATGCCGGCCGGCCTCTTCAGCCGCGCCGCCGGCCTGAAGGCCGCCGAGGGCCTGTACGCCAAGAACGACGCGCTGCCCCGGCTGAAGAAGCTGGTGGAAGCGCTGAAAGCCGGCAAAGACGATACCATCCCCTTCGTAAAGATCTGATGCTCCTGCGCCCGCTCAACGACCTGCCGCTCCTGGAAAAGGCCGCGGCCCTGGCCGACGAGGCGGGGCTGGAGCTGTACGCCGTGGGCGGCTGCGCGCGCGACTGGGCGCTGGGCCGCGCCAGCGAGGACATCGATTTCCTCGTCGGCGGCGACGCCGCCCCGCTGGTGGCCGGTCTGGAACTGGCCTACGGCGGCAATCACCGCAAATTCACCCCTTTTCTTACCGTGCGCTTTTTCTCGGCCGGCGGACGCCGCCTGGATTTCGCCAGGTTCCGCAAGGAGATCTACGCGCGGCCGGGCGCCCTGCCTACCGTGAGCGAAGCCGCCTCCGCCGCCGAGGACCTGGGGCGCCGCGACTTCGCCTGCAACGCCATGGCCGTGCGCCTCAACGGCCCGGAGCCTTTCACCCTGCTGGACCCCTACGGCGGCCTGGCCGATATAAAGGCCGGGGCGGTGCGCGTGCTGCATGGAAAAAGCTTCGAGGACGATCCGACCCGGCTGTACCGGGCGGCCCGTTTCACCGGCCGTTTCGGCTGGCGGCTGGAGGCCGGCACGCGCGAACTGGCGCTGGCCGCGGTAAAGGGCGGCCTGCCCGGCCTGCTCAGCCGCGAGCGCCTGCGCAACGAGCTGGTAAAACTGCTCTCTGAGGAGAACCCGCTGCCGGCCCTGGAACTGCTGCGGGACCTCGGCGCGCTGGCCTTCATCCACCCCGCCTTCGCCTTCGGCCCGTCGGTGGCCGCGCAGGCCGGGGCCCGCGCGCGCATAGCGGCCGCGGCCGCCCTTATGGGGGCGGCCGGCGAAGAGTTCCTGGCCGGCTTGAAGTTTTCCCGCAAAGAGACGGAAGAGCTGCGGGCTTTGTCGGTATCGCTGAGGGGAGCCTGAACTAGGCCCCGTCTTCTTTCTTCTCCCCCGGCTTGCCGGGGTTTTTTATGTCCGGATTCCTGGCGAAATCCTGGAACTTGGACGTGAGGACGGCGGCGCGCTGTACGGCCTCCACTATCCTGGAAATTTCCTTCTTGATCGGGCTGGAGGCGGGCAGGTCCTCGTCGATCAGGGTGGCGTAGCCGTTGATAGCGGCCAGCGCGTTGTTGAAGTCGTGCGCCATCGGCCTGGCCACGTTGCTCACGGCCTCAGCCGCGTGGGCAAGGGCCAGCTCGGCCTCCATGCGCTTGAGGTCGGTGATGTCGCGGGCTATGCCCAGCAGTCCTATGGTCTCGCCGCGCACGTTCTTGAGCGGGGTTTTGATGATGTTGACGTGCCGGCTGCCGCCGGGGAAAGGGTGGTAGTTGTACAGCGAGAGCGTCTTGCCTTTCAGCACCACCTCGCTGTCGGTGCGGAACACGGCGGCCGCGGTCTCTGGCGGGAAATAGTCGGAGTCGGTGCGGCCTATCATGGCCTCGGGGGTAGTGCCCATCAGGTCGGCGCAGGCCTTATTGGCCTTCACGTACATGCCGTTCATGTCCTTGATGAAGATGGAGTCGGCGGCCGTGTCGAAGACCATGCGCATCATGGTCTCGCTTTCCTTGAGCAGCCGCTCCGTTTCCTTCTGGCCGGTCACGTCGCGGATGACCCCGGTGATGTAGACCGGCTTGCCGCTTTCGGATACCACGCCGCTTTTCTGCTCGGCGTAGGCGTAGCTGTTGTCCTTCTTCCTGAGGCGGTAGGGGAGAATAGGCAGCGTGCGGCCGGTCTTAACCGCGTTGGTCCAGGCCTTATGTATGAAGTCCTGGTCGTCGGGGTGGGCGAACTCCAGTATGGAGCGGCCCAGCAGCTCCTCGGGGGCGTAGCCGTAGTCGGCGGCCTGAGGGCTGATATAGGTAAGGCGGCCGTCGAGGTCGGCCGTGTAGATGGTGTCCTTGGTGGAGGAGATGATGGTCCTGAAGCGGGTGTCTTCGTCGCGTTGGCGGTCCTCCGCCTCCTTGCGCTGCAGTATCATGGCGTAGACGCGGGCCAGCTTCTGCGCGGCGTCCAGGTCCTCAGCGCCGAAGTCCCGCTGAGGGTTGGCCAGCGCCAGCATGCCCAGCAGCCGGCGGCCGGACAGGGCCGGCACGCCCAGAAATTTCTCTATCTTCATATGCCCCTGCGGCAGGCCGGCGGCGCGCTTGTCCAGGGCCGCGGCGTTGGTAAGCAGCGGACGCTTGCGTTTGAGCACCCAGCCCCACAGGCCCCGGAAATCCCTGAATACCACCGGTTTGTCTTTGACCGGGCATTTCTCCCAGGCGTCCGACGTGAGCGAGGCCATCGCCATGTTTCCGGCGGCGTCTATGCAGCCGGCGAAGCCCAGAGCGCTGCCGGTCAGGCGGCGGGCCTCGTCGAGCACGGCGCGGGAGATCTCCTCTATGGAGATGCCGGGGAAGGAAAGATAAAGTTCCTCTATATGTTTAAGCGAGGACGACAGGTCCTTTTCGCGCCGCAGCTCGGCGTCGCGGGTCTCGTTGATCAGGCGGGCGCCTATCACCTTGGCGGCCAGCTCTATCAGCGCGGCGGCGGCGAGCGGGTTGGGCGGCGGCTTGGAGAGCAGTACCGTTATGGTGCCGGCGCGGGTGTTGCCGGTCTTGATGGCGTGGGAGAAAAAAAGGCCCTTGCCGGAGTGGGAGGCGGCCTGCGCCATGCGCTCCAGGTCGGCCTTGCGGCAGGCGGGGCAGACGCTGAGGGCCGGGCGGCCGCGCACGCCTTTCAGGCTTATAGCTACCTTGGCGCAGCAGCAGATGCCGTCGGGACCGGCCAGCATGCGCGCTATTTTCTTGAGGAAGGGTTCCAGGTTGTCCGGGGCCAGCGCCGTCTCCAGCATGGGCGGGAGGGCCTTGCCGAGGGCCTCCATATCTTTGCTGGTTCCGGTTTTCTTCATGGCTATTCGAACTTGTAACCGTGTCCGGGCACGGCCTTGATGCGCTTGCCCAGGGCGCCTGTCTTGCGGCGCAGGTTGGAGACGTGCACCTCCACGGTGTGGGGGTCGTTGTAATCGGCGGTATTGTAGCCCCAGACCGCTTCGAGCAGGCTGTTGAGGCTGAGCACCTTGCCCGGCTTGGAGGCCAGGGTGTGCAGCAGGTCGAATTCCTTGGAGGTGAGCTTTACCGGCTTGCCCTTTATCTTTATGGTGCGGCCTTCCAGGTTCAGCTCCAGGTCTCCGGCCTTGAAGATGGAGGCCTTCTTCTTGCCGCGGGCGGCCCGGCGCAGCATGGCGCGCACCTTGGCCAGCAGCACCGGGTAGGAGAAGGGCTTTACCACGTAATCGTCGGCGCCGTAGCCGTAGCCGGCCACCTGGTCGGCCTCGGAGATCTTCTTGCCGGTCATGATGATGACCGGGATGTCGGCGAGTACCTTGTTCTCTTTGACGCGGCGGCACAGCGTGAAGCCGTCCATGCGGGGCATTTCCACGTCGGTGATGATGATGTCGGGCTTGCCGGAGGGGGCGGCTGCCAGGGCTTCGGCGCCGTTGGCGGCGGAGATCGTCTCGAGGCCGTGGTTCTCCAGGTATTTCCTGAGGATGCCGAGCAGCTCCGCGTCGTCGTCCACAATAAGCGCGCGCTCTTTCATAACTGAATTATAATAAAAGGGGACGCTGATTCCTAATTCCTAATTAAGAGAACTCGACAGGCCCTTGTCGGCTTGGTCTGTTAGAATATTGGTATATACAGGGGGGATTATGCCAAGACAAGCCAGGGTAGATGTGCCGGGAC
>MGTZ01000020.1:83996-91069 GCA_001799715.1 Elusimicrobia bacterium GWB2_63_16 | reverse complement strand
CACGTCGTGTATGTAGGCTTCCCTGGAATGGGCGTCGATGGCCCTGGCCATGCCCACCGCCCGGCCGCCGTCGAAGGCGGCCAGGAAGAGGCTGCTCCCCTTGAGGATGCTCCCCAGCAAGGCGGGCTTGTCGCCGCGGCCCCACCAGCCCTGCTCGCGGTAGATTTCTATGAGCTGGGCCCGGGTTTTAGCGTCGGGGCGCTTGAGGAAACGGTAGGTTATCATCGCTGGAAAAATCGTAACTTATATCTCCCCCGGGGGTCAAACCGCCGCAAACAGAAAGGCCCGGCGTGAACCGGGCCTCTCGGTGCGGCGTATTTTAAAGCACTTTATAGGGGTTGTCGGTGATGCCGAGCAGGTAGAGGCCGGCCTTGATGTTCTTCTCAACGGAAGTCTTGATGATGGACGCGCCGGGGTAGAAATTGCGCCCCTCGAGCTCGAACGTGAAGGCGAAGGCGCCGGTGGCGGCGTAGGCCCAGTCGGCGCTGTCGCCGGTGGCCACGTACATGTCGCTGGACTTCTGCGAGTAGTAGCCGGTCAGCCGGCCCATCGCGTCGCCGGCCTTTATGAAGACGTTGCGGTCGCGCTCGTCGGCCACGTTCTCGTCGCTGCCGCCCCAGGGATACAGGATCAGGCTGCCGTAGGTGTGGTAGCTGATATGGGTCCTGATATTGCGGCGGGCCTCCATGAAGCGCTTGATGTGCTGGCTCTCGGGCTCGGAGAAAGCCTTGGGGCCGCAGTAGGTGTCCGCGCCGGGATAATCGGAGGCGCCGGCCTCGCACCACCAGGAGTCGAAATTGCGGTTAAGGTCCACGCCGCGCGAGCCGCCGGCGTTCTTGGCCATGTTCTTGCGGTAGTACTGATAGTTGCCGGTCTTGATGTCGTACTCGGCGCCGTCGGGGTTGCCCATCGGCACCACGTAGATGTCCAGCGAGGAAATGTACTTTTTGACCTCGGCGTCGTTGCGGTGCTCGAGCAGCCACGCGGCTAAGAGCAGCGGCACCTCGTTGGCCAAATGCTCCCGGGCGTGGATGTTGCCCAGGAAGAAGGCGCCCGGCTTGGAGCTGGGAGTTTCGCCCTTGGCGTTGGCGTTGACGCGCAGGCACCAGATGTCGCGGCCCTCCACCGTTTTGCCGATGGAGAAGAGCGAGGCGATGTCGGCGTTGGCGGCGGCCATGCTCCGCAGCAGGTCGGTGGTCTCCTGGTAGTTATGGTAGATCGCGTCCTGCGACGGGAAATCCTTGGTGAAGGAGGAAACGTAGGCGGCGAGAGGGGTCTTGCCGAGCACGGTAATGGATTTGGAGGAGAGCAGGCCGGCCAGTTCGGGGCCGGCGATGCCGGACACGCGGTCCCGCTCCACTTCCACTATGTCGAAACCGGCTTCGAGCAGGGCGGTGCGCTCGCGCTTGTCGGAGGTCTGTATGGTCACCCAGTAACGGCCCTCGGCCTGTTCCACGAAAGCGGCCTTGGCTTCGGGAGCGGAGGCGGACGCCGGCGGGGTGGTGATCTCGCGCAGCAGCTGCTCGTAGGAGACGCCGGCGTTATCGGCCGCGGCCGCGGGGCAGGCGCTGACGGCCAGCAGGACAAAGATGAAAAGCATATTCCGCATGTTAGAAGCCTCCACTGCGCTGTTGACTATAATCAATGTATAAATTATAGGGGCCTAAAGGCAAATTTGGCAAGACCAAAGGACCCACAGCCATATAGGCCCAAGGGCCTATGACGAATGTCAATACAGGATTATCAAGCCCTTCAAGCCCAGCGCCAGGTACCACAAGCCGGCCAGCAACAGGGTCAGGCGGCCTATCTCGTTGGCTCGGCGGCCCAGCCAGGGGGTGCCCAGCAGCACCGGCGAGATGAACAGGGAGGTGGCGGCGAAGAAGCCGCCAAAGTAAGAGAAGCCTTTCATGATGTCGGCCAATTCCAGCAGCCTGACGAAACCGGCCGCGAAAGGCGGGCAGATATTAATGCCCGTCAGGAAGCCCAGGGCCAGCGGCAGCCGTTTGAAGTACGGGTTCAGGTCCTGCCTGAGCAGGCAGGGAGCGGCTTCCCCCCGCACCCTGGCGGCGGCCATGGCGGCCATCAGCAGGCCGCAGCCGGCCATGCCCAGCGGCAGCGCCCAGGCCGGCAGGGCGTAGCGGCCGGCCTGGCCGGCCAGCGAGGCCAGCAGCGCGAACAGCATGTAGGCCGCGAAGCGGCCGGCGAGGAACTGCAGGAAGATACCGAAATTGAACTTCCAGGCGCTCCTGCCTTCGGCCAGCAGATAGGGCGCCAGCAGCGGCAGGCAGGAGGCCAGGCAATAGAAGCCCGTGGACAGGCCCAGCAGGAAGCCTTCGGAGAAAAGGGCCGGCACCTTAAATGGTAACGGCCCTGTTGCAGCGCTTGCACCAGCCCGCGGCCTTGGCGAAGTTATTCTTCCGGCTGAGGGTCACCGAATCCTTGCAGCCGGGGCATTTTACGTCCATGCCCGACAGGTCCAGCTTGGCGTAATCCTTCTCGAAGATCTCCTTGCTGGTATAGCGCGGCTCCAGCCATTTTCCGTCTTTCATTTTTCCTCCTAACCCCCGATCAATTTAACCAAGTCGCGCAGCGCGGCCGGGGCCCACAGCGAAGAAAAGGCCGTTGCCAGCGTCAGCGCGGAGAAAACATAAAAATATTTCACAGAGAGCAGCGCGCCCAGGGCGCCGCCGGCCGCGGGGAGCTCCAGGCCGAAGACGGTGTAGCGCAGCCCGGCCCTGGGGCAGGCGTCGAGGCATTGCCCGCAGAGATTGCAATAGGCCAGGATCTCGGCCTTGCCGCCGGGCCCGCATTTGATGGCCGTCATCGGGCAGGCGGCCACGCAGGCGCGGCAGCCGTTGCAGTCGGCCGCGGCTGTCAGGCGGAAAGGGTTCAGCCGGCCCCAGAAAGCCTGCCAGGCCGCGAAAGGGCAGAGGAAGGAGCAGAAGAAGCGTTTTTTGGTAAGCAGCGGCGCTATCACAAGGGCGGCCAGCGCGGCCAGCAGCAGCGCGTACTGCGCTGTTCTATGCCAACCCTGCCCGTCGAGAAAAGAGCCGGTCAGTTTGAACGGGCACAGCCACAGGCAATAGACCGGCAGCGCGTAGGCCAGCGATACCAGCAGCAGGAAGATCAGCAGCGCCGCCGGCAGGTCGCGCACCTTCAGCGCCCAGCCGTCTATTTTCAGCAGCGGTCTCCCGGGCAGGGCGCTGAGCCCGTCGTCGATGCCGCCGTAGAAACAGGCCCACGAGCACCAGCCCCGGCCCAGGGCCAGCGTGACGAACAGCCACGCCGCGCCCAGCGACAGCGGTCCCCACAGCGCCCAGCCGCCGCCGGCGAGCGCGAGATACTGCTGGCGCAGGTAATTCAGAAAATACGGCGCCATCGCTATATGGCAGAAAGGCGCGTCGGCAAAACAGGAAGGGGCCGGCGCTCCGGTAATCAGGCTCGATTTGAAATGGAACAGAAAGGCCAGGGCGGAGAGCGAAAAGAAAAGCCTGCGCCAGGCGGAGACGCGGCCAGTGTAGGCTATGGCGAAGGCCGTCCCCCCTGCGAACAGAGCCCAGGCCAGCGCGTAGTAGCGGCTGATCTCCCTGCCCGCGATGACCGAAGCGAAGAACAGCGCGGGCACGAAGACCAGCAGCGAGAAGACCGCCGCGGCACCCGCCGTGGTCCCCTTTTCGGAGCCGGGCTCAATCGTGCATAAAGGGTTCACCGGAGTATATCTTCCTCGAAAGAATCCGCCGTAAAAGAGTGCAAGGCGGTGGCGGCCTGCCGCCAGCAGTCGCGCGGCAGACCCGCTTTCTGGGCGCAGAGTTCCCCCATGAAATCTTCTTTGGCCGGGATCCGCTCCCAGACCTGCGGCAGGAAAAGGCCGCTGCGGTTGCCCTGCTGCAGAAAAACTCCCGAACCGGGCCGTATGGCGCCCGGTTTTACCGGCTTGAGGGGCGAAAGCACGGAGATCTCCAGCCTGACCAGGGGCAGCTCTTCCTTGCGCAGCGGCTTGAAGCGGCCGTCCGCGAAAGCCGCGCCGTAAGCCCCGTAGCGCACGGCGTCCGCCAGCGTCAGGACGGGCAGTACCGTGCCCACGCAGCCGCGCAGCGCGCCGTCCCGCAGCAGCGTAACGAAAGCAGCCCCGGGCAGGTTCAGGCGGGGATCGGCGTCCAGGCCCGAAGCACGGTCCTCGCCGGAGAAATGCCGCTCCAGCGACAATCGGGCTTCGCGCAGCAGGGCCGCCTTCTGCTCTTTTGTGAGCGCCAGGCCTGCCGGCTTGCCGGCCTTCAGAAAGAGGCCGGAGAGGTACCCGACCACGCGGCCGGGGTCCCCGGCGGGGTTTTCGGCGTAAGAGTCGGACGCGGCCAGGGTCAGAAAAGACCTGGCCCCCAACAGGCGCGCGGCCGTGAGGCCGGCTTCTATGGCCGCCTCGCCGCAGGCGCAGGTATCCAGGCCGGGGATCTCCTTGCGCGCTATGAATTGCGCGGCGGCGCGCAGGAGGGCCGGGTCCATGGCCTCCAGGGCCAGCCGCAGCGCGCCGTCGGAAGCGGCGGCATCGGCCCTGGACGGGTAATGCGAGAGATCCGCCGAGATGACCAGCAGCGCTCTTTTTCCTTTAAGCGCGGCGGCCAGCGCGGAGCCTATTTCGGCGCGCTCCGCCGGGCCGGCGGCGTTCAGGGTAGCGGCCAGCAGCTTAAAAGGCCGCTTGAGCCGGCGCTGCAGGAAAGGCAGCTGCACTTCCACGGCGTGCTCCGCCGCGTGGGCCGCCGGCCTGTCCTCGAAGAGCGGGCTGGCCTTGACCAGCGCGGCGGCCAGGGCCCGGTCGGGCTCCACCCTGCCCAGCGGCGTAACATAGGCGTCGGAGGCCAGCAGGGCCGCGCCGCGCACCCCTTCGGTATGCCCGGTGGCAAGTATGACCACGGTGTCGTAGCGGTCGGCGATGAATTTATAGGCCAGGCCGGCCAGGCGGCCGGAGTACTCGTAGCCGGCGTGCGGCGCCAGCACGGCCGCGATCTCCCCCTCCGGCCCGGCGGTCTGACCTGCGGACAGGTAGCGGTCCACGGCCGCGGCGAGGGCCGCCGGGTCGGCCGGGTAGAAGCGGCCGGCCGCGGCGGGCTCCCGCGCCCCGGCGCCGGCGCGGGCCAGGAGGAGCAGCGCGGCGCAGAGGACGGCTTTCAGGCGCATATTATTTCTTCGCCGCGGCGGGCCCGGGATAAACCAGCGTCTTTATCCGCCCCCCGTAGTTGACCCTGACCTTGCAGCGGCCGACGGCGCCTTCCGGCAGGAAGCACTCGTAGGGGCAGAGGCGGCACTCCAGGCCGTTGCAGGCGGGCACGGCAAAGCGGCCCGGCCGCACGCGCGGGTGTTCCGGGGGATAGCTCGAGGCGAAGGTGGAAGGAGGCGGAAAAAAAGAGACGAGGACGGCGGCGGCCAGCGCCGCCGCGGCGGCTAATGCCGCCCAGAGCGCGGCCGCTGTCCGTCCTGTCGTGGCCATTATTTCCCGTTGGCCAGCGGGTAGACCTTGTAGAAGTCCTCTATGTGCCTGAGGATCTCCGCGCCGGTCTCGGCGTACCTGAACAGCTTGAGGTCTTCCTTGGCTATATAGCCCCACTTGGCCATATTGGGGAAGTTGATAACGTCCTGCCAGTAGTCCTTGCCGACCAGGACGATGGGCAGGCGGGTCTTCTTGCCGGTCTGCACCAGCGTCAGCACCTCGAACAGTTCGTCCATGGTACCGAAGCCGCCGGGGAAGGCCACCAGCGCGCGGGCCCGCATGACGAAGTGCATCTTGCGGATGGCGAAGTAGTGGAAGCGGAAGCAGAATTCCGGGGAGATGTAGGGGTTGGGGCCCTGCTCCATGTCCAGCGTGATGTTGAGGCCGATGTTCTTGGCGCCCGCGTCGTGGGCGCCGCGGTTGGCGGCTTCCATGATGCCGGGGCCGCCGCCGGTGACGACGACGAGTTTGCGGTCCTTGAACACGTCGGCCTGGGAGACCAGGCGCCCGAAGTCGCGGGCCACGTCGTAATACTTGACGGACTTCTTAAGCCCTTCCACCGAAGCCAGCTTGCTCTTGAGCACGGGGTTCTTCGGGTCCTTGCGGAGCATGGCGCGGACTTCGGCCGCGCGCGCCTCGGACTGCGGCTTGTCCCAGATGCGGGCGCTGCCGAAGACCACGACGGTGGATTTGACGCCGTGCTCGGACAGCGTCATTTCAGGCTTCTGCAGCTCCAGCTGCAGGCGCACCGGCCGCATCGCGTCGCTGCTGAGGAATTCCGGGTCCAGGTAGGCTTTCCTGTAGGCCTTGGACCTGCGAAGCGTTAAAACTTCCTTGCTGATCTTGGGTTTCTTGTTCACGGTTGCTCCTTGTAGCGTTTGTGTTGCAGATCTTAAGCGCGGGCCCCGCCGGCGCGGGCGCCCAGCCAGGCCGCCGCGGCCGCGGCCATGCGTTCCGGAGAAATGCCGATGTCGGCGTAAAGCTCCTCGGGCTTGCCCTGTTCAATATAGGCGTCGGCGATGCCCAGCCGCAGTACCCGGGCCTGTATGTCTTCGGCGTTGAGGAATTCCAGCACGGCCGAACCGAAGCCGCCGGCCAGCGCGCCGTCTTCCGCCGTCACCAGCGGCCCGGCCGCGGCCAGCTCCCGGATGAGTTCACCGTCGAGGGGCTTGATAAAGCGCATATCGGCCACGCCGGCGTCTATGCCGGAGGCCTTCAGCAGTTCGGCGGCCTGCAGCGCCGGGTGCACCCGGTTGCCTATGGCCAGGAAATTCACGTCCCGGCCGCGCGAGAGGAGCCGCCCCTTGCCGAGCGGCAGCGGCTTCGGCTCGGGATCCATGGGCACGCCGTAGCCACGGCCGCGGGGATAGCGCAGCAGCGCGGGCAGGCCGCAGGCGAAAGCCGTGGCCAGCATGTGCTGCAGTTCGTTCTCGTCCGCCGGCGCCATCGCCACCACGTCGGGCAGCGTGCGGAAGATGGCGATGTCGAAAACGCCGTGGTGGGTGGGCCCGTCCTCCCCTACGATGCCGGCGCGGTCCATGGCGATGACCACCGGCAGCTTCTGGAGGGAGACGTCGTGCTGCACCTGGTC
>MGTZ01000020.1:0-83974 GCA_001799715.1 Elusimicrobia bacterium GWB2_63_16 | reverse complement strand
CGGCGGCGAAGGTAACGGCGTGCTCCTCGGCTATGCCTACGTCGTAGTAACGGCGCGGGAACACGTCGCGGAACTTGTCGAGGCCGGTGCCCTCGGGCATCGCGGCGGTGATCGCGCAGATCCGGGAGTCCTTTTTGGCCAGGCGCACCAGCGTGTCGCCGAACACGGCGGTAAAAGTGGGCGCGCCGCCGGCGCCGCCCTTCCTCACCAGCTCGCCGGTCTCGATGTCGAACTTGGGCGTGCCGTGGAAATGGGTGGGCGCGTCCTCGGCCGGCTCGTAGCCGCGGCCCTTCTTGGTCACCACGTGCAGCAGCACGGGGCCTTTGAGCTTCTTGACGTAGCCGAGCACCTCCACGAGTTCCCCGATGTTGTGGCCGTCCACCGGGCCGTAGTAATGGAAGCCCATTTCCTCGAAGATCATGCCGGGGAAGAACATCACCCTGGCGCGCTTGGCCACGCGCAGGATCTTCTTGCCCCAGAACTCGAAACGGTTGAGGAACAGTTCGAACTTGCGCTCGGCGTTCTGCACGGTGCCCAGCGTCAGCAGCCGGGTGAGGATCTTGCCCAGGCGGCCGACGCGCTGGGAGATGAACATCTGGTTGTCGTTGAGCACCACCAGCAGGTCCGTGTTCAGCTGGCCGACGTTCTGCATGGCCTCCCAGGCCATGCCGCCGGTCATCGCGCCGTCGGCCACCACCGCCACCACGCGGTGCGGGGCCCCGGCCTGGTCGCGCGCGGCGGCCATGCCCGCCGCGGCCGACAGGGCCGTGGAGGCGTGGCCGGCGCCGAAAGCGTCGTATTCGGACTCGTAGCGCTTGAGGAAGCCGGAGAGGCCGCCCTTGGTGCGTATGGTGTGGAATTTGTCGGCGCGGCCGGTCAGGATCTTGTGAGCGTAGGCCTGGTGCCCGGTGTCGAAGACCAGGCGGTCGCGGGGCGTGTCGAAGACGTAATGGAGCGCGAGTATCAGGTCGGTCGAGCCCAGGCTGCTGGCCAGGTGCCCGCCCGTGCGGCTTACGCCCTCGACGATAAGCCTGCGCACCTCGGCCGCCAGGCGCGGCAGGTCCGCCGCGCCCAGCTGTTTGATGTCTTCGGAGCCTCTGATATTATTCAGCAGTGACATTAGTTTTCCCGCCTGTAGACGAAATCGGCTATGCCGGCCAGGGCCGCCTTGGGAGCCGCGGCGCCGCGCACCCCGCGCAGCCTGGCCAATGCGCGGCGCTGTAGGGCCTCGCCCTCGCGCCGCGCCTGTTCCACCCCCAGCAGCGAGGCGTAGGTGAGCTTCCGGTTGCGCGCGTCGCTGCCGCTCTTGCCCAGCTTCTTCTTGTCCCCCACCACGTCCAGCACGTCGTCGGCCACCTGGAAGCAGAGCCCCAGTTCGCGGCCGAAAGCGGACACCGCCCTGAAATCCTTTTCAGGCGCGCCGGCGAGCGCCGCGCCCATCTCCACGGCGGCCGTGATCAGGTCCGCGGTCTTGTGCAGGTGTATGTAGGCCAGCAGGTCCATCCCGGCAGCGCGGCGGGCGGGCGTCAGGCGCCCTTTCAGAAAGCCCTCCGCCTGCAGGTCGGCGGCCTGCCCGGAGACCATGCCGCGGGCCCCGGCGCGCGCGGACATCACGGCCGCGGCGCGCAGCAGATGCGCCGGCTTGACGCGGGCAGGGTATTTGGAAGCGAGCAGGACGGTAAAGGCGTCGGTGATCAGGGCGTCGCCGGCCAGTATGGCCAGCGCTTCGCCGTAAACTTTGTGGCTGGTGGGGCGGCCGCGGCGCAGGTCGTCGTCGTCCATCGCGGGCAGGTCGTCGTGCACCAGGGAGTAGGTGTGCACCATCTCCAGCGCGCAGGCCGCGGGCAGGATGTCGCGGGCTTTTCCGCCGAACATCTCGTAGGCGGCGCCCATCAGCACGGGGCGCAGGCGCTTGCCTCCGGCGGCCAGCGAATAGGTCATGGCCTCGGCCAGGCGGGGCTGGGCCCCCTTCAAGCCAAGGACGAAAACGGGCAGGGCCCGGTTGACAGCGGCGGCCCGATCTTTAATATATCTCTCGATATCCACGTTTAAATTATACAAATATCGCGGGGATTTGAAGCCGCCGGGCCGCGCGGGGAGCGCGGCTTACCAGATGAACTGCACTCCCAGGCGGTGGGTGGCGCCGAGGCTGCCGTAGTCCACGTAGGAGTAGTCCACCCTGGCCCCTTTCAGCAGGCCGTTCTTGTCCGCCATGCGGTCGAAGTTCATGCCGAAGCCGCCGGAGAGCTTGGAGCCGGCGTCCTTGTTGTTGCGGTAGCCGAGGCGCAGCTGGAACATCTTCATGATGTCCATCTCGAGGCCGGTGACGGAGATGTAGTCCTGGTCCGAATATTTGACCATGTCCGAAGCCACCGTGAAGATCATGATGTCGTTGACGGTGCGGAAATCCTTGGCCACGCCGAAGCGCAGCGACGAGGGCAGGCCGGCGGACGCTTCCGCGAATTTCTGTCCCCCGCCCAGGTTGAGGGCGGAAGCGCCGACCTGGAAATGCCGCGGCAGCACCAGCACCAGCCCGGCGTCGAAAGCGTAGGTGCCCGAGGTTTCGCCGGCGAGCTTCTCGTCTATCTTCTTGACGCTGGCGCCGGCGGAGAGGCGGTACACCTTCGGGCGGTAGTCGGTGACCGGGTCGATCCTGCTCCAGGGCGGGTTGATGAGCATCGGGTCCAGGCGGCCCGCGTCCTTTTTAAAATGGGGCCAGCTCTGCGCCACGGACAGGACCATCAGCCGGTGGCCGGTGGAGGTCTTGCCTATGGGCATGTCGTTCTCGTCGTAGGCGTCGATGTCGCCGCTGGACAGCGAGGAGAACGCCGCCCCCACCGTGGCGAACGGGAAGCGCCAGGCCACCGCGAGGTACTCCTGCTTCACCCCGATGAGGTACTGGTTGTGCGCGCCCGAGAAAGCCGAGTAGCTCATCAGGCCCAGGCCGGCGGGGTTGTAAAGGATGGAATCGGGGCCGACCATGGCCGTGTAGGCCTCGCCCATGCCGGAGGGCAGCGCGGCCACGGGGATCTTCAGGAAATTGGCGGCGGTGGTGCCCGCGCCGGCGGCGCGGGCCGGCGCGGCAAGGCAGACGGCCAACAAGGCCGCCGCCGCAGTGTTCTCGAGATATCCCCGCATTTTCATATGGCAAAATGGCAGACGGGCCCGAAAACGCCCGTTCGCCGACATTATAGTATACACTAATGATAAACCATTTCAATGACAGATTTGTTACAGCCAGCCCCTCCTCCGTCCCCCCGGGCTGTTCCCTTGTACCTGCCGCCCGCACTATATTATAATCAGTTAATACGCATATTAATGCGGGGGACACTAATGATTAAATATTTCCTGTTTGCCGCCCTGGCGGCCTCGCAATTCTTCCTGTCCGCGGCGCCGCTCGAGGCCCAGTCGGCCAGCCAGGCCTCCATCGAGGCCAAGCTCGCGCTGGAGAACTCGCTGGAGAAGCGCGTGCGGATGGTGCTCTCGGAGGCGCTGGGCACCGAGGACATCATCGTAATGATCTCCGCCGAGCTGCAGGCGCAGGACAAGAAAGCCAGGGAGATCCTGCCCGGCATACCGCAGCAGGAAAAAATGGGAGAGGCCTCGCTGTCGAGCAGCCTCACCATGGTAAAAAAGATCTCCGCCAGCCTGATCCTCGACAAGTCCGTTTCAGAGGAGGACGCGCAGCTGGCCCGCAAGCTGGCCGGCGGCCTGCTGGGCCTGCCCGCCGACAGGCAGGACCTGATCACCCTCGAGCGCATGGATTTCCGCAAGGTCCGGCCGCTGACCTTTGCCGACCTGTTCCTCCCCCCCAACCTCTGGAGCCTGACCTGGATAGTCGTGGTGGGCATCCTGGCCTTCCTGACCGTTTTCAAATTCCTGGCGCCGCTGTCCAGGAGCGCCGGCGCCTTCGTGGAGGCCTTCAGCGCCCACGCGGCCGCCGCCGGCGGGGAGCGCGCCGAGCGCGGCGAGCGCCGCGACGAACCCGAAGCCCGCGAGACGGCCAAGGCGCAGGAGGCGCAGGCCGCCCAGCCCGCCGACGGGCGCAAGCCTCCGTTCTGGTTCCTGACCGCCGGGCACCTCTCCAGCCTGGCCTTCATCATGAAGACGCGCCCGACCGAGGACCTGACCATCGTGCTCAGCTACGCCCCCGGCGACGTCGCGGCCAAACTTGCCGAAGCCCTCTACCCGAAGAGCGCCGACGCCCTGGCCCAGCTGCCCAAGGTGACCCTGATGCCGGAGGCGCGCATACGCTCGCTCGAAGCCGAGATACAGGCCGCGCTGGACTACGTGGTGGGCGGCGAGGACAAGGCCGTCGGCATACTCAGCGGGCTGGACGAAGCCGTGCAGGAGAAAGCCCTGGCGGCCTTCGCCCGCCTCGACCCCGTAATGGGCAAGAAGCTCAACGCCTCCGTCGTGCGCCTGGCCAATATCCAGGACCTGGAACCGGCCCACGCGCAGACGCTGGCCCGCAGACTGCCGGTGCGCGTGCTGGCGGCCGCCCTCAAGGGCTCCCCCCACGCGGCCGCCTTCCTGGCCAAGCTGGCCGGCGGCATGCAGGAGCGCTTTAAGCAGGAGCTCGAGCTCACCCGCGACCTGCCGGCCGAAGCCTACAAGGGCGACCGGGCCAAGGTAGTGGAGACCCTGCGGCAGCTGATCAAAGAAGGCCTGGTAACGCTCAAGGGCCGCGGCGCGCCCGCCCCCAGGCCCGCGGCCGCCCCGGCGGCGGCCAAACCCGCCGGCGCCCCTCCCGCTTCCGGCGTAAAGCCCGCGGCCGCCCCGGCCGCCGCCGCGCCGAAGCCCGCGCCAGCCCCGGCCGTTAAACCCTGACCCCTGAGGTAAACTATTATGGACCTGATGACATTCCTTGGAGGCCTGACCGGCCTGGGCGTCATAATCTTCGTACTCTCCACCGGCGGCATGCTCAAGTTCCTGCTCAACTGGGAAGCCATCATCCTGATCTTCGGCGGCACGGCCGGCTCGGTGATGATCGCCTACCCGTGGGCCTCGCTGAAGTGGCTGAAGTCCTCGGTGAAGATGGTGATCTTCCCCCCCAAGCGCCCGCCCATACACGAACTCATCCGCGCCATCGTGCGCTACGCCGAGATCGGCAAGAAGAGCGGCATCGACGCCATCGCCGGCGAGCTGCGCACCTCGCCGCACCCGTTCCTGACCGACGCCTGCCAGATGATGCTCGACGGAGTGGACAGCCACATCCTGCGCGAGCGCATGGAGAACGACATCAACACCACGCGCCTGCGCCACCAGCAGCAGACCAACATCTTCAATTCGGCCGGCACCTTCGCCCCGATCTTCGGCCTGCTCGGCACCCTGATCGGCGTCGTGCAGGTGCTACGCAACATCCAGGACCCGTCGAAGATGGGTTCGTCCATGGCCATCGCCATGACCGCGTCCTTCTACGGCATCTTCTCGGCCAACTTCCTGTTCCTGCCCATCGCCAGCAAGCTGGGCTACTATTCCGACGAGGACATCCTCAGCCGCGAGATCATCGCCAAGGGCGTGCTCTCCATCTACGACGGGGACGTGCCCTGGCTGGTCTCGAAGAAACTCGAGGGCTACCTGTCGCTGGCGCTGAGGCGCAAAGCCAAGACGGCCGCCTGAGGCCAGCCCGCCGGGAACGCTCCGCATGAAGTTCTTCATAGCCAGATATTCCAGCCATAAAGTGGGCGACAACCCGCTCTGGCTCGTCGTGCTCGCGGACATCATGACGAACCTGATGCTGTTCTTCCTGATCCTCTACGTCTTCACCGTCCGCCCCGACCTGGCCTCCAACGCGGAATTCCTGGAAGGCTTCGACAAGGACAACGCGCAGCAGCAGCGCGAGAAGAAGGCCGAGGACGTGGTCAAGAAATTCACCGAGGAGGACCTGGCGCGCAAGCTCGCTGAGGACCTGCTCAAGGCGGGCATGAAGGACATGGCGGAGGTGCAGATCACCGCCAGACAGATCAAGATCAACATCGCCGCGCCGGTGCTCTTCCGCTCCGGCAAGGCGGAATTGGGCGGCTCTTCCGCCGAGGTACTTGGGCCGGTGGCCGCCGTGCTCAACACGCTGCCCAACGACGTCATAGTGGAGGGCCACACCGACGCCATCCCCATAAAGTCAGGCGACTACGGCACCAACTGGGAGCTCTCGGCCGCCCGCGCCAACGCCGTGGTGGACCTGCTGGCCGCCAGGTACTCCGTGCCACAG
Source organism: Elusimicrobia bacterium GWB2_63_16 (assembly GCA_001799715.1). Taxonomy (GTDB): domain Bacteria; phylum Elusimicrobiota; class Elusimicrobia; order Elusimicrobiales; family UBA9959; genus UBA9959. The sequence goes on along the minus strand of MGTZ01000020.1, from coordinate 77,763 downwards.
GAGCGGATGATAGCAGCGGCCTACGGCGAGCACCGCCCCGCAGCCCCCAACGACACGGCCGAAGGCCGGGCCAAGAACCGCAGGATCGAGATCATAGTACCGCGCGAATGAGCGAAAAGAAAGACACCTCCCAGCTCTGGATGGTCCCCTACGCGGACCTGATGACCTGCATGGTCATCCTGTTCCTCGCCCTGTACGGCTTCGCCTACAACATGAAAGGCTCCGAATACGAGAAGGCGCTGGCCCAGATGCAGAAGGAACTGGGCATCAAGCACGCCGACAAGAAGCTCAAGGAGCTGGACGCGGCCAGCAAGGTCGAGGAAGACCTCAAAGAGCAGATCAAGGAGGGCAGCCTGGGGGTGGAGTTCACCACCTCGCGCATAAAGCTGACCTTCGCGTCGCCGGTGCTCTTCGACTCCGGCTCGGCCAAGCTCAAGCGGTCCGCGATGGCGGTGCTCGACCCGGTAGCCGACAGCCTGCTGAAGATGGAGAACAGCGTGGTAGTGGAAGGCCATACGGACTCGGCCCGCATGCTAGGCAACAAATTCGCCTCCAACAGGGAGCTGTCCATCATGCGCGCCTTCTCCGTGATAGATTACCTGGCTTCCAGGGGCGTAAGCCCCGGGCGCCTCACGGCTTACGGCTACGGCGAGTTCCGCCCTGCCGCCCCGAACGACACCGACGAGAACCGCGCCAGGAACCGGCGCATAGAGATGATCATCATGCGCCAGGACCAGCCACAGGAAACTAAATCATGAAAACACTTCTGCTAACCGCGGCGCTGGCCGCCTTCTGCGGACTCGCCGCCCTGGCGCAGCCCTCCCCGGACAATTTCGACCTCAAGGCCTATTATGACAAGGCCTTCTCACATTACGTGGCGGGCGAGTACGCCAAGGCCATCGAACAATGGAACATGGTGCTGCGCGCCGACCCCAAGCAGACCACCGCCAAGAACATGATAGAAGAGGCACGCCGGAAAATGGCCGGCTCCTCCTCCGACCTCAAGGGCGCCTTCGCGCGCCTGGTGCAGCGCGCCCAGTACGCCGACGCGCTGCAGAAGCTCGAGGAACTGCTGGCCACCGACCCCACCAACCCGTACTATGTCGCGGCCCAGGGACGGTTGCGCACCATCTCGGCCATCGCCCCCCGCCGCCCTTCAACTTCCAGGGCCTGGGGCGCCGCCGCGGACGGCATCAGCGCCTGGCTGGGCGAAAAGGCGGACCTGCCTTTCGCCTACGACGCGCTGCGCTACGCCGCCGAGCTGGCCCCCGCCGAGCGGGCCTTTCCACGCCTGGTGGCCGCGCTGGAGACCGAGGCGCCCCAGCTCAAGCTCAACGACACCAAGCCGGAGAACATAGCCGTGCTCGAGCATAAGAAGGAAAAAGCCCTCCACCACATCTACGATTCCAAATTCTACCTGGCCGTCAAGGAGCTCGAAGGCGTGCTGCGCCTGGAGCCGGACGACGTCACAGCGCTCAAACGGGCCGGCTCGGCCTACCTGCAGCTGAAAGATTACCGCCAGGCCCGGAGTTCGTGGCAACGCGCGCTGCAGCTCTCCCCCGGCGACGAACAACTGCCCGAATATCTCAAGGCGCTGGATGAAGCAATGCCGGAGACCGCGCGGCCCGAGCCGCGCGCCAGGAAAGGCGCCCGGAAAAAGGCCGGAAGCGGCTCCTGACCCCCTGCCACGGATAAAGAAAAAGGGCCGGCAGCGGCCCTTTTTTCACGCCCCGGCGGCGCTCAGGTCAGAAGGAATAATTGTACCTGGTCATAACGTTCAGCACGGTCTCGTCGGCGGCCGGATTGAGGTTATCCGTGCGCGAGACGCCGCCCACGCCGAAGGTGAACCTGGAGTTCTGGCTCTTCAGCCAGACCGTTTCCACGTTGAGCGTGACCGAGCTGTTGTCGGAAGGAGAAAGCGGCGAGTCGTTCTCGGCCGAGGCCAGCGTGGCCCAGCACTGCACCGCCATGCCGCGGCGCGGGATGGCGTAGGAGAGGCTGCCGGTGAGGCTGTTGTTCTTGCCGGTGGAAGAATCCACCTTGTCCTTCGTGGCGGAACTCACCAGGCCCGTCGACAGGGACAGGCGGCGGTTTATCTTGAAGGAGCCGTTGAGCGAGAGCAGGGAACTGTCCAGGTCGTGGGACAGGCCGAGATTGTCCTTAAAAGAGGACTGCTGCAGGCCGGCGCTGAGCGTATGGCGGCCCAGCGGCTGCGTTACCGAGAGGTTGAGCGTGGTGGTCTGGTTGTCCTGCACGCCCTCGGTCTGGGCCTTGGCGGTATTGGTCATGATCGAGGTGTTCACGACCGTCTTGCCCAGTATGCGCAGCATGTTGCCCAGCGTGGTCTGGGCCTGGTCCGTGGTGGTCTTGGCCGGGTCGGCGTCGAGGTTGTCCGTGTAGGCGTTGTAGGCCACGGTGAAGGTGGTCCAGTCCGCCGGAAAGAGACCCAGTTCGGCGTCCACCACCTGCCGGTCCGGGATCACCGACGGGCTGCCGAACGAATAGAACTTGGGGTCGATGCGCGACAGCGCGCCGCGGGCGGTGAACAGGTCGGCGCGGTATTTCAGTTCCTGCTTCCAGGCGGAGCCACCCACCGCCGCCCCGGAGGCTTCCATGTCCGCCTTGTAGGCGCTCATCTGGTAGTCGCTGTTCAGGGAGAAAGCTTTCAGGAACTTCCACTCGGCGTTGAGGCCGTAGACCACGGTCTGCTGCGGCTTTATGGTCAGCGCAGCGGTGGTGATGTTGATGGAATGCATATCGTCGCGGCTCATCACCGCGTCCACCGAGACCTTGAGGTTGGGCCGGAACTGCCAGCCTGCCTTCAGGCCGCTGGTGTAGCGCGCGAAGCGGCCGCCGCTGTTGGGGCCCGGCTCCTCCGGCGCCACGATGCGTCCCACCAGGGCCAGCAGCGAGTATCTCCCCCGGGCCCGCTCGAACGAGACGCCGCGCATCCCCTGCCCGTCCATCGACAGCGGCGTCAGGGTCGGCGAGATGTCGCCGATGCTCAGGGTGCCCCACGGGGCGTAGTAGTTGAGCAGCACGATAGTGGGCGTGATCGGCCGGTGGTAGGTGTGCACCACGTAGGTATTGAACAGGAAAGAGGACTGGCGGATCTTGCCCACGAGGTTGGCCGACGTGATGCCCTGGTGGTGGTCCCAGCCGTCGCGGCTGTTGTTCTTGTAGGTGAAGGAGACGTCGCCGCCGATCTTGAAATCCTCGGGGATAGTGTAGCGCAATTCCTTCTCTATGACCTGGAAGCCTTTAAAATCCGTTTCGAGGATGCGGCGGCCGTCCTTGATGAGGAACACGCGGTAGAGCAGGCGGCGGCCGGCCAGATTGTCGGGCACGCGGAAGAGCAGCTGCACGCCCTGCGCCGCGCCGGGGGCCACGTCCTCGGCCGGCGACACGCTGGCCGTCTGGGTCAGGAAACGGCGGCCCTCCCCCTCTATGGCGTACACCTCGCCTATCCAGTAGTAGCTCCCGCGCTCCCACACGGAGGCGCCGCTGTTGACGGCGAGCGTCTGCAGCGTCACTTCCTCGCCGGCCATCACCGGGTCGGGCGCGGCCACCGTGAACTGCAGGCTGGCGGCGTCCTGCGCCAGCAGCGGCCGGGCCTGGCAGACGAGGGAGAAAAGTATGAGTACGGCAAGTTTACGCATTATTGAGCCTTAAATTATATTAATTTACCCGCGGCCGGCGGCGGCCTACCTCACCACCGCGAACTTCTTTACCACCTTCTCGGCTCGTCCGGTGGAAACATCCTTAACACGCAGCACATAGAGATACACGCCCGGCGCCGCGCCGTCGCGGACCAGGTCCCAGGTAAGGCGTCTGCCGCCGAGCTGCGCCAGGTCCGGCGCGTGGGCGTCGAGCGTCCTGACCAGGCGCCCGGAGATGTCGAAGATCTGCACCTCGGCCTCGAAGGAGACCGCGGACGGCGAGAAATGGAAGTGCACCTCGGTGCTGGCCGGATTGGGATAGGCGAAGACGCCGGCCTTGTTGAGCAGGTCCCACTGCGGCGAGAAGACCAGCCGTTCGCCGGGCCCGAGCTTCACCGTCTCCAGCCGGCTGAACTCCGAACCGTTGAAGACGCGCAGCGAGTAGGTGCCGGGCAGCAGGTTCGGGATCTCGAACGAGCCGCCGGCGTCGGTGTAAGCCGCGCCTATGCGGCGGCCGCGGCTGTACAGTTCCACGAAGGGTTCGGCGCCGGAAGAGGTCCGGGTCTCACGCGTGGTATAGCGCGCGGAGGCGGGCCTAGCGCCGGAGGAGGCCGGCAGATAGTTCGCCGGGATCACGCCGAGGATGCTGGCCAGCTGGTAGGAGACGCTCAGGCTGAAGTTGACGTTCGAGGAGCCGTTGGGCACATTGTCCTTGGTGACCGAGCTCTCTATGTCCTGCGCGGTCCAGACCGCCCGGATATTGACGTAGAGCGAGTCCACGCCGGGGATGGAATAGGCGCCGAAGGCGTCCGTGTAGTCGCTGCCCTCCAGCGCCCCTGCGGGGGAGCGGGCCTCCACGAGCACGCCGGTCAGGGGCTGGGCGGAGGCGTCCGTGACGCGGCCGGTCAGGGCGCCGCTGTCGGGGGCCCCGCTCAGGGCCGAGGCCTCGTTGGAGACCGCGGACCAGTTCTGCGCGTCGTCGGCGGTCCAGAGCGTGAAATAGTAGGCCGCGGCCGGGTCCAGGCCGGTCAGGGTCCAGTACCGGGTACTGCCGGCGGTAACGGAAGCCGTGGCAATACTTACCTGGGCCGTAGCCGTGGAGGCGGGCGCGCCGGTATAGGTGGAATAGGCGATCTTGTAGAGGCCCGCCAGCAGGTAGCCGCCGGCCGCGTTATCACCGGCGGAGGGCCAGGAGAGGTTGACGGCGCCGCTGAAAGCCCCGGGTACCGCGGCCAGGCCGGCCGTGGGCGGCGGCGGCGTGGCGTCGGCGTAGGTGAACGTGGAGCCGGACAGGTGGAACGCGCCGGTATTCACCGGCACGGCCAGGTCGGAGGCGCGCACGGTGACGTAATAGGAAGCGCCGTGCACCAGCGCGTCGCGCAGGTAGGGCTGGAAATTCCAGGTCCAGTACGGCGTGGTACCGGCCTGCAGCGGCTCGGGGGCGTCGGCCCATTCGGAAACGGAGTTCTTCCACCATTTCCCGTCGGAGAGGCGGCGCAGCGCCACGTCCACGGCGCTTATGCCGGACTGCGGGTCGGCGGCCGTGCCGCTGACGGCGGCCAGGGAGGCCGCGGTGGAGCCGTCGGCGGGGTACAGCACCGCGGCGGCCGGGGCGTCCGCGTCGAAAGTGAAGGTGTGGGTGGCGAACAGCTGCGAGTAGTCCCCTGCCGCGTCGGAAGAGCGGGCCACCACCTGGTACTGGCGGCCGCTGATCAGCGGCAGATTCTGGAAGACTATGGTATAGCTGCTGGGGAAATCCTGCGCGTCCTGCCAGGCGTGCGAGCCGGAGAGGAAAGCTCCGGCGTTGTAGTAAAGCAGGCTCGTAAGGTCGCGGATGGAGACCTCGGTGCCCATCACCTGGTGGAAGTTGGTCTCGGCCGTGTCGCCGGAAACCCGCGTGAACGTGGACAGGAACAGGGCCGTGGGCGTGGAGATATCCACTATGGGGCCGCTGACGTTCTTGGCTATGCCGAAGGCGTCGGTGAGCGTGCGGGTGGAGCCGGCCACGTCCACCGCCCTGAAGCTGAAGTAATTGGAGGTCGCGTTGGCCAGCGCGTTGAAGCTGTAAGTCAGCGTGGGGCGGTACCAGGTGGCGCCGGGGGTCAGCCCGGCGATATCCGTCCACGGTATCACGGCGCCGTCCGCGAAGTTCTTGGAGGCGCTGACGCTATACTGCACCCGGGCCAGGCCCGACAGCGGGTCGCCGAAGTCCAGGGGCGTCACGTCTCCGGGATAATCTATCTGCCAGGCCGCAGGGGCCGCGTAACCGACCGCTATCGCCGGGGGCGTAGTGTCCTTGCGCACCATGAAGAGTTCCAGTTCCTCGCCGCGGTTGCCGGAGCGGTCATAGGCGCGGACGGAAACATAGTTGGAGGCGCCGTCGAGCATGGCCTCCCAGACCTGCTGGGTCAGGCGCCAGTCAGCGGTGTAGGCATCCTGATTGATGGCCGTGATTGCCGGCGTCCACTCACCGACGAAGCTGGCCGGGTCCGCGGCCTGGGTCGAAATGCGCAGTTCTATCCGGTCCAAGCCGGCCGCGCCGACATCGGCGAAGTCCACGTCGCAGAGGAAGGTGTTGGTGGATTGCCAGCCGGGGATATCCCCCTGGTTGCTGTCTATAGTGGGGCTGCTGACGTCCAGGGCCGGGTCGAAGCCGGTCCGCACGGGCGGCAGTTCGGCGTAGCGCGACAGCAGGTCCCCGTCCTGCAGGCGGACCTTGGCGTAATAGGTGGTGCTCTGCTGCAGGCCGGTCAGGCCCGCAGAAAGAGCGCCCGCCGCGCTCATGCCCTGCGGGTAGGAGTAGTCCGGGTAGGAGGAGTAGACCACGGCGTAGTCGCTGCCCGCCGGGTTGCCGTTGGCCGTCCAGTTCAGCGTCGCGGAAGAGACCCAGACATTGGTCCAGGGGGCGGTACCGGGCACAGCGGCGTAGGTGAAGGTGGACCCGCTCAGGGAAAAAACGGTGGCGACCCCGGACCAGTTGCGGGCCCGCGCCCGGTAGTAATACTGCGTGCCGGGCTTCAGTTCGGTAAAGGCGAAGGCCGGGCTGGCGGACCAGCTCGAGGATTTGGCGCCTATAAAGCCGGCGTTCTCGGCCACTTCGGCCTGGTACTCCGCGCCCAGTACCACCGCCGAGCAGACGGAATCCGAGGGGACCGAGCCCGACGCTCCGCCTATGAGGTGGAGGCGGCCCCCGGTCAGGGCCACGGCGGAGAACTGGCGCGCGGCCGGTATCGGTTCCCCCGCCGCCCAGGGCGCGGTTCCCGCGGCCGGCACGCTGCTGTGGAACACGTGGGACTGCGAGGCGTAACCGTTATTGCCGCCGAAAACATAAAGCCTGTTCTCAACGGCGGCGGCGGCATGGCCGAAGCGCGGGGAGGGCAGCTGCGTATAGGGCGTCCAGGCGTCCCCGGCCGGGGAATAGGTCCAGGTTTCGGCTCTGGCCGAAGAACCGTCGTTGCCGCCGGCCAGCAGCAGGCGGTCTTCCAGGAGCGTCAGGGAATGCCCGTAGCGCGGGGCCGGAACGCTGCCCGCCGCCTGCCAGTCCGACAACGTTCCGTCGGGCCCGATAGCCGCGTAGCGGAGACTGTTCAAGACGCCGGAACCGGGCATGTAGCCGCCCGCCACGTATATCCTGCCCCCCGCCAGCGCCGCGGCGTGGAAATAAACGGGGGCGTTCAGTTTAGGCTCTGCCTCCCAGGAGCCGAGCGCGCCCGCCGAGGAGATATCGGCCGACCAGACCTCGTCGTGCGCCGCGCCGAAGCCGGAACCGCCCAGGATGTAAAGGCGGCCGCGCGCGGCCACCGCCTGGTGGCCGTAGAGGGCGGCCGGCATGAAACCGGCAAGGCCCCAGGGGCCCAGCGTGCCGTCAGCATAGGTCTCGGCGCGGAAGATGGCGCTTGAATAATAGACCCCGTCGAACCCGCCGCTCAAGTACACGTGCGAACCGTAGACCACCGCCGCGGCGCCGGTGCGCGGCGCCGGCAGCGTGCCGGCGGGCGGCAGGGCCGTCAGCCAGGCGGCCTCAAGGAACGGCGGCGGGTTGCCGGAGGAGGCGAAGGTGAGCCCCAGGGTACTGTGACCAGCGTCGGTCAGCGTAAATGCCCCGGTGGAAGGCACGGCCGCCATCGTCACCGCGGTAGAAGAGGAATAGGCTGAATAGTCGCCCTCCATATAGTTGGCGAACAGGAAGTTGTAGTAGCTGGTGTTGGGGGCCAGACCCTCCACCGGGTAGCCGTGTTCGTCGGTGGAATAGGAGACCATGTACGGGTCCGCCTCCGCCCAGGTGGAGAGGAAGAGGTCGTAAGTGGTGCCCGGGGGATTGGCGGGATACGGCCAGCCCTGGTCGGTCCAGGCCAGCGTATAACTGCTGATCCCCTGCGCGGCGTAGCCGAAGACCGCTGCCGACGAGACGAGCCGCGAGTAGAAACCAGACTCCAGCACGATGTCGGTGCCCGCGCTGTGGAACTCCTGCGAGCCGTGGGCCGCGCCCGCCAGCCCCCCCTGCACTACCTTGCCGTCGGCATGCGACTGCCCCGCGCTGGCGGACGAGTAGTCCGCCGCGTCACCGAGCACGGTTATGTCTCCCGCTGTTTTTTGGGCCGCCGCCTGTACGGTAAACAGGCATGCCAACAAGGCGGCCGGGAATATGCGATTTCCCATCAGTCAGTTTCTGCTAAGCGCTAAGCCTCCTCCAGTGCGCGTTAATTCAATTTCACCACGTCAAACGTGGCGTTGCCGACGTTCAGCGTGGAACCGGAATCCTGGTAGACCATAAGCCGGAGGAACTCTCCTGGCAGCAGCCTTATTACGGAACTGAGAGTGAGGTCACTGGTAGAAACGCCTGCCGCCCTGACATCGGTCGCCTGCTTCAGCGGAGTAGCCGATCCGTTGATGCCGACGCCTATACCGCGGGACCCCGTCGCGTTGGCGGCTATCCATACATGGCCCGCCACCAGGTAGAGGCCGCCCGTCGTGGCGGTAAACTTTTGAGTGGTGGTATCATATTCACCCTGGGTGTCCTCAAACTTCGCGTCGACGCTGACGGGCTGCCACAAAGTCGAGGAGGGCACTCCGACGCTCGCGGCGCCATATGCCCTGGCCATGGACTGCATGGGCATCCCTATCACGCCCGAGGTGGATACGGTGAGGCTGGTCGGGTTCGTGCCGGTGCCCACCTTCAGCACGTACGGGTCGGTGGTGAGGAAAGGCTGCACTATGGCCACTTTTGTTCCGACCACGCCGCTGGCGGTGGTACCGAAGCCTACCTTACCCTGGTAGAAATAGGCGCCCTGCCCGCTGGCGTTGAAGATAATATCGCTTCCCACCGATTCTATATCTATGAGGCTGCCGGTATCGCGCAGGCGCAGGCCTTTGCTTTCGCTGCCCAGCAGGAACGTATTCTGGCTGGCGCCCCTGTTGACAAAGAGCGTCAGGTCGCTGCGGGTGGTGGCGGTGCCGATGCCCACCGCATTGAACTCGTTGACGTACAAGCCGGGAGTGGAATAGACGGCTGAGGTGGAGACCATGAAACCGCCGGCAGCCTTGAAACGGACCTGGTCGGGCACCCCGTTGAGAACCTCTGTTCCCTGGCTATCGGCCCAGGTGAACGCGCCCGCCGCCGTGGAACTGGACTTGTAGCCGGCCGCGAACGAGTAGTTCCCCACGGCGGAGTTCTGGTAGCCGCCGGGGATGGTGGCCCACCAGCCTTTGGCGCTGTTGTTGGCGCCGCCGGCTATCACCGAATCCTGTCCGCTTACAACGTTATGATCGCCTCCCGAGACTACTGAAGCGGTCCCGGTAACGACGTTATCATTGCCGCTCATTATGCCGGACTGGATCGCGGTCACGGTATTGCGAAGGCCGCCCGGCACCACGGAGTTTTTGCCTGAGACGACATTGGTGTTGCCGCCGCCCACGAAGCTGGCCTCGCCGGCCACGGTATTGCTGCTGCCGCCTACTACCGCCGAATAGAGACCGAAAGCAGTTACCGTATTATTATTGCCGCCGCCCACCACCGATTTCTCGCCGTCGGCGGCGTTCATGTAGCCCGCGCCCACGAAGGCTTCCATGCCGTTGGCGGCGTTAGTCCAGCCCCCGGCCACCGCGGCGTGCGTGTTGGCGGCTTTATTGCCGTAGCCGCCGCCCACGAAGCCGTAATCGGCCGCCACGTCCACCAGGTTGTTCATGCCGCCGGCTATCGCGCCGTAATTGAACTCCACAGTGTTCCCCTGGCCGCCGCCTATGAATCCCCCTGCGCCGGCCACAAGGTTCCCGGACCCGGAGAAGACTCCGGCGTAGTCCGCGTTGGCCGTATTGCCCTTGCCGCCGCCCACGGCGCTGAAGCGGGCGTCCGCGTAGTTATTCTGACCGCCGGAGATCACGGCCAGCGTGCCCGCGGCTATGTTATAAAGGCCGCCGGCCATGACCGTGCCGGAACCGAAGGCGGTGTTGTAGGCGCCGCCGCTAAGCGTGGAAAAGTCCCCCAGCGCCACCTGGCTTATGGTCGCTCTGGCCGTCTGCAGGTCTACCACGCCCATGCCGCGCTGACCGGCGCCCATGGAGCCGTTGCCGACGCCTACCGTAACTATGGACCCGGCCGTGGATATCTGGATGCCGTTGGTCATAAGGTCGTAGATATAGACCGCGGGGTCCGGGGTTATGGTCAGGGGACCGGTCATATTGTCCCCGCTCTTCTGCACCGCAGAGCCCACCGCAGCGTAGAGCGTGCCGTCCGCGGTCATTGAGGCGCGCACCACGCCTGTTGCGTCGCGCCAGATCTGGGCGACAGTGGAGGTGGAGAGTATGTCCAGCATAGCCTGCGGGGTGCCGGTAGCGATACCGACCCCGCCGTCGCCGCGTATTACCATGCGCGTCACGGTTTCAGCAGTGCCGTCCGCGGCGGTCATGAACTCCAGCCGGCCGGGCATATCGAGGGCCGGGCTCAGGGTAGGAGCGCCGTCCACGCGGCCGATTATCGCGGCCGCCGTCGGGAACGGGTCGCCGGAGGCGCCGTTATAGCCGCCGAAAGCCAGCACGCCCAGATTGTCGCCCTCGGCTACCAGGGACTGCGACTGCGCCGTGCCGCGCGCCTTGAGCAGGGCGAGGTAGGAGCCTTCGGCAGTATTGCTGTTGTGCTCGACAACTATGCCCTCGTCCTTGGTGGCCGCGGTCAGGTGCAGCGGGGCCTGGGGCCGCTGCGTGTTAAGGCCCACCCAGCCGGCGGTAGTGACCACCAGGTGGTAGACGGAGGCCGAAGTGCCGATATGCACAGTGTACGATGAGGCGGCGACATCGGCCTGAACCACGCTCAGCGCCGCGTCGGGCGCGGGCGTACCTATGCCCAGGCGGCCCTGGACCACCAGGCTTTCCGCCGGGGGATGGGAAGTGTTGTAGCCGGAACCCACGCTCATGCTGCCCCTGGCCTGCACCTTCGGCGACATGGTATCGGTGTACACGTTGGCGCTCGGGCCGATGCCGACATAGCCGCCGCCGTAAGACGCCTTCAGGTAAGTGGTGCCGGCGCTTTGGAACACGATGCCGCCAGAACCGTTGGAGAACAGTCCGTCGGTAGAAACATTGCCGGCATTGGTGGATATCAACACCCTGCCGGATATGTCCAGCGCTTCGGCCGGGGCGGCTGAACCGATGCCCGCCCTGCCGGCGGTGTACAGTTCGCCGCCGGGCTTTACCGTAAGCGCCGGGGTAGAGCCGTCGGCGGAACTTACGTACAGCGAATAGGCGTCGCTCGCAGCGGGGCGGATAGTGAGAGACGAGCCGAATATAGTAAGCTGCCCGGTCATGGTGTCGCCGGTCTTCTGTACGCCGGGGACGTTGGTCAGCCCGGAGCCGTCGCCGACGAACTTCGCGGACATCATCACGCCGGTGGCGCTCATGGAAGAGACTATATTGCCGAGGGAATTGCGCCAGATCTGCCCCATAGTAGCGGGATCGTCGGCTATCGCGGCGATATCCAGGCGGGCCCCCGGGTTAGACATGCCCAGTCCCAGGTTACCCGCAAAAAACACTTTGGCCCCGGGGTCCTGAGAGTAGATGGCGTAGGGGGAGTTGGTCTGCGTACCGCCGAAAGCGGAGGTCTGGTCGCCGATGTAAATACCGTAGGTGTCGGTTATGACGCCCGCGCCCGAATCGGTATAGATATCGTCTACGAGTAGGCCATAGGCCTTGGATACTACGCCGACGCCGACGCTTTCACGCCGCAGCTGCGTGCGGACAGCCGCCAGCAGGGTCACAGAATCGTCGCCGCCCGCCACGGCTTCGAAATTACCGCCTGCCAGTACCTGATCGGGGCCGGTGGCGGTAACGGTAGCGGCTTTATCCGTGCGCGCGTAAACGGTAAGGCCCACCGCGCCGTCGGCGCCGGACTTCAGCACCGGCGCCAGGCTGACCACCGCGTAGGTATCCACGAAAATATCGGTAAAATCACCGGCCCCGACGATGCCGCCGCTGGAGACGAAGAACATGTCCGGCCTGGCGGAGGAGCCCGCCGTAAGTATATAGGACGTGCCGGCGCTGGAGAGGAACTTCGCCCCCCCGCTTACCTGCAGCGCGGCCTCGGGCGTAGTCCAGTTTATGCCCACGCGGCCGGCGTTCACCACGAAAGTGGAGCCGCCCACCGAGAAGGCGCTGCCGGCGACCGTCACGCTGCCGCCGGCTACGATCTGGTCCGCGAAGCGGCCCGGGCCGTTGACGTCCAGCGTATAGAAAGGCGAAGTATTGTTCACGCCCACCCTGTTCTGGGTGACGGTCAGCGCCTCGGTCATGCCGGCGCCGATCCCCACGCGGTGAGAGACTTGCTCGCTAAACAGCCCGATAGAACTGCCATCAGCGTATAATAGCGCCGTGGCGCCGCCGGTCAGGCCTGCGGAAATAAGGTTGCCGCCGCTGGTCTGCGTGATCTTCAGGTAAACATTGCTGCCGCCGGTGCCGTCCAGATACAGAGCCCCGGTCATAGAGTCCCCCGCCTTCTGCACCACCCCGGAGGGCACGGGCAGGCTGGTCAGGCCGGAACCGTTGCCGTAATAGATACCCTGGGAACTCACGGAGCTGACCACGAGGCCGGTGGAATCGCGCCAGATCTGCGCGTAAAAGCCGGCCCCCGTGCCGGTAGACACCACGTCCAGCGCGGCCTGCGGCGCGCGAGTGGAGATACCGACGGTCTTAGCGCCGATCTGACCGAAGATCAAGCCGCCGATATTCAGTTCGTTGGAAGCTCCCTGCGCGGAAGTGCCCTGGTTGTAGCCGATCACGATATTCTGGTCGCCGTTGATATTCGTATTCGCGGCGGCCGCGCCTATAAAAACATTGCCCGCGCCGGTGGTGTTCTGAAAGCCGGCTCCGTAGCCCAGCATCACATTATTGGAGCCGGAGCTATGTCCGTGGCCCGCAGCCGAGCCCACGAAAAGATTATAAGCGCCGGTATCCGAAGCCGCCGCCGCCACGCCAACGGCCAGGCTGCCTATGCCGGGCAGCACGTTCAATACGGTGCCGCCGTTAACCTGGTAATAGGCGGCATTGACGCCGTAGGCGCCGAAGCTGGCCGTGCCGGTGGAATTGTTGACCGTGCCGTAGCCCAGCGCCAGGCTGAGCTCCGCGTTGGCCCTGGCCTGCGCGCCGAGGGCGGTAGCCGAGGACGACGCGTAGGAATAGGCGCCCAGCGCCGCGCCATAGCCCTTGTTATTCTGCGAATAGGCGCCCACCCCTACCGCGTAGTACGGGTTGGCTGAAGCCTGCGCGCCTATGCCGACGCCGAAGTTATTGTTCCCGGAGGCGCCGTTGCCGATGCCCACGCCGGAAGTGTTGTTGCTCGTGGCGTTATTGCCCACACCCACGCCGTAGCTGTAATTATCGAAGGCGGAATCGCCGATGCCCACGCCGCCAGTGTAGTTATCCCGGGCGGAATGCCCCAGGCCGATACCGCTGGTATAGTTGTTGTAGGAGTTTGAGCCGATGGAAATACCGTAACCGATATTGCTCCCGCCCGTGCCGGGCGGCACTATGGCTATGCTGCCGCTGAGCATGGTGATTGTGGAGACACCCGACAGGAAGTTGCCGTTCATGTTCAGGACGCCGCCCAGAGTGCCGCCGGTCAGCGCCAGTTTGGTGTCGTCTAAAGCCGTAACGCCGGTCAGGCCGGCGCCGTTGCCCACGAATTTCACCGCCTGCATGGCCCCCGTCACGCTCATGGAACCGACGATAAGGCCGGTCGAATCGCGCCAGATCTGGGCCATCTGCGTAGGAAGAGTGCCGGTGGACACTATATCCAGCGCCGCCTGCGGCGCGCGCGTGGAGATGCCGATGGTCCCGGCCGCCAGGTCCCCGTGGAGGACGCCGCCTATGTTCAGGGTGTAATCGGAGTCGGTTTCCGGCGTAGTGATGTCGGCTCCGATGACGATGTTGGAGCTCCCGACCGTTACGCTGTAGCCCGCGCGGTGGCCCAGAAATACGTTGTTATCCCCCTGCATCAGCGCGTAACCGGCCTGGTAACCCACCATCGCGGCTTTCGAGAAAGAAAAACCGGAAGAGCCGTAGCCGGCGTCCTTGCCCAGGAGGGCGTTATAGGAGCCGGAGATATTGCTGTAGCCGGAATAAGCGCCCACCATCGCGTTGCTGCCTCCGGTGGTATTGGAGCCTCCGGCGTAGGCGCCCGCCATGGTATTGGCGTCGCCGCTCGTCGTAACGGCGCCGGCGGACTTGCCGGCCAGCATATTGCCCAGGCCGCTGAAGACCAGCGCCGGGGAGCCGGAGATATAGTAGCGAGCCGCGCTGATGGTCCCGTTGGCGGTCACGGTATCCACGGCGACGCCGGTATTGCTTACCCGCATCGGGTAGGTGCCGGCGATATTGACCTCGAAGGTGTTGGCGCCGCCGATCAGGAACTGGTCCGGGCTGCCGGTACCGAAGATCTGGATGTCTCCGCCGGCGCTGGGGAACTGTATCTCGTTGCCCACCACGCCGGCGATGGTCAGCGGGGCGGCGGGGCTGGCCGTTCCTATGCCCACGAACCCGTCCCTTACCGCCAGCGTAGCGCCGCCCACGCTGAACGAGCTGCCGGTAACCGTGATGGTGGAACCCAGCGCCATCGTCAGGTCTCCGGTCATCGTGTCGCCGGCCTTGAGCACCTTCGAAGTATCCGTGCCGGAAGCCCCGGTCACGCCGGTAAGCCCCGAGCCGTCGCCGACGAACTTTACCGCCTTCATGAAGCCCGCAGCGCTCACAGAGCCTACAACAAGGCCGGTAGAATCGCGCCAGATCTGCGCGTAGACGTCGGAAGCGGTGCCGGTGGACACCACGTCCAACGCGGCCTGGGGCGAGTCGATGGCTATGCCCAAGAGGCCGTTGCCGGTCATGATCACGCCGCGGTCCTGCGTGCCTGTCATCGAGGTATTGGTGGAACCGGTCACGAGGAAACCGCCGCGGCTCTTGAACACCGTGCGGTCGGTCACGCCGTTGACGAGGTTAATGGTGGTGCCGCCGCTGTCCTGCCAGGTAAAGGCGCCCTGCGCGGTAGAGCTGGATTTCGCGCCGGCGGCGAAGGAATAATTGCCTTCCGCCGTATTGTTATAGCCGCCCGGGACTACCGAATCCTGCCCGGAAGCCCGGTTATCATAACCGCCGCCGACCGCCGCGCGGTATCCGTCCGCGCGGTTGGCCGCGCCGCCGGCGACCACGGCGACATAGCCTGAAGCCAGGTTGGCGGAGCCGCCGCCAACGTAAGAGTAGGTGTTGGAAGCGGTGTTGCCCGTGCCGGCGCCCACGGCCGAATACAAGGAAGAAGCCGTGTTGAGAAAACCGCCCCCCACCGCGGAGTGTTTACCTGACGCGACATTATACTCGCCGCCGGCGATCACCGCCGAGGTGCCGGTCACGGTATTGTAGGCGCCGCCGGAAACCGCCGAGTTAGAACCGGCCACGACATTGAACAGACCTCCCGAAACGGAGGAGTTGATCCCTGAAACGGTGTTGAACTGGCCGCCGGAAACGTTGGAAACCTGGCCGGCGGCGGTATTCTTATAGCCGCCGGACACCACGGAGTACTCTCCCGCGGCGGTATTCAGGGCGCCGCCCGAGATAGAAGAGAACTGGCCCGAGGCTATCTGGTCAGCGGCGGTCCTTTGGGTCTGGAGATCCGCCGCGCCCTGGCCCCGCGTATCTGGCGAAGCCGTGCCAAGCCCGAGTCCGACCGTGGTAATGGCGCCCGACGTGGAAATATTTATACCGTTAGTCTGAATGTCGAACGAATCCACGGAGGTATCGACAATGACGGCCAGAGGGCCGGTCATGGTGTCGCCGGTCTTGAGCACCTTTGTATCGTCGGTAGCCCCTGTAACGCCGGAGAGGCCGGAGCCGTCGCCGACGAACTTTACCGCCTGCATTAAGCCCGTAGCGCTCATAGAGCCTACGACAAGGCCGGTAGAATCGCGCCAGATCTGCGCGTACACATCGGCCGCGGTGCCGGTAGAAATTATATCCAGCGTCGCACTGGGCATATCGGTGCCTATGCCCACGCCGCCTCCGGCCAGCATGGAAAGGAGATTGCCGCGGTACATGGAGGAGAAACGGAAAACCTCACCGGATTCCCCGGGGTTGAAGGTGGTAACAAACTGCAGCGGGCCGGCGCCGTCGGAAGTTTTGCCTATTTTGTGGGCAACGCTATGATTCGATGAGGAATATTCCCAGCCGGCGAAATTATTGTATCCCAGCGTAAGCGGCACACTGGGGGTGTCAACCCCTATGCCCACGTATCCCGCTTTCACCGTGAAGGTGCTGCCGCCTACGGAGAACTCGCTGCCGGTGACCGTCAGCGTGGAGCCGGCCAGCGTCAGCTGACCGCTCATGGTGTCGCCGGTCTTCTGCACCGCCCCGGCGGCGTATGAAGCGTAGCCAGCCGAGGACGCGAAGACGGCGTACGGCACGGCGGTAAGGCGCTCGCGGGGCGTGAGAACCACGATACCGGGGATATCGGGGCCCACCGAGACCTGCAGGTACCACTGCCCCTGCGACAGGTCGGCCGCGGGGATGGTGAAGGTGGATTTGAACAGACCGTTCTGCGCGGCGAAGGACTGGTAGCCGGAAGGCGTGGTATGGCAGATCCCGCTGGTCTCCGCGTCGCAGAATTCGAAAAGGAAGACGCGGTTGGCGCTCACCGGAATGTCCGATTCCTTCAGGCGGCCCTGGTAGGTCATAACTTCGGCCCAGAGGGGCGAGGCCCCCAGGAAAATGGCGATGGCGAGTATAAGTTTCTTCATAAGACTGCCTCCGTGAATATCACGCAATGCAAAGGTTCAAATATCCGCGGCGCCCCCCGACGGGCCCCGCGCTTATTTCAACCCTGGCACCCCGCTAGAACTTCATGCCTACCGCGAACCGGTGCGCCGTGCCCAGGTCGCCGTACGGCAGCAGGGCGTAGTCCAGGCTGAAGCCGGCGTAGGCGAAACCGGCGCCGGCGAAAAAGCCGTACAGGCCTGCCGCCCCTGACGTCTCGTCGAAACCCCTGCCCAGTATCGCGTCCCTTTGCCCCGAGGCCGCGGTGCGCCAGCCCAGGCGCAGCGCTATGCCTTCCAGCCCGGTGTATTCCGCCCCGAGCCGCGCCAGCGCCGGGCCGTCGGCCGGCAACTCCGCGTCGAGCGCCACCAGCAGCCGCGCGCCCTTGAAAGCCGCCGCCGCGCCGGCCTTGAACCTGAGCGGCAGAGGAAAACTCTCCTCTTCGAACTTGACCCGGGTGCCCAGGTTGGTCACCGCCGCCCCCAGCGACCAGGGCGTGCCCGCGAAGCGGTACAGCAGCCCGGCGTCGGCCGAGAGGGAAGTGGCCCCGCTGGAGCGTATGCGCTGGCTGATCACCCTGCCGGTGAGACCGGCATCGAGCGGCCCGAGCTTGAAGCCGCGGGACAGCTGCGCCGCCACGTCCCTGGCCGTGAAATCCCCGGTCAGGCCGCCGGTGGCGTCGCGGCCCTCAAGCTCCCCGGCCGAGAAATAGGTGACCGCCGCCGCGAAGGGCCGCCGCATATAGGCGGCCTGCGAGACCGAGGTGTCCTCCAGGTGGAAGGCGTGCGAGAAAGCGAGCTCCCGCCCCTCTCCCCCGGAGGCCAGCCCGGCCGGGTTATAGTAGACGCTTGAGATGTCATCGGACACCGCCGTGTACGCCTCGCCCATGCCGAGCGCCCGGGCCCCGAAGCCCAGGCTGAGGAACTGCGCCGCGGAGCTGCCGGCGGCGCGCAGCGGCGCCCCCTGTGCCAGCAGCAGCACTCCCAGTATAATGCCAGGTTTCATAAACAGTTCCTCCGCCGGGCGTGGCCGGCTTACTTCTTCTTCAGCGAACCTTCTATCTGCTTCACCGAGCCGTCCGGCATCTTGACGGACGTCTTGAGGTCTTTGCCGCCGGCGGCGCTCTCCTCGAGCAGGCTGATGAATTTTTTGTAGTCGCTCACCTTGATCTCTTCCTGCCACTTGCCGGCGTCCTGGCCGGACATCTTCTTGGCGGCCTCGGGCGCGGCGTTTGCGCCGGACACCGTGGTCATCTGGCCGGCCCGCAGGGACTGCTTGCCCAGCGAGTTCTGCACGTCCACATGACCCTCGTAGACTTTCACCGTCAGCAGGCTGCGCTGCTCGATGTCGGCCTCGGTGCCGCGCACGGCGCAGACGGCCGACGGGGTGCGCACGTTGATCTTGGCCATCTTGTGCAGCATCCGGGTCCAGAGCTGGCCCACGGACAGGTTCAGCATGTCGCGCAGCTTTCCCTGGGACGAGATCTCGAAGCTGGAGTTCTCGTTGAGGCGCACCTCGGCGCCGGCCTTGGTGACCAGTCCGGCGCGGCTGGCGGCCGCGGTCTTGATGTTGTCGCCGGCGTACAGCATGTCGTTGACCTTCAGTTCAGAGAAGGCCGACTCACCGGTGCGCTTAACCTGCACGTCGCCCGTTATGAATACCGCCACCGCGGCCACGCGGGGCGCGCAAAGGGCGGGCTGCGCGAAGGCCGCCAGCGCCCCCGCCGCGGCGAAGGCCGCTACCATCTTCATTGTTTTCGTCATGACTCCTCCGTTAAGTTAGCTTAAGATCTATCCTGAACTCCGGTCACTTGCGGACGTCCACCCGCGAGAAGGAAACCTTGTCGTCCGAGCGCGGGTAGAGACGGAAAATATAGGCCGCCTTGGAAGCCTCGGCTCCGCGCGGGGTCTCTATCTGGTAATAATCGAAGGCCATCCCGTCGTCCGTTTTGCGGCTGCCCAGCAGGCGTACCGCGGCCGCCCGGTCCAGCGCGCCGGAGATGACTCCTATCACCATGGAATCGCCGAAGTCCACGTCCGGCTCCTCCTCGTTGGACAGCGTCTGCCACAGCTTGCGCCATTCCTTCTTGCTCCGTATCACTATAGTCGAGGCTTCCTTGCCCCGCGCCTCGGTGTACCCGCTCCATTCTCCGGGGATGTCGTTCTTCAGCGGGGACAGGTCCAGCGAGGTCTCCTCGGGCACGGCCTCCTCGCCCGCGGAGTCCGAACCGGCGTCCGCCGCGGCGGAGGTGTTGGCGCCCAGGGTGGTTTCGGCGCCGCCGGTCTCGGTGACGGAGGCTCCTATGAGCTGCGCCTCGCCGCTTATCAGCGCGGCGATGATGAGCGCCAGCTCGTCCTGTGAGCAGTTGGCGCAGGAGAGGCTCTCGAAAGTGTACCCCTCCAGGGCCTTGGCCGCTTCGGGCCCGAGCCGCTGCAGGATGGCCTGGAACATCTCGTCGTAGGTCAGCTTGCGGCCGGCCCCCGCGGCAGTAGTGGTGCCGGCGTCCTTGCCGATCAATCTGGTCTTGCAGTTGTCCGGCATGTTGTCGTCGAACAGGTCCGCGCAGGCCGCGGCCAGACCCTGCTCCTGGCCGGGCGGCATGAAGGCGGTGAAGGTCAGCGCCACCTGCTCGCCGGGGCCTATGGTCATCACCGGTTTGGGCGAATCCTGGGCCGACAGGCCGCCCAGGGACATCTTCACCGAGATATTGGACTCGGTAGCCGAGCCGCTGTTGTAGAGTACCGCCTTAAAATTGATCGGCTTCTCGAAATCCAGCGCCGGGGTGGTCACCTCCAGCAGGGTGACGGCCACGTTGCGGGTGGTGGAGGAAGCCTGCCCCTTGAGCGAGAAAGTATAGACGTTGCTCTCCGAGATCTTGTTGTTGCTGGCGTCCAGGCCCTCCACCTTCCAGTAGTAGACCTGCTCGGGCACGAGCCGTTCCCTGGGCTCCGAGGGATCCGCGGGATAGGAATAATAGCTCTCGCCGGCGTTCACCGCCGAGTGCAGCTCGTTGTAGAGGCTGGCGTTGTCGGCCACGGTTACGCGGTAGCGGCTGGCCCCGCTGGCCGTCCAGCGGAAGGTGAGCGGGTTGTCGGACAGGCCGCGCGCGCCGTTGGGCGGGTAGATCAGCGTGATGTTGGGGCTGGAGATCAGGAAAGCGGCCGTCTGCGTTACGGTCTCGGCGTCCAGCGTGGCCTTGGCCCGGAAGGTATAGTTGCCCGGGGAAGAGTAGAAGGAGTTGATCGAGATACCCGCCAGCTGAGTCTGCGCCCCGCCCTGCGTGCCGGGCGCGGAGTTGCCGGCGTGGGTAAATACCGCGGCGCCGGCGGCGTTTAGGATCTCGAAGGTGAAATCCACGCTGTCGCTCGTAGGGCTGTTCTCGGCGATGTTCACGCTCTGGCGCAGCGTGATGGTCTCGGAGTTGGAGAAGGTGCTGCGCGCCGCGCCGGCGGAGTCGTGCACCGAGGCGCCGGTGCCGGTTATGTTGGCCGCGCGGGAGGCCGCGGGCAGCAGCAGGCAGCAGATCAGGGCCAGTCTTGTCTTCATAGCGTTCTCACCTTATGACCGCGAATTTCCTGGTCAGGGTCTCGGCGCCGCCGCCGAGCTCGTCCTTCAGCTTCACCGTGCAGAAATAGACGCCGCTGGCCGGCCGGCTGCCGGAGAAATCCCAGCGGTACTCGTAGACGTCGGTGGCGGCGTCCGTGTAGGTCCAGCCGGCTTCGCCGTACTCCGTGGCCTTCACCAGCGTACCGTCGAGCGCGAAGATGGAGAGCTTCAACCTGACCGGAGAGATGGCCGTGGCCACGCGGAAGACGACGTGCGACGAGGACGGGTTCGGATAGACATAGGTGCCGGCCTTGTCCGCCAGGGCGCCCAGCGGCTGCAGGCGCAGTTCCTGGCCGGGCGCCAGGGAGATCTCCAGAGTTTTCCAGGCCGCGCCGTCGGCGCTGACGCGCAGGGTGTACGGCCCGGGGATGAGATTGCCTATAAAAAACCGCCCGGAAGCGTCGGCGGCCGCGGTGGCCAGCAGGCTGGCCCCGCGCCACAACTGCGCCTGTCCCCCCGCCGCGGACGGCCGCAGGCCGGAAGGCGCGGCGGCCGGCAGCGAGCCGGAGACGCTGGCCAGCTCGTAGTCCAGCGAGAGCAGGAAATTGGTGTCCGCGTAGCCCATCGGGATCTGGTCCTTGGCGATGGAGTTGGAGAAGCCGTCCTGCAGCCAGGTGGCGCGAACGCGGTAGATGCCGTCGGGCAGCGGCGTCAGCGAGAAGGAGCCCAGCCCGTCGTCGAGCGTGTAGGCGGAGGCCGCCACGGCGCCCAGGTTGGTGATGGCGTCCACCATAACGCCGGTGACGCCGGCGCCCGCTGGGGTGCGCACGGAGCCGGAGATGGTGTCATTGAGGCGGTCGCCGGAGAGGGTAGAGGCCAGCGGCGACGGGGCCGACCAGAACTCGGCGTCGTCCTGCACCCACAGGCGCAGATAGTAGGTGGTCTCGGGTGCCAGGCCGGCCACCGTGTAGGAGAGCTGGGCCCCGGCCGGGACCATGGCGGTGGAGATCATCACCTGGGCCGTCTGGGTGCTGAACACGGCCCCGGCGTAGGTGGAGTACTGCACGGCGAAACGCCCGTAGGTCAGCGCCAACGCGCCGCCGTCGTCGCCGGCGAAGGTCCAGCGCAGGTCCACCCGGCCCGGCGCGGAACCCGTGGACGGCGCGAAGGCCGTCACGGTCTCCGGGGCCAGCGTGTCCTTCCAGGTTATGGTGGAACCGGCCAGGCCGAGACCCGAAGTGTTGGCGGGCGCGGCGGCGTCCCTGGCCACGGCCGCTATGAAATACTGCTGGTCGTGGGCCAGCGCGCCGCGCAGGCCGGCCGCCGGGGTATAGGACCAGGAGGCGGCGGCGGGCGTGGCGCTGGCCACGGCCACGTCGCCCCAGGAGCCGGCGACGAAGTTCCACCACTTCCCGTCCAGAGCCCGGCTGACGTAGATCTCCACCGCCCCCAGGCCGGCTCCGCCGGCGTCGGCCGCGGTGCCTTCTACGGCATCCAGAGAGTAGACGGAGGAATCGGCGAGCGGGGTGGAGACGTAGACCGTCGGGTTCACCTGGTCCAGGCGGAAAGAGACATTGGGGTAGGGCGGCGCGGTCAGCAGGCCGTCGGTATCGCTGGCGCGGGCCGCGGCCCGGTACTGCACGCCGGCGGCGAAGGGCGCGGTGGAGGCGTCGTAGGACCAGGAGAGCGTGCCGGCGGCGGCCAGCCAGACCGGCGAGGCGGAGGAGAAGGCCGCCCCGTCGAAATAGTAGGAGTTGGGGCTGGAGAGTTCCTGCAGCGACACCTGCACGCCGGCCACTGGATCTGTCTCGGTCATGGGGGCCGCTACTCCGGTTACCAGCGTCACCGTAGACACGTAGGCGGAGGCAGGGGCCGCGATGCTGACGGCCGGGCCCACGGTATTCTTGAGTATCCTGAACACGTCGGCCAGAACGCTGGCGTTGCCGGCCGCGTCCACTGCCCGCACGCTGATATAGTTTGTGCCGCCGTCGCGCAGCGCGCCGAAGTCCACGCCCCAGAGCGCGGTATGGGCGGGGCCCGCAGCGAAGCCGGGCACGGCGGTCCAGCCCAGTATGTCCCCCCCGGCGAGGCCCGGGACGGAACCGGCGCTGTAGCTGGCCGCGGCCAGGCCGGCCAGCGAGTCGGCGAAATCCACGTCGAAGACCGCCCCCGGATCGGCCGCCAGCCAGCCCGCGGGTGAAACCGCGGCATTGGTTATGGTCGGCGGGGTGGTGTCGCGCAGAACGTAGAAGGCGTCCTCCTTGACGGTAAAGTTGGCCGGAGAGGCCAGGTCGTAGACCCTGACGGAAACGTAAGAAGTCACGTTCTCGGCTATAGCCCCGAAGACGGCCGCCGGCAGCGGCCAGTCCTGGTCGTAAACGGCGGCGTTTATCCCGGTGACCGCGTCGGTCCAGTCGTAGACCACGGTGCCGCTGCCGGCCGGGCCGGTGGCGACCCTCACCTGGAAACGGTCCAGTCCGGCGCCCAGGTCGGAGAAATGCACCATGTAGTAACCGCCCGCGGCGCCGCGCCACACGTCGTCGCCGCCCTGCAGGTCGGTCACCGAGGGCGGGGTAGTGTCGGCCCCGGCCGGCGTGACCGCGCTGCCCAGCTCCAGCCAGGGGCTGGGGCGCCCCAGGGCGTCGCGGGCCCGCACGCGGAAATGGTAGGTCAGGCCGGACTCCAGCCCGGTAACGCTGCGGTAGGCCCCCGCCAGCCAGGTGCCGGGGCCGTAATCCAGGCCGGTGAAATCGGCGGCCGTGCTGGCCTGCACGTAATATTCCGTGAAGCCGGGGTTGTCGCCGCCCAGCCAGTGCGCGTCCGCCGAGGTGGCGGTGACGGCGTCCAGAGCGGGCGCGGTAGCGCCGGGGGCGGCGGCATAGGTCATCGTGGCCCCGAAGACGGTATACCCGGTGCGTATGCCGGAACCGTTCACGGCCAGGGCCTTGAAATAGTAGGTGGTGTTGGGCAGCAGGCCGGCCGCCTCGTAATAATTGACGGGCAGGGCGGTGGAATAGTTGACCGTGGCGAAGCCTTCCTCGGTGGAAACCGTCAGTTCATATTTGGTCCAGCCGGGGTTGCCGTTGCCGTCCCAGAAGACGGACAGGCCGGTGGAGGAGACCAGGGCATAAGCCTCGCTGCCCGGCGGATAGGCCAGCGTCACGGTGGACGGCGCCGCCGAGAACGGACTGTCCGCTCCCGTCAGGCCGAAAGTCCGTACGTGCAGGTATACCGTCGTATCAGGGGTAAATCCGCCTAACACCGCGCCGGAGACGGCGCCGCTGGAGAAGGAGACGTTCAGCGTGAAAGCCGGGTCCATGGCGGCTTCGGCCTGGTACTCTGAGGACGGCGAATTCTCGAGGGTGCTCCACTGGGCGCTGACGCTGGAATAGTAGACTTCCGGGAAAGAGACCTGGGAGGGCGGTACGGCGGGTATCGCCGTGGAAATGGGCGCGGAATACTGGCTGTCGTCCTGGTCGGAGAATTTTATCTTGAAATGGTAGGTGGTGTTGGCCTTCAGGCCCGTGTAGAGGCGCGTTACGTCCGAGGTAACTAGCGGGGCGCTCGAGATCCACGTAGAGAAGTCTTCGTAGTCGCTTAGGACGGCCCAATACCCGGGGCCGGCGTAAGGATCCCAGGAAACGCTGACCGAATCGGAGGTATTGTAATCAAAATGGACATTCGAGGGGACCAAGGCCAGCGCCCCCCCCTTGAAAAAAGCAAAAAAAGCCAGGAATACCGCGAGTTTCTTCATCCCAACCTATATTATAAATAATAAAGGCGTGAGGGGTAAGGTGATTCCGGATACTTGTACTCGTAGTCACAGATAAATGCAAAGACAGCCCGCGAATATCCGCGCGTCAATATCCCAAGGTTTCGTTAACAAGCAGGACAAGGATATCGCTGGCGGAGGGCTTTTTCCAGAGCAGGGTGACCTGGTTGCAGATGCGGCCGGCGCCGGCGCAGTCCACGCAGCGGCCCGCCTTCACGCAGGGATTATCCTTGGACAGGCGTATATTATTGGCGATGGCGGCCACGTTGCGGGCGCGCCAGAGCCCCTCCTCCTGGTCCCGGGCCAGCTTGTTTACCCCCGCTATCAGCACTATGCGGCGCGGGCCGTAGATCACGGCGGCGCCCCTGTTGCCGTTGGCGTCGAGGAAAACCAGTTTCCCGTCCATGGTCACCGCCTGCGGCGAGGCCAGGTAGAGGTCGGAACCCTGCGCCTCCAGCCAGACGAGGCGTTTCTCCTCGGGTGTCATGCCGGACTTATGCGTGACTATGGTGTTGCCGGCCGCGGCCAGCGCTTCAGGCAGGCCGAGCGACGCCACCGTCATGGAACCGCCAAGACCTATCTTCCGGCCCTTGCCGGCCAGGGCCAGCAGGGCGGCCGACGCGGCGGGACCGTCCTCGCAGACCTCGGCGGCGAAGCGGTTGGCCCGCAGCGCAGCCGCGGCGGTCCGCAGCCTGATCAGATTCGCGGTACGGAGATGTTGTTCCATAGATGGATTCCAGCAAAGGAAAAAGCGGGGCCGCTCGGCCCCGCTTTCCCCGTGCCCTGAGACTTAAGGCTGCGTTTTGGAGACCAGGTCCCTGGCGTCCCAGCTGAGGTCGCGGGTCTTCCACTGCAGGTCGCGGCAGACGCGGGAGAGGTCTGAGGCGGTCCACTGCGCGTCGTAGCCTACCAGTTTGGGGTCCAGGCGGCGCACGGTCCACTCCAGGCTCTGCGCGGCGTTGACGACGTCGAACTGGAAGCGGTTCTCCAGGTCGCGCGCGTCCCATTCTATATCGCGTGCCGTCTGATTGAGCGCGGCGTCCTTCACGGCGAGGCCGAGCAGATTTTTCACGTCGGCGGCCAGGCGCTGCAGGTCGGTGAGACGGCGGGACATATCCATGGACATGCGGCGCAGGTCGCTGGAGAAGAAGGGATTGGACACGCCCTGCTCGATGCGGCGGGCGTCGGACTCCAGCCTGTTGATATCGCTGCGCAGCCAGGTGGTGTCGGTCTCCAGGCGGCGGACTTCGTTGCGGACCTGGCTGAACTTATAGACCAGGTCCTGCGGCACCTGGGCCTCTTCTTTAGCGGGCGCGCCCGGAGCGGGCACGCCTTCGGCCTTTACGCCGAGGTCGGCGGCTTTGATCTTGTCCAGGGAGAAATCCAGGGAGTAAGCCGGGGAAACAGCGGCAACCGCGAGCAGCAGAGCGAGAACTTTTATCATTATACCCTCCTAATACCGTCGCTTATATTCTACAAACGGGACCCGCCGGAGAGAAGCGTCTAAAGGCCCAGCTCCGGCGGGGTCCAAAGGCCTACTTTAATCGGCGAGGCGCAGCACGGCCAGCGACAGCGGCTCCACGGTGACATGCCCGGAGTGCGGTTTGCCGGGGGTCTTCACCAGCCCCCCCTCGTCGAAAGCCTCCAGCCAGCGCCCTTCGGGCAGCGCGAACCGGCGCTCTGTCTTCTCGGGGTTCACCAGCACCGCGATGCGCCGCCAGGAGTCGCCCGCCTTGTCGCCATAGAGCACGTAGGCTATGCCCGGCGCCTGCACCTTGAGGCCGAGCTCCTCGTAGAACTGCAGGTTCTCGCGCACGGCCCCGCGCGTCTTCATCCGGAAGGCGGGGTGCGCCTTGCGCAGCGCTATGAGGTCCCGGTAGTAGGAGTAGACGCCGTAATGCTCCTTCTTGCGCGTCCAGTCCAGCCGGTTCACGGCGTCCGGCAGGTTGTAGGAGTTGTGCTCGCCGCCCTTGGTGCGCAGGAATTCCTCCCCGGCGTGCAGGAACGGGACGCCCTGAGACGTCAGCACGATGGCGTTGGCCAGCTTGTCCATCGCGATCTTGTTGAGCACCGGCTCGTGCGGCACCGAAAGGTCTATGCGGTCCCACAGCGTGTGGTTGTCGTGACAGGAGACGTAGTTCATGGTCTCCAGCGGCCCGTCGGTGAAGTCGTCCACCGCGCCCCGCATCCCGCGCATGACGCCGTCGCGCTGCCGCGCGGCCTGCACGTAGCCCAGGTCGTCGATCGAGAACACGCTGCCCTTGATAGCGTCGCGGAAGCCGTCGTTAAAAACGGCGAAGCCCAGCCCGCGCTGGCTGCCTTTCTGCACGCCGTCCACCGGGCTCGCCCCGGCCTTCCACGGCTCGCCGTAGACGAAGATGTCGGGCTTCTCGGCCCGCAGCGCCTTCATGACCTCGGCGGCGGCCTGCCTGTCTATCAGGCCCATCAGGTCGAAGCGGAAGCCGTCCACCTTGTACTCGCGCACCCAGTGCAGCAGGCTGTCGATCAGGAATTTCCTGGCCATCGGGGCCTCGGTCCTGAACTCGTTGCCGCAGCCCGAGCCGTTGGAGTAGGTCCCGTCGGGGTTCAGGCGGTAATAATAGTCCGGCGCGGCCGCGTTGAAGTTGTACACGCTGGCGCGGGTCTCGGCCGTGTGGTTGTAGACCACGTCCAGGATCACCTTCAGGCCCTTACGGTGGAAGGCGTCTATCATCAGCTTGGCCTCGCGCACGCGGCTGCCGTCCGCCGGGTTGCTGGCGTAGGAGCCCTCCGGCGAGTTGAAGTTGACGGGCATGTAGCCCCAGTTGTATGAGGCCGGATCGTCGTTGTTCTCGAAGTCCTGGAAAGGCAGGATGTGAACGGCGTTCACGCCGAGCTCGGCGATGTGGTCAAGCGCGGTGGTGAGTTCCGGGAACTTGGGATGCCGGGTGCCGGCCTCGGCCGCGCCGAGGTACTTGCCCTTCTTATTGACGCCCGAGAATTCGTCCGAGGTCAGGTCGCGCAGGTGCACCTCGTAGACCACGGCCTCTTCGGGCGGAAAGGCCGGGCCGGGGGCCACCGCGGTCTCGTCCCTCAGGACCAGCGCCTTGCCGCCGTCGCCGTTGACGCACGCGGCGTAAGGGTCCAGGCCCTCCGAGACTTTGCCGTTCTGCCTGGCGCGGATGCGGTAGTACTTGCCGGTCAGCGGCGCGTCGAAACGCTTCTCCCAGACGCCGCCGGGCCCGCGCTCCAGCGGGTGCACGGCGGGCTCGCCGTTCGGGGACTCGTATATCAGCGCCGAGGCCTCTACCGCGTACGGGGCGAACAGGCGCAGCACCGGTTTGGCGGGGTCCCCGCTCAAACCCATCGGCAGGGCGCCGGCGTACTCCGGGCCGTAGACGGCGTCGCCCAGGCGCAGCGGGCGGGGCTCGAAGCTCTTCGAGCGCAGCGCGTAGCCGCCGGCGTTGAGCGCCGCGGCGTCCGGCTTGAACTCCGCGAACTTTAGCAGCGCGGCGCGCGAGTACTTGCCGCCTATGGGCTCCACGGAAACAGGTTCATAGGTCTCCCCCCCGCCGACCACCGAGAGCTCCTGCGCGGCCAGGTAGGCCGCGTCCAGAGGGCGCGTGAACGCGGCGCGCACGGCGCTGCCGCCGTCGTACCAGGCCCCGGTCACGGCGGTAGAGACCGCGGGCGGGGCGTCGTACACCTTGCCGTCGCCCTCCATCAGGTACACTTCCCCCTGGCGGGCACGCTCCATTATGCGGTCGGGGGCGTCCTTGTCGGCCCAGTCGCCCTTGCGGGGCAGGAAGCCGGCCCGCTTGCCGGAGAGGCCCGAGGCGTCCAGGTCCAGCTCGAAAAAGATCCCGAACGGGCCGTCCCCGGCCGGCGCCAGCTCGAAGCCGGGCCGCTTCTCCCCGTCGTTCCAGACCCACAGGTTCCAGCCGGCGTAGGCGCGGTCCAGGCGGTTGTAATGTATTATCAGTTTGTCTGCGGCGTTTAATTGTTGCGGCATAAGCAGGGCCCCCGTCAGCAGAATCTTCAGATATTTCATAGCGTCCCCTTTATCTCCGTAAATTGTAAAATATAACTATATGCTCTATACAGCGCTTTCTCTGCTTCTCGTGTCCGCTCCTGTCGTTCGCGCCGCCGCGCCGGTCTCCACCGCACCGGCCAAAGTACAGCTCTCCACCTCCGCCATCCGCGAACTGGTGCTCGAACAGCCCAGGGTACGCGGCATACACCTTACCTCCTGGGGCGCCGGTTCGGCCAAGCTCAGGAAGGAACTTATAAAGAAGATCTCGGCCTCGGTCATCAATACGGTGGTCATCGCCGTCAAGGAAACCGACGGCAAGGTCTACCTCCCCGGCGTGGACAAGGCGCACAAGTTCGGCTCCTACCAGGCCGCCATCCCCAGGCCGGAGGAGATGCTGAAGGATTTCAAGGACGCCGGCCTGCTGACCGTGGCGCGCATAGTAGTGTTCAAGGACAAGGTGCTGCCCAAAGCGCGCCAGGACCTGGCCGTGCGCACCCCGAACGGCGGCCTGTGGCGCAGCAACAACGGCGCCACCTGGATAGACCCCTACAGCCGCGAGGTCTGGGAATACACGCTCGACATCGCCGAGCGCTGCGCCAAGCTGGGCTTTGAGGAGATCCAGTTCGATTATATCCGCTACCCCTCCGAGGGCAACACCTCGCTGTGCCGCTACTCCAAGCCGCACAACAGGCAGAATTCCATCAACAACCTGCGCGATTTCCTGGCCTACGCGCGCAAGCGGCTGGCCCCGTACAAGGTCAAGATCTCCGTCGACGTGTTCGGCCTTACCACCACGGTCAAGGACGACATGGGAATAGGGCAGGACATCAATACACTGGCGGCCGGCGCGGACTTCGTCTATCCCATGATGTACCCGTCGCATTACTACCCCGGCGAGTACAACCTCAAGCATCCCAACGCCAGCCCCTTCAAGGTGATCAACCGCGGCCTCAGGGACGCCATGGGCCGCCTGGGCAAGGACTACGCCAAGCTGCGCCCCTACCTGCAGGACTTCTCGCTGGGCTGGCCCTACGGCGCCCCCGAGGTGCGAGCGCAGATCATGGCCACGCGCTTCAACCACCTCGAGAGCTGGGTGCTGTGGAACCCGGCCAACAAGTATACCTGGGCCGCCCTGACCCCGCAGTCCTACCGCGCCTTCGTGGACCCCGAATACAAACACTAAACCCGGCCCCCAAAAAAAAGACCGGGGCGGCCCGGTCTTTTTTATTGGCGGCGCTGCCCCTACTTCTTCACGATCTTCTTATACTCGGCGTGCAGGCCGAAGTACTGCGCGAACACGCTGCCTATGTCCGTCAGGCCGGGCATCAGGCCGGTCTTCAGGCCGCCCAGTTTCCGGTCGCTGCCCTTGCGCCAGGCTATGAACGGCAGCGGCTCGTTGTTGTGGTAGCCGTAGTCCTCACGGTGCACCATGCCGTGGTCGGCGGTGATGCCCAGCAGGTCCCCCTTCTCAAGGTGCCGCTCTATGAGCGGCAGCGTGCGGTCTATCTCCTCGAGCGACTTTATCGCTCCCTCCACCTCGCGGGTATGGCCGTAGACGCTGTCGGTGTCGACGAGGTTGGTGAAGATGAAGGTGCCCTTCGGGCGGTAGACGGCGTGCGCGGCGCGCAGCGCGTTGATCGTGCCCTGGATGGAGAACGGGTTGGTGTCCTTCTTCTTCGGGTGCACGAAGCGCAGGCCCAGGGCGGGGTCCAGGTAGACCTCCTTGTTGAGCTTGACCTTGGCGTGGTAGGCGGTGTTGACCAGGTCGCTGGTCTTGCCCACGGCCACGGTCCAGACGCAGTTTTCGTGCAGCACATCCACCAGGGTGTCCTGGCCGATGGGCAGCACCGCGTCGTGGCGGTTGGAGGTGCGGATGATCTCGCCGGCGGAGTTGCGGACATAGGAGCGGGCGATGGCGCGGGTGATCGGTATGCCCATCTCCATCGCGAGCGCGAAGGCGGTGTCGGCGATCTTGTGCTGCTCGTGCACCGGGATCACGGCCTCGTTCATGGCCAGCTGTATCAGCGGGTCGCATTTGCTGGCGTAGGCTATCGGCTTGCCGGTGCGCTCGTGCTCGACGGCGTTGAGTTCGATGGCCTCCAGGCCGCCCGCCATCTTGTTGAAGAAGGTCTTGCGGCCGATGCGCTTCTCCAGCGCGGCCAGGTACCTGCGGTCAAAGCCGTCGTCGAAGAGGTCGTAGGTGCGGTGGTCCACCACGCCCATCATCTCGCGGTGGCCTACCAGGCTGTCGGCGGTGGCCGAGACCTGCTCCACGCGGGCCGCGTAGGCTTTGCCGGCGGACTTGCCGAGGCGCTTCTTGAATTCGGGGAGCAGGATGTCGCCGAGCCCGAGCCGGCTGAGGTTGGGCAGCTTCACCTTGGCGGGATACTTGGAAAGCAGGTACTCCAGCGTGGACAGGCCCACGGCGTCGATGACCAGCAAAAGGGCGGTTTTCTGTTGTTTCATATTATCTCCTCGCGCTGTTTTACCTCCCGGCGGCGCGGCCGGGCGGGCGGCGCATACGGCGTTCCTCGCCCTTACCAGAAAATTATAGTATATCCTTACATATGAAATTTTTCCTCCTCGCCTGCTTTTTCCTGGCCGCCGCGCCCGCGCGCGCGGCCGAAGCCCTCCGCCACGACCTCAGGGCGGAGCTCCACCCCGCGGACGGACTGCTAAAGGCGTCGGACAAGGTCACCTTCCCGGCCCCGGCCGCCGAGTTCGTCTTCACCCTGCACAGGGGCCTGCGGCCCGCCTCCCCCGGCGGCGTTGTAGAGGAACTGCCGGGGGACGCCGCGGCCCGCTACGGCATCAACTCCTCCTCCGGCGGCGTAGAGGCCGCCTACCTCCTGCGTCTGACCAGACCGTCGGCCTCTTTCACGCTGAACTACGAGGGACGCATAGCTCACGCCCCCGGCGAGCAGGCGCAGGAGTACGCGCGCAGCTTCTCGGAGACCCCGGGCGTAATTTCGCCCGAAGGCTGCTATCTCTCCGGGGCCTCCGGCTGGTACCCGCATTTCCCCGGCCGTATGGTCTCCTACCGCCTGGAGACTTCGCTGCCGGCCCCCTACGCCTCGGTAGCCGGCGGCGACAGGGGTCGCCGCTCCGCGCGCGGCGGCCGGAACATAGAGGTCTGGGAGAGCGGCGCGCCGCAGGACGAGATCACCCTGGTCTGCGGCCGCTACGCCGAGTACGAACGGCGCGAGGGCGGTTTGACCTATGCGGCCTTCCTGCTTCAGCCGGACCCCGCGCTGGCCGGGCGCTACCTCGACGCCACTGCCAAGTACATAAAGCTTTATTCCGAACTGCTCGGCCGCTACCCCTACGGCAAGTTCGCGCTGGTGGAGAATTTCTGGGACACCGGCTACGGCATGCCCTCCTTCACGCTGCTGGGGAGCAAGGTGATACGCCTGCCGTTCATTATAAATTCCTCCTACCCGCACGAGATCCTGCACAACTGGTGGGGCAACGGCGTTTTCGTGGATTACCCGTCGGGGAACTGGTGCGAGGGACTGACGGCGTACCTGGCCGACTACCTGATAGCCGAGAACCGCGGCAAGGGCCGCGACTACCGCATGGCGGCGCTGCAGAAGTATTCCGACTACGTCTCCGGCGGCGCCGACTTCCCGCTGACGGAGTTCCGCTCGCGCCACTCCTCGGCCTCCGAGGCCGTCGGCTACGGCAAGATGATGCTGGTCTACCACATGCTGCGGCAGGCGCTCGGCGACCAGGGCTTCGCCCGCGGCCTGCGCGATTTCTACGCCGCCAACAAATTCCGCACGGCCTCTTTCGAAGACCTGCGCGCCGCCTTCGAGCGGGTCTCCGGGCCGGGCCGGCTCAAGCCCTTCTTCGACCAGTGGACCGCCCGCGCCGGGGCCCCCGACCTGCGCCTGAAGAACGTTAAACTTTCCCGCGGCCTGGAAGGCTACGAGCTGGAATTCACGCTGGAGCAGGCGCAGCCCGGCCCCGCTTACGAGCTGGAAGTGCCGGCCGCCGTCTTCCTGGAAGGGGCGGACGAGCCCAGGCTCAAGCGCCTGCCGATGACCAAAAAGACGGAAACCTATCATTACCCGTCGGCCGTGCGCCCGCTGCGGCTGGAGATAGACCCGGAGTTCGACCTGTTCCGGAGGCTGAGCCCGCTGGAGACGCCCCCCACCTTGTCGCGGCTGCTCGGGGCCTCCAGGCCCGCCATCATAGTACCGGCCGGCCCCGCCGGCGACCCCTGGCTCGGCCTGGCCGAAGTCTGGACCAAGGACAAGTCCAACCTGCCCCGGGTCTCCGACGACCTGGCGGTCACGGCGCCGCCCGCCGGGGACTCCT
Organism: Elusimicrobia bacterium GWB2_63_16; assembly: GCA_001799715.1. Classification (GTDB taxonomy): domain Bacteria; phylum Elusimicrobiota; class Elusimicrobia; order Elusimicrobiales; family UBA9959; genus UBA9959. The sequence continues at coordinate 45,173 of MGTZ01000020.1, read as the reverse complement.
ACTGGGTCTTCGGGGCGGAGAATTTGCTGACCAGGGATTTCGAAGAGGACCTGGCCGCCTACGGGGCGGCCTTCGGCCTGGACACCGTCACGCTGGGCGGCCGCCGCTTCGCCCGGGACGGGCACACCTTCGTCTTCGCGGCCTATAACCCGGCCAACCCCGCGCGCTCGGGCGCGCTGGTGGTCGCCGGCGACACGGACAAGCTGCGCCTGCTGGCCGCCAAGCTGCCGCATTACGGCAAGTACTCCTGGCTGGTCTTCGACAAGGATATGAATTCGGTGGCCTCCGGAGTCTGGACCGTCTCTTCATCGCCGCTGTCGGCCGCGCTGGGCAGCAAGGCCCCCGCCGCCCGCGCCTACCCGGACCGCGCGCCCCTGGCCTGGCTGCCGTCCGCCTTCTCGGCGGAGCGCATGGCCGGCGACGCCCGGCACCTGGCGGCCCTGCCCGGAGGGCGCTCGCCCGGCACCCCCGGCCACAGGCGCGCCGGGGACTTTATCGAAGCCGCTTTTAAAAAAGCCGGGCTGAAACCCTTTGGCGCCTCCCCCCTGCGCGCCGGCCCCCCCGGCCGGGAGAATATAGTCGGGATGATAAAGGGAACCTCGCGGCCCGACGAGTACGTGGTGCTGTGCGCTCACTACGACCATTTGCCGCAAGCGGGCGGCGAGACGTTCCCCGGCGCCGACGACAACGCCTCGGGCGTGGCGCTGCTGCTGGAGCTGGCGCGCCATTACGCCGCCGCTCCCCCCGCCCGCTCCGTGATCTTCGCCGCCTTCGACGGCGAGGAAGCGGGCCGGCAGGGCTCCAAGGCCTTCGTGGCCGCGCTGGCGCCGGGCATGAGGGAGAAGGTTAACGCCGCGCTGAACTTCGACACCGTAGGCCGGCTCGGCGCGGGCAAGATCCTCGCGCTCGGGTCGGGCTCCTCCGACAAGTGGGTGCACATACTGCGAGGCGCCGGTTTCGTCACCGGGCACGACTACGCCCCCGCCGCCGACCTGGACTCCAGCGACCAGGCCAGCTTCATAGAGGCCGGCTTGCCCGCGCTGCAGTTCTTCAGCGGCCCGCACACGGATTATCATAAGAGCACCGACACGAGCGACAAGCTGGACAGCCGGGGCATGGTAAAGGTCGCCGAGTTCGCGCGTGAGATAGCCGATTACCTGGCCGGCGACGCCGAGTTCATCACCAGGCCGGCCGGCGCCGCGCCCTCCGCAGCCGCCCCCTCGGCGCCCCGCAAGGCGTCCACCGGACTGGTCCCGGATTTCGCTTTCCCCGGCGAGGGCGTGCGGGCGCAGGACATCACCCCTGGCTCGCCGCTCGACAAGGCGGGCCTGAAGCCCGGAGACGTGATAATCAAATTGGAAGGCGCGGCCGTAAAGGACCTGCGCTCGTATTCAGAGGAGCTGAAAAAATTCAGCCCCGGCCAGAAGATAAGAGTGACTTATCTGTCGGGCGGGGCCGAAGCGGCCGTGACGATAGAACTGGCGGGCCGGTAGTTAGGGCTTGTCTACGGTGCAGGTATTGATGCCCAGCAGCGTGTAGACGCCGCACCAGCCTATCAGGCCGGTGACGAAGGCCATCACGCCGGCCGCGGCCAGTATATAGGCCGCCGTGCCGCCCGTGCTGTAAGCGGCGAAACCCAGCGACGCGCCGGCCACCATCCTGACCACCCTGTCGAAATTCCCCACGTTCTTGGTTATCATATTCCCTCCTGAAATTAAACGGCCGCCTCGAGCACGGCCTTGAGCATGGCCGACTCCGGCTGCGCGCCGACCAGGCTGACCTTCTCGTTGAACACCACCTGCGGCACGCCGGACACCTCGTATTTGGCCGCCAGCTCCTGGAACTCGCTGGCCTCCACCATCTCGGCGGTGATCTGCGGGGACTGCAGGGCGAACTTGTGCGCCAGCACCACCGCCGAAGGGCAGTAGGGGCAGGTGGGCGTGACGAACACCTTGATGTTCACGGGCTTGGCCACGCCGGCCAGCGCCTGCACGGTCTCCGGCTGCAGGTCGGTGGCGGGAGAAGCGGAATTTTTAAGAGCTTCGAGCAGCGAGACGAACTCGTAGCCCGCCGGTATGCCGTAGAAGCGCACGCGGCCGCCCTTTGGGCCCTCTATGACCGCGGCGGGGCTGAGCGTTATGCCGTAGGCGGCGGCCTTCTCCGTGTCGGTCACCCGGTTGTACACTTCGAGCTTGACCTTGTCCGACAGCGTGACCAGTTCCTTGTAAAAATCCTCGGCGGGGCCGCAGGTCTGGCAGAGCAGCGCCTCCTTGAAATAAACGATCTTCACCTCGGCCGGCAATTCGGCCAGGCGCTTCCTGACTTCGTCCGCGGTCTGCTGGTCCATGAATGTCATATGCTCGCTCCTTGTCGCCCCGGTGATATAAGATGCGCCCGGGGCGGAAAAGTTTCACCGCGCCGCCGCCAAGCAAAAAGGCACCCTTGCGGATGCCTTAAGCGTGAGAGGTACAGACTTTATTATATCACCTTCAGCACGCCCATGAAATCCCTCGGCGGGTCGGCCTCCAGGCGCACCGGCTTGCCGGTCTTCATGTCGTTGAACCGCAGCCGCCAGGCGTGCAGCATCAGCCGCGGGTACCTGGCCTGCTTGGCGGCGTCGCCGTAGAGCTTGTCGCCCAGCACGGGGTTGCCGATGGAATAGAGATGCGCCCTGATCTGGTGGCGCCGGCCCGTGGCGATGGACACGTCGAGGATGGTCGCGGTCTTGTGCCGCTCCAGCACCTCGTAGCGCGTGACCGAGGCCTTGCCGTCGAAAGCCACCGAGACGCGCCCCGAGCCGCGCTCCTTGAGGGGCTTGTCGATCTCGCCGCGCTTCTCCGCCACCTTCCCTTCGGCGACCACGAGGTAATGCTTCTCCACCTCGCGGGTCTCGAACAGGCCCGAATAGTAGCGGTGCGCGGCCTCGTTGCGCGCGAACATGATCAGGCCGCTGGCGTCGCGGTCCAGGCGGTGAACGACGAAGACCCGTCCGAAGCGCTGGTGCAGCAGCCCTACGAGGTGCTTGGCCTTGGCCAGGTCGCCGCGCGCCGGCATGGTCAGCAGGCCGGAGGGCTTGTTCACCACCACCAGGTCGGCGGTCTCTCTTACTATCTCCAGGTCCAGTGGGTTCATGCGGCGTGAAAGTCCTTTTTATAAGCTTCGCCGGCGGCTATCGAGATGAAGCCGCCCGCGAGCAGGTAGATCATGGCCAGGAACATGGCGAACGGCAGGCCGGCGCCGTCCGAGACCACGCCCAGCAGGAACGGCGAGATCGCGTCGCCCAGCGCGTGGATGATGAAGATGTCCACGGCGAAGGCCATGGAGCGCATCGTCACCGGCACTACCTCCACGATGGCGGCGTGGTAGGGGCCGGAGTAGGCGAAGACGAAGAACTCGGCGCAGAACATCAGGCCCAGGCACAGGTTCAGCGAGTCGGCCATGATGGCCCCCACGCCGAACGGGATGCTCAGGAAGAAGCTCATATAGCCCACTATGAAATAAGAGCGCTTGGTGCGCTTGTGCAGCCAGTCCGCGGCCCAGCCGCCGGCGAAATTCCCCAGCAGGCCGGCCGCCACGGTGATGGCGCCGAACAGGAAGCCCGCCTTGGCCACCGACACGCCGAAGGTGCGCACGAAATACGAGGGCATCCAGGCGGCCAGGCCGCCCACGGAGAAGGTGCCGATGGACTGGGCCAGGCAGATCAGCAGGAAAGTGCGGTTCTTGAACAGCGCGAAATAGCCGGAGAAGGCGATATGCTCGGTGCGGGCGTTCTTCTCGGGCGTCTCCCTGAGGAACAGCGCTATGACGCCCAGCAGCATGCCGGGCAGGGCCACGATGAAGAAAGCGTTGCGCCAGCCGAAATGGTGGCCCAGGAAACCGCCCAGCAGGTAGCCCACGGCGCTGCCGGCGGGGATGGCCAGCGCGTACAGCGCCATGACGCGCGCCCGGCGCTCCAGCGGGAACCACTCGGCCAGGAAAGACGGGCAGACGGTGCCGTAGCCCGCCTCGCCGATGCCCACCGCGGAGCGGGTGGCTATCAGCTGGCCGTAGTTCTTCACCAGGCCGCTGAACAGCGTGGAGAGGCTCCAGAAGATAGCGCTGACGCCTATGATCAGCGGCCGGCGCACCCGGTCGCCGAAATAGCCGACGAAAGGCGCGAAGCACATGTAGACTATCATGAACGACGAGGCCAGGAAGCCCAGCTCCGCGTCGGAGAGGCGCAGGTCCGCCTTTATCAGCGGGAATACCGCGTAAAGCACCTGCCGGTCGATATAATTGAAGAGGCTGAGGCCGAAAACCAGCAGCAGCACACCCCTGGCGTATTTTTTGTCGTTCATCGGAGGCTTAAATGATAGCAAAATGGTAATATGTAAAGGCCGGCAAAAACCCGGTTCCGCGCAACTTTTGGAGGATAAAATGAAAAAAACCGCTAAGAAGACCGCCCCCGCATCCGGGCTGACCTACGCCACCAAGAACGGCTACGAAAAGATCTCCCCCGCCGAACTGAAGCACTGCGAGGAGGTCAACCAGGCCTACCTGCAGTACATCACCAAGGCCAAGACCGAGCGCGAAGCCAGCGACGAGGCCATCCTGCTGCTGGAAGCCGCCGGCTTCAAGGACATGCGCCAGTACGAGAAGACCGGCGCCAGGCTGGTTCCCGGCGACAAGGTTTACCGCTCCAGCGAGGGCAAGACCCTGATGGCCGTGGTGGTCGGCAAAAAGCCGCTCGCCGAAGGCATGCATATCGTCGGCGGCCACACCGACGCCCCCCGCATCGACCTCAAGCAGAACCCGCTCTACGAGAATTCCGAGCTGGCCCTGTTCGACACCCATTATTACGGCGGCATCAAGAAGTACCAGTGGGTCACCATCCCGCTGGCGCTGCACGGCGTGTTCGTAAAACCCGACGGCAAGAAGGTGAAGATCGCCATCGGCGAAGACCCCGCCGACCCGGTGCTCTGCATCACCGACCTGCTGCCGCACCTGGCGGCCGACCAGTACAAGAAGACCATCGGCGAAGCGATAACCGGCGAGGGCCTGGACGTGCTGGCCGGCACCATCCCGACCTCCGACAAGGACAAGAAGGAGAAGGTCAAGCACAACATCCTCTCCATCCTCCACAAGAAATACGGCGTCACCGAGGCCGACTTCCTCTCGGCCGAGCTGGAGCTGGTACCCGCCGCCGCGCCGCGCGAGGCCGGCCTGGACCGCTCGATGATCCTGGGCTACGGCCACGACGACCGCGTCTGCGCCTGGACCGGCCTGCGGGCCATCCTCGACCTCAAGGGCACGCCGGAATACACTTCCTGCGTGCTGCTCTGCGACAAGGAGGAGATAGGCTCCGTCGGCGCCACCGGCATGGCCTCCAACCTCTTCGAGAACGCTTCCGCGGAACTGCTCAACCTCACCACGGACTCCTACAGCGAGCTGACCCTCAAGCGCGCGCTGCACAACAGCTGGATGCTGTCGGCCGACGTCAACGCGCTGTTCGATCCCATGTTCCCCTCGGTCTCCGACAAGCGCAACACGCCGCACATCAACCACGGCGTCTGCGTGACCAAGTTCACCGGCAGCCGCGGCAAGTCGGGTTCCTCCGACGCCTCGGCCGAGTTCATGGCCCATATACGCCGCATCTTCGATAAGAACGGCGTGGTCTGGCAGACCGGCGAGCTGGGCAAGGTGGACCAGGGCGGCGGCGGCACCATCGCGCAGTTCATGGCCCGCTACGGCATGCAGGTGGTGGACTGCGGCGTGGGCCTGTTCTCCATGCACGCGCCGATGGAGCTGGCCGGCAAGCTGGACATCTACATGGCCTACAAGGGCTACCTGGCCTTCCTCAAGGACGGCAGGAAATAACCCCGGGTACGGGGAGCGCCCCGCGGCGCTCCCCGGCTGATTTATGCTCATCAAACTACTGATCACCGGCGGCACCTTCGACAAGGAGTACAACGAGCTCAACGGCGAGCTCTTCTTCCGCAAGTCCCACCTGCACGAAATGCTGGCGCTGGGCCGCTCTCGCGTGCCCGTGAAGGTGAAGACGCTGATGATGATAGACAGCCTCTTCATGACGGCCGCCCACCGCGCCAGGATCCTTAAGGAGTGCCTGGCCGCCAGGGAGAAGCATATCGTCATCACGCACGGCACCGACACCATGCCGGAGACGGCGGCCCTGCTGGGCCGGCGCATCACGGACAAGACCGTGGTGCTCACCGGGGCGATGATCCCCTACAAGTTCGGCTCTTCCGACGGGATGTTCAACCTGGGCTCGGCCCTGTCCTTCGCGCAGGTGCTCCCCCCGGGGGTCTACATCGCCATGAACGGCAGGTATTTCAACTGGAACAACGTGCGCAAGAACAAGCCCAAGGGCGAGTTCGAGGAAGTGAAGTAGCCGCGGCCCGCAAAAGAAAAAACCCCGGGAGGTCCCGGGGTTTTTTCACGCCACGAAAGCCTAGAAGAGACGCCGCGCCTTGCTCCATTTCGCCCCGCTGCCTTCGTTGACCAGCACGGTCTCCTTGCCGGAGCCGTCTATCCAGACCGCCGCCGTGCCCTTCATCTTGCCGATTATGCCCAGAGCCTTTTCCTTGCCCATCACGGCCAGCACGGCCGAGGCCAGGAAGCTCTCGCTCTCCAGCTTGGGAAAATAGACGACGAGGCTGGAGAAATCCTCCAGCGGGTAGCCGGTCTTGAGGTCCAGCATGTGGGAGTACAGCTTGCCCTCTATCTGTACGAAATGCTCCCGACCCGACGAGGACATCAGCACGCCGTCGCCGAAGGAGAAAGAGCCGAAGGATTTGTCATCGTTAAAGGGGTCGGTGACGGAATATTCCCAGTCCCGCCGGCCGTAGGCGAGCATGTTGCTGCCCAGGCGCAGTTCCACCGGGTACGGCGGGGCCATCTGCCTGAGCAGCTCGGCGGCCCGCACGAAGCAGTAGCCGCGCAATATGCCGCCCAGGTTGATCTGCACCGGCCTGGAGAAGCGCACCATCAGGCGCGCCGGGTCCACCTGTATGTTATTGGACCCCATGGTGGCCAGCGCTCGCTCTATGTCCTCTTTGGCCGGCATCTTCTTGGTGGAGGCGGCCTCTTTCCAGATGGGCCACAGCGGGGCGAAGGTGATGTCGAAGGCGCCGTCCGTCAGGCGGTAATAGTCCAGCGCCAGCCGCAGCAGTCCCATGAACTCGGCGTCCACCTTCACCCACTCGCCGTAAGCCTTCCTGTTGACCAGCGAGGTCACGCTGTAGGGGTCGCTGAAGCTGAACTCGCCGGAGATGCGGTTCCACTCCCCCAGCACGGCGTCGGCTATGGCCTTGCCGGCGGCCTCGTCGGCGCCGTAGACTATCACCTGGGCCGGCACGTTCATGATGGCCGAAGTCTGCCGGTAAGCGTCCTGGCCGCTCTTGCCGCAGCCGGCGAGGGCCAGCGCGGCGGCCAGGGCCGCGGTTCTCAGCGAAGTATTGGTCATGGTCTCCCCCTGCTCATACAATGAAAATACCTTTTTTAGCGGCGCGCGTTCAATACCGCAGCCCGCTGTATAACCGGGCAGGATATTTTGTATTCTAAATTCCATAAAGCCGGCCGTTCCCGGCAAAGCCAAAGGGGTAACAGATATGAGCAAGATCCTCGCGTTCTCCATCATCTTCGGCCTGGCCGCGCCGTCTCCGGCAGTCTCCGCGGCCCCGGCCAAAACGCAGGCGCCCGCCACCCGCGAACTTTCGGACCTCGCCGACAGCCTGGCCAAAGGCCTTAAGAGCCGGCCCGGCCTCAAGCTGGCCGTCCTGGCTTTCCCCTACACCAGCGAAAAGGCCTCCGACGGGCCGGTCATCATACAGGAGCGCCTCACCACCCTGCTGGCCCAGAAGAAGAAGATAGTCCTGGTCGAGCGCGGCCTGCTCAAGAAAGTGATGGAGGAGCTCAACCTGCAGGCCTCCGGCGCCATCGACGAGGAGACCGCCCGCAAGCTGGGTAAGCAGCTCGGGGCGGACGCCGTGGTAACAGGTACGCTCAACGACCTCTCCGACGGTGAGACCGAGGTCAACGCCCGAGCGGTGGAGACCGAGACCGGCAAGATCCTGGCCGCGGCCTCGCTGGCCGTGCGCCGCACCTGGAAGGACTCCGCCGCGGTTACCGTAAAACCGCCGCAGGACTTCGGCTCCAAGCCGCTGGTGCAGGTGGCGGTACTGCTGGACACCTCCGGTTCCATGGACGGCCTGATCAACCAGGCCCGCACCCAGCTCTGGAAGATCGTCAACGAGCTGGTCACCGCCGAGAAGAGCGGGTCCAGGCCCCGCATCGAGGTGGCCCTCTACGAGTACGGCAACTCCGGCCTGGGCGCTGAAAAAGGCTGGCTGCGGCAGGTCATGCCTTTCACCACCGACCTCGACGCCGTGGCCAAGGAGCTGTTCGCCCTCACCACCAACGGCGGGGACGAGTACTGCGGCCTGGCCATAAAGACCGCCGTGGAGGAGCTCAAGTGGAGCCCCAAGTCCGACGTCTATAAAGTCATTTTCATAGCCGGCAACGAGCCGTTCACGCAGGGCGCCGTGCCGTTCCAGGACGCGGTGGCCAAGGCCAAGGCCAAGAACATCTTCGTCAACACCATTTTCTGCGGGCCCCGCCAGCAGGGCATAGCCACGCAGTGGAAGTCCGGGGCCGACCTGGCCGAGGGCGATTTCACCAATATAGACCAGGGCGCGGCCGACTACGCCGTAACCGCCCCGCAGGACGACCGGATAGCGCAGCTCAGCAGCCAGCTCAACGACACCTACGTGGCCTACGGCGCCTCCGGCAGGAACAAGATGGAAGAGAAGCGCAGCGTGTTCTCAAAGGTGATGGGCGCCGGCGCCTCCGTGGCCGCCGAGCGCGCGGCCTACCAGTCCAACGCGGCCCCGGCCGTGGCCGAGGCCGACTCCTCCTGGGACGCCGTCTCGGCGCTGGAGAGCGGTAAAATGAAAAAGGACCAGCTCAAGACCGAGAGCCTGCCCGAAGAACTGCAGAAGATGAGCAAGGCCGAGCGCGAAAAATATCTGGACCAGAAGCTGGCCGAGCGCCGCAAGCTGCAGGCCGAGATAGCCCGCCTGCAGACGCAGCGCAAGGCCCATATCGCGGCCGAGGAAAAGAAGGCCGCCGGCGCCTCCACGCTGGACAAGGCCATGATCGATTCCATACGCAGGCAGGCCGTGACGCGCGGCTACAAGTTCGACAAGTGACGCCCCGCTCCGCCGCAGACGCAGCCGGGCGCGCCCGCGGGCCGGGCCGCCTCGCAAGCGCCCTGGCGGGAGCGCTGCTGCTGCCGGCAACCCTGGCCGCCGAGCCGACGATAGAGCAGAAGGCGGCGCAGCTGCTGATAGTCTCCACCGAGGCCTCCGACATCGCCGTGGCCTCCGCGGCCGCGGCCTCCGGCGTGGGCGGCATACAGCTGCAGTGGGGCTCCTACTCCCTGGAGGAGACCCGCAAGCTCAGCGAGACGCTGCAGGCCGCCGCGGCGCGCTCCCCGCTCGCCACGCCGCTGTTCATAGCCGTGGACTACGAGGGCGGCAGCGTGTACGTGCCCACCACGCTGGGCCTGCTGGAACTCCCCACCAACATGATGCTCGGGGCCGCCGACGACGAGAACGGCACCGCCTCCCTGTTCTACCTGGCCGGCAAGGAACTGCGCCGCGCCGGCATCAACATGGCCTTCGGCCCGGTGCTGGACATCAACACCAACCCGAAGAACCCCATCATCGGCATCCGCTCGCTGGGTTCAGACCCGGCGGCGGCCTCGCGGCTGGGCGGCGCCATCATCAACGGCCTCAAGGCCGCGGGCGTGATAGCCGTGGCTAAGCATTTCCCGGGGCACGGCGCGGCAGAGAAAGACTCGCACAAGACCCTGCCCGAGATCTCCATCTCTACGGCCGAACTGCACACGGCGCATTTGGTCCCCTTCAAGGCGGCCATCGCCCTGGGCGTGCCGGCCATCATGACCGCCCACATCCGCTACCCGGCGCTGGACTCCGCGCCGGCCACCCTCTCGCGCGCGGTGCTGGCCGGCCTGCTCAAGAAGGACCTCGGTTACGCCGGGCTGGTAGTCACCGACAGCCTGGACATGCGCGCCATCACCCTGCGCCTGCCGGTGCGCAAGGCCGCGGCCGCCGCGCTCAAAGCCGGCGCGGACCTGCTGCTCATCGGCCGCGGCGATCCCCGCGCGGCCGTGCGCGAGATAGCCAGGCAGGTGCGCTCGGGAGAGATCAACGAGACCCGCCTGAACGACGCCTACCACAAGGTGCTGGCCGCAAAGCGCGCGGCCGGCCTGTTCGAAGCGGCCGAAACACCCTCCCCCTTCGACAAGGCCTACCTCGGCGTGACCGGCGAACTTTCGCGGCGGGCCGTGACCCTGGTCAGGTCCGGCGGCCTGGTGCCCCTGCCCAAAGGCAAGAAGGTCGCGGTCATCATCTTCTCGCCGCAGCGCTTCGCCGAAAACTCTATACACCTCTACCGCACGCTGCTCGAGGCCGGCTACGAGACCAGCCAGTATTTCTTCGGCATAGGCCTTAAAGAGGGAGAACTGCGGACGATAACCCGCGCGGCCGCCGAGGCGGACATCCTGGTGCTGGGCAGTTTCCAGTGGGCCGGGGCGCAGAACGCCAGCCAGCGCGACGCCATCAACGTGCTGATCAACTCCGGCAAGCCGGCGGTGCTGCTGAGCCTGATGAACCCCTACGACCTGGCCTCCTATCCCGGCGCGCCGGGCGCCATCGCCCTCTACGGCATGACCGCCCCCTCCATGGCGGCCGCGGGGGAGATACTCACCGGCAGCCTGGTCCCGTCCGGCCGCCTGCCGGTGGTGCTGCCTCAATAATATGAACCTACGCCGCCTGCTCGTCATCTCCCTGGTAACGCTGGCCGCCGGCCTGGCCGTGCGCCAGTGGGTGGCCGCGCCCATCTACGTGGCCAGCGACTCGATGGCCCCCACGATGCGCAAAGGCCACCGCCTGATACTCGACCGCGTCACCTACCGCTTCCGCGCCCCGCGCCGCGGCGAAGTGATCTCGTTCAAGTCGCCCGAAGGGCAGGATTACGGCATGGTCAAGCGGGTGATCGCCGTGGGCGGCGACATGGTGGAGCTCAGGGAGAAAAAGGTCTATCTCAACGGCGAGCCGCTCTACGAGAGTTACGCCTACTACGCGCGCCCGGACGAGAGGCTGGTAGGCGACACCCTGGGGCCGCTTACCGTGCCGGAGGGCCACTTCTTCGTACTGGGCGACAACCGCGACAATTCCTACGACTCGGCCTCCTGGAAGGACCCTTCCACCGGCGAGCCGCTGCATTTCCTCCCCCTCTCCGCCGTCAACGGCAAGGTGCGCGGGGCCTACTAATTTATTTATTTGTATAATTAAGCGACGCAACAGCGGTTTACCAAAGGAGAGCGCATGTCACCGAAGATCATCGGTTTTTTCGGAGTATTCGTCCTGCTGGGCATAGCCTGGCTCGCCAGCAAGAATAAAAAGGCGATCAACTATAAGACCGTCGCCGCCGGCCTGCTGCTGCAGATCACTTTCGCCGTCATCGTCCTGAAGCTGCCCATAGGCCGGTACTTCTTCGCCACGATGAACGACGTCATCGTCAAGCTGCTCTCGTTCTCCGACAAGGGCGCAGAATTCGTCTTCGGCTCGCTGGTCAGCAACCCCGCGATGGGCTTCATCTTCGCGGTGCGCGTGCTGCCCACCATCATCTTCGTCTCCGCCCTCATGTCCGTGCTGTACTACCTCGGCATCATGCAGAAAGTCGTGCTGGTCTTCGCCAAGGTCATGGCCAAGGTCATGGGCACCTCCGGCTCCGAATCCCTCTCCGCCAGCGCCAACGTCTTCGTGGGCCAGACCGAAGCCCCGCTCGTGGTGCGGCCCTACGTGGCCAGCATGACGCAGTCGGAGCTCATGGCCATCATGACCGGCGGCATGGCCACGCTCTCGGGCGGCATCATGGCCGCCTACGTCGGCCTGCTGAAGGACGCGGTGCCGGACATCGCCGGCCACCTGCTCGCGGCCTCCATCATGGCGGCCCCCGCGGGCCTGGTCATGGCCAAGATCATAGTGCCGGAGACCGAGGAATCCGAGACCAAGGGCGTCGTCAAGATGCAGCTCGAGATCACCGACGCAAACGTGATCGACGCCGCGGCCAACGGTTCCACCGTAGGCATGCAGCTGGCCATCAACGTGACCGCCTGCCTGGTGGCCTTCATGGCCATCCTGGCCATGGCCAACTTCATGCTCGGCTACGGCGCGGGCTTCGCCGGCGTCGAAGGCCTGACTTTCGAGAAGGTATTCGGCTGGATCTTTACCCCGCTGGCCTGGGTGATGGGCGTGCCTTCCAACGAGGTGCAGCAGGTGGCCAGCTGGATGGGCCAGAAGACCATCCTCAACGAGTTCGTGGCCTACCTGAACATGGCCACCTACCTTAACGCCAACCCCGGCGTGATGAGCGAACGCTCGGTAGCCATGGCCTCCTACGCCCTCTGCGGCTTCGCGAACATCCTGTCCATCGCCATACAGATTGGCGGCATCGGCGCGATGGCTCCCGAGCGGCGCCATGACCTCGCCAAGCTCGGCCTCTACGCCCTGCTGGCCAGCTCGCTGGCCGGCTTCCTGTCGGCTACCGTCGCCGGGCTGCTGCTCTAACCCCGGCCGGGCATAAAAAAGGGCGGACCAGCGTCCGCCCTTTTTCTTTGGCCGGACGCCCTTATTTTTTAAGCTTCCAGAGTTTCACGGTCTTGTCCTTGGAGGCGGAGGCCAGAGTACGGCCGTCGGGAGAGAAGGCCACCGCCTCCACGCTGCCGTCGTGATCCTTGAGCTCCATCGCCGGCTTCTTCTGTGCGCCCGCGAAATTCCAGACCCGGACCAGGCCGTCCATGCCGCCGCTGGCTATGCGCCTGCCGTCCGGGGAAACGGCCACCGCCCTGGCCCCGCCGGGATGGGCCGCGAAAGAGTTCACCATCGCCCCGTCGGAGAGCCGCCAGACCTTCACCAGGCCGTCCAGGCCGGCCGAAACGGCATGTTTTCCGTCCGGGGAGATGGCCACCGCCCGGACCGCCTCGGCGTGGGCCTCTATGGTCCTGGTGATCTTGCCGTCGTTCATGTTCCAGACCGTCACGGAGCCGTTGCTGTTGCCGGAGACCAGGTAGCTGACGGCGGGAAAGAAATCCAGGGAGTTGGCTGTTTCTACCGGCCCGTTCATCACCTTGTATTTCTCGCCTTCCGGGAAGGTCCACAGCCCTATGCCGCCGTAGCCGGCCGCGCCGACGTACTCGCCGCCGGGAGAGAAGCGCACGCCCAGCACGGCGTGCGTATGAGGCGTTATGCTCTTAAAGCTCTTGCCGGAGGGCACGGCCCAGACCTCGATGGTCTTGCTGTCGGAGGAAGCCAGGTAATCCCCGTCCGGCGAGAAGGCCAGCGTCCAGACGGCCTCCCGGTGGCCGCCCATCACCTTCTTGACCTTGCCGGTCTTCACCACCCAGAGGGCCACGCCCGCGTCCAGGCCGGCGGAAGCCAGGTATTTCCCGTCCGGCGAAAAAGCCACGGCCTCCACGGCCGCGCTGTGGCCGAAAAGCGTCAGCGGCGGCTGAGCGGAGGCCGTACCGCAGAAAAGCAGCAATAGCGATAAATAAGACATTTTCTGTCCCCCTTTACGGGACTATTCTACACAAAACCCGCCCAGGCCGCAACGGCCCGCCGCGAAATATTCTAGAATTGGCTTATGGGCCTGAAGCTCCTGATAAATTCGCTGTTCCGCGGCGGCGCCGAAAAGCAGTTCGCCGCCCTGTCGGCCCTGCTCCCGCACGACGACATCATCCTCCTGGAGGACGAAGTAGCGCTGCCGCTGCCGCGGCGGCCGCTCATACTGTCGGACCACAGGGCCGCCACCTCCTCCCTGCTCAAGACCGCCTGCATCCCCCTCTACGCGCGCCGCCTGGCCGCCCAGACCGGCCCCGGCGACACCGTGCTCTCGTTCATGGAGCGAGCCAACATAGTCAACGTGGTGGCCGCCGCCCGCAGCGGGCACCGGGCCGTGATCTGCGAGCGCACCAGCCCCTCGGGAGAATTCTCGGGACTGCGCGGCGCGCTGATGCGGCCCCTGATACGCCGCTACTACCCGCGCGCCGCGCTGGTGGCAGCCAATTCGCTGGGCGTCAGGCGCGACCTGCTTGAGAATTTTTCCGTGCCGGAAGAGAAGCTGGCGCTGGTCCCCAACGGCTGCGATACGGCCGGCATAGCCCGCCTGGCCGCGGCCCCGCTGCCGCCGGAGTGGGCCCGGGTCTTTGAGCGGCCGTCTATTGTTACCGGCGGCAGGCTTACGGCGGCCAAAGGCCACTGGCATCTGCTGAGGATATTCCGCGAACTTTCCAAGGACCTGCCCGGCGCGGCGCTGGTCTTCCTGGGCGAGGGCGAGCTGGAGAAATACCTGCTGGACCTGTGCCGCGGCCTGGGGCTGCGCGCTTTCGCCGGCCCCGGCGCTCCCCCGCCCGACGCCGACGTCTATTTCGCCGGCTACCGGCCGAACCCGCATATGTTCGTCTCCCGGTCCCGGCTCTTCGCTTTCACTTCTCTCTGGGAAGGTTTCCCCAACGCCCTGCTGGAGGCCATGGCCTCCGGGGCGCCCGTTATCTCCGCCGACTGCGATTCCGGCCCCCGCGAGTTGCTGGCGCCAGCCTCGCTGCCGGCAGGCCGCGCCGCGGCGCCGGAGCGGGCCGAGTACGGCATACTGATGCCGCCCCTTTCCGGCGCCCGCCGCGGCCCCTCCGCCCCGCTCGAAGCTGCCGAACAAGCCTGGGCGGCCGAGCTGGGAGAGCTGCTCCGCGCGCCCGCCGCGCTCAGGGTCTACGCCGCCGCGGGCAAAAGAAGAGCGGCGGATTTCGAACTTTCGAAAACCGCCGCGCTATGGGCGGATCTGCTGGCGCCCCGCCCTACCACATAAAGTAAACTTCCTCTTTCTCTTCGGACCGCTTCTTCTCCGGCGGCGCTTTGGTGCCGCCCTGGCGCCCCGGAGCGGCCTTTTTCACCGCCCGCGGCGGCAGGCCGCCGAAAGGCCTGCGCCTGGCCTCGTCCGGCCGGGCCGCCCCGAAACTCAGCGCCACGGTAACGCGGTGGGCGTCCCCGAGTTCGCCGTACGGCGCGAAGGCGTAATCCACGCGCAGGTCCCTGTTGGTGAGCCCGATGCCAGCCGAGAAGCCGGTGCCGGCGTAGCTGCTGCGGCCCGTCTTGTAGCCGCCCCTGAAGTAAAAATATTCCTGCGGCCCCGCCGTAAGGCGGGCCTCCGCTCCCAGCGCCGCGGCCGCGTCGGAGCCGCCGGCCTTTACCGCCTCGGCGGCGGCCAGGAAATTGCCCAGGAAAGACCGGGAGATGCCCGCGCGCAGCACCAGCGGCAGCGGGAAACTGCGCGAGCCCAGCTTGAGGGCCGAGCCGAAATTAGCCGCGGAGACGCCGGCGCGCCAATCGCCGAACGCCTTCAGCAGTCCGGCGTCCCCGGCCCAGGCGCTGGCGCTCAGGCCGTCGGCGCGCTGGGTCAGGAACTTTAACGCGGCGCCGCCGTAGAACTCCCGCCCGAGCGCGGCAGCGGCGCCGGCCGACACGACGCCCTCCAGGGCGCTGAAAGAGCCGGTACGCGCTCCGGCCGCGTCGTATTTATCCATGCTACCGGAGAGCAGCAGGTTCGCGCCGCCGAACAGCGTCAGCCGGGCCCCCAGCGGGTGCACATAGGCGGCGGACTCGTTGCGCATCTCCTGCAGCCACTCGTTATGCCCCACCAAAACTTCCTTCCGCTCGGCCAAAGCCGGGCCGGCCGGGTTGTAGAACACGCTCAGCGCGTCGTCGCCTGCGGCGCAGTAGGCCCCGCCCATGGCGGCGCCGCGCGCCCCGGCGTCCAGTTTCAGAAATGGCAGCGCGTCGCCTCCCGCCCCGCCCGAGGCCGGGGCGGCGGAGAACAAAGCGATTATGACCGCTGCCGCTAGTTTCATAAATTACCAGACCAGGAAGAACTTGCCGCTGCCCTTCCCCCTGTTGTCCGTCTTGACCACGTAGATATACAGCCCGCTGGCCGCCCTGGCGCCGCTCTTGTCGCGCCCGTTCCAGGAAATCGCGTTCAGCGCGTTCACGCCGTCGGAGCGCGTCAGCTCCCGCACCAGTTCGCCGGCTGAATTGAAAATATAGGCCCTGGTCCCGACGGCGTCTATGGGGACGCCGTCTATGGTCAGCGAGGAGGCGGTCCGCAGGTCGCAGGGGTTCGGGTAGGCCCGCAGCTCGCCGATGCCGGGACCGGCGTCGCCGGCGGCCCTGACCGAGTAGACCGAGAAATGCGCCACCTGGGCGGAAAGGGTGTTGGCCCCGGCGTCGCGCGTGACGCCGGGCACCGGGGTCCAGCGGCCGGCGGCGGTGTCCAGGTAGTAGATCCAGGCTTTGGACTCCTCTATCAGGTCCATGTCTATCCGGCCGTCGTTATCGGCGTCCGGGTAGCCCAGGGTGATCGTCACCGGCGCGGCGAAAGTCGTAACGGGCGCGCCGGCGGTGGTCCGGGCGGAAAAGTCGCGCGCCAGGTCGTAGCCGTAGATCTTGAAAGAGTCCGGCGAAGAGGCGTCGGGCCCCGCCAGCGCCGCCGCCGGCGCGGTGGAAACGGAAAGGAGGATGGTCCCCAGGTAGGCCCCGGCCGGCAGCGTTATGCCCGAGCCGTCGCTGTTGTACACCGAGCCGCCGGAGGCCCCGTCCAGGGCGTAGTTTATCGTAAAAGTAACGCCGGAAGTGATTGAGGTGCCGTTATTCCCCGCCGCGTCGGCCGCGGCGAACTGGAAGGAGGCCGTGCCGGTGGAGAGGTAAGATTCTATGTACCCGGAGGCTGTCCAAGTGGACCCGGTCAGGAAAGTAAGCGTCAGCGGAACTATGCGCCCGGTGGACGTGACGAAACGCAACTGCGGTGCGGTCGGCAGCGGGTTGGCCTCGGTAACTATCAGTTTGGCCGTAAAAATGCCTGTCCGGGCCGGCAGCGCCGTGGCGATCTCCACCTTGGCCGAAGGGCTTATGGTGTCCGTCTTCTGGCCGTCGGAAGCGGTAGGCGTGGAGTAGAAACCGCCGGTGTTGTGAGCCCGCACCGAGAAATAATAGGTGGTGGCCTGCGCCAGCCCCAGGCCGGCACGCGTCACGTAGGTGTTCATGCCCACGCTGGTCCAGCCCGCGGTCTGCGTGCCGCCCGGCGTGGTGCCGATGGCGTACTCGTAGCGGTCTATGTTCTCGGAGGGCGACTCCGGCCAGTAGGCCGAGAGCGTGGTCAGGGAGCGCACGTAATCTATGTCTCCCTCCGTACCGTCGTGAACGTAGGCCACGTCGGAAGGGGACTGCGTGTCCACGGTCTGGCCGTTGGAACGGGTTTCGGCGGAGAACACGCCGACGCCGCTCATCGCCTTGACGCTGAAATAGTAGATCTGGCCCGGCGTAAGCGTGAGGCCGGAGCGGGTTACGGACAGGGAGAGGCCGTTGGAGGTCCAGTCCGCCACGTTGGTGCCGCCCGGCGCGGTGCCGATGGCGTAGTAGTAGCCGGCCAGGCCGGTCTCGGGGTCGCCGGCCGAAGCCGGCCAGTTGGCGGAGAGCTGCGTCAGCGAGCCCGTGGTGGCGATGTCGCTGCCGGTGGTCAGGCCGTCGTAGACGGCGGCCACGGCGGCCGGCGGCGTGACGTCGGTGGTGCCCAGGTAGAAAGTCATCTCCGCGCCGGTGGCGGACACCGCGCTGATGGGCAGCTTCAGGTTCTGGCCGGAGTAACTTATGCTGTTGGGAGCCGTAGCGTCCGTAAAATCGGTATTATTGCCCGCCCGGTAATAGTCGGCGTCGTCTCCGATCGTATAGCTGTTGTAGGCGGCCGTAAGGTGCTGCGTGCCGCTGGCCTCTTCCAGGTCCACTTTGTAATGGGCGGGGTTGTCGTTACCCGCCATCGACTCGTCGACATGCCACACCAGCAGGCCGCGGGAGGAGCCGGGCAGGTAGGCGTCGAAGCCGTAGCCCTGCCGGTTCTCTATCAGGAAATATTCGGAGGCCGGGAAGGCCGCGTCGCGCAGCAGGTACAGCGCGGCGGGGTCCGCGGCTATGCGGCCCAGCGACTTGGTGCCTATCGTCGTAAGCTGCGTGGCCGCGGCCCAGCCCAGGTTTTTCTTGGGCCAGGCGCTCAGGTGGGCCGGGGAGGCGCCGTCCTCGTCCGCGCCGTTCCAGGAGCCGCCGCTCATCAGGCAGAAACTGCCTACGCCGTTGCTGTTGTACGTGGTGTCGTAAAGGTCGGGGAGCCCCAGAAAATGGCCGGTCTCGTGGCAGATGACGCCGATGCGGGAGATGCCCTGGGACGAGGGCGTGTCGCTCCAGCCGCGTATCTCCGCCTCGGTATGATAGGCCTCCATCCTGACCCCGTCGTAGGTGAGCGGGGTTATCAGTTCCCACTGGTGGGACCATATGGCATCCGTCGGGTTATCCGTATACTCTTCGGCGAAGCCGGAGTGGATGACGGTCAGGCCGTCCACCTCGCCGTCGCCGTTGCCGTCCGCCTGGCTGAAGTCGAAACCGGAAGCTTCCAGCGCGTTGATGGCGTCGCGCACCATCTCGCGCGGCCGCAAGTCGTAACCGTCCACGTCGTTGGCGCCGTAATAGGCCTGGTTCTGCGGCAGCGTCACCCAGGCCGTCACCACGGACTGCACCGTCAGATTGCCGTAGGACGTCTCCAGAAAATAGTCTTTTACGGAACCGACGGCGCCGTCGAGATTGTAGCCCACCTGGTTGAAGAGGTTATTGAAAGAGGTCTGGCTGTGCGTGGCGGCCTGGTCGGAGAACCTGGCCAGTATCACCAGGTTCTTCATAGTGCCGGTCAGTATGGGCGCGCGGGCCGGCTGCGCGGCGGACGGCGCTATAGCGGAAGCCTGCCCGCCCAGGACCGAGGAAACCCTTAAAGGCGAGGCGGAGGCGCGCGCGCGCCTGGCGGCTTCGTCGCGCCGGCGGCGCTCGGCCCCGGCTTTGACGCGCCTGTCGTCCCGCAGCCCCTTCTTAAAGCCCGCTTTATCCGGCTCTACCGAACCTACGCGGTGGGCGCCCGGCCGCAGCGAGCCGTCGCCGGCCTTCTCCGCGTAAAACCAGGTCCTGGCGGCCTTGTCCTTGAGCACTGTATAGCCGTCCCGGTCCTCGTGCCAGTGATGATACTCGTCGCCGCGCAGCCGCACCGTCACCGTGGAGCCGTCGGCCTGCGCCACCGCGGCGGCGCGCGGGTTGGCCGGCACGGCGTAGGCCGCGCCCGCAAGGCACAGCAGCAGCGCGGGCGCCAGCAGCAGGTTCGATGTTGAGGCCTTGGTCGGGGTCATAATCAGCGGGCGCGTCCTTTCTTCCTGCGGGCGCCGGTGGCGCCCGGAACTATCTCTATGGGGGCGGACCAGTCACCGGCCCGCCGTCCGTCCGAACCCATGAAGCGCAGGTACTGGCCGGGCGCTACGGCGACCGGCAGGCCGGAGAGCCTGTAGGCGCAGGTATCGGTGAAAACATCGGCCAGCGGCGCCTCGAAATCGGCGGTATTGGAGAGCTGCAGCCGGAAGTACCTGTCGCCTGGGGCGTGCTGCCAGGTCACCGCGCCCTTGTTCAGCGGCGCTTTGGCCTGCGCGGGCGCGGGCCGCGAAACGGCGGCGCCCCCCGCGGGGTTGGAGACCGCGAAACTGTAAGCGGAGGTGTAGGGCATTTCCCAATACTTCCCCGTGTTTAGGAGCACCACCGGCGCGACGCGCCAGTAATAGATCCCGTCCTCCAGCAGCGAGGGATAGAGCAGGTACTGGTTGTCTCCGATGCCGGTCTCCAGGAAGATCTTGGAGAAATCCTCGGCGCGGCTGATCTGCAGCCGGTAGGACGTGGCTTTCATGACGTCGTTCCAGGCCAGGCGCAGGCCGCGCCGCCCGGCTTTCTGCACACGGTTGCTTACCACCAGCGGGGCCACGGGCGGGTCCTCCACGAAACGCTTGTTCCAGGCGTTCACGGCGAACACGGCGTTCTCGCCGTAGCGGGCGAAGGAGGCCCAGTCGTCCACCTTCTGGCGGTAGACCTTGGCGCCGTATTTCTTCTCCAGTTCCTGGTCGAGGTCCTGGGGGATATGGCCCACGAAGACGCTGGGCGGGTGCGACTCGAGCAGTTTCGCCCCCTTCTTCTCCAGGTAGTCCTGGAACTTGCGGTCGAAGGCCGTTTCGGAAGGGACCACCAGCAGCGCGTTGGCGGGAGCCTCGGCGGCCGGGGCCGGCGAGTTGAGAAAAGACGAGGCCGCCAGCGCGGCGGCGAACAGGAGCGGAATCCTTATTTTCATGTTTTCACCTGCTTACATTATAAACGCGTGGTATGACGGATTTGTTGCGTCGTTTTGGTAAAATCTATCTATGGAAGAACGCCGCCTGGCGGTCAGCGAAGAGTGCGTGGAGCCGGAGCTCGTCAGCCCCGGCGGCCAGGGCCCGCGCGCTTCCGGCCCGCGGCCGGGGCCAGTCCCCCCGCCGCAGCCGCCCGGCCTGCTGGCCCGGCTGAAGGCCCTGATAGCCGCCGGCCTGGCCCTGCTGGGTTTCGCCCTGCTGGTCTCCGGCGCGCTGCTGACCTCCACCGTCATCGGCGCCATCATCGGCATCCCGCTCCTGCTGCTGGGCGCCCTGGTCTTCTACCTGCTCTTCAAATTCCTCTCCCTCGGCGCCTCCCCCACCGTCACCTTCCGCCGTTTCTAACATCATTTCCCCGGCAAGACCGCCGACGAACGCTGCCATCTTGTCGTATCTGGCTTTTGGCGGCTTACCGTACGGGCAGGCGGCTTGCCCAACGGATGGGCCCGTCAGGCACGGGGTCTCGCACACCGTGCTCGCCCCTCCTCACTCGGCCTCGGCGCTTCGCAAGCCTCGGCCTCCGTGAGGGCCTTCCGAACCCATCCGCTGGTCAATCCGCCCCTCCACATATGCTCTTGTGTGGCCACATGAGGCGGACTACTGCAGGACAACGGCAGGCTGACGAGGGTATGCCTTCGGAGGGGCCTCGCGTAGGCGAGGCTTGCGTAGCGCCGAGCCGTAGCGAAAGAGCGAGGCCACGGTGTGGCCGAGCGTACCCGGAGAAGGCGTACCCTCGCCAGCCTTCTCCGTGCCTGAAACCCCCATCCCCGAACACCACTTGGCTTCGCTCCGCGCGGAGACAAGCGTTACTTCACTTTGAGGGTGAAGCCGGAGGAGTGGGCGGCGAACTCGGGGGCGTACATGGACTGGATCACCGCCGCGCCGGCCTTGAACGTGCCTGGCGTCGTCGGGCGCACCCGGTACTTGAGCACGTACTCGCCGTGCGGCAGCCACTCCACGAAGAAGTTCGTCAGCGAGTCGCGCGGCTCCTCGTAGCGCGACAGCTGGTCCCAGTGCCAGCCGCTCGTCAGCGTCTCCGCCTCGAAGCCGGCGGCCTTGGGGTCTTTGATGTGCACGTACTCGAACTGGCTGCGCGTCTTCACCGTCAGGTGCACCTCCACCTGGTCGCCCACGGCCACGGCATCCCCGTCGGCCAGCGGGGTCAGCGTGTAGGCGTCCCCCTCTTTGGCGCGCAGGAAGTACTTGCGCGAGACGTTCATCATCCCGTCCGGCGACTCCTCGGCGGTCCTGTCGGTGGTATAGATGCCGGTGAAAGCGGCGAAGGCCAGGCCGGGGCCGCGCTTGTCCACCGCCGGGGCCAGGTCTTTCTTGCCGATCTCCGCGCCGTATTTGGACCAGCGCAACGGCCGGGAGGCCCAGTCGAAGGGCTGCAGCTCCAGCTTCTCGGCCGTGGCGCCCCATTTCAGCGAGAAAGTCTCGCCCTTGTCCAGCGCGCCTTTGGCCTTCATCACGTCGAGCAGCGAATAGATGGCCGCCGCCGAGGCCCTGGTGGACTTCCATTCGTTGCCCTTGCGGTTGAACAGCAGCCAGCGCGTCAGGCCCGGGATCTTCGGGTCAGCCGGGCGCAGCGCCAGCAGGGTCCGGAGCAGGAAAGCGTGCTTCTCCACGCTGTCGTTGTACCACAGCCACGAGATCTTCTCCGGCGTCCAGTACGTGCCGGAGATCTCGTCGGTGCGGGCCCCGTCCATGGCGCGGGCCAGGTAGGAGTCGGCTTTTGCCTTCTCCCCGAGCCGGTGGTAGACATAGGCCGCGTAGGCCTTGCCGAAGGCGGTCATGGCGTTGGCGTGCTTGTCCGCGAAATCCGCCCAGGCCTTGGCGTACTCGCGCGCGGCGGCGCTCTCCGGCCAGGCGGCCGGGAACGACGTCACGACGTAAGCCGCGTAAAGCACCAGCGAGGTTTCGGCGGGGTCGGCCTTCAGGTGCGCCGGGATCTCGCCCAGCGCGTAGGACAGCGCCCGCCGGGCCATGTCCTCCGGTATCGCCACGCCGTAGCGCGAGGCCTCGGCCAGTCCCTCCAGCACGTAGAGCGTCATGTGCAGGTTCGCCCGGCCGCCGGGGAACCAGGGGAAGGAACCGTCCGCGCCCTGGTATGCTTTCAGTTTATCCAGAGCTTCCTGCTTTTCAGCGGCCACCACCTTCGGGTCCAGCATGTCGGTCACGGGCCAGCCTGAGCGCTGTCCCTTCGACTGGGTCTCCCACGGGGTTTCCATCAGGCTCATCAGGCGCACCGGGTTGTCGCGCTCCCACTCCGGCGTCACCGTGCTGCGTTTGGGCACCTTCGCCACGGCGGCGCTGAGCGCCGGGTACTTCTTGTAGAAGCCGTTGGTGATGGCCAGCGGCACGTAGCGGTTGAGCAGTTGTTCCGTGCATTCGTAAGGGTAATTGACCAGGAAAGGCAGGCTGTTGAGCACGGTCAGTATCAGCTGCGGCTGTATCTCCAGGTGCAGCGACTCCACCTCGCGCGTCGGGTCGGCGGCCTCCAGCTCCGGCAGCCGGAAGGTCTTGGAGGCGTTGCCGTCCAGCGCGGCCATGCCGGAGGCTATCAGCCGCTCGCGCGACGGCAGCACCGGCAGGTCGTTCTCCTGAGCGTCGGACAGCTGCCCCGCGCGGGCTATCACGCGCGCCTTGTAGGCGGCCGGAGCGCGCGGCGCCGTGATGTCCCAGTATACCGGGACGGTGCCCTTGGCTTTAACCGTAAAAGGCCGAGACAGGTCCTTCAGCCCGAAGTCGCCGTGGGCCGCGGCCCCGTCGCGCAGCACGGAAAGAGAGACGGTGCCCGTCAGCTCCCCGCCGGTATCGTTAGTGAGCAGCGCGGTCAGCCGCGACCTGTCGCCCTCGCGGAAGAAGCGCGGAATATCCAGCCGCGCCATCAGGTCTTTTTTCGTGACCGTCTCGGCGGCGAAAGAGCCGCGCCGCGCGTCGCGCGTCAGCAGGTAGGACGAGATCTTCCAGGAGGTCAGGCGTTCGGGGATCCTGAACGAGAAGCCCGCCTCGCCCCGCAGCACCTTGAGCTGGGGGTTGTAGTAGGCGGTCTCGGAAAAGTCCTTGCGCACCGCCACCGCGGCGGCGGGAGCCGCGGCGGGCGCCGAGGCAGGGTAAGGGGCCATGGAGACCCTGAACTTGCCCTCCGCCCGTCCGCCTAAGCCTTCAGCTTCGTCCGAGTCCGCGAAGTTGGCTTCAGCCAGGGCCCCGCTGGGGGCGGCTTCGTAAGCCAGCCCCTTGGAATAGACCGCCCCGCCGTCGTACATATGACGGCGCATCCGCGTGGAGGCTATGCGCAGCGAAGCCAGGCGCTCCTCGGCGGTGTACTGCCTGAAGGCCTGCAGCATTTTCTGTATCATGCCGGTGCGCACGGGCAGGCTGACGGCGCGCGGGGTGAACAGCGACCCCACGGCCTCTCCGGAGGAATACCGGCGCGGATAGAGCGAGTCCGCCCAGAAAGGGGCGTCCCCGGCGTAATACTCCAGCGAGCGGTCGAACACCTTTACCAGCGCCTCGCCGGCCACCGGCCGGCCGGCCGCGTCCCTGGCCCTTACCTTCCACGCGGCCCGCTGCCCCGGGGCGAGGGTCTTGTCGTAATCAAGCGAGAGGCTGATATTCTTGTTCGTCGCCGGCACTTCGGCGTCGGCCATGGCCGAATAAACCTTGAAGCCGCCCGCGCCCAGCCAGCGCAGACCGAAACCGCCGCGGTGCTCCGGGCCCACCTTAAGCGTGAATACGGAAAGCCCGCCGCCGGCAGCGACGCTGCGCGCCAGCACGAAATTGCCGGCGAGCACTTCGGTGAACTTGGCGCCCTTCAGGGCCGAGGCGCCTATCAGGACCCTGGCTGTCTCGCCGGACTGGTAGGAATCGCGCTCGAACAGCGCCACCGCCGGCAGGCGCAGCGCGGCGTTGCGCCGCGCGTCGGCCGAAGCTGACACTATGACCACCTGCGACTCGCTCTCTCCCCCCCATGGGTCCCTCGCCTTCAGGCGCAGCCTGTAGGCGCCGGGCGCGAGGTTCTTGAAAGAGATCACCGAGGGCCGGTCCTTGGCGAAGAACACTTTGCCCTTGCCGGCCGGCGCGCCGTCGGGGACCTTGTCGAAAGCCTGTTCCAGCGACGGGTTGCGGCCGAAATAGCCCCAGCCGCTGCCGCCGGCGGCGGCCGCCGGCTCGCCGTCGAGCCGGTAAAGCGCGTACTGCGCCTCGCCGGCCTGCGGCGAGTCGTTGAGGTCCATCAGCCGCGCGTCCAGCGCCGCCGTGCCCTCCGGCGCAAAGAAGCCCGCCTGGGGCTTGACGTCGAAAAGCCAGGCCCGGGAACCGGCCCTGTAGGCCCGCGAATCGGTTATCGTGCGGCCGCCGGCGTCCAGCGCCTCGGCCTCCACCTGGTAGGAAGCCGGGTAGCCCGCGTACTCCGCGCTCTCCGGCTCCGGAGTAAAAGTTAAGCTGAATTTGCCGTCGTCGCCGGTCACGGTCTCGCCGGCCGCCGCCTCGGCGGTGGCGCCGCCGCCGTAGAACCAGCCCCAGTACCAGCAGTAGCGCGGCAGGTAGCGCGAGCGGGTCACCCTGTACTTAACCCTGGCGCCCGGCACCGGGGAGCCGAAGTAGTACTTCGCCTCGCCGGACACCTTGGCAGCCTGGCCGTAGCGCAGCGGCTTGTCCGCGGCCTCCAGCTTTACCTCGAACTCGGGCCGCTTGTATTCCTCGACCCCGAACTGCGCGGTGCCGCTGAAATTATAACCGTACTCCCGCACGCCGGCCGACAGCGAATACTGGCCCAGCATGCGCCCTTCCGGCAGCTTGAACGAGCCGGCCGCGCTGCCGAGGCCGGTGAACGGCAGGGTGGCGGTATAAGCCGGCTGCCAGTTGGCGTCGCGGGCCGTCAGGGTCACGGCGGCCTTCCCGTCGTAAACCCTGTACCCGCCGGGCTGGCGCAGCAGCGCCGTCACCTTGAACTTGACCTCCTGCCCGGGCCGGTATACCGGCCTGTCGGTCTCCACGAAGACGGAGACCGGGGCCGGCACGTGCAGCCCGGCCGAAGCCTGCGAGTTCCAGTAGGCGTAAGCCCCCCCGTGCCGCAGCAGCGGGTCCAGGGAGAAATATTCGTTGGCCGGGTAGGTCACCTCAAATTCGTGGCGCAGGATGGCCGCCCCGTCGGGGCCGGCGGTCAGCGGGACCCGCTGCCAGTCCCCGGCGCGGGACTTGTGCACGAAGGTCTCGGTCCTCGCCCCGGCCAGCGGCGCGCCGGTCAGCGCGTTAACGGCGTAGAGCCTGAACACCTCGGCGGAGGCCGGCCGCGAGGGAGCGGCCGGGTCGTAGAGGAAGGCCTCGGGATCGGCCCCCAGGCCCGAGGTGCCGAGCAGGAAAATATCAGTAATATTCACGGTGACGGCCCGCATCAGGGAGGCGCCCTCCTCGAAACCGGCGTCGCCGGAAGCCACCACCACGTACAGCCCTTTCTTCAGCGGGGGATTCGCGACCGCGGCCGAAGCCTCGCGGTAAGGGGCCTCGTATTTTATCGCCTGACTCCATTCCACTGAAGCCCGGCGGCGCAGGTATTCCTTTACCGTCTCCTGGCGCAGGTATTTAACGTGGTCCCAGCCCTGCTGCGCGTGACCGAGGGAGGCCTCCAGCTCTTCCGGAGTGGTCTTGTAAGCCCTGAAGTACAGCTCAGGCAGGTTGCGGGCGGAGACCGTGAGTATATCCTTGCCCGGGGGCGGCGCGAAGACGGCGGACAGTTCCAGCCGCGGCAGCTCTATGCCGGCCCGCAGGCGGGCGCAGTGGGAGGCGGGCATGGAGCGCGGCGCTTCGGCCTCGGCTTTGCGGCAAAATTCCACGGCGGAGGAGAACTCTCCCGCCTCATTCTCGAAAGCGGCGGCTCGGTAGAAGGCCCAGCTCCGGCCCAGGCCCGTCTTAAAAGAGGCGGCCCAGTACTTGAGCGTCTTCAGCGCCCGCTGGCGCAGCGCGGCGCGGTCGTAAGCCGCCACGCGGCCTGCCTGCTCGAAAGGGATCATCAGCCGCTGCAGGCGCCAGTATTCGCGAACGAAACCTTCGGGGCCGGCCGCGGCGGCCTCGTAGAGCGCGGCGGCCTTGGAGGCGGCCGGTGCTCCGGCGGCGTAGTCCGCTTTGTAGGACAGCTCGACGAAAGGTTCGGCGGCGGGCGGCCCGTCTGAGTTCTCCGATTCGCCCAGCAGCCAGCTGGTCCAGCGCAGCACCGCGAAATCCCAGAGCGTAGGCGTATAGAGCAGTTCCGCGTCCTTTAAGTCTACGAAGTAAGCCTCACCCTCCAGAACCGTCTTCGCCAGGGCCCCCCTCAGCGGCCAGAGCGAGTCGTAATCCGCCGCTATCAGCCTGCGCCACTGCTGGGTAGTCAGCTTGGTCACATCCTTCTCGCCTTTCTGTTCGTCGGCGGACGTCGAGTAGCCGTACCGCTGCTGGTACTGGCGGCCGGTCTCGGCGCGCAGCAGCAGGAACCGGGCCTGCCACAGCGGGTCCGGCGGCAGCTTCATCCCGAACAGGCGCTGGGCGGCCTCGCCGTACCGGGACAGCAGGGCCTCGCTCTCGGCGGCGCGGTACAGGGCCTTAAGGCCGGGCTCTCCCGGCGTTTTGGCGGCGGCGTAGCCGTCCAGCGCGGCCTGGTATTCGCCCTTGGCGAAAGCCTGGTCGGCGGCGTCGGTGGGCCCTCCGTAGGCCAGGCAGGGCAGCAGCAGCAGCGCGATAAGAGTCTTCATAGTTCCCCCTCCGGCCGGACGGCCGGGTTTAAAAATCGCCGAGCAGTATCTGTTCCAACTGCAGTTCCACGCCGGTCTTTTCCTTCACGACTCCGCGCACGCGGCAGATCAGCGCGTAGATGTCGGCGGCCGTGGCGCCGCCGGCGTTCACGATGAAGCCGGCATGCTTGGGAGAGACCTCGGCCCCGCCCACCCTGAGGCCCTTCAGGCCGGCCGCGTCTATCAGCCGCGAGGCGTAGTCGCCCTGCGGCCGCTTGAAGACGCTGCCCGCCGACGGGTAGTCCAGCGGCTGTTTGGCCTCGCGCGAGGCCAGTACGCAGGAACGGTCCTGCAGCAGCACGGCCGGGTCGCCCGGCTGGAACTCGAAGCGCGCCAGGAGCACGGTCAGCCCGTCCAGCCCCGCGGCCCGGCGGTACCCGTGGCCGATGTCCTTTTTTAAAAGCGTTATCTCCCGCCCCTCGCCGTCGAGGGCCAGCACCGAGGCGAGCCGGTCGAAGGTCTCCTGGCCGAAAGCCCCGGCGTTCATGCGCACGGCGCCGCCCACGGAGCCGGGGATGCCGGAGGTCTTCTCCAGCCCGGCCAGGCCGGCCCCGGCGGAGAGGCGGGCCACCTCGTCCCAGGACGCCCCGGCCTGCGCCTCCAGCGCGGAGCCTTTTACTTCCACGGCGGCCAGCCGGCCGGTGAGAATAGTTACGCCGGGCAGCCCCCGGTCGCTGACCAGCACATTGGAGCCGCGGCCCAACACGCGCCACGGCGCCGCGTTGGCGCGGCACCAGGCGCAGGCCCAGGCCAGTTCCTCCGGGGTGCCGGGCTTGAGCAGCACTTCGGCCGCCCCGCCGGCGCGGTAGGTGGTAAAATTTGCGGCTGGCTCGCCGAAGAGGCAATGCGGGCCGAACTTGTGCTTAAGGGCTGAATAATCAGGCATTGGCAGAGACCCCGCCGGCGGCGGCGCGGGTTTTCTCCTTTAATCCCACCAGATATACGCCGGCGAGTATCAGCAGCCCTCCGGCGAAGGCCGCCGGCGCGGCGCGCTCGCCCAGCAGCAGGTAAGCCGCCAGCATGGACGAAAAAGGCTGCAGGTAAATGAAATAGGAGGCTTTGACGCCGCCCAGGCCTTCCACGGCCCGGTTCCAGAACAGGTAGCCCATGGCGGAGGAGAGCACGCCCAGGTAGGCGATACCGGCCCAGCCGCGCGGACTGACGGCGGCGTAATCCGCCGGGCCGCCGGAGAGCAGCCAGACGGGCAGCACGCTGGCCAGCGCCACGAGCATCGTGGCTGCCGTGACCTTGGCCTGCGGCCAATCGGTGAGCCAGCGCTGGGCGCAGTAAACGTAGATGGTCCATTCCACGCAGCTGGTCAGGAAAATGACGTCGCCGGTGGTGGACGGCAGGGCGAAAGCCCCCGCCCCGGCGCGGCCGAAGACCACGAGCAGCGTGCCGGCCGTGCCCAGCGCGAAAGCCGCCAGTTTGAAGGGCCCCAGGCGCTCGCCCAGCGCCGCGGCCAGCCCGGCCACCATGATGGGAATGGTGCAGATCAGCCAGCCGGCGTTGGACGCCAGCGTGTATTTGAGGGCGTAGGCCTGTATATACTGCTGGGCCGAGACGCCCAGCACGGAAAGGATGAAGAGCTTGAGCAGGGGAGCGCCGCGGAAATCGCGCGGCGAAAGCCTGGCGCCGCCCAGGAGCACGAGCAGCAGCGCGCCTATCGCGGCGCGCGAGACTACTATGGTAAGCGGCGAGACCTCGCTCATCAGCTGCTTGGTAAAGGGATATGAGGCGCCCCACACGGCGGTGGCCAGGGCTGCCTGCAGGTAGAGCCGGCCGTGGCCGGGAACTTTGTCTGGCATGTTAAAAAAGCCCCGCCGGCGCGCGGTGCGGCCGGCGGGGCGTCGAAACCTCTTACTTCGACAGCACCTTCTTGATGCGCTTGAAGGCCCAGTCTATCTCTTTCTGCGTGATGACGAGCGGCGGCGCGAAGCGTATGACGTGGTCATGCGTCTCCTTGCACAGCAGGCCCAGGCCCATCAGCTGCTCGCAGTAGGGGCGGGCTTTGCAGTCCATCTCCAGGCCGATCAGCAGGCCTTTGCCGCGGACTTCCTTGATATGCGGGCCCTTGATGGAGCGGAGCTTGTCCATGAAGTACTTGCCCATCTCGAAGGACTTCTCCACGAGCTTCTCCTCGGTCAGCACCCGCAGCGCCTCGCGCGCCGCGGCGCAGGCCAGCGGGTTGCCGCCGAACGTGCTGCCGTGGTCGCCGGGGTTGAAGACGCCCAGGACTTCCCTGGAGGACACCACCGCGGACACGGGCATCACGCCGCCGCCGAGCGCCTTGCCCAGCGTCAGCATGTCCGGCTTCACGCCCTCGTAGTCGCAGGCGAACTTCATGCCGCTGCGGCCGAAGCCGGTCTGTATCTCGTCGGCTACGAACAGCACGCGGTTGGCCTTGCACAGGTCATAGGCGGCCTTCAGGTAGCCGGCCGGCGGCACTATGATGCCGGCCTCGCCCTGTATGGGCTCCAGGAGGAAAGCCACGGTGTTCGGGTTGATGGCGGCCTTGAGGGCCTCGATGCTGCCGTACTCCACGGTCACAAAGCCAGGGGTGAACGGCCCGAAGCCGTCCTTGTACTGCGGCTCGGTGGAGCAGCCGGTAATGGTGATGGTGCGGCCGTGGAAGTTATTGGAGCAGGTGACGATCTCGGCCTTGCCCTCCGCCACGCCCTTCACCTTGTAGCCCCATTTGCGCACGGCCTTGAGGGCGGTTTCCACGGCTTCCGCGCCGGTGTTCATCGGCAGCGCCATCTCGTAGCCGGTGAATTCGCACAGCTCCTTCAGGAACGGGCCCAGCTGGTCGTTATTGAAGGCGCGGGAGGTCAGCGTGACCTTCCTGGTCTGCTCTACGAGCGCCTTGATGACGCGCGGGTGCCGGTGGCCATGGTTCATCGCCGAGTAGGCGCTGAGCATGTCCATGTATTTGTTGCCTTCGGGGTCCTTTACCCAAACGCCCTTGGCGCTGTTGATGACTATGGGCAGCGGGTGATAGTTGTTGGCGCCGTAATGCTCGGCGACCTCTATCAGCCTGCGGCTTTCCGTGTTTTCGGTGTTCGCATCCATGTTGGTCTCCTTTTTCAAGGGAGCGGCCCTGCGTTTAAGCGGGGAGCCCGCAGCGGGCTCCCCCCAGGTAAAGGCTGCCAGCCTCCCAACTTTTTAGAACTTCGCGCCGGCGCCCAGGGAATACCCGGCCTGGCCGTGCAGGATGTTGTAAGCGCCGTAGACGTACAGCAGCGGCAGCGGCGACAGGCGCACGCCTACGGTGTAGCGGGGTTTGGAGATGGTGGCGTCCACGCCGTTGAGCGCGGCGTTCACGTTCTTGATCTCGAGCGTCGTGCGGTCCACGCCCACGCCGACATACGGCTTTATCACCGGGATGTCGAAGGAGGCGGTGGCGTCGAAGGACAGGTGGCTGCCCTTGAAGTAGTCGTAGTTGATCACGTCGTACCAGGCGGACACCGAGACGTCCGGGATGAACTTTGTCAGCGTGCCGCTCTTGATGATGCTCTTGCGCAGGCCGCCGCCGACTATGGAGAAGCCGGAGAGGCTGACCGCGCGCGCCATCACGTCGGCGCCCACCGCCGGCAGGGCCACGCCCGCGTGCACCATCGGCACGCCGAAGGCGTTCACGTCGGCGTCGCGCAGCACGCGGTTCTCGTCGCTGGGCTTGGCCTGCACGGTGGCGGCCAGGCCGACCTCGAAGCCGGGAAAGCCGAGCGTGCGCCCGGAATTGAAGTCGTTGGCGCCGATGACGCCGCCCAGGTCCATGGCGAAAGGCTTGAGCAGGGCTTCGCCCTGCAGCGCTATCTGGGTCTTGAAGTCCTCAAACGAGTCGGCACTGGCGCCGGCGGTCAATACGGGCAGCAGGCACAGCGAAATAATAAGTTTTTTCATTTTCCCTCCTAAAAACCAAGTTCTGCATTACTATTATCCCATAATTTAAATATAAATGGAACCCCGGCAGCGCCGGGCCGGGGAGTCCCGGCAGAGGTCTTTTTGATATGATTACAGTATGAGTTTCCTTCCCGCGACGCCGCAAGAGGTCAAAGCCCTGGGCTGGGACGCCGTGGACGTGGTCCTGGTCACGGGCGACGCCTATGTCGACCATCCCTCTTTCGCCATGGCCCTGGTAGGGCGCGTGCTGGAAGCCGAGGGCCTGCGCGTGGCCATCCTGGCCCAGCCGCGCTGGGATTCGCCGGCCGATTTCAGACAATTCGGGAAACCCCGCCTGTTCTACGGCGTCTCCGCCGGGAACATGGACTCGATGATCAACAAGTACACGCACAACCGCCGCGTGCGTTCCTCCGACGATTTCTCCCCCGGCGGGCGCGCCGGCCTGCGCCCCGACCGCGCCACCATCATCTACTCGCAGCGCTGCCGCGAGGCCTATCCCGACGCGCCGGTGGTCATAGGCGGCATAGAGGCCAGCATGCGGCGCTTCGCGCATTACGACTACTGGTCCGACAAGGTGCGGCACAGCGTGCTGCTGGACTCCAAGGCCGACCTGCTGGTGTACGGCATGGGCGAGCGCCAGATCCGCGAGATCGCCGCCAGGCTGAAGACCGGCGAAAAGATAAGCGCGCTGCGCGACGTCCGCGGCACCGCCTACCCTCTCGGGGCCAAAGAAGCCGCCGCCCTGCCGCTGCCCGGCTCCGTGGAGCTGCCCTCCGCCGGAGAAGTTTCAGGCGACCGCGTAAAATTCTCCGCCGCGACGCGGCTTATTTACGAGAACTCCAATCCCTACAACGCCGCGGTCCTGGTCCAGAAGAGCGAGGGTAAGGCGGTGGTACAGAATCCCCCCGCGCTCCCCCTCTCCACGGCGGAGATGGACGCCGTCTACGGCCTGCCCTTCGCCAAGCGCGCCCACCCGTCGTATAAAGAACCAATTCCCGCTCTGGAGACCATAAAGGATTCGATAGTCATACACCGCGGCTGCTTCGGCGGCTGCGCCTTCTGCTCGCTGACGCTGCACCAGGGCCGGTTCATACAGACGCGCTCGGCGGAGTCGGTGGAGAAGGAAGCCGCGGCCCTGTTGAAGACGCCGCGCCACCCCGGCAATATCTCGGACCTGGGCGCCCCGTCGGCCAACATGTACGCCATGGGCGGCAAGGATATGGCGGTCTGCAGGGCCTGCAAAAAGCTTTCCTGCGTCCACCCCGTCATCTGCCCCAACCTCAATACCGACCATAAGCCGCTGCTGGCGCTGATGCGCCGCGTGCGGGCGATCAAGGGTCTGAAGAAAGCTTTCGTGGCCAGCGGCATCAGGATGGACCTGGCGCTGAAATGCGGCGAGTATATTTCGGAAATTGCGCGTTTTCACACCGGCGGGCTGCTCAAGGTCGCCCCCGAGCATATCTCTCCCAAGGTGCTGTCGGTGATGAAGAAGCCCGCCGTGGAAGTGTTCAAGGAGTTCGCCGACAAGTTCCTCGCCGAGTCGAAGAAAGCCGGCAAGGAGCAGTACCTGGTGCTCTATTTCATCTCGGCCCACCCCGGCTCCACGCTGGCCGACATGGCCGACCTGGCCGTGTTCCTGAAGGAGCGCAACATCCGCCCGCAGCAGATCAACGACTTCCTGCCCGCGCCGATGGAACTGGCGACCTCCATCTACTTCACCGGCCTCGACCCCTTCACCCTCGAGCCCGTCTACGTCCCCAAAAAAGAAACGGAGCGGCGCCTGCAGCGCGCGCTCCTTCAGTATTACAAACCCGAAAACCGCTCCCTCGTCCTGCAGGCCCTGCGCGAGATCAAGCGCCCGGACCTGGCGAAAAAGCTGCTTAAATAGCCGGCCTACTTGCCGTAAAAACTAGGGACAGCGCCCTATTTTATAACTAGGGACAGCGCCCTGTTTGGTCCCTTTGGGGCGCCCCGGGGGCATAGCCCCAACCCTCCTCCCTAATCTCTTTTCGATACCCGCGAGGAAGCTCTTATTCCCCAGCGGGCGCCCTACGCTGGTATGTGCGCGTATTTCAGAAATTTCCGTTTCAGCCTGCGCCTCATCCAGCAGTTCCCTCCAGCCTCTACCGCTCAACCCCAGTATTTCCAGCAGGCTATCCAGAGAAAAGCCGAACGGATCGCCTGCTCTCACGCAATGAACCGCGGCGCTCGACCATTTCCAATTTTCAGCCGAGCCGACCAGCGCCGCACGCAGCGGATTACGCTCCACGTACCTGGCAGCCGCTATGAGATGCTTTTCGTCGAGAACACAGGAGAAATACCGCCCCTGCCATAAGTGTCCTATCAGTTTATGTTTGTAATTGAAGTATTGAGAATAGCGCATATGAGCGCTATTGAATGTGCGGGCCATGGAATCCTTCTTCTTCGGAATAGCTATAAAATGCACATGATTCGTCATAAGGCAGTAGGCCAATATTGAAAGGCCCGCCCGGCTCGAGCATTCGGAGATCAGACGCAGATAGTATTCCCTGTCGTATTCGCTTTCAAAGACCCTTTGCCGGCAATTTCCGCGCTGCACAATATGATGCGGCAATCCCACCCCCACAACTCTTGCAAGCCTTGGCATATTCCCCCCTTACAGAACGCGCCTGAAGCACGTCCCCCTCACTATGAATATAACAGACGACCCCGACAACTGCATGTCGGGGTCGACCGGAAAAAGCGGAAAATAAATAGGGCGCTGTCCCTAGTTTATTTGCCGTGGTGTTTTTTCAGGAATTCCATTATTTCGGCGCCGTAGAGGGAAGCCTTTTCCGCGCCCAGGCCCTTGATGGCGTGCAGGTCCTCTATTTTGTGCAGCTGCGCCATGGCCAGGCGCTCCAGCACGTCGTTGCCCAAGATGGCCTCGGGCAGCATGTTGCGGCGGGCGGCTGTCTCTTTGCGCCACAGGCGCAGCGTCTTGAAGCGGTTCTTGACGGTCTCGAAATAGGCGCGCTTCTCTCGCGAGATCTCGCGGCGGGGCACCTGGTACTCCGGGGCCTTGAGCCCCTTGGCCAGCGCCTCGCGTATCCACGCGCCGTGATTGGCCAGCACGTAGCCGCTGACGCCCTTAAAAATAGAGAGGTTGTGCAGACCCTCGCGCGGCGCCACCGAAAGGCGCAGCATCAGGTCCTCGCTGATAACCTTGAAAGGCGGCGCGTCCTTCTTGATCGCCGCCACCTCGCGCCCGATGTACAGCTCGCGCAGTACCGCCAAGCCGCGGCCGTTGAGCTGGCGCGCGCCCTTGAGCGTAAGGAACCCCGACTCGTCGAAGCGCATGGGGTTGGGCTCGATCTTGCAGATCTGGGCGAACTGCCCCAGCGCCTCTTCCAGGCGGCCCTTCTTCTCCAGTTCGGCGCCAAGAATGTCGCGCAGCTTCTTGAGGTGGATGGTGTCGGAGCTGGCGTAGTCCAGCATCTCTTTCGTGAGCGGGCGCCGGCCCCAGTCGGCCTTCTGGAACTTCTTATTCATCTCCAGGCCGAAGTATTCTCCCACCATGCTGTCCAGGCCGCACTTGATGATGCCCAGGTACTTGGCGGCCACCATCACGTCGAAGATATTGACGAAGGTGCACTTGAGCGCGGCCTTAAAAACGCGGATATCGGAATCGGCCGAGTGAAAGATCTTCTCTATGCCGGGGTCGGCGAAAATGGGGAGTATCGGCTTGATGTCCACGGCGAGCGGGTCCACCACGGCGTTGATATGCTCGCTGGACAGCTGCATCAGGCAGAACTTTTCTTTGTAGGCGTAAAGGCTGTTGGACTCGGTGTCTATGGAGAGGTACTTATGGGTGGCGAGCTTCGCGCACAGCTCATTGAAATCTTTCTGTTTGTCGATGAAGGTATAACTCATTAATATATAATAACATTTAGCCGGCCGTTTCGGGCAAGCCGGAGACGATGACCACCATTATTTTCAACAAACCCTACGGGGTCCTTTCTCAGTTCACGCCGGAGCACGGACATGCCTCGCTGGCGGACTTCGGTTTCCCCAAGGGCGTCTACCCCGCCGGCCGGCTGGACCATGACAGCGAGGGCCTGCTGCTGCTCACCTCGGACGGGCACCTGCAGGCCGGCATAGCCGACCCGAAGCACAAGATGGCCAAAGTTTACTGGGCCCAGGTAGAGCGCGAGGTGACGGACGAGGCGCTGGCGCGGCTGCGCTCCGGCCTGACGCTGGCTGACGGCCCGACGCTGCCATGCGGGGCCAGGGTACTGTCCGATCCGGGCCTGCCGGCGCGGGTGCCCCCCATACGCTACCGCAAGACCGTGCCCACCTCGTGGGCCGAGGTCACGCTGAAGGAAGGCCGCAACAGGCAGGTGCGGCGCATGCTGGCCGCCGTCGGCTTCCCGGTGCTGCGCCTGCTGCGGCGGGCCATAGGCCCGCTGACACTGGAAGGGCTGGAGCCGGGGCAGTGGCGCGAACTGAGCGCCGCGGAAATTATAAAGCTTGGAGAAAGATCATGAGCATACCCCCCAGGATAGGTTTCATAGGGCTCGGCATAATGGGCCGCGCCATGGCGCTGAACCTGCACCGCGCCGGCTTCCAGGTCTCCGTCTACAACCGCACGCGCTCGCGCACCACGGAATTCGCCGACCTCGGCTGCCAGGTGGCTTCCACCCCCAGGGCACTGGCCAAAATGTGCGACACGCTCATCACCATGGTTTCCGACCAGGCCGCCATGGACGGCGTGATGGAGGGCCCGGAGGGCGCGGCCTCGGCCTTCCAGGGCGGCAACGCCCTGATCAACATGAGCACCCTCTCCCCCGATTACACCGCCGGGCTGGGAAAAAAATGCTACGCCGCCGGAGTGGTCTTCCTGGACTGCCCGGTCTCCGGCTCCAAGGCCGCGGCCGAAAAGGGGCAGCTGGTCATACTGGCCGGCGCCGAAAAAGCCGCGCTCGAGCGCTACGCCCCGGTGCTGCGGGCCATGGGCAAGGAGATAGTGCACGCCGGCCTGCCGCCGGCCGGCACCGCTCTCAAACTGTGCGTGAACCTGATAGTGGCGCAGCTCACCACCGCGCTGGCCGAGTCCGCGGCGCTGGCACAGGCGCAGGGCATAGACCCCGCCCTCATCTTCGAGACGCTCGCGCACAATCCCGCCATGAACTGCGGCTACTTCTCGCTCAAGAGGGAGAATATCCTGAAGAAAGAATTCCCCCCGGCCTTCCCGCTCAAGCACATGCTCAAGGACGCCCGCTTCATGCTGGCCGAGGCGGCCAAGAAGAGACTGGAACTGCCGGTCACCGCGGCGGTGGAACGCCTGATGACTAAATCGTATAATAGCGGCTACGGCGACAAGGACCTCAGCGTGGTGCTGGATACCCTCGCCGAACCGCTCTGACGGAGAACATATGCGCAAGATCTTAGCCGCGGTAATCCTGTCGACCTGGGATTTCACCAAGAAGCACCGCTTCATAGCCTTCTTCCTCGGCCTGCTCCTGGCGGCGGCCGCCGCCGGCGGCCTCTACCTGCTCGCCGTGCAGTTCCCCACCGTGCTCAGCCTGCCCTGCTTCACCGGCGGCTGCCAGTAACCTTGCCCCGCTTGCCGCGGGGCCTTCTATTTTGCTAGAGTTAGAGAGGACTAACTTTGTTATGCCCCTCTAACATATGCACAAAACCCTCTCCCCCAGCCTGGAAGACTACCTCGAAGCCGCCTACGCGCTCAGCCTCAGGGACGGCAGCGCCCGGGCCTGCGACATCAGCCGCCTGCTCAAAGTCTCCAAACCCTCGGTCAACTCCGCCGTCAAGACGCTGGCCGCGCGCGGCCTGCTCAGCCAGGAGCGCTACGGGGCCATACGCCTTTCCCCCGATGGCCTGCGGGCCGGCGCCGAGATCACCGGCCGCCACGCCACCCTGAAGGATTTTTTCATAGAGGTGCTGGACCTGCCCGCCGCCCAGGCGGAACGCGACGCCTGCAAGGCCGAGCACGCGCTCAGCCCAGAGGCCCTGCGGCGCGTGGGCGCGCTGACGCTGTTCCTCAAGTCCCCGGCCCGCCGCGCGGCGCTGCAGGCCGTCAAGCGGGCCCTCTCCGGGAGGAAAGCATGAAACCCTCCCCCCCTGTCACCCTGACCGCCATGCGGGAGAACGAGACCGGCTACATAGCCGAGGTCGGCGGCGGCGCCGATTTCCAGGCCAAACTGCGCGCCATGGGCCTCTATACCGGCAGACATATCACCAAACGTTCCGGCGAAAATTCCGGCGGGCCGGTCGTAGTGGAGGTGATGGGGACCAGGGTGGCGCTCGGCCGCGGCATGGCCGCCAAGATCGAGGTAAAGGTGAAGTCCCGCCGCGTGCTGCTGGCCGGCAACCCCAATGTCGGCAAGAGCGTAGTCTTCTCGCGCCTGACCGGCCTGGAGGTCATTTCTTCCAATTACCCCGGCACCACCGTGGAGTACACCGCCGGGCATACCGTGCTCGCCGGCGAGCGCTTCTCCGTGGTGGACGTGCCCGGCGCCTACAGCCACGCAGCCACCAACAAGGCCGAGGAGGTGGCCCGGGAGATCCTGGCCCAGCCCGACAAGGCGCTCATCCTCGACGTAGTGGACGCCACCAACCTCGAACGCAATCTCTATTACACGCTGGAGCTGGCCTCCCTCTGCACCCCGATGGTCATTCTGCTGAACAAATGGGATATCGCGCGCCGCCGGGGCGTGGAGATAGATCCGGAGGCCCTCGGCCGCCAGCTCGGCGTGCGCGTGGTGCCTTTCGTGGCCACCACGGGCGAGGGCCTCTCCGGCCTCAAGACCGCCGTGGAGGATTTCAACGCCGGCCGGCTGCCCGCGCCGGGCTGCCATCCCACCGATCCCGACGAGAAATGGAAACTGATAGGCCGCATCTCGGCCGAATGCCAGAAGATCACCCATAAACACGCGACACTGCTGGAGAAGCTCGAGGACATCACCTCGCGCCCCGGCACCGGCCTGCCCTTCGCCGCCGCGGTCATGCTCGCCGTGTTCTGGCTCATCCGCTTCGTCGGCGAGGGCCTGATAAGCCACGTGCTGGACCCGCTTTTCCAGGCGGCCTGGATGCCGCTGGTCACGGCGGCCCTCGGCGGCCTGCAGGACGGCGGTTTCCTGAAGGTGCTGCTGCTGGGCACCACCCCGGCGCCGATGGAATCCTTCGGTTTGCTGACCACCGGCCTCTATATCCCGTTCGTCACCGTGCTGCCTTATATAGTTTCCTTCTACGCCGCGCTGGGCCTCCTCGAGGACATCGGCTACCTGCCGCGCCTGGCCGTCATGCTCGACAGTTCCATGCACCGCCTGGGCCTGCACGGCTACGGCACTATACCGCTGATGCTGGGCATGGGCTGCAAGGTGCCGGCCATACTCGCCGCGCGCGTACTGGAAACTCCGCGCGAGCGCGTGATAGCCACCGCGCTGACCCTGGGCCTGGCGCCCTGCATGCCGCAGACCGCGATGATACTGAGCCTGCTGGCCCCCTTCCACATCAAGTACACGCTGGCCGTCTTCGGCGCCATAGCCGCGGCGGGCATCGTAAGCTCGCTGCTGCTCAGCCGCCTGCTCAAAGGCGAGACGCCGGAGCTGTTCCTGGAGATCCCCCCCTACCAGGCCCCGTGCTGCCCCATGCTGGCCCGCAAGCTGTACTTCCGCGTCAAGGATTTCCTGTTCGAGGCCGTGCCGATGATCATAGTCGGCGTGCTGCTGGTGGCGCTGCTCGACGTCAGCGGCCTGCTGGCCGGCATCTCCGAATTCTTCAAGCCGGCCGTCACCGGCCTGCTTGGCCTGCCCGCGGAGACCGTCTCGGTGATGACGCTGGGCTTCCTGCGCAAGGACGTCTCGATAGCCATGCTGGTACCCTTCGGCCTGCCGCCCGCCTCCATAGTGGTGGCCAGCGTCTTCCTGTCCCTCTACCTGCCCTGCATGGCCAGCTGCATGGTCACCGTGCGCGAGCTCGGCTTAAAGAACGCCGCCAAGGTCATAGCGATGAACCTGGCCGCCGCCCTGGTCTTCGCCTCGGGCCTGAACCTGGCGGTAAAATTCCTATGAAGAACTTCTTTCGCGACATGAGGGCGGGCCTGACCCGCAACGTAACCCTGCTGGGAGTGGTGAGCGGCCTCACCGACATCTCCAGCGAGATGCTCTACCCCATCGTGCCGGTCTTCCTGACCTCCGTGCTCGGCGCGCCGATGCAGGTGGTGGGCCTCATAGAGGGCGTGGCCGAGGCCACGGCCAGTTTCGTCAAGATCATAGGCGGCCGCCTGTCCGACAGGTATGGCGCGCGCAAACCTTTTGTCGTCGCCGGCTACTCCCTTTCGGCCGTGTCCAAGCCGCTGCTCGCCCTGGCGGGCGGCTGGCAGTTCGTGCTGTTCTCGCGCTTCGTCGACCGCGTCGGCAAGGGCCTGCGCACCTCGGCTCGCGACGCGCTGATAGCCGGTTCGGTGGACAGGGCCCACTGGGGCAAGGCCTTCGGCTTCCACCGCGCGATGGACACCCTGGGCGCGGCACTGGGCCCGCTGGCCGCGCTGGCCCTGATACATTTCCTCGGCGCCGAAAAACCTGACTACAGGTTCATCTTCATGGCGGCTTTCGTTCCCGCCCTGCTGGGCGTCGGCGTGCTGGTCTATTTTGTGAAGGAAGCGGCCGCCGCGCGCCCGGCCGGAGCGGGCGCCCCGCCGGCCGCGCCGATGTCCGCAGACTTCAAGGCCTTTCTCGCCATCTACGCGCTCTTCGCGCTGGGCAATTCCAGCGACGTCTTCCTCATAATGAAGGCCAAGACCATGGGGTTCACGCTCACGCACGTCATCCTGGCCTATACCGGCTATAATCTGGTCTACGCCGCGCTGGCCTCCCCGGCCGGCTGGCTCTCTGACCGGCTGGGGAAACTTAAGACCATGACCTTCGGCCTGGCCGTCTTCGCGGCCGTCTACCTGGGCTTCGCGCTGGCCGACAGGCCGTGGCAGGTCTGGCTGCTGTTCGCCCTGTACGGTTTCTACGGCGCCTTCAGCGAGGGCATAGCCAAAGCGGTAGTTTCGCATCTGAGCGCCGACGAGAACAGGGCCTCGGCCATGGGCTACTTCCAGGGCACGCTCGGCTTCCTCACCTTCGCCTCCAGCGCCGCCGCCGGCTTCCTCTGGGACCGGGTCTCCCCCGCCGCCCCCTTCGTGGCCGGCGCGGCCGGCGCAATGCTCTCCGCCGCCGCCCTCCTCCTCTGGACGAGGAGCAGGAAATTCTCCTTCTAAAAATTGTAATCTAGTATTGTTTTAGCGAGGTGTATCCCTAAAACAGGGCACGCACGACCACGGACCCGGGTGCAGATTTCAATATCGCCTCAAGTCACTAAGCGCCGGCGGGGGTATGCCCTCGCAGGGGCCTCGCGAGGGCGAGGCTTGCGCAGCGCCGAGCCCGGGTGGAGCGAAGCGACACCGCAGTGTGAAAGAGCCGGGCCACGGTGTGGCCCGGCGTACCCGGAGAGGGCATGCCCCCGTCGGCACGATAAAGAGACGAGCACTACTATGAAAAATTTACTTTCCGAAGTCCTTAAACACGAAGTGTATCCCGCCATGGGGTGTACCGAACCCGTAGCGGTCGCTTTCGCCGCCGCCACCGCCGGCAAGCTGCTGAAAGGCAAAACCACCTCGGTGCTGGTCCGCACCGACCCCGGCACCTACAAGAACGGCCTGGCCGTGGCCATCCCCAACACCAGCGGCCAGAAAGGCAACTTGCTCGCCGCGGCCGTAGGAGCCGTGGCGCGCAAGCCCGAACTCGGCGCGGAGCTCTTCAAAGGCCTCCCCCCGGCGCGGCTCAAGGAGGCTTCCGCCCTCCTCAAGAGCGGCAAGGCCGGCATAAAAGTGGATTACAAGAAACGCGGCATCTACATAGCCGCCGAGGTGGCGGCCGGCCGGGACAAGGCCCTTTGCGTGCTCGAAGGCAGCCACAACCGGGTCTCGCTGCTCAAACTCAACGGCCGCACGATAATCAAAACCGGCGGCCCCGGCAAAAAGGCCGCCCTGCCCTACAAACAGGCCCTGCGCAAAGCGACTTTCCGCGACCTGTTCCGCGCCGTAGAGAAGATCAAGCCCGCCGAGCTGACCTATATACGGCGCGGCGTGGACATGAACCTCGCGGCCTCCCGCGAGGGGCTCAAACTCAGGAAGGTCGGCTACTACATAGAGGACCTTATCAAGAAAGGCTACCTCAAGCGCGACATCCTCTCCGACGCCAAGATCACCGCCGCCGCCGCGGCCGACGCGCGCATGGCCGGCTTGTCCGTTCCTGTCATGTCCAGCGGCGAGTCCGGCAATCAGGGCGTGGTGGCCGTGCTGGTGCCCTGGCTGGTGGGCAAGGCCTTCGGCGTGCCGGAAAAACGTATCCTCAGGAGCATAGCGCTGTCCCACCTGGTAAATTCCTATATCAAGGTCTTCACCGGCGAGCTCGCGCCCATCTGCGGCTGCGCGGTGGCCGCCGGCGTGGGCGCCTCCGTGGCCATAGTCTGGCAGCGCTCCGGAGCAGACGCCAAAAAGACCGCGCTGGCCGTCAACACGGTGATCAGCGACATCGGCGGCATGATCTGCGACGGCGCCAAGAGCGGCTGCGCCCTCAAGGTGGCCTCCTCGGCCGACTCCGCCATCCGCGCCGCCTGGATGGCCTCCAACGGCGAGGGCATCACCGACGCGGAAGGCTTCGTCGGGAACTGCGCCGAGGCAACGATCAAGAACATCTCGCGCATCTCCAGCCTGGGCATGGAGAAAGTGGACAGCATCATCCTCGACATCATGTCCCGCAAGCGGCCGTGAGCCTGTACGCCGTCGCCCTCAGGGCCATCCAGGCCCCCACGCTGGCTGCCGCCCCGGTGCTGACCGCCGCCGGCAAGCCGGCGGACGAAACCGCAACCTTCCTGCGCGCGAACCCCGGTTTCCTCGGCAGGCGCCTGCCGCTGGCCGACGCCCGGGCGCTGGCCGAGGCCGCCGCGGCGGCCGGCTTTCCGGTTATTATAGCGGCCGAGGCCGGCCTGCCGGTTTTCCCTCCCGCCGTATTCCCCGAAAAGATAGAGATCGCCGACGACGGTTTTTACGCCTCGGCGGCCGGCAGCCGCCTCTTCATTCCCTACGCCTCGGTGACCGTCATCGCGGCGGCGGTCTACGAGGGCCCTGTCGAGCCAGCCACCCTGTCCGCCCTCAAGGCGGGGCTGTTCTCAAGATTATACGCGCTGGCCGGCCGCCCGCTGCCGCCGTCCCCGGCCCCGGAGAGCGAAACCCGTTTGCTGGCCGACATCATCGGCGGGCCGGGACCGCTGCGCCTGCGGCTCAGGCCGGAAGACCTGGATTTCTCTCCGCTGGGCAAGGAACTTTCCCCCTCCTCCGAGGCGAATTTCCGCAAGCTGCTGGGCGAGGTTGCCGCGCGCTCCTTCACGGCCGCCGGCAGCGCCTGCCTGGCCGCCCTGCTGGCCGGCCGCCCCCTGGGCCCGCTGCGCTACGGCGGCGCCGAGGCCTGCGACGAGGCCCTGACCAGGCTGCTGCTCGCCGCGGCCGCCTGAGCGGCGGCTGGCTTTTGCGCTTCTAGAACCGGCTTCACTTTACTATAATTTATCAATGGATAAGCCCCACGGGAAACACGAAAAATACTTCGCGCTGCACGCCCATTTCTACCAGCCTCCCCGCGAGAATCCCTGGACCGGCCGCATAGACTCGCAGCCCTCCGCCTGGCCCTTCCACGACTGGAATTCCCGCATCGCCCGCGAATGCTACCTGCCCAACGCCTGCGCCCGCGTCAACGACGCCCGGGGCCGGGTGCTGGAGCTGACCAACAATTATCTGCACATGAACTTCAACTTCGGCCCCACGCTGTTCGGCTGGCTGGAGAAGAACTACCCCTTTTACTACGCCAGGATCGTGCGGGCCGCCCGCGACTCGCGCGAGCGCACCGGCCATTCCAACGCCATAGCGCAGGGCTACAACCACATGATCATGCCGCTGGCCTCTTTCCAGGACCAGTTGACGCAGGCGCTGTGGGGCATCAAGGATTTCGAGCACCGCTTCGGCTTCAAGCCCGAGGCGATGTGGCTGCCCGAGACGGCGGCCTCCGACGATACGCTGCGCCTGCTCGTCGACCTCGGCATGAAGTACGTGATCCTCTCACCCTACCAGGCCGACAAGGTGCGGCCCGCCGGCGGCGAGTGGGTCGACGCCTCACGCGGCGACCTGGACACCACGCGCCCCTACCTGTGGCGCGACGCCCAACCCGGCGCGGCCAAAGACCGTTCCATCGCAATCTTCTTCTACGACGGCCCGCTGTCCAAAGCTGCCGCCTTCGAGGGCCTCACGCGCGATTCCGGCGTTTTCGCCGACCGGGTGGAGGCCTGCTTCAAGCCCAACAAGGCGGGGCCGCAGCTCGTCAGTATGGCCGTGGACGGCGAGACCTTCGGCCACCATCACAAGTTCTCGGACATGACGCTGGCCCACGCCTTCCTGCACGAGCTCAGGAACCGGGGCATCCGCGTGGTTAATTTCGGCGAATACCTGCGAGGCAACCCGCCCGCGGACGAGGTGATGATCAAGACCGGCCCCGACGGCGAAGGGACGGCCTGGAGCTGCGCCCACGGCGTGCGCCGCTGGAAGGGCGGCTGCGACTGCGGCGGCGAAGGCGGCTCCCTCAACTGGCGCCTGCCTTTCAGGGCCGCGCTCAACGCGCTGCGCGACGCCGCCGCCGGCGTCTACGCCTCCGAAGCCTCCAAGTTCTTCCGCGCCCCCTGGGAGGCCCGCAACGCTTACGCCGGCCTGCTGCTGGACCGCTCGCCGGAGGCCGCCGCGGCCTTTTTCCAAAAGCACGCCTCGCGGGAGCTCAACAAGGCCGAGCGGGCCCGCGCGCTGGAGCTGCTGGAGATGCAGAAGCACGCGATGTTCATGTTCACCAGCTGCGGCTGGTTCTTCGCCGACATCTCGCGCATAGAGGCCGTGCAGAACCTGCGCTATGCCGCCCGCGTGGCCGAGACGCTGCGCGACCTGGGCTTCGAGAACGCCGACCGCCCTTTCCTGTCGCTGCTGGAGCTGGCCCATTCCAATTTCCAGGACGCCGGCGACGGCCTGAAGATCTACGGCGAGCTGCTAGGCGAGAACGCCCTGGCGCGCCAGAAGGCGGCCGCGCTGATCATCGCCGACGCGATGCTGGGCGTGGAGGAGACCGGTTCGCTCGAGGCCGTCACCGTGCACGAACGCATGAGCCGCGACGGCGTGCTGTACCTGCGCGGCGAAGTGGCCGCCCCCGGGCCCGACGGCGACTCCCCGCTGGCCTTCTGCTACCTGCGCCGCGGCGCCGAGTTCCCGACGATGTTTTTTACCCGGCCCTCGGCCACCGCCCGCATGAAGGAGCTCTTCGCC
The DNA here is from genome assembly GCA_001799715.1 of Elusimicrobia bacterium GWB2_63_16. Lineage (GTDB taxonomy): Bacteria > Elusimicrobiota > Elusimicrobia > Elusimicrobiales > UBA9959 > UBA9959. Next base: position 736 of record MGTZ01000020.1, on the reverse strand, counting down.
TCCCCCTCCCCCGAGGACATGCGCGCGGCCCTGGAGAAAGAGCCCGGCTTCGCGCGGGTCTCTTTCGACGATTTCTCCTGGGACGAGAAAACCCTCTACGCCTGGATCCTGGCCGACGCCGCGCGGCACAGCCACGCCGGCTCCATCTTCAAGATCCTCGAGGATTACCTCTACCTGCTGTCCCGCCTGCCGGGCCGCACTTCCTCTTCCTGGGCCCCGCTGCGCTCGCAGGCCGCGGCCTACGCCAGGCAGGCGGCCGAGGTGGTGTTCACCCGGGCCCTGCGCTCCGCCGCCCCCGGCGATATAGACAAACTGGCCCACCTGGCCGGACGCCTGAAGGACGCCGGCCTGGAGGCCGGCTTCGACCCGTCGCCAGAAGCTTCGGCGGCGCTGGCTAACCGGGTAGGCGCGGCGGCGCTGGCCGCCCAGGACGAGGCCGCGCTGGCCCCCCTGCTGAGCCTGATGAAGGCGGCCAGGGACCTGGGCGCCCATGACCTGACCTTCCACCTGCAGAACTACCTGATGGACCTGTTCGCGGCCGCGGAGAAGAAGCATCTCCCCCCGGAGGCGGCCGCGGCGGTAAAGGAACTGTATTCTCTGTCGGGGATAATAATAGAAAGGTTCAACAGCCGGCTCGAAGCGCTGGCCGCCCAGAACTGAGCGGGACATAGACAAAAAAAGAAAACGCCCGGTTCTGGCCGGGCGTTTCTTTTTTTGCGGCTGGGATCAGCTCCTG
>MGTZ01000019.1:20585-23007 GCA_001799715.1 Elusimicrobia bacterium GWB2_63_16 | reverse complement strand
TACGAGAACATCGGCATGCTGGGGCCGAACATCAACGTGTTCGACCTCAAGCAGGTTGGTTCGCTGAACTACCTGTGCGACGACTACGGCCTGGACACCATCTCGGCCGGCGCGGTGCTGGGGTTCTACGGCGACGCCATAGAGCACGGCGCGACGAAGGGCGACTTCAAGTTCGGCGACGCCGAGAAGGGCAAAACGCTGCTCTGGGACATAGCCACCCGCAAGGGCGAGGCCGGCAACTTGCTGGCCGACGGCGCCCTGCGCGCGGCCAAGGCCTACGGCAAGAATTCAGCCGACTACGCCATGCAGGTCAAAGGCCTGGAGATGGCGGCTTACAACTGCAAGTCCATCCCCGGCCAGGCGCTGGCCTTCGGCGTGGCGGCCATAGGCGGCCATCACCGCGAGGCGTGGATCATCACCTTCGAGCTCAAGCACAGCAAGCGCGAGAGTTACGGCCCCGAGAAGGCGGCCAAGGTGATAGAGCTGCAGCGCATCCGCGGCGGCCTGTTCGAAATGCTGGTGGCCTGCCGCTTCCCCTGGGTGGAAGTGGGCTACGAGCTGGACAACTATCCCAAGTTCTTCAACGCCGTCACCGGCCTGGACTGGACGCTGGAGAATTTCTGGACGGCGGCCGACCGCGCCTACTCCATGATCAAGCTGCATTACCTGCGCGAGTTCCCCAATGTGACCCGCAAGGACGACTACCCGCCGGCGGTGTGGTTCGACAAGGCCAACGCCGACACCGACGGCCCGCAGAAGGGCGTGGTGCTGGAACACGACAAGTACGACTCGCTGCTGCAGCATTACTACGACCAGCGCGGCTACGACAAACGCGGTATTCCCACCCTGGAGACCCTGAAGAAACTGGGGCTCGAGGCGGAGGCCGCCGCGGCCGCCAAGGTGGCGAGCCTGAACTGATGAAAGTCACCGTCAAGCTGATCGGTCCGCTGATCTACGAGGGCGGCTTCAGCGAAAAGGTGGTGGAGCTCCCCGGGCCGATGACGGCCGGGGAGCTTTCCGCTTTCGTGAAGATAGACAGGAAGCGGCCCACCATCATGACCCGCAACGGCCGGGCCGTGGGCGGCGACGAACGGATAAACGACGGGGACCGCGTGGTGATCTCGCATATCTATTCCGGCGGTTAAGGAAAAATTATGGCGCAGTTGGACAAGCTCATAGAGAAACTGCAGCCGGGCCAGGAGATCATCCTGGAGGCCGGCAAGCCGCCGGCCCTCATCAGCGCCGGCTCCTCCTCGCCGCTGCTGGCCCAGCAGCTTACGGCCGCGCAGGTATACGGCCTGACGGGGGAAATAGCCCCGGCCGACGTGCGCGAGCAGATAGCCCAGAGCAAATCGGTGAAGTTCGAATATGTCTGCGCCTCCAAAACTTTAGTGGTCACTTTTACCATAGACAACGGCCTCGCCATGACGCGCCTCACCCAGTCGGCCAGGCGCAGCGACGCCCCGCTCCCGGCGGCGGTGGCCGGAGAGCCCGAGATCAACGGCCTGCTGCGCAAGATGGCCGCGCTGGGCGCCTCCGACCTGCACCTCACCTCGGCCCACCGCCCCATGGTGCGCGTCAACGGCGACATGCAGGAGCTGAGCGACCAGGCCGTGCTGCGTCCCGAGCGCATGAGCCACCTGCTCGGCGCCATCATCCCCACTTTCAACACGGTGGAGTTCGAGAAGACTCACGACACCGACTTCGCCTACGAGATACCGGGCCTGGCCCGCTTCCGCGCCAATATCTTCATGGACCGCTTCGGCATGGGCGCGGTGTTCCGCCAGATCCCGGTGGAAATAGTGACGGCCGAGAAGCTGGGCCTCTCCAAGGAAGTGGTGGACCTCTGCTACCTGTCCAAGGGCCTGGTGCTGGTGACCGGCCCCACCGGCTCGGGCAAGTCCACCACGCTGTGCGCGCTGGTGGATTTCATGAACCGCCACCGCAAAGACCATATCATCACCATCGAGGACCCCATAGAGTTCGTGCACCAGAAGAAGAACTGCCTGGTGAACCAGCGCGAGGTGCACGTACATACCAAGTCCTTCTCGCAGGCCCTGCGCGCGGCGCTGCGCGAGGATCCGGACATAGTCCTCGTCGGCGAAATGCGCGACCTGGAGACCATCTCCATAGCCATCGAGACCGCCGAGACCGGCCACCTGGTGTTCGGCACGCTGCATACCACCACGGCTGCCTCCACGGTGGACCGCATCATAGATCAGTTCCCGGCGGACCGGCAGTCCCAGATCCGCACCATGCTGGCCTCCTCGCTCAAGGGCGTCATCTCGCAGACGCTGTGCAAGAAGATAGGGGGCGGCCGCGTGGCCGCCATGGAGACGCTGTTCGTCACCAGCGCCATCTCCAATTTGATCCGCGAGGGCAAGATCTACCAGATCCCGTCCACCATGCAGACCGGCCGCAA
>MGTZ01000019.1:0-20525 GCA_001799715.1 Elusimicrobia bacterium GWB2_63_16 | reverse complement strand
TCGTGGCCCTGCTCAAGTCCAAGAACATCACCCTGAAACTCGCCGGCATAGAAGAATAGGCAGAGTTAACGCTTTTGGGCGCATATCTCCGACAGTTTTTCTCCGGCCTGGCGTAAATAGCCACAGCGCCAACGCCGGGGTGGATGCGCATGTCGCAGATATTCTCCATCTAATTTATCAATGTTCCGGGGGGGGGTACTTTTTTAGGGATCTCTATGAAAACTATTGCCATTGCTTTCGCTTTCGTCCTTTGTGCCTCTGAGGCATACGCCCAGGGCCGCAAGAGCCTTAAGGATATAGATAAAGAACTAAAGCAGACCAAAAGCACGGCTACTGCCATGGCGCTGATAAACGCCATCGGCGAAACGGAACCTCAGACGGATGAGGACGTGCGGATAATGGGCGAACTCATGGATAAATATCCTGTTGAGGGCCAAAAAGCCGCCATGCGGATAAAAGACCCCAAGCTGACCGATGCGGTAATGAAGGAATGCGACCGTGAAGTCTCACGTATTAAAAATGTTCGGGCTAAGGGGAAAGCCGCCTTAACAGAGAAAGACAGACAGGATTATTTGAACGGCTATATGAATGGCACAACGTTAATTGGCGTGTTGGCCGTGTTAAAGAACACGCGCGCAATACCACTTCTGCGAGAGTATCTTGATAATGAAGATCTTTCGAGAGCGTCTTCGATTGCGCTGGGGAAACTAGGCGATACAGCATCGCTGGAAGCGATGCTTAATGGTATGGGCCGCGGAGCACCAATAGATCTTTCCGGTTACGGAGACAAAGGCCTGGTGCGCGTACTGGAAGAACTGGATAAGCCAGGGCTGGATGGGAAGCGTAAGATCGCGCTTGTCGAGCAAATAAAAGGCAGCTCCAGTCCGGAGAGAAAACGCATGCTTAAGGATTTAGCGCTGAAACATAAAGACCCGAGCGTGCGGGATCGCTCCGCCTTGGCATTGTTGAATTCAATGATTGTAAACCAAGAGCCTGGTGATCAGGTTTTTATATCGGAATGGGTTGGAAGGACAAAGAATGACGAAACCGGCTATTGGGCAGTCACCAGTATCCGCACCACACACAATACAACAACAAAGCCGCTGGAGCCCGGCATGTCCGCGCTATTGATAGACGTTCTGAGAACCTCAACGCGGGAAGCTACGCGCCAGGAGGCGGCTCATACGTTGGGATTGTTTAGGGTGCGGGAATCGGCTCCTTACCTTAAAGAGTGTATTGAAAAAGACAAGGAGGCGGTTGTCCGCACAGAGTGTCGGGATGCTTACTGGAAAATAAGCGGAACAATCCCAATCATGTTCCATCCCGATGATGTAATTAAACTTGCTGCGCAGTACGCAGATAGTGAGTTGACAAAAAGTTATACCAACCTGCCAGAGTCTGATCCGATTAAAAGGAAATATTTTGCGGTAATGGAGGCTTTCAGTAAGTATAAAGATAATGTTGCCACAAAAATGGGGACACATAAATGAACCTTGTTTGCGCGCTAACATTTCTATTGTTATTCGTCGTGCCTGCATCTGCCTGGTGGTCAATAGGTAATGATGATGGGGGGAAGGTCAGGGACGCTGATGACTATATGACTATTTGCTGAGCGGAGGGCAGAGTTTCCAGAAAATAAAAAGCCCCGGGACGGCCCGGGGCTTTTCTTTTTGAGGCTTGGTTTAATCCACGTACAGGCAGAGGTAGGCGGTGTCTTCGGCCACCTTCACCTGGAACTTGGTCTTGGCTGGCACGGAGAAGGTGCCGCCTTTGGGGAAGTCCATCCAGTCGGCTTCGCCGGGCAGCTTTACCGTCAGCTTACCGCTGACCACGGTCATGATCTCTTTCTTGTCGGTGCCGAACTCGTAGTCGCCGGGGGCCATCACGCCCACGGTGGCGGGGCCGCCGCCGGCGGAGAAGGCTATGGACTTCACTTTACCCTCGAAGTATTCATTGGTCTTAAACATTGTGTTCCCCTTTATTGTCGTTAATGTTGTGGCAAAATTCTGCGGTACTAGAAACCGTACAGGCCCGAGTACTTGGTCTTTATGTAATCCACGAAAGGCGCCACGGACAGCCGCTCGCCGATGGCCTCCTGCAGCAGATCTTCGGGCAGCAGCGCGCGGCCCTTGGAGTGTATGGTGCGCCGCAGCCAGGCCAGCACCGGGGCGAAGTCGCCGTGCTCTATGCGGGCGTCCAGGTCGGGCAGGTCCTTCCTGAGCGCGGCGAACAATTGCGCCGAAATTAAATTCCCGATGGTGTAGGACGGGAAGTAGCCTATCATGCCGAAGCCCCAGTGCACGTCCTGCAGTATGCCCTCGGAGTCCTTTGTAGGCTTTACGCCCAGGTACTCCTGCATCTTGGCGTTCCAGAACTCGGGCGCGTCCTTCACCTTCAGGCCGCCGTCGAGCAGCCGGGTCTCGATCTCGTAGCGCAGGGCCACGTGCAGGTTGTAGGTCACCTCGTCGGCCTCCACGCGGATCAGCGAGGCCTCGGAGCGGTTGGCGGCGCGGTAGAGGTCCTCGGCGGAGTACTTGTCGAACTTGCCGGGGAAATGTTTGCGGTACAGCGGCAGCGCCCAGGCGGCGAAGGGCCGGCTGCGGCCTATCAGGTTCTCCCAGAAGCGCGACTGCGACTCGTGCACGCCCAGCGACGCGCCCGAGGCCAGCGGCGTGAAGGCGTACTCGGCCGGGAAGCCCTGTTCGTAGAGGGCGTGGCCGCCCTCGTGCATGGAGCCGTAGACCGAGGCCGGCAGCCAGTCGCGCTGCGTCCAGGTGGTGATGCGCGCGTCGTGCGGGGCCACGATGCCGGTGCTGAAAGGGTGGGCCGACTGGTCCAGGCGGCCGCGGGAGAAATCGTAGCCCATCGCTTTCAGTATGTCCTCGGAGAGGCGCAGCTGGGCCGGCAGGTCGAAGTCGCCCTTGAAAGGCTCGCTCGACACCCGGTCGGCCCTTTCATTGATGGCCTTTATTACCGGCGTCAGGCCGGCGGCCAGGTCGGCGAAGACCTTGTCGAGCTTCTCGCGGTTGAGGCCGGGGTCGTAGAGGTCGAGCAGGGCGTCGTAGGGGGACTTGGCGTAGCCCAGGGCCTCGGCCTTGAGGCGGCTCAGCTCCAGGACCTTCTCCAGGTGCGGGGCGAAAATGGAATAGTCGGAGGCCTGCTTGGCCTTATGCCAGGCCTCGAAGGAGGCGGTGGAGGCCAGGGAGAATTCCTTTACCAGCGCGGCGGGGATCTTGACCTCGTGGTCGTAGTCGCGCTTTACCGCGCGCAGGAAGGAGGCCTCGAAACTCTCCAGGCCCTTGGCCTGGGCCCAGTCGTAGGCCTCGGTGATCAGCGCGCCGGTCTCGGGGGCGGTGAACTTCAGGTGGGCCGCCTCGCTGACCACGGACTGCACCTTGCCCCTGGCGGCCGCGCCGCCGGGCGGCATGAAAACGTTCTGGTCCCAGCCCAGCAGGGCGCCGGCCGCGCCCAGGGCCGCCACTTCCTCGTAACGCCTGCGAAGTTCGTCGAATTTGTTCTGCATGTTTCCCCCGGCTTAAAGAAAAGCGCCGGCAGGGGCCGGCGCGGTTAAGACTAGTGGCCGCAGCAGCCGTTGCACTTGTGGCCGCCCGGGTTGATGGGGCAACCCTCGCCGGCGGACGAGCCCTTGTTCAGGCCCGGCACGTCGTCGGAGATCTTCACCACTTTGCCCAGCTTTGCGTCGTAGACGTACTTGCCGGTCTTGGCTTCGGTCTTCTTGGTTTCTTTCTCTTCGGCCATATGGTCTCCCTAATAAAAAGAAGGCAACGCTGTAAGTTTCTGGTTCTTACTCTCGTTGCCTTCCCATCATGCTGAAATCTGGTGCGCTCGACAGGAATCGAACCTGTATAACCGCCTTCGCAGGGCGGGACTCTATCCGTTGAGATACGAGCGCTTCAAATACTGCCAGAACAATATTTTATGATTTATCTGGGGTGGATAACAATACCGCTCTACATCCCGAGCAGCTTTTTCCACCACGACTTCTCTTCCACCGCCGTCTGCGGCGGCTTCTCGAAAACGGGCTGGTCCACCTGGCCGGTGTACACCGGCATGCCCACCCGGAACGTCGAGCCGCGGCCCGGCTCGCTGTCGAGCGACAGCTTGCCGCCCTGCAGCACCACCATGGCCTTGGTGATGGCCAGGCCCAGGCCCGTGCCGCCCACTTTCTCGCCCGAGACGGCCTGCACGAACTTCTCGAAGATCTTGGCCTGGTCCTCTTTCTTGATGCCGCAGCCGTTGTCCTTGACCGAGAAGAACACCGAGCCGGCCATGGCTTCCTTGCCGACGTCGGCGGATACCTCTATGGCGCCGCCCTGCGGCGTGAACTTGATGGCGTTGGAGATGAGGTTGATGAGCACCTGCACGGTGCGGCGGCGGTCGGCGTAGACCTTGGGCAGGCCCGCCTCCGTCCTGGCCTCCAGCGCCACGCCCTTGGAGGTAGCCCAGGCGCGCATGGCGTCCACGGCCTCTTTGGCTATGTCCTCTGGGGATTCTTCCTCCTGGTGGAAGACCAGCTTGCCCGACTGCAGCTTGGAGAAATCCAGGATGTCGGTGATGATGGAGTTGAGGCGCTCGGTATTGCGGATGGCGGTGTTGAGCACGCTCTTGCCCGAGGCGCTGGCCTCGGCGTCGAGCTTGAGCATCTCGAGCGCGGCCTTGATGGAGGTCAGCGGGGAGCGCAGCTCGTGCGTCATGTTGGCGATGAAGTCCTGCTGCAGCTGCTCGGCCTGTTTCAGCTTGGCCGCGTCGGTGGGGATGGACACGGTACCGACTATCTTGCCGTCCTCGTTCTGAATGATGGCGGTGGCTTTCTTCACCGTCTCGGCCAGGCCGGCCGAACCGGTCTTGCCTACTTCTTTGGAGATGTCGGTCTTGCTGTCGGAGGTGATCTCACGGGCGAGCGAGACTACCTGGTCCTCTATCTGGGACAGGTCCACGATCTTCTTGCCGGACAGCTCCGCCAGGGGTTTGCCCGAGATAGCCTCGGCCTGCGGGTTCATCATCAGGATCTTGCCGTCCTTGTCGACTACGACCACACCGTCGGCCATGCTGGTCATGACGGACTGCGCGCGCACCATGTCGTTCTCGACTTTCTTCTTCTCGCCGCGCAGGCCTTCCAGGGCCCTGTTGACGGTGGTTTCCATCTCCTGCTTGAACTTGGATGTCAGGATCTCCATCAGACGGCGCTGCTCCACGGGGTCCGGCGTGACGCGTGCCACGATGGCCAGCAGGGCCGACTCCAGCCCCAGGTCCAGGATCTTCTCGGAAACTTTTTCGGCCGCGGGCTTCTCGGCCGCGGGAGCCGCCTGCGCGGTACCGCCGCCGGGGCCGGCGCCCTGGCCGGGCCCGCCGCCCGCGCCGGCGCCCAAGCCGGGGCCGGCGCCCTGGCCGGGCAATACAAGTCCGGGGGAGGTCTGTGAGGCCACCTTGGCGTAAATAGCTTCGTCGAGCTTCACGCGGTCTATGCCGCGCTCTTTCAGGTAATCCTTGGCCTCGCCTTTATGGGACTGCACCTGGCAGAGGGCCAGCAGGTCGTCGCCGGTGACGCCCGGCTTGAAGGTGATGGTCTGGATGCGGAACTTGGTGAACAAATTGCGCAGCGAGTTGGGCAGCTTGTCGGCGGCCAGCAGCGGCGTGCCGTTGATGAGCAGCTTGTCGTGGTCGAGCGTGACCGAGAAATCGGCCCCGGCGAGCGACTCGGTTATCTGCGCCAGCAGCGCCTGGCCCTCGTCGAGGGCCTGGCGCACCTGGGGGTGGTCGGGCTTGTAGAGATTTATCTGGGTCAGCGCGCGCGTGAAGGCCTTAAGGAAGCTGAACCACAGCATCTTCGGGTCCTGGGTTTCTGTCATAGGCGGAACAGGTTCTTTCCTTTGAGGCCTTTGGTGGCGTTCCTGGTGTCGAAGACTAAGCGGGCCCGTTTAACAATATCGGCGTAATCTATGCAGGAGTGCGGCGTCACTATCATCACGCAGTCGTACTCCTTGATCTTCTTCAGCGCGTCTTTCCGGGAGCGGCGGGTCTCGCCTTCCAGGTCGGTCTCGGAAACGTAGGGGTCGTAGTAGTCGGCTTTGGCGCCGGTCTTCTCGAGCAGTATCAGCACGTCGTGCGCCGGGCTCTCGCGCGGGTCGGCGATGTCGGGCTTGTAGGCCATGCCCACCATCAGCACTTTGGACTTGCTCAGCGCCTTGCCTTTGGCGTTCAGCAGTTCGCCCAGGCGGGCCACCACGTGGCCGGGCATGGAGGAATTGATGGAGCCGGCCAGCTCTATGAAGCGCGGCTCGAAGTTCAGCGTCTTCATCTTCCAGCCGAGGTAATGCGGGTCGAGCGGTATGCAGTGGCCGCCTATGCCGGGGCCGGGGTAGAAGGGCATGAAGCCGAAGGGTTTGGAGGCGGCGGCGTTGATGACCTCCCAGACGTCCAGGCCCAGGCGGTGGCACATCAGGGCCATCTCGTTCATCATGCCTATGTTCACGGCGCGGAAAGTGTTCTCCAGCAGTTTCACCAGCTCGGCGGTCTCGGTATTGGTGACTTCCAGCACGCGGTCTATGACGGCGCCGTACAGCAGGCCGGCCAGGCGGGTGCAGGCGGCGGTGAGGCCGCCCACCACTTTGGGGGTGTTCTTCACGCCGTATTTGGGGTTGCCCGGGTCCACGCGCTCGGGCGAGAAGGCCAGGTAGAAATCCTTGCCGGCCTTCAGGCCGCCGCTCTCCAGCATGGGCTTTACCAGCTCCTTGGTGGTGCCGGGGTAGGTGGTGCTTTCGAGGACGATGAGCTGGCCGCGCTTCAGGTACTTGCGGGCTTCTTTCACGGAGGCGATTATGTAGGAGACGTCGGGGTCCTTGCTCTTCCTGAGCGGGGTGGGGACACAGATGATGACGGCGTCCATTTTCTTCAGCAGCGAGAAATCCAGGGTGCCGGTGAGCAGGCCTTTGCGGTTGAGGGCGGCCACTTCTTCGGTGGGCACGTCGCCTATGTAGGAGACGCCGGCCTTGAGGTCGCGCACTTTCTGCGAGTCCACCTCGAAGCCGGTGACCGGGAAACCGCCCTTGGCGAATTCCACCGCCAGCGGCAGGCCAACATAGCCCATGCCGACTATGCCGATGCGGGCCTTCCTGTCTTTAATGAGTTTTTCGATCTTTTGCATTTTGCTCCATCCCCTCAAATCCAGCGGAAATTATACTAAATAGATAAATATATTGTAGGGGACGCTTATGACTATATGACTTGTTTTTTTCTGACAGGCGGCTATAATATCCCAAGGGGTACGACCACTATAATATAAATCGGGCGTCAGCCCTCATATCCGCCATGAACCAATCAAATAGTCATATAGTCATCAGCGTCCCCTATCTCCACCAATGCCTCCATGTCGAGCGGCGGCTTGCAAAGAAACCTTTAACCGCGATAGGAACCCCAATTCCGTGTGCACTTAAAAGTAGTGATTTTATGGAAAAATGCGAGAACGCCGATATGTATACAAACGGCAATGCCAGACTTTTCTGGCAAGCTGAGCCGACCAACCCAGATGTGGAAATAGGCTGTGGAGTGTATAGATAAAATTATGAAGAAGATAATTATCGCCGTGACACTTGTTACATGTTTTGTAATCTCCGTGCCGCTGCTTTTTGCTGAGGAATATAGGCTTTTATATCGTTCCCCACAAGTGGACCGCGCCTTCCCTGCCGTTGGACTTGATCCCAAAAATGGAACGTTTACCACAAGGTTTTACGTGTGGTCCAGCACTGCTCCTGCTCCCTTGGTCGTGCATGACCTTGAAGGTAATAAACTGCGGGAGAAAGATATTTCACGCTGGCGCGAACAAGGAACAGTATCTGTTCCGAGTAAAAAGCTGTACGTCTATACAGAACTGACAATATGTCCGAAGCCGCTAGAGATTGAGGTTTGCGATTATAACCCCGAAGGCTACATGTACGACGTCGAAAAGAGCACCTTTTTATATCACAGCGATAAATTTGTCCGCAACTATCCCGATTTCACGATTGATGGTGAATACATGCTGGGGAAATTCGGCTGGGGTTATTCACGTGAGGGGGGCGGCGAGTATTCCCCCTCCACCGGTACCTGCCTCTTTCAAGTGGACACGGGCAAAGAGATTTGGTGCAGGGAAGAGGTATTGAGTCAGGAGGAGGCGTATTTGTCTGAAAAAGGCGGCGTTATCGCCGGGGAGAAAGCGCTATATGATTTCTTCTCCGGCAAAAAGATTATGAAGTATCCACAATTTGCCAAATCAGGCGATAAAACGCTGATACCGCAAAGAAAAAACATGGCGATAATTATCCGCGCCATGTCTCCAGACGGCAGATATTTTGTGGCTACCGAGGGGAGATGTGACCCGGAGCGTATACGGCAGGCGGGAAAGGAGTCCGGTTGCAGCCTGGGATTTCTCCGGGAACTAAAAACCTATTTGGGCGAGTGGGAAAAAGGCGACATTAAGAGGATAATCAGGGTTTTTAGTGAAAATTGGGATGATGTTAATCTAAAGCCTTTCTATTTCCTGACGGATGGACGGCTGGTGGTCTACAGTCCGTATCCGCCCCGTATACAGTTGATGAATGTGTCCGGCGAGGTCGTTGCAGAAATATCCAACGATAAGGCCTCGAATATTTCCCAGCTTGCGATAAGTCGACTGCAGCCGCGTATTGATTATTCAAATAGAGTTGTAGTCTGGCCTTCTGCGGACGAAAAGGATATTTGGCGAGTGTACGGCCTTGACGGGAGGCTTGTCGGGGAATTTGCATGGAAAGAGCCGCAAGGCAGGGAGTCTCATGTGCGTCGTTTTGCCATGATAAATGACCGGGAGTACATATTCACCGTGGACATCGTGACCAAAAAACGCAAAACCGGTGGGACCTCGGAATATATATCCGAAGTCTACCGAGGGGAATTTCAGCCGGGGGATAGGGGACGCTGATGACTATATGACTATTTGCAGGTGTTCCTGGTTTTAGCGGCCTTCCTGTTCTGAAAATTTAAAAACAACAACAAATCACCCCGACAAGAGGTTGTCGGGGACGTCTGCTATTCTATTCTTACGGGAAGAAGGGGGAAATATGCCCAGACAAGCGAGAATAGACGTGCCGGGACAGGTTTATCATGTGATGTCGCGCGGTATAGAGCGCGGCAGTATCTTCCTCGGGGAAGACGATTGTCTGGACTTCCGGGAGCGCATCGGCGTATGGCTTAACAAGTCGGGGGCCAAATGCCTCGCTTGGTGCCTGATGCCGAATCACTTCCACTTCCTCGTCTTGCGGGGCGAACGGCCGCTTTCGGAGCTGATGCATCACGCGATGACCGGTTATGCCATTAACTTCAATTTGAGGCATCACCGCGCCGGGCACTTGTTCCAGAACAGGTATAAGGCCATCATCTGCGATCTTGAGGAATACTTCATGGAAGTTGTGCCGTATATCCACCTCAATCCACTGCGCGCCAAGCTGGTGGAAGACCTGGACGGCCTTGCCGCCTACAAATGGTGCGGGCATTGCGCGGCGGTCAGCGGAGTTGAGGATGGAATCCTTAACCGGGACGCGCTTTTATGGCACCTTGGGGACAGCGAGGGGGCGGCGGTCGCCAGGTACATGCAGGCTATGCAGGAAAAAGCGGAAGAAATGCGCCAGAAGGATCTCTCAGGAGGCGGACTATTGCGCAGCCTGGGCGGAAAAGGCGCCGTTCTGAAGGCTATGCGGGCCGGGGGGAAAACTTTATCCGACCAGAGGATACTTGGGGAAGGGGATTTTGTGGCGGCCGTACTGAGGACCGTCGGCGAAGCCATGCAGAAAGTGAAGAAAAGCCGCGCGGAAGTACTGGCCGAGGTGTCCTCGGCTACCGGGATAGCTCGCGAAGATATACTAAGGCTTACCCGGGAACGAGGCCCCGCCAGCGCGCGGGCGATTTATTGCTACCTGTGCCGGGAGGCGGCTGGCGGTTCAGCCGTGGCATTGACGGGCGAATTGGGAATAACGCAGAGCGCCGTCTCAAAGTTGGCCTCCAAGGGGCGAATACTGGCCGAAAGAATGAAAATAGTCATATAGTCATCAGCGTCCCCTCCATATTTAATATAATTGAATATATGGAGTGGATTTTACAGCTTCCGGTGCTGTTTTTTTCGGTCATTTTTCATGAATTCGCGCACGGCTTCACGGCCTACAGGCGCGGGGACGATACCGCTTACCTTTCAGGCCGGCTCTCTTTCAACCCCCTGCCGCATATAGACCCCGTGGGGACCATACTGCTGCCGGCGGCCTGCATTTTCCTGAATTTCCCGGCCATAGGCTGGGCCAAACCGGTGCCGGTGAACCCGTACCGGCTGCACAGCCCCAAGACCGACATGGCCTGGGTGGCCCTCAGCGGCCCGCTGTCCAATATGTTTTTGATAGGAATATCCCTAATTGCGCTTAAAATCGTAAGTTTAGGGTTTATTGGTGAGAGTTTAATGCGGCCACTTGGTGTAATATTTGTTTTTGCAATTCAGATAAACCTGCTGCTGGCTGTTTTTAATCTTATTCCTGTTTTTCCTCTGGATGGAAGTCAAATTGCGCTGGGGGTCTTGAAAGGGCGATCCCTTGAGCTTTATGAAAAGCATTTGCCTTATGGCATGTATATTATATTGGGATTAGTTTTGACCGGAACCATTCAGTATATCCTTGGGCCAATTTTGAAACTCGCTCTGATTTTGTTGTCACTGATTATCGGTTAATGCTATTGGGGGGATAATGGGAATTTTTGGGCGTTGGCTTGCAAGAATTGGTAATGTCGGAGGCACGGCGCGGGCGGTCGCATTGGGATGGAATACCATAAGATTGAAAAACCCCAATTTGAAGCCTATTGAAATAGCGGAACTATATATCAAAATTCGGTATGCTGCGACAGGAGAAGTCCAGTTGTCTGAAAAGGTTCTGGCGGAGATTAAAGAGGAGCATGTTTCCCCATTCGACTTGGCTTGGAAAATATTCTCTGTGGAAAATGATTTGTTAGGGGAAACGGATGGCGTTAGTGTCGATTTAGAACAATATGTCGATTGGCAGATTGTAATGAAAGAAGAATTGAAAAAAGCTGGGTTGTGAAACAGTGGGGCCATTCAGGTAATCATTTGTGAAAAAACAGGTCATACTAAATAGACGCTGCTTTAAAATTGACAAAGCTAACGCGAAGGCAATCATCGATGGCTTTGTAAGGGATGGCATAAAAGAACATCAGTCTATATATTGTTTTACTCGTGAGATGCAGCATCCCGAACTGATAACTTTGGATAAAGGCGTTACCAGATTTACGCTTAGTACTATCGGTGAGGCTTTAAATTCTGAAAACTACTCGATTCCGTATCGGTATGTCGCTGAAATGATTGAAGTGTTCCACGTGAGTTATGAGTCAAAGATTTGGGAGGAATTGTGTCATAATGGTCTGTTTGATATCTGGGACCCAATTGCTCCATATCTTAGATTTAGAGAGTCAAAACGAAATCCTGAAAAGTTTTCGATTGGACTCTTTAGGGTTTACGAGATAGAAGAGGAGTTTAGTGAGGCGGAAATTGAAAAGGGTGATAGACATCATATGCTGAAGCGAAGAGATCTTGCTGTAACCTGTCGTCGCCCGTTATTGAAAGATGCGGAATTTGAAAAGATACATGCTTTGCTAAAGAGTGTCGCAGTCAAATATCTAATTTAATATGGAAAACGAAAAGAAACCTGTGGTCGTTTCAGGCGCCAGGCCTACCGGCCGGCTGCATCTCGGCAATTACTGGGGCACCCTCAAGAACTGGGTGGAACTGCAGAACAAGTACGACTGCTACTTTTTCGTGGCCGACTGGCACGCGCTGACCACCGGCGCCGACAAGAGCGAGAACATCGCGGCCAATACCAAAGAGATGGTGCTTGACTGGATGGCCCTGGGTCTGGACCCGGCTAAATGCGTTTTCTTCAGGCAGTCCGACGTGAAGGAACACGCCGAACTGGCGCTGCTGCTGGGCATGGTGACGCCCATCAGCTGGCTGCTGCGCAACCCCACTTTCAAAGAGCAGCTGCAGGAGCTATACAAGCAGAAGTACAAGGGCCAGGAAGACAAGATGAAGAAGGCCGAAGGCGTGACCAAACAGCTCGCCGAGGCCCACGGCCACGACGCAGACGAGCTGGCGCTGCATTCCGATATGGCGACGCTGGGCTTTCTGGGCTACCCCGTGCTGCAGGCCGCCGACATCATGCTCTATGACGCGAAGTTCGTGCCGATAGGCAAGGACCAGCTGCCGCACCTGGAACTGTCGCGCGACATCGCGCGCCGCTTCAATCATATTTTCGGCGCGCAGGTGCTGATGGAACCGGAGCCGCTGTTCACCTCCTCACCGGTGGTGCCCGGCCTGGACGGCCGCAAGATGAGCAAGTCCTACGGCAACACGATCTCCCTGTTCGAGGACGCCAAGAGCCTCGAGGCCAAGGTCAAGAAGATGTACACGGACCCGCTCAAGGTGAAGGCCGACGACCCGGGCCACCCCGAGGGCTGCGTGGTCTGCGCCTTCCACAAGCTTTACAACCAGGACTGGAAAGCGCAGGAGGACGCCTGCCGCACCGGCAAGACCGGCTGCGGCGGCTGCAAGAAGCTCCTGATAGAGCTGATGGAAAAGGAGATAGGCCCCATGCGCGCCCGCCGGGCCGAACTCGCTGCCTCCGTAACCCCGGAGGAACTGCTGGCCGCCGGCGCCGCCAGGGCGCGCGCCGCCGCCGCCGCCAAGATGAAAACCGCTTCCAAGGCGGCCGGGCTGATATGAGCGCCATAGACATACACCTGGAGAATTTCGAGGGTCCGCTGGACCTCCTGATGCACCTTATCAAGAAGAACAATCTTGATATTTACGACATTCCGATCTCGCAGATCACCGCCGAGTACCTGCAGTACCTCGAGGTGATGAAGAGCCTCAACCTCGACGTGGCCGGCGATTTCCTGGTGATGGCCGCCACGCTGATGCAGATCAAGGCCAAGATGCTGCTGCCCGCCCCCGAAGTGGCCGACGGCGAGAACGGCCCCGACCCGCGCGGCGCGCTGGTCAGCATGCTCGAGGAGTACCAGCGCTACAAGGAAGCCTCCAAGGAGATGAATACCCGCTTCTCCAAGTTCAAGGACGCTTTCTACCGCGGCTCGCCGGTGTTCACCAGCGAGGAGAAGTACCTGGACCTGGATTTCTACGCCCTGATGGACGCGGTCAAGCGCGCCTTCGAGCGCGCCGAGCCCAGCCGCGAGGTGGAGGCCGACCAGTTCCCCATCGAGTCGCGCGTGGCCAAGATAGAGAAGATGCTCGAGGGCCGCGACTGGCTGATCCTCGACGAGATCTTCGCCTCGGAGAAGAAGCGCCTGGGCGTGATCACCTGCTTCATGGCCCTGCTCGAGCTCATCAAGCAGCACAAGATCGTGGTGTCGCAGGACGAGGCCTACTCCGAAGTGCGCATCTACCCGGCGCCGGTCTCCGTGCCCGCCCCCGAGCCCGCCGCCGCGGCCGCCGCGCCGGAGCAGCCTGCCGTTGAAACCGCCCCGCAGCCGGAGAGCCAGGAGCCGCCGCCCGGTTCCCTGAATTGAATTTTAACTTTAGCGAGGTAATATGGAAGACGTAGAACTGAAAAAAGTGCTCGAGACCCTGCTCTTCATCACCGACGCGCCGCTGCCGGTGACCCGCATAGCCCAGCTGTGCGAGATCCGCAACAAGGAGCGCATAGAAGGCGCCCTGCAGGAACTGCGCAAGACCTACGACGACGAGGGCCGTACGCTGCAGGTGATGCAGGTGGCCGGCGGCTGGCAACTGGCCACGCGGCCCGAATACGGCATCTGGGTGCGTAAGCTCTTCCATAACAAAATGACGGTGCGCCTGACGCAGGCCGCGCTGGAAACCCTCTGCATCATCGCCTACAAGCAGCCGCTGACCCGCGCCGAAGTGGAAGCCATCCGCGGCGTGGAAGTTATCGGCCCGCTGGAGACCCTCACGCAGCGCAGGCTGATCACCGTGGTGGGCCGCCGCGAGAGCATAGGCCGCCCCATCCTTTACGGCACCACCAGCGAATTCCTGCGCCAGTTCGGCCTGAACTCGCTCGACGACCTGCCCAAGCTGGAGAGCTTCAATATAGAGAATATGGCCGCCGCGGCCCAGAGCACCGCCGTGGAGCTGATAGAGCAGGATTCGATGCCGGAGCCGGTGGCCGAAGGCGCGCCCCCTCAGGACCCGGCCCAGGCCGCCCTCGAAGGCGACGCTTTCGCCGCCGGAGAGGCCGCGGGCGAAGCCCTGGCCGAAACGCCGGCCGAGACCGAAGTTCCTGCCGAAATCGAGGTCCCGGTTGAAACCGAATCCGCGGCCGAGCCCATGACCGAACCTGAGCCCGAAGTCCCGGCCGAACCCGCCGCAGAAACGGCCCCGGAGCCGTCCGAAGAGATCATGCAGGAGCCGCCCGCCGAAGAGCCGGTGCCCGAGGCCCCCGTGGAGGCCGCCGTGGCCGAGCCCGAAGCCGCCCCTGAAGAGCCCAAGGACAACAACTAAGCCCAGATGCCTGAAATAAGAAAGGACCCCGTCTTCGGCCGGTGGGTCATCATAGCCTCGGAGCGCGGCCTGCGCCCCAACGAGTTCCGGCCCGGCGCCGGGCCCGACGGCAAGAGCTATGTCTGCCCGTTCTGCCCGGGCAACGAAGACCTGACCCCGCCCACCATCTATTCCCTGCCCGACGCGCGCGGCTCCTGGCGCCTGCGCGTGGTGCGCAACAAGTACCCGGCCCTGACGGCCGAGAGCGCCGCCGGCAACCGCCGCGACGGCATTTACGACAGCATGGACGGCATGGGCTTCCACGAGGTGGTCATAGAGACCCCCGGGCATGACCGCGTGCTGGAGGACATGCCCGCCGAGAGTGTGGCCGACGTGGTGCGCACCTTCGTGCTGCGCATGCGCGAGATCAAGAAAGACCCGCGCATCAAGTACGTCATGATCTTCAAGAACCACGGCCGCAACGCCGGGGCCAGCCTGCTGCACCCGCACTCGCAGATCATCGCCATGCCCATGGCGCCGCTGCGCGTGCTACAGGAGATAGAGGGCGCGGCCGAGTACCATCTGGAGCGCGGCACCTGCGTGTTCTGCGACATCGTAAAAGAGGAACAGGCCTTCAAGCGGCGCATCGTCGCCGAGAACGGCGACTTCCTGGCCGTCACGCCCTACGCCAGCCGCTTCTCCTTCGAGACCTGGATCCTGCCCAAGGCCCATAACAGCCATTTCGAGGACATGCCCGGCGCGGCCGCGCAGCCGCTGGCCGAGATCATCAAGACCGTGCTCTCCAAGCTCTCCGCCTCGCTGCCGGACCTGTCCTACAATCTGATCGTGCATACCATGCCCCCGCAGGACCCCGCGGCCAGGCATTACCACTGGCACATAGAGATCATGCCCAAGCTGACCCACGTGGCCGGCTTCGAGTGGGGTACCGGCTTCTATATCAACACGGTGTCACCGGAGGACGCCGCCGACATGCTGAACTCCGGGAAGAGATACAAGGTTTAGGGAGGCCCCATGAAGATCCTTATCGCCGCCAGCGAAGCGTTCCCTTTCTGCAAGACCGGCGGGCTCGCCGACGTTACCGGCGCGCTCGCGCAGGTGTTCGCCAGGACGCCCGACGCCGAGGTGGTGCTGTTCCTGCCGCGCTACCGCAACGTGGGCGGGGGGGCTTTCTCGCCCAAGGCCTGCGGCGGCAGCTTCCTCATCCCGGTGGGCAACCGCGTGGAGACCGCCACCATGAGCCGCGTGCAGTGGGGAAAGGCGGCCGTCTACTTCATCGAGAACCCCAAATATTTCGACCGCCCCGGCATGTACCGCACCGCCGCCGGCGACTATGAGGACAACGACGAGCGGTTCCTCTTCTTCTCACGCGCCGTGCTGGAAGGCGCCAAGTTCATCGGCTTCAAGCCCGACGTCATCCACTGCCACGACTGGCAGACCGGCCTGGTGCCGGCCTACCTGCGCACCCTCTACCGCATAGACTCCTTCTACGCCAAGACGGCCTCGGTGTTCACCATCCACAATATCGCCTACCAGGGCATGTTCCCCAAGGAGACACTGTTGAAGGCTGGCTTTACCTGGCTGGACTTCACCCCCGAGAAGCTGGAGTACTACGGCGGCGTCAATTACATGAAGGCCGCGCTGGCCTACGCCGACCTCATCACCACGGTCAGCCCCACCTATGCCAGCGAGATCCAGTACCGCCCCGAGTTCGGCCACGGCATGGAGGGCCTGCTCAAGCACCGAACCTCCGACCTGTTCGGCATCCTCAACGGCATCGACGAGGAGATCTGGGACCCCGCCACCGACACTTTCCTCGAGCGCGGCTACGAGCTCAAGAGCTTCCAGCGCGGCAAGGCCGCCTGCAAGAAGGCGCTGCAGAAGGAGCTGGACCTGGAAGAGAACAAGGACCTGATCCTGGCCGGCGTGGTCAGCCGCCTGGACCACCAGAAGGGCCTGGACACGCTGCTGCGCGTCGCCCCCGAATTCGCGGACAAGATGCAGTTCGTGGTGCTGGGCTCCGGCGACCCCGGCCTGGCCGACGGCTTCACCGCGCTGGCCGCCGCCAACCCCAAACGGGTGGCCTTCCGCAGCGGCATGGACGAGGCCCTGGCGCACAAGATCTACGGCGCCGCCGACATCTTCGTGATGCCGTCGCGCTTCGAGCCCTGCGGCCTCAGCCAGATGATCTCCATGCGCTACGGCACCCTGCCCGTAGTCACGCGCACCGGCGGCCTCAAGGACACCGTCTTCTACAACGGCGAGCCCAAGGATTCCAACGGCTTCGCCATCGACCACGCCGACGAGGGGCAGCTGCGCTCCGTGCTGGGCCATATAGTCTCGCTGTACGGCTGGCGCGAGAACTGGAACCTGATGGTGCGCAACGCCATGCGCGGCGACTATGCCTGGCACAAGTCGGCCGAGGCCTATATAAAGCTCTTCAACATAGCCATACAGCGCCGCCAGCTGTAGCCGGGGCAACCCCGGAGGCCCAGGCGCGTCTGGGCCTATGGACCCTCGCGGTCTATGGCGGTTTAAGCGATAATTATATAGATGCGCAAATACATCAAGAGCTGCTTCTATGCCCTGCTGCTGGCCCTGCCTTTAGTTAATGCCGGCGCGCAGACCATCCCCTTCTTTCCGCTCGACGGCGCCCCGCAGGTGCCGGCCGTGCCCGCGCCCCAGGTCTCTACCAGCCCTTTCGTCCCGCTCGAGATCCCCGACTTCGCTTTCTCTGGCCAGGCCGACATAGAGGCCCTGCTGGAGAGCGCCATACGCGGCTCCAGGACTTCCGTTGAAGTGGCCTTGTACGGCTTCACCCTGCCCCGCGTGGCGCAGGCGCTGGTGGACGCCAAAGAGCGCGGCTTGGCCGTGCGCGTGCTGGTGAACGAATCCCATGTGCATACCGCCCGGATCAGCGAGGAGCTGCAGCTGCTGATAGACAAGGGGCTGGACGTACGCACCCTGCGCGGCGTGGGCAGCTACGGCATCATGCACAACAAGCTGGGCATCTACGACGGCAAAATGGTCTCGGCCGGCTCTTTCAACTGGGCCGTCACCGCCAATCTGGCCAACAGCGAGAATATCGTTTTCAGCCGCGACAAAGGCGTAGTGGGCGGCTACCGCAAGTATTTCGCCTGGATGTGGGGCTATGCCAGGCCGGTCAGCCAGGGCCCGGGCCAGCCCATAGCCAGCTACGACCCGCCTCCCGAAGACCCGGCCCGGACCATCTTCTACAACGGCGCGCTGCTGCCGGCCTATTCCTTCTCGCCAGCCGGCCGCACCGAGACGGATATCCTCAACGCCATCAATTTCACCCGCGAGAGCGCGGACATCGCCGTGTTCAGCTTCTACTCGCTGGATATTGGCAACGCGGTGGTCAACGCCCATAAGCGCGGGGTGAAGGTGCGGGTGCTGGTGGACAGGGTGCAGGCCAGTCAGTCCGAGGTGGGGGCGCTGCTGCTCAAGAACGGCGTGCCTTTCCGCTGGAGCCAGGGCTACGCCGGCAAGGGCGTGATGCATAACAAGTTCGCCGTGCTGGATTCCAAACTGCTTATGACCGGCTCTTTCAACTGGTCGGTGAACGCACAGCAGAACAATTTCGAGAACATGTTCAACACGGCCGACAAGGCCTATACCGCCGGCTACGCCGCGCAGTTCGAGCGCCTCTTCTCGGCCGCCGAGACGCCCACCGCGGCCGATCTTGAGAAAGCCCGCCTGCAGTATCGCGGCGCAGTCTCGGAAAGGTAATAAAGAGAGAGGACGCTGCTTCCTATCTTCCTATTGTAAACAGTTACAAGCGGAGTTAGGAAGATAGGAAGCAGCGTCCCCTGGTTACTCCAGTACCAGAGCGCTGTCACCGAAAGATAAGCCGGGCACCGGCAAAGGAAAAGGGAGGCTCTCGCCTCCCTTTTTTAATTCGGGGACATAACACATATTTCCCGGAAATATGTGTTATGTCCCCGATTTGCCCTAAGCGGCGGGTTCTTCCTTTTTCTCGCCGCCCATGTATTTCTTCCTGAACCAGACTTCCAGGTCGTCCATCAGCGAGTAGGTCACCGGCGTCATCAGCAGCGTGATCAGCAGCGACAGCGTCTGGCCGCCGATGATGACCATGGCCATGGTGCGCCGCGTGCCGGAGCCCGCGCCCGTGCCCAGCGCCGTCGGTATCATGCCGGCTATCAGCGTCAGCGTGGTCATCAGGATGGGGCGCAGCCGGGTCTTGTTGGCCTCTATCATGGCCTGGTGGCGCGGCATGCCCTTGGCCCGCAGGGTGTTGGTGTAGTCCACCTGCAGGATGGAGTTCTTGGTCACGATGCCGAACAGCATGAACATGCCCATGATGGCGAACAGGGTCAGGTTCTGGCCCGTGATGAACAGCGAGATGATGGCGAACGGTATGGTCAGCGGCAGCACGATCATGATCGAGACCGGGTAGACGAAGCTCTCGAACTGGCTCGCGAGCACGATGTAGATGAAGATGAAGGCCAGTATGAAGGCGATGCCGAATTCCCTCAACATCTTGCCGAGCTCTTTGGCCCTGCCGTAGATGCCGGCCTTGTATTCCGGGGGGGCTTTCAGTTCTTTGAAGGCCTTCTCCGCCTCGGCTATCAGCCGGTTG
Source organism: Elusimicrobia bacterium GWB2_63_16 (assembly GCA_001799715.1). Classification (GTDB taxonomy): domain Bacteria; phylum Elusimicrobiota; class Elusimicrobia; order Elusimicrobiales; family UBA9959; genus UBA9959. The sequence continues at coordinate 1,356 of MGTZ01000019.1, read as the reverse complement.
ACCGGGATGCCGTCCACGTTGGCCATCACCTGCACGTTGCGCTGGCGGTTGTAGCGGGCGATCTGGGTGGGGCCGATGCCCTCCACCACGCGCGCCACGCTGTCGAGGCGCGTCACGCGGCCGCCGTTGGCCGGCACCATCAGCGCCTCTATGGCCTCTTTCCGGTCGCGGAAAGCTTCCTCGGCGCGCAGGCGCACCTGGTACAGTTCGTCGCCGTCCTTGAACTTGGTGATGTCCTCCTCGCCGCCTACCAGCGTACGCAGGGAGGTGGCGATGTCCTCAACCTTGACGCCCAGGTCGTGGGCGCGGCTGCGGTCTATCTCTACGCGGTATTCGGGCTTGGCATAGGAGAAGGAGGTGTCCACGTCCACCGCGCCCTTGATGGTGCGCAGCTTGGCGGCTATCGCGCTGGAATACTCGTTGAGCTTCTGCAGGTCCGGGCCGGAGATGTTGTACATCAGCTCGGCGTCGCCGCCGCCGAAGCCGCCAGCCGGCATCACGGCCACGCGCAGGCCCTTGTACTTCGACATCATCTCGCGCGAGGCCAGCAGCAGTTTCTGCATCGGGAGGTCGCGGTCCTCCAGGTCGTCGAGTTCCACCAGCACGTAGCCCTCGTTGGCGGAGGACCCGCCGAAGTGGCTGCCGGTGCCGGTGCCGATCGAGGAAAGGATGCTCTTAACGTGCGGCAGCTGGCGCGTCTCGGTCTCCACCTGGGCGAAGATCTGCTTCATCATGCCGAGGCTCGTGCCTTCCGGCGCGGTGATGTTTATCTGGTAGAGGCCGGTGTCGTCGGCCGGCATGAAGTCCTTGCCGAGGAACATGAACAGCGGCACCATGGAGATCATGATGAGCACGCCGTAGACCATCATGCGCTTGCGGCGGGCGAGGGCCCACTCGAGCATCAGGATGTACTTGTCGGCCAGGTACTCGTTGATGCGGTCGGTGAATTTCTCCAGGCGGGTCTTGGCGCCCGGCTTTATCTTGAGGAACAGCGAGCAGAGCATCGGCGTGAGCGTCAGCGCCACGAAGACGCTGATGGCCACGGCGAAGGCGATGGTGAGCCCGTAGCTCTTGAGGAAGCGGCCGATGATGCCGCCCATGTACGCCAGCGGGATAAAGATGACCAGCAGGGCCGCCGACATGGCCACCACGGCGAAGCCGATCTCGCGCGAGCCGTCGAGCGCCGCCTTCAGCGGGCTCATCTTGTGCTCTTCCATGTGGCGGTAGATGTTCTCCAGCATGACGATGGCGTCGTCCACCACGATGCCGACGGCGATGGTGAGGCCCAGCAGCGTCATGGTGTTGATGGTAAAGCCCGCCGCCTGCATGAAGATGAGGGTGCCGATGAGCGAGGTG
>MGTZ01000018.1:7377-32336 GCA_001799715.1 Elusimicrobia bacterium GWB2_63_16 | reverse complement strand
CGCCACCTGGTGGATCCGCCAGAGCATCAACCGCGCCATCGCCGACCAGGCCCGCACCATCCGCATCCCGGTGCACATGAAGGAACTCGTCAGCAAGCTGATGAAGGTGACGCGCAAGTACCGCCAGGAGTTCGGCCGCGATCCGCAGATCGAAGAATACTCCAAGCACATGCACATCTCGATGGACAAGGTGAAGAACGCCCTGAAGATCATGCAGGACCCGATCTCCCTGTCCACCCCGATAGGCGAGGACGAGGACTCCCACCTGGAAGACTTCATCGAGGATAAGGGCGGCCTGCCGCCGTCCCACTCCGCGATGGACCTGCTGCGGCGCCGCGAGGTGACCAAGATCCTCGACACGCTGACCGACCGCGAAGCCAAGATCATCAAGCTGCGCTTCGGCATCGAGACCGGCTACCCGCGCACGCTGGAAGAAGTGGGCAAGATCTTCCGCGTCACGCGCGAGCGCGTGCGGCAGATCGAGGCCAAGGCCATCCGCAAGCTGCGGCACCCCAGCCGCAGCAAGATGCTGCGCGACTACATGGACTGAGGCCAGGCCTGAAAAAAGAAAAACCCCGGGAACTCCCGGGGTTTTTTCTTTGGAGGCGAGAGAGGTTACTTCTCGTCCTTGTTCTCGGTGAGGAGGTTCTTGAGGATATCGTGCGCTATGTCCTTGGCGCCCAGGCCCACGGCGATGGCGAAGGACAGCCCCAGCGAGATGAAGACGATGTCGAGGCCGCGGTAGATGGTCTTCATCTTCAGGCCCAGCTGCTCTATCGAGGCGATGACGGTAAGCATCACGATGACGAAATTCACGATCTTGGACAGCGAGCGGCCGCCGCGCAGGTTGTTGGCGGTGGCGGACTTCATGACCACCTCGGACATGAAGCGCGCGAACATCAGGCCGCCGAAGCCGATGAAGATGGCGGCGACCAGGTTGGGCAGGAAATCCACGAAGCGCTGCAGGATGTCGGAGATCACGGAGAGGTTCAGAATGCGGGCCGCGGTGACGAAGAAGATCAGCATCAGCGCCCAGTAGGTAAGGAAGGAGATCACGTGCGAGGGCGACTTGCCGAAGCCGAAGCGGATGAACAGCTCGTTGATGCCGACGCTGCCCGTATGGGTGTCCAGCTTGATCTTGCGCAGGAACTGCTCGAGCAGCGAGCTGACCACGCGGGCCGCGAACAGGCCGAACAGCACGAAGGCGAAGGCGGCCACCAGCTTGGGCAGGTAGGCCGAGATCTGGGTCCAGAAATCCAGAACGGGCTGGGAAAAAGGTTCGGTAATCTCGTTGATCGTCATGGCTTGGCTCCTCGGTCGGGGTATGCGCTATTCTATTATTTATCCGCCGGGCAAAGCAAAAGCCCGGGCCTGCCCGGGCTTCTGTTGCGGCGGCACGGTTCAGAGCGCGCTGTTCTTGAGCGGGTCGGCCTGCACCGGCTTGCGGGTCTTTATCTTTTTGAGTTTGCGGAGCGGCTTCATGTCGCGGGACACGGGCGCGTCGCGCAGCTGCACTTTGGGCGCGGCCTTCTCCGAATCCTGCTTGATGACCTGCTGCAGCAGCTCCTTCGAGCCCTCGCGGTAGAGCGGGTCGTTGACGGAACTCAGGGCGTCGAAATCGGAGGCGGAGATCGCGGGGGCCTGGACCTGCGCGGTGGCGTCGGCCTTGAGCGCGGCGGCGACCTTGGTGACGGGCGCGGGCGCGGGCGCGTTGAGCGCGAGCAGGACGTTATCTCCGGCGGAGGCGGCGCCGGTGAAGAGCAGAGCGAAAGAAGCAGCCAGGCACAGTCCGTTGATCTTTGACATTAAAGCCTCCGTGATGTATTGGAACCGCATACTGAGATTATGGTATAAAAAGAGCGCGGGCGTAAGTGGCCAAAGGCCCACCCGGGCCTGGGCCCCCCGGCCCGCCGCTCCAGGGGACGCTGCTTCCTATCTTCCTAAAAGTCTTCCATTGCGCAGTCTTCAGGGGCTCCGATTAACTGCTTTAGTGCTTTAGGAAGATAGGAAGCAGCGTCCCCATTGCCTGACTTCAGGTTTTTTGGTAATATATACATACTATGTACGCAATCATTGAAACAGGCGGCAAGCAGTACTGGGTAGTCCCGGGCGAGATCCTGCAGGTTGAAAAGATCACGGCTAAGGAAGGCGAGGAAGTCTCCTTCAAGGCCCTGTGGTCTGCCTCCCAGGACGACAAAAACGCCTCGGCTGCGAAGTCTCCCTCCGCCAAGGTAACCGCACGGATCGTCCGGCATCTCAGGGGCCCCAAGATAATCGTTTTCCGCAAGAAAACGAAGAAAGCCTACGAAAAGGCTTCGGGTCACCGCCAGGAACTCACTGAGATACAAGTCAAAGATATCCAGTTAGCCTAGTTTTTGGCCGACAGCCGCGGAGGACCGCGGCATACAACAAGAGGATCATTATGGCGCATACTAAAGGACAAGGTTCAAGCAGCAACGGCCGCAACAGCCCCGGTCAACGCCTGGGCGTGAAGCGCTATGGCATGCAGACCGTCAACGCCGGAGAGATACTGGTCCGCCAGCGCGGCACCGTGTTCCTTCCCGGCGCCAACGTCCGCAGGGCTTCGGACGACACGCTCTTCTCGATAGTGACGGGCGTCGTTAAATTCGAGTGGGCCAAACGCGGGAAGAAGCAGATCAGCGTTTACCCCGCCGCGAAGTAACCCCAACCAAGGATAAAACCTCCCGGTCGCTAAACGGTCGGGAGGTTTTTTATTAATATATGTCCCTACCCAGGACCTCCAACACTTTCATAGACACGGCCCACGTTTACCTGAAGGCCGGCAAAGGCGGCAACGGCGCCTCCTCCTTCCGCAGGGAGAAGTTCATCCCCTACGGCGGGCCCGACGGCGGGCACGGCGGCAAGGGCGGCAGCATCTGGTTCGTGGCCTCGGCCAACATCACGACGCTGCGCGAGATAGCTTTCCACCCCCACATCACCGCCAGCGACGGCGTGAACGGCGGCGGCAACAAGTGCGACGGCCATTACGGCGAGGACAAGACCCTCTACGTGCCGCTCGGCACCGTGGTCAAGCGCGCCGGCACGGTGCTGGCCGACCTGAAAGAGGAAGGGCAGCGCTTCTGCGTCGCCAAGGGCGGCCGCGGCGGCCGCGGCAACACCGCCTTCAAGACCCGCTTCAACACCGCGCCCAAGATCTCCGAGAACGGAGAGCCGGGCGAGGAGTTCGAGGCCTACCTGGAGCTCAGCGTGCTGGCCGACGTGGGCCTGGTGGGCTTTCCCAACGCGGGCAAGTCCACGCTGCTCTCCGTCATCTCCGCCGCGAGGCCGAAGATCGCCAATTACCCCTTCACCACCCTCAGCCCGTACATCGGCATCGTGACCCACAAGGGCAAATCCTTCGCGGCCGCCGACATCCCCGGCCTGATCGAGGGCGCGCACGAGGGCAAAGGCCTGGGCGACACCTTCCTCAAGCATATACTGCGCACCAAGCTGCTGATCCACCTGGTGGACCCGGAAGGCTTCGGCGATATGAAGCCGGAAAAGGCCGTGCGGGTCATCGAGAAAGAATTGAAGGAATACCACCCGGTGCTGGCCAAGAAGACGGTCATCCTGGCGGTCAACAAATCCGACCTGGACTGCGCCGCGAAGGTGCACGCGGCCCTGCAGAAGAAATACAAGTCGCGCGAGATCTTCCTGATCTCCGCCGCCACCAACAAGGGCATCGCTCGCCTGCTCGACAGGGTCATCAAGCTGCTGCCCACGCTCAAGACCGACGAGCTCTACCAGGCCGCCGACGCCAATGTCATCGCGCCCAAGCTCTCCGAGGGCTTCAAAGTCTCGCAGGACAGCGCCGGGACCTACGTGGTCAAGGGCTCCAAGCTGGACAAACTGATCATCATGACCAACTTCGCCCAGCCCGACTCCTGGGACAGGCTGCGCCGCGTGCTGCGGACCATCGGCGTGGACAAGGCGCTGAAGAAAGCCGGCGCCGTGGAAGGCAGCATGGTCCGGATCCTCAACAAGGAATTCGAATGGAGCGACGCCCCGCCGCCGTCGGCCAAGCCGGGCAAGTTCGCCTACAAGTACAAGAAGAAAGGCATAGACTACGCCGACCAGTAAACGGCGCCCGCAACAAAAAAGCCCCGGACAGCCGGGGCTTTTTTATTGGCGGCGTTCGCGGTCAGTAGACGGAGCCCCAGTCGCGGGTGGTGACGCGGAATTCCACGCGGCGGTTCAGCGCGCGGGCCTCGTCGGTGGTCTCCCTTATCACGGGCTGGCTCTCGCCGTGGCCGTAGACGCGCACCGAGTCGGGGTAGACGCCCTTGACGGCGAGGTACATCTTTACCGCGCCGGCGCGCCGCATGGACAGGTCCTTGTTGTACTCCTCGCTCCCCACGTCGTCGGTGTGGCCGGAGACGATGAGCTTGAGTTTGTTATGGTTGAGCAGGATCTCGGCCACCCGGTCGAGCAGCTCGTGGGAGGTGGGCTTGAGCCGGTCGGAATTGAACTCGAACTCTATCGGCGGGATCTGGCGGTTGGACACCATTTCCATGACGCTTTTGAGCTCCATCTCCGCGCGGCGCGCTTCCTCGCGCTCGGTGGCGGTCAGCCGCTTGGAACAGCCGGCGAACACAGCCAGCGCGGCGGCCAGCATCAGGATCTTCTTCATATAGCCCTCCCCTCGTAATTGCCCCGGGTTATCGAACCGATAAGCGTCTCGCGGCGGAACCGGTAGCCGCGGGCGAAAGCCGTGTTGCTGAGCAGCAGCGGAGGCGTGGCGGCTATGGTGCCGTAGATCCTGCCGCGGCCCACCCTGGGCCGGTCGGCGGGGTCCAGCAAGTTGGACTGGGCCGTTTCGGCCAGCGTGTCCATGGCCCAGTATACCGGCCAGATCACGGCCGCGCGCAGGGCCAGCTCGGTCTTGGGAATGGCGGTGACGAAAGCCTCGCACTGGTCCAGCCGGTCCAGCGCCCAGTAGGTCCACTTGAAAGTTATCTCGCGCAGGCGCTCCATGTTGGCCGGGTTGAGCAGGTCCTCCGGCCGCATGTTCCTGGTAGCCAGGTCTTCCTGCGGCAGGTAGCAGCGGCCGAGGCGCAGGTCGGCCGCCATGTCCTTGAGGATATTGGTGATCTGCAGGGCGGAACCTATCATCTCCGCGTCCTTCTCGTGCGGGAAGTCGCCGGCGCCGCGGCTGGCGCTCCGGATGGCGTTCCGGTAGAGGCGGGCCCAGAAGACGCCGGGCTTGCCGCCGATAAGGCCGCAGTAGCGCTCCAGGTCGCGGCCGGTCTTGAAAGCCGCGGGAGCGCCGCCCGGAAAAGAGGCGACGTCCATCTCCATGCCGGCGGCCACGCCGCCCACCAGGTCGGCGAACAGCGGCCGGTCGCCCGCGGGCAGTTCGTCGTAGACGGCCAGGATCTTGGGGAATTTGTGCAGCAGTTCCCGCTCGCCGGGTTCGGCCGTGAGGGGCGAAATAGATGCGGCGGCGGCCAGCAGCCCGGCGCGGGCTTCAGGCTTGTCGAGACGGCGGGCCAGGTCCAGTATTTTCAGTTTGTCCCCGGCGGGCACGCCCTGCGTGTCCACGGCCGTGTCCAGCGCGCGGCAGAGCAGGTAGCCCAGGCCCATATAGGAGCGCACGGGCTCGGGCAGGATGCTGACGCTGAGGTAGAGGGTGCGGGATACTTTCTTGAGTATCGCGTTGACTTCGCCGGAGAGGCGCGTTTTGTTGCTCTTATCCATCGCTTTAATTCTACAAAATAAGCCGCCGGCGCATTAAACCGGCCGCTCCGCCTCCGCGGCCTCCACTTCCCCCGCGGCTATCCCCCCCATGCCGAGGCGGCTGTAGACGGGCGCGGCGTGCGCCGTGATCTCGGCGCGGCGCGAGGCGAAAGCGGCGGTGGCGGCCAGCACGCACAGGCCGCTGAGCGCCATGGTATAGGCCACGCCGATACGCTCGGCGGCGGCGCCGGCCAGCAGGCTGCCTAGCGGAGCCATCCCCATGAAAGCCACCGAATGCAGCGCCATCACGCGGCCGCGCTTGTCGTCGTCGACCAGCGTCTGGATGACGGTGTTGGAGGAGGCGAAGAAGCTGACCATACCGTAACTGGCCAGGGCTATGAGCAGAGCCGACAGGGCGAAATTCGTGGAGAAGGCGAAAGCCAGCAGCCCCAGGCCGAAGACGGAGGTGAACAGCGGGATCTCCCGCTCGAGGCCGGCCGGGTGGCGCCGCAGGGCCAGCCGCAGCGAGCCCGCGAGCGCGCCCACGCCGGAGGCCGCCATGATGAAGCCCAGCGTGCGGGGACCGCCGTGCAGGATCTCTCGCACGTAGGCCGGCATCAGCACCGCGTAGGGCATGCCCAGCAGGCTGCCCACGGCCAGCATCAGGATGATGTATTTTATCGGCGGGAAACCGAAGACGTAGCGCAGGCCGTCCTGGAAGCCGCCGCTGGCGCGGGCCGCCCCTGCCGCCGGGCCCAGACGCATGGCCAGCAGCGCTGCGATGACGGCGATATAGGAGAGGCCGTTGAACAGGAAACAGACCCCTTCGCCGAAGGCCGCGATGCAGATGCCCGCGATGGACGGGCCTATGAGCCGCGCGGAGTTGAACATGGAGGAGTTCAGCGCGATGGCGTTGGCCAGGTCCTCGCGGCGCTCCACCAGCTGCACGATGAAGGACTGCCGGGCCGGCATGTCGAAAGCGTTGATGACACCCGACAGGGCGGCGAGGGCGATGATCTGCCAGGGCCGCGGGTCGCCGAACAGTACCAGCGCGGCCAGCGCCAGCGCCTGCACCATGGACAGGACCTGCGTCACCAGCAGTATCTTGCGCCGGTCGAACCGGTCGGCCGCCGGGCCGGTGAAAGGCGCCAGCAGCAGGCTGGGGGCCTGCGAGGCGAAGCCGGTGACGCCCAGCAGCAGCGGCGACCCGGTAAGCCGGTAGACCAGCCAGCTCAGGGCGACGCTCTGCATCCAGGTGCCGATCAGGGACAGGCATTGCCCGCCGAAGAACAGCCGGTAGTTGCGGTACTTGAAAGCCCGCAGCAGCAGTTCCAGGGAGCCCCGGGGGGTCATGGGCGGATAATTTTGCCCAGCACCCTGGTGCCGCGCGCGCCGGTGGCGGAAGGGCAGTGGTTGCGCTCGCCGGCCAGGGCCAGCCAGGCCAGCAGCGCGAAGCAGGCGGGCTCCTTGGCCAGCGGGTGTATGCCCAGTTCGGCTATGGAGCGGGTCCTGACGCCGGCGGGCAGCAGCAGCGCGGCGATATTGTCCATCAGCGCCGGGTTCAGCGCGCCGCCGCCGCTGACTATCAGCTCGCGGGTGCCGCGCGGCGCGAAGCTGCCGAAAGCCTGCGCTATGGAGGCCGCGGTAAAGAGGTTGAGCGAGGCCAGCAGGTCCCTCGAGCGCCTGAGGTTGAGCTGGCCGGGGAAATTATTTTTTATAAAGGCCAGGGTATAGGCGCTGCGGTCCAGCGACTTGGGCGGCCGGCGGGAGAAGAACGGCGCCTCCAGCAGGGCGTAGACCTTGCGCAGGTCCGGCTCGCCGGCGGCGGCCCAGGCGCCGCCCTTGTCGTAGGAGAGCCTGCCGCCGGTGATGGCCGCCACCGCCGTGTCCATCAGCGAATTGCCGGGACCGGTGTCGAAACCGAAAGTCTTTACGCCCTTGCCGGCGAAAGCGATGTTGCCCACGCCGCCGATGTTCTGCAGCGCCACCGGGCAGCCGCGCCCGAACAGGTACTCGTCCATGAAAGGGATCAGCGGCGCGCCCTCGCCGCCGGCGGCCATGTCGGCCGGGCGGAAATCGCAGACCACCGGGCGGCCAGTTTCCTCGGCGATGAAAGAAGCTTCGCCGATCTGCAGGGTATGGCCTTTTTCCCCAGGCGCGTGCCACACGGTCTGTCCGTGCGAGCCTATCACCGCCACGCTCTTGTAAGCCACGCGGTGCCGGCGGCAGAAAGTTTTAACCATGCCGGCCCACAGCCGGCCCAGTTCGAAGTTGAGCGCTGAAAGTTCCGGCGCGCGCAGGTCTTTAGCTGCTATCAGGCGCGTCTGCAGCGCCGCGCTGTAAGGGTAATTGCCGAAGGCCTTTACGGCCAGCGACCGCCCCGACACCTCGCAGAGGGCTATCGACAGCCCGTCGGCGGAGGTGCCGCTCATCAAGCCCATTATAAGGTTCTTTTTCATGCTAGTATTTTTCCACGCTGTACTTGGCCAGCCGCCCCTTGCTGTAATGGAACTTGCCGGAGAAGTGGCCGCGCCGCCGCAGCAGCGGCAGGAAGATCCGGTCCCCCTCCCACAGGTTCAGTTTAAGGAGTTTCCGGTCCGGGACCCATTCCAGGTTCCCTTCCGGGGAATCTATCAATTTGCCGGAGAATTCAGAGGCGGTGAAGACGAAGACGTACCAGTCCTCGCCGGCGGCGAAACCGGGGAAGGTCAGCACGCCTTTAAGCGCCGGGGCCTTTAGCCTGAGCCCGGACTCCTCGCGCACCTCGCGGATCACGCAGTCCTCGGGGCTCTCTCCGGGCTCGAACTTGCCGCCCAGGCCGTTCCACTTGCCCTCGTGAGGATCGCGCGCCTTCTTGACGCGGTGCAGCATCAGGGTCTTGCCGTTCTTGCGCAGGTAGCAGAGCGTGGCCAGTTTCATCAGACGTCCCCCTGCCCCACCGGCGGGATGTCCTCGAACAGCCAGGTGCTGAGATAGCGCTCGGCCGTGTCGGGCAGGATCGCCACGATGGTCTTGCCGGCATACTCCGGGCGCTGGGCCAGGACAACCGCGGCTTTCATCGCCGCGCCGGAAGAGATGCCGGCCAGGATCCCCTCTTCTTTCATCAGGCGGCGGGCCATTACTCCGGCCTCGTCGTCCCCGACCGCCACCACCTCGTCTACGAGCGGCCGGTCCAGGTTCTCGGGGATAAAATTCGCGCCTATGCCCTGTATGCGGTGCGGGCCCGCCTTGCCGCCGGAGAGCAGGGCCGAGGCCGAAGGCTCTACGGCCACGATCCTCACCCCCGGCTTGCGCTTTTTCAGGGCGCGGGCCATGCCGGTAAGGGTGCCGCCGGTGCCTACGCCCGCCACCACGGCGTCCACGCCGCCTTCGGTGTCGCTCCAGATCTCTTCGGCGGTGGTGGCCTCATGTATGGCGGGGTTGGCGGGGTTGGAGAACGGGCGCGGCATGAAGGCTCCCGGCGTGGCGGCCAGTATCTCCTCGGCCCTGGTCACGGCGCCGGCCATGCCGGCCGGGCCGGGCGTCAGCACTATCTTGGCGCCAAAAGCGTTCATGATCCTGCGGCGCTCCACGCTCATGGTCTCGGGCATGGTCAGCACCAGGCGGTAGCCCTTTATGGAACAGAGCCAGGCCAGGGCTATGCCGGTATTGCCGCTGGTGGTTTCCACCACTACGGAGCCTGGCTTAAGCAGGCCGCGGGCCTCGGCGTCGGCGAGCATGCCGTAGGCGGCTCTGTCCTTTACGCTGGAGGACGGGTTGTAGAACTCCAGTTTGGCCAGGAGCAGCGCTTTAGAACCTGCGGCGAGACGGTTGACCCTGACCAGCGGGGTGCGGCCTATCAGGCCGCTCATGTCCTGGGCGTATTTCATTTTTTAGAGATTTCCTTTTTAAGCTCGTCGAGCTGGGCCTGCACGCGGCGCATCTCCTCGCCGCAGAAATCCGGCAGCCGGTTATGGTCCAGCTGGGCGCGGCCCGCCCCGCCGCGCGCGCTGTGCGCCGGCACGCCGAAGACGGTGGTGTCCGGCGGGATATCCTGCAGCACCACCGAAGCCGCGCCTATGCGCGAGCGGTCCCCCACCTTGATGGCGCCCAGCACGATGGCGCCGGCTCCCACCACCACGCCGTCGCCCAGCGTCGGGTGGCGTTTCTTGTGTTCCAGCGAGGTGCCGCCCAGCACCACGCCCTGGTACACCAGCACGTCGTCGCCTATCTCGGCGGTCTCGCCTATCACCACGCCCATGCCGTGGTCTATGAAGAAGCGGCGGCCTATGGTGGCGCCGGGGTGTATCTCCACGCCGGTCAGGAAGCGGGCGATATGGGAGAGCAGGCGCGCCGGGAAGTAGAGGCCGCGCCGCCACAGCCAGTGGGCCGGGCGGTACAGCCAGACCGCGTGCAGGCCGGGGTAGCAGAGCAGGACCTCCCAGAAGCCCCTCGCCGCCGGGTCCTTGGAGAATACGGTCCTGATATCTTCTGAAAAGTTCATTTAAGCCTCATTGCCGCCGCCGTCTTCTGGCGGCGCTACTTAAATTATATATATTAAAAAGCCCGACCGTCAGTCGGGCAAAAAAGAAGGCCGGGAGCGCTCCCGGCCTTCCTTGGCTATACCGCTTTTACAGCCTGTAGATATCCAGCTTGCCGCCGTTGAGCTTGAAGCCGTAGCCCCGCTCGAAGGACGGGAAAGTGACGCCGGAGGGCTTGATCTCGTCGGTCTTGAAGATGTAGTAGGAGGTGGCGTCCACGACCGGGAACGGGATGAGCAGCACCAGCGTCTTGTCGGTGAAGCGGGCGCCCTGCGGGCCCTGCACTATCTCGTTGCCGTAGGCCAGCTTGTAGTTCTTGCCCAGCTTAACGTCCACGCCCTTGGAGGCCACGCCGTCGCCCACGGACTTGAGGGAAGTGTTAAGCGCCATGCCGCGGGGCCCCTTGATCTCGAGCATGCTGTTCTCGGGGGTGGAGGCGTTGGCCTTGATCTTGACCACGAATTTCTCGCCGTCTATGGTGACGGTCTTGGAGCCGCTGTACAGGATGCCCCAGTTGATGATCTCGGTGCCGCGCACGAAGTAGCTCTCGTTGCGGGAGGTGGTCAGCACCAGGAAGAACTTGTCCTTGTCGGCGCAGGAGTTGCCGCCGTTGGGGCAGTTGGAGGCCTTGGAGCCGCTGACGTGCACCTTGGTGCCCTGGCCGGTGGTGAAAGAGACATTGGGCTTGAGGTAGGCGTTCTTGACGGTCTCGAGGTTGATGGAGAAGACCACGTCGTTAATCCCCTTCAGGCCTTTCTCGGCGCCGAGCTCGGCGGCCGCGGGGGCGACGCCGTAGCCGAAGTAGCGGAACAGGTCCAGGTCCTGAGCTGCCTGGTCAACGGCCGCGGCAGGGGCGGAAACCTCGGGGGTCTCGATACCCTCCAGCGAGAAGCCGGCGTCTTTCAGCGCGCCGTCAGCCGAAGCGTAAGAAACGAAATTGAAAGACATCAAGCCCGCCGCCGCTATTTTTACCAGGTTCTTCATTTGGTTCTCCTTGCCCGTTCACCCGCTATATAATTTATATCAGGTTGGGAAGGCCCGCAGTAGGGGCCAAGGGCCATACTATTAAAGATAAAGGGCCTACCCCGGCCTGGGCCCTATGGCCGCCCGCGCCGCGGCGGCCGGTCTTTTTGCTATGCAGGCTGGAAATAATATAGATTATCCTCGTTGTCTAATCTAATGGGGGCTGAATGAACGATACAGCGATCAAAACTCTGGAAGGCCACAAGGACGGCGTGCTGGCCCTGGCCTTCTCGCCCTGCGGCAAATTCCTCGCCACCGCGGGCGAAGACAACACCATACGCCTGTGGGACATACCCGACGGCATAGAGATACAGGCCATAGAGGCCCATCAGGGCGACATCCTGGCCCTGGCCTTCTCGCCCTGCGGCAAATTCCTCGCCACCGCGGGCGAAGACAACACCATACGCCTGTGGGACATACCCGACGGCATAGAGATACAGGCCATAGAGGCCCATCAGGGCGACATCAAGGCCCTGGCCTTCAACCCCGAAGGGGATTTCTTCGCCTCCGCCTCCTGGGACAAGACCATAAAGCTCTGGAAGACCGCCGACTGCTCCACCATAGCGGAGGCCGGCGGCCACGACGGCCCGGTGAACGCGCTGGCCTTCGCGGCTGACGGCAAGGCCCTGTACTCCGGCTCCGACGACGCCACCGTGAAGGTGTTCGGCTGCCCCGGCTGCTCGCTCAAGAAGACCATCAACCCCGGCATAGGCGACATCAAGGCCCTGGCCGTATCGGCCGGCGGCCTGCTGGCCGTGGGCGGGTCCGAGCTGCAGATCCTCGACGCCAGCGGCAGCCTGGTAAAGGACAACGATTCCTATCTCTACGGCATACGCTGCCTGGCCTTCTCTCCGGACGGCCGGCGCCTGGCCGCGGCCACGGGCATGGAGAAGCGCCTGGAACTCTGGGATACGGAAAAAATGGAAGAGGCCGGGTCCATCAAGGACAACGATTGGGTGAACTGCGTTACCTTCACCCCCGACGGCAAGTACGCCGTCACCGGCGGCACGGCCGTCAAGGTGTGGGACGCCGCCACCGGCGCCTGCGTGCGTACCTTCGAGGGCCATTCGGACGAGATTTACAGCGTGGATGTCTCTCCGGACGGCAAGTACATAGCCTCCGCCTCCAACGACAAGACCGTAAAACTCTGGTCCCTGCAGCCCTGAAGTAAAAAAGGCCCCCGCGCCTTTTCAAAGGACGGCCGCCCCGGCGGCCGTTTCTTTTTTTACCGGTTGACGGGCGTTAAGACTGTTACGGAGGTCATTTTTGTATAATTTGAACGTAGTTAAATGAAATCAGGAGGAATAATGGTTAATATAATAGTACTGGTAGTAGCGGTACTCATGGGGTTGGCTGGCAGCGTCAACGCCGCGGGTTTCCGCCTTTCGGAGCAGGACGCCAGGGCTAACGGCATGGGCAACGCCGCCGTGGCCGTGAGCGACAACCCGTCTGCGGTCTGGTACAACCCCGCGGCCATCACCGGCCTCGAGGGCACCAACCTCTCCCTGGGTTCCGTGATGGTTCTGCCCCAGATGGAGCATACCAACACCGACGGCAGCAAAGACCGCATAGAGCAGACTGTTCATCTCCCCCCCCATTTCTTCGCCACCCGAAAACTCAACGAGAAATTCTCGATCGGTCTTGGCGTGCTCGCCCCTTTCGGTCTTTCGACTGAATGGGACAAGAATACCGCCCTGACCCGCCGCGTCGCTACCGACTCCGAGATACAGGCCATTTACTCTAACCTGAACGGCGCGTACAAGGTCAATGAGAACCTGTCCGTGGCCGCCGGCGCGAGCTTTGTGCGTCTGGACGCCACGATGAACAAAATGGTGACGGCAACCTCAGAGCAGACTCTCGAGGGCGACGGCACCGGTACCGGCTACAATGTGGCCGCCACTTACAAGTGGAACAAGTACAAGTTCGGCGCCAGCTACCACAGCAAGGTTAAGATTGATGTGGATGGTAAAATAAACCTCGTGGTTGGCGCGCCGACTGTCGACGCCGCAAATCAGAACGCCACCACCAAGATAACCCTGCCCGACACCTTCCAGATCGGCGTAGCGCACCAGTGCACCGACTCCTGGCTGTTCACCGCCGAAGCCGACTATACCAACTGGGCCACCTACCGGCGCCTGGTAATTGACTACACCACCACCCTTGGTGTTGCCAAGCAGTCCATAGACAACAAGAACTGGAGCAGCGTCTGGGCTTTCCGCCTCGGCGGCGAGCACAAGGTCAACGAGAACTGGAAGCTGCGCCTGGGCGCCTTCTACGACGTCAACCCGGTCAAGGAAGACTACTTCGAGACCCGCGTGCCGGATTCCGACCGCGTGGCCGTTTCCTTCGGCGCCGGTTACGCCAAGGGCAACATCACCGTGGACGCTTCCTATCTCTACCTGCGCTTCATGAAGCGCACGATAGACAACAGCATACAGGACGACGCGACCGTAGCGCCTACCGCCATCAACGGCAAGTACAGCTCCGTCGCCCGCCTGCCCGCCATCACCGTCGGCTATAAGTTCTAACCGAAGGCAAGCTAGGGGATAAAAAACCCCGCGCTCGAAAGGGCGCGGGGTTTTTATTTGCGGGGACGTTCTTAACTATCGGACTATTTGTCAGCTTACCCCGGTTTTTACTCCGTACCAGCGCCGGCCTATCCACAGCGACACATTGACCAGCGCTATCAAGGCCGGCACTTCCACCAGCGGGCCTATGACGGCGGCGAAGGCCGCCCCGTGGTTGATGCCGAAGGTGGCTATGGCCACGGCTATGGCCAGCTCGAAGTTATTGGAAGCCGCCGTAAAGGACAGGGTGGCCGACTCCTCGTAAGTGGCCCCCGCCCGCTTGCTCATCAAGAAAGAGGCGAAGAACATGAGGGCGAAATAAACCAGCAGCGGCACGGCTATGCGCACCACGTCCAGCGGCACCTGCACTATGTTCTCCCCCTTGATGGAGAACATCACGATGATGGTGAACAGCAGGGCCACCAGCGTCAGCGGACTGATGACGGGGATGAATTTTTCGGCATACCACTCGCGGCCCTTGGCGGCTATCAGGGAAAAGCGCGTGACTATGCCCGCTATAAAGGGAATGCCCAGGTAGATGAACACGCTCCTGGCTATTTCGCCCATGGTGATATTCACCACGGCGCCTTCCAGGCCCAGCCAGCGCGGCACCAGCGTTATAAAGAACCAGGCGTAGACCGAAAAGAACAGCACCTGGAACACGGAGTTGAAGGCCACCAGTCCGGCGCAGTATTCCCGGTCGCCTTTAGCCAGGTCGTTCCAGACTATCACCATGGCTATGCAGCGGGCCAGGCCTATCATGATGAGGCCCACCATGTACTCCGGCTTGTCGCGCAGGAAGATGACGGCCAGGGCGGTCATCAGCACCGGCCCCACCAGCCAGTTCTGGGCCAGGGAGAGCAGCAGCACCCGCTTATTGGCGAAGACGCGGTGCATCTCCTCGTATTTAACCTTGGCCAGCGGCGGGTACATCATCAGTATCAGGCCTATGGCTATCGGTATGGACGTGGTGCCCACGCTGGAGGCGGCGTTGAAATCAGCCACCGCGACCGGCCATAGCCAGCCCAGCCCCACGCCCGCGCCCATGGCCAGGAAGATCCACAGGGTCAGGTAGCGGTCCAGGAAAGACAGCCTCTTCATTATCCCTTCCATCACCTGTCTCCTTTTAACAGCCCGGCCACGAAAGCCCTTATCTCGTCGCGCACGCGGCGGTAATGGGCCAGTGCCGCTTCTTCGCTCTTGGCCTCTTTGGCGAGGAAAGGCGGGTCCTCGAAGCTCTTATGCAGCTTCTCCGCTTTGCCGAACCAGACGGGGCAGCTCTCGCGCGCCCGGTCGCAGACCGTCACCACCAGGTCGAAGGCGACGTCCTTGAATTCCGAGGCGTGCTTGGAGCGGTGGCCGGAAATATCCACGCCGGCCTCCGCCATCACCTTTATCGCCCGCGGGTCCACCGTGCCGGGGTTGGTGCCGGCCGAAAAGACTTCAGCCTTGCCGGCCAGCAATTTTTTCCCCCAGCCCTCGGCCATCTGGCTGCGGCAGGAATTCCCCGTGCAGAGGAACAGGATCTTCACGCGATCAGTGGCCGCAGCTGCAGCCGTCGCTGCAATTACCTTCGGGCTTGGGCAGGTTCTTCATGATGATATCGCCCTGCTCGTCGCAGTCCAGCACCGCCTTCTCCACCATGGGCACGGCGCTTTTGTCCACGTAGACCTTGAAGTCTTTATTGGAGACTTCCAGGTCGCCAGGCTCGGACTTCTCCACGAGGTCCATGCCTATGGACGGGCCGCAGCAGCCCTCCGTCACGAATACGCGCAATACGCCGGTCTTGCCGGATTCCTTGAGCACCGCCTTGAGTTTTTCCACCGCAGCGTCTTTGAGTTCCATTATTTCATTCCTTTATTACCGTCTTCCGAAAAGCAATTCCCGCCTACCACGCAAACGCCTTTCCGGCGCAGGGCCAGGCGGCCCTCCAGGCGGGCTATATCCGCGGCTATGCCCTTGCAGCAGGGCCGCGGCCGCACCAGCCTGCCTATGTAGTCCGCCAGCGGCCCCCTGTCCGTCACCAGGGCGTACATGGCCCAGCGGCCCCGCTTAGCCTTGCGTATCAGGCCCGCGGCGCAGAGCGCGCCCAGGTGGCGCGAAACGTTGTACTGGCTCTCCTCCAGCGCGTCCACCAGCTCGCAGACGCAAAGCTCGCGCCCGGAGTGGGCCAGCAGGGCGGCCGCGCGCAGGCGGTTGACGTCGGCCAGGGCCTTGAGCGCCTTGACCGCGGCTTTGATATCGTTTTGCGCCGCTTTCATATATGCTATTATACGCATATATGGAACGGAATGCAAACACCCGGAAAGTAACGCTGGCGCCGCGGCTGAGAGCGGCCCGGCCTGCCGCCATAGAGACCGTTTCTTCGGACTACACCCGCGCCGACAGGCTGGCGGCCTGGAAGGCCCGCTGGGGCATAAACCGCATGGCTTACCGCGTAAAGCCGGGCCTTTACGCCCTGGGCTCCCCCGCCGCGGACTCCCCCGTCTTCGCCACCGCCAATTACAAATTGAGCTTCGACGCCCTGCGCACCAGCCTGAAAGGCCTGAACGCCTGGCTGCTGGTGCTGGACACTAAAGGGATCAATGTCTGGTGCGCCGCCGGCAAAGGCAGCTTCGGCACTAAGGAACTAGCGCGGGTGATAGCGGAAACCGGCCTGGAGGGCCGGGTAAGCCACAGGACCATAATACTGCCGCAGTTAGGCGCGCCCGGCGTAAGCGCCCACAAAGTTAAGGCCTCTACCGGCTTCTCCGTAGCCTACGGGCCAGTCAGGGCCGGGGACCTGCCCGAATATCTCCGCCTGGGCCGCGCCACGCCGGAGATGCGCCGGGTACGTTTCGATTTCGCCGACAGGATGATACTGGCCCCGATACAGCTGGTGCATTTCGGCCGGTACCTGCTGCCGGCCGCGGGGCTGCTGTTATTGCTGGGCTACAGGGCGGACGCGGCCTATACTACCGGCGCGCTGCTGGCCGGCGGGGCGCTGGTGCCGGCCCTGCTGCCCTGGCTGCCGGGCCGGAGCTTCGCCGTAAAAAGCGCCGCCGCCGGCCTGCTGGTCACAGCCCTGATCGCCCTGGCCCATGACCAGAGCGCGCCGCAGCTCGCCGCCCGGGTCCTTATCTACTCCGCGGCCGCCTCGTTCATCGGCCTGGATTTCACCGGCGCCTCCACCTACACCTCCCTCTCCGGCGTAAAAAAAGAGATGCGCCTGGCCATACCGGCACATGCCCTGGCCGCCGCGGCCGGGCTGGTCATGCTGGCGGCCGGGAGGTTCTTATGAGGCTGGAATACCTGCGGGGAGTCTCCACGCTGAAGCTGGACACGGACAAATGCATAGGCTGCGGCATGTGCGTTACGGTCTGCCCCCACGCTGTCTTCAAGGTAGAGGACAGGAAAGCGTCCATTACCGACGCGGACCTGTGCATGGAATGCGGCGCCTGCGCCGGCAACTGCCCGGTGGACGCCATCCATGTTAAGAAGGGAGTGGGCTGCGCGCAGGCCGTGCGCAACGGCTTCCTGAAAGGCACGGAACCCGACTGCGATTGCGGCGGCGACGGCACCTGCTGCTAGCCTTTAAATTATCCCGAAAATATATTTCAGACCCAGGTAGACGCCAGCGGCTATGAACACCCAAGCCGTAGCCGGCTTGGCCCAACGCTCGAAGCGCCCGGCCAGGCCGCCCACGGCGCCTGCCTTCCTGAGCCCGAGGTCCAGCGCCACGGCCGCGCCTATAACCGGCAGGGCCGTGCCCAGGCCGTAGAGCAGCGGGAGAGAGACCGGCGAGGACCGGGCGGCCGCCAGCGGCAGGATGACGCCGAAGTACAGCGCGGCGGAGACGGGACAGAAGGCCAGCGCGAACAGCGCGCCCATCAGCAGCGAGGACAGAGCCCCGCCCCTGCCCTTGAACCGCGCCAAATCCAATAAGCTGAAACCGCCGAAGCCGGCGCCGAACAGGCCCAGCATGTACATGCCGGCCAGCACCAGCAGCGGCGAGAGCGCCTGCCCGCCGTACTTCTGCATGAAGAAAGAGAACGCGGACGCCGAGAGCAGGCTTTTCACCAGCAGGAAACCGATAACCAGGTAAGCCAGCGCCCGGCCCGCGGCGTAAAGCAGGCCGTGGCCCAGCACGCCCAGCCGCCGGGAACCGGAACGGGAGAGCCAGGTGAGGGCGGTCAGGTTGGTGGCCAGGGGGCAGGGGCTCACCGAGGTGAGCACCCCCGTCCACAGGGCCGTAGCGGCCGCCGCCCAGAAGTCGGCGCTCATTCCAGGTCCAGCAGCTTCCGCGTTTCCACGGCGACATAGTCCAGGAAAGCGTCTTTGTCCCCGATCAGCGTCCAGACCCTGTCCAGTTTCCCCCACTTCAGAGCTTTGTCGCCGGCGAACTTCTGCACTATCACGGCCTTGGAGTTGAGCCAGTAGTCCCGCACGAAATGTTCGTTGGCCTTCTCGTCCACGTTGACGCCCCTGAACTCCACCCGCCAGCCCTTGTAACCCGGGGCTAACTTCTTTTCCACCGCCTCCCTGGTATAGGCCTCGATAGTGGTGCAGGAAGAACAGCGCGTATTTGTGTAGAAGTAATAGACCACGGCGGTCTTGGCCGCCGCCGCGGTCTTTACCGGGGGCTTTTCAGCGGCCGGGGCTTCAACCAGCGCGGCGGCCGGCGGAACAGGGCTTTCTCCGGATGAAGAAAAGCCTGCGGCCCGGTAGAGAATCGCGCCGGCGCTCAGCGCTACGAACCCGAACAGCAGCGCCCGGACGGGAGTTTTCCAGCTCACTTGAGGAGTTCCTTGAGCGCCGCTATAGTCGGCACGCGTCCTTCCAGCATAAGTTTGCCGTCCACGGCCAGGGCCGGGGTGGCCATGATGCCGGCCTCGGCTATCTTCTCGTAGTCACTGACCTTTTCCATCCTGTACTCCATCCCCAGTTCCTTGGCCGCGGCCTCGGCGTGCTGGTACAGTATGCCGCATTTGGCGCAACCGCCGCCGAATATCTGTATGGTTTTCATAGTTCCTCCTAGCGCATTACGAAGTTAAAAAGAAAACCGGTGAACATGATGCCGGCGCCCACTATCCCGAAGAAGATGAACAGGAGTTTCGTCTTCATCACCCGGCGCAGGATCATGAACTCCGGCAGCGACAGGCCGGTAACGGCCATCATGAAGGCGAGCGTGGTGCCCAGCGCCACGCCCTTCTCCGTCAGCGCGCTGACCAGCGGGATGATGCCGGCCGCGTTGGAATACAGCGGTATGCCGACGAGGGTCGCCAGCGGCACCGCGTACCATTTGTCCGCGCCCGCCCAGCGCGCCAGCAGGTCCTGCGGCACGTAGCCGTGTATCCACGCCCCGACGCCTATGCCGATGAGCACGTAAGGCCAGACCTTCTTCAGAATATCGAGCGTATAGTCTTTCGCGTAGGCGCGGCGCTCGCTCCAGGCCATCTCCGCACCCAGCACCGCGTTCTGCACGCGCTTGGTCTGGTCGAAGCCCTCCAGCAGCCCCTCCAGCCGCAGGCGCCCTATGAGCAGGCCCGACAGCACCGCCAGGACGAAGCCGCTGGCGGCGTAAAGCGCGGCTATCTTAAAGCCGAACATACCGAACAGCATCACCAGGGCCACCTCGTTTATCATCGGCGAGGCCACCAGGAACGAAAAGGTGACGCCGAGCGGTATGCCCGTCTGTATGAAGCCCAGGAACAGCGGTATGGCGCTGCAGGTGCAGAAAGGCGTCACTATGCCGAGGCCGGCGGCCCACAGGTGGGCGGTAAAGCGCTTCTTCTTAAGGATGATGTCGCGCACCCGCGACGGCGGCAGGAAGGTGCGCATTACGGAGACGGCGTAGATTATGGCCGCGAGCAGCAGGAAGATCTTGATCGTGTCGAAGACGAAGAAGTTCACGGCGCCCCCGGCGAGCGTCTCCCGGCCGAGGCCGAAAACGCCGTGGACCAGCCAGTCCGCGAAGAGCTGCACGGGCTTAAACATTCTTGCGCTCCAGGCCGGCCAGGCAGCGGGTGAAGTCCAGCACGCAGGGGCAGGTGAGGCGGTAGTGCAGCCAGTTCCCCTCGCGGCGGGCGGCCACCAGGCCGGCGGTCTTCAGCACCAGCAGGTGCTTGGACACGGTGGAGATGTCGTCGCCGACCTGGTCGCGCAGTTCGCAGACGCAGGTCTCTTTCTTCTTCAGGGAGTTCAGTATCAACAGGCGGGTGGGGTGCGCCAGGGCTTTCAGCACCGCGGCCTGCCCCTCGTAAAGTTTCTTCAGGTCCTGTTTCATATTATCCTATTTTGCCAAATTGCCAAATAGAAGTCAACCCGGCCCCCGTATTCGCTATAATTGAAGTATGGAAAGAAACAAAGGGAAAGTCCCGCTCGAGCGCGCGCTGTCCAAGCTGGGCATAGCCTCGCGCAGCCAGACCCGGGACTGGGCCGTCGCCGGCCGCCTGAAGGTCAACGGCCGCACCGTCACCGACCCCCAGTTCCCGGTCACGCCCGAGACCGACCGCTTCGCCGTGGACGGCCAGGCGTTGGCGCGCGACCCCTGGACCACCATCATCCTCAACAAGCCGGCCTCCGTGGTCACCACCCGCTCCGACGAGAAGGGCCGCAAGACCGTCTTCGACCTGCTCCCCCCCGAACTGCGCAACCTGCACCCGGTGGGCCGCCTGGACATGGCCACCACCGGCCTGCTGATCCTGACCAACGACACGCGGCTGTCGGCCTGGCTGACCGATCCGGCCAGCGCCATAGTGCGCGTCTATTCGGTGACGGTCAGGGGCCTGGTCACGCCCGAGGAACTCGCCAGGGCGGCGGCGGGCGTGATGGACGAGGGCGAGCTGCTCAAACCCTCCCGCCTGACGCTGCGCAAAGGCAGCGGCAGGGAAACCCATTTAATGGTGGAACTCACCGAAGGCAAGAACCGCGAGATACGGCGGCTCTTCGCCGCCATCGGCCACGAGGTCAGCGCGCTCAAACGCGTCTCTTTCGGCACGCTGTCGCTGGGCGACCTGGCGCCGGGAGAATATCGCCGCCTGAGCCGCGAAGAAACCCCGGTGCCCGCAGGCAGATAGGCCGGCGGCAGTAAGGTCTTTCCCGGCCTCCGTGCCGCAGGCTGAGCCGTAAGACTGGCAGGTTAACACGGAAGAAAAAGATGAAACTCCTCAGACTTTTAGGAATAGCGGCGCTGCTCCCGGCCGCCGCCTGTTACCGCAACGTGAACGAGACAGTAACGACCGTTGACTGCGGCGAACTGCGACTGCAGTTCGAGATCAACGAATTCCGCGGCCCGCCGGATATGCCGCTGAGCCATTTCCCGAAACTTTACCTGCTCAGAAGCGGGCTGCCCCGGGTAGAGGTGGACAAACTTTATGCCAGGAACAGGATAGAGATCCCAGACCTTCTGGAACCGGAGGCTGACTTTCACTTTTTCCCCCCTCTGAACGGCAAGGACAGAGCCGTACCGGCCAGGCATCATTTGAGGGATATCTTCGTCGACCCGCAGGTTTTTTCGGCCGGGGACTACGACCGGATAAAGGCCTGCCTTGACAAGAATCTCCCGGCCATAGACGCCGCCTTCGACCGCCCCATGTTCGGCGGGGACTATGTCCCCGCTCACCGGCTGCGTTCGATAGTATACAGGCGCTACGAGGATGATTACTCGTTCTGCGGCGACGAGGTGCTGGGAAAACGCTTCGATTGCTACGGCGGCCAGGCCTATATAAAGACCACACTGCCGAACGGGCTCCAGCTGTGCCGCCCCGGTTCGGTCGTCACCAACAGCCTGGATCTTATAGGCCGCATATCTCGGGACCAGCGCAGCGCGCAACTGCGCGCCCCGGGCTCCGGCGGGCCGGCCAACCACCCCGACTATGGGCTCAAAGCCCTGGCCGGGCCCGACTGGAAGGGGTTCTACGGCACCTGCCGCGATGCTTCAGGTAAAAATATCTTCGATTATTTCGCTCAAGAGCCCTGGAAGGAACAGCCGTCAGGGCTTTAGCCTGAAATCCTACGCCTTTATCCTTAAGCGCCATCTTGAACTTCTTGGCGGCGTGCAGGGCGTGGGGCCTGTTGGCCGGCATGATGATGAACTCGTCCGCCTTCACTTTCACGGACTTTCGGCCTATCCTGATCTCGGCCTCGCCGTCGAGTATCTCCGCCATCGCGTCAAAGGGAGCGGTATGCTCGCTCAAGCCCTGCCCCTTGTCGAACGAGAAGAGGGTCACCGTACCCACCGGCTTCCGGATGATCGTGCGGCTGACCACCGCGCCCGCGTCGTAACCGACGAGGGCCTTGGCCTTCAGCGCCTTGCCCCGCAGGTTTTCCGTCTTTTCTGTTTTAGCCAGACATTCTCCTAATTAAGCGTCTGCCTGAATCTGCCGTAAGCGGCCGCGCCGGCGACTAAGACTATCGACGCCAGGGCCGATATTTTAAAAACGAAAGCCGCCCGGTCCCCGCCCTTGAGCAGGATATTGCGCAGCAGCGTAATAAAGTAATAGAGCGGGCTGGCGGTTTCTAGAGATGTGTTGGGGATGGGGACGCATGCAATAAAAACGCTCCCGACGGCGTTGCATATAGATGAAGAACACTTTAACGGCGGCGTCCGTGCTGCTGCCTGCTCTGCTGCACCTCTGTTCCTGTTTATCTCAAGCTGCTATCTGGGGGCGCGGCAAGGTGCCTGCCTCCTGGACCCAAAGCCCGATAACCGTGGACGGCAGGCTCTCCGACTGGCCCCCAGGGGAGACTTATGACAGTTCAGGGCTGCGGTTCAGGGCCATAAACGACGGGGAGAACCTTTACTTAAGCGTTTCAGCCCATGAGGCCGGCGCCAAGGCCATACTGACGGGAGAAATACGGCAGGATGTCACGCTCTGGTTTTCGGACGCAAAGATCCGTACCTGGGGTCTCCGCCTGCCGTTCGGCGCCCTCGGCGTCCCGTTGACTAACGGAATGCCGTCAGGTTCCATAATGCCGGAACTGCTCAAAGCGGAGGGAACAAATATTTCCACTTCCCCCCTGCCGGCAAATATAGAATTCGGCGGGGAAATACCCGGGCGCGTGCCTATCTATGAATTGAAGATACCGCTGGCCATGCTAAAGACAGCCGATAACGGCATACCCCTGGATTTCACCACCGCCTACACTTCCGCTGAATTGGAACAGCAGATGAAGGAGCGATTCATCAAAGCAACCGCGCGGGAACCCGGGCAGAACAGTCCCCGGGCCGGGATGAAACCGCAGGGCGGCATGTCCGGCCGCGGCGGCGGCAAGATGGGGGGCGGCAAACACGGGGGCGGGGGCCGCGGCGCCGCCAGGGCGCAGCCCGAGTTCCCCTCTCCATTGGAAATAAACTTGACCGTACTGCCGGACGCCAGACCGTAAAGGAACAGAACACCATGAGCATAACCACCCTTGGGAAATTTCTTGCGGGCGGCCTGCTGGCCCTGAGCCTGGGCGGCTGCATGATGGCCGTGCGCGGCGTCGGCGGCACGGGCGAAGAACAGACGGCGAAGGTCCTGACAAGGGAGATCGCCGCTAAAGACCTGAGCCTCTCCCTGGAAGCTCCCCCCATTTCAGCCGGGAGGGAGACCAGGTTCATCCTGAAACTGGCCCGCCTCCGGGACGGCAAGCCCGTAACCGGAGCGGCCGTCGCCTTTATTATCGAGCGCGAAGGGCCCGACGGCGGCGCAATAAGATTGGCAGAACAGGCGTCCGAAGAGATCGCCGGGAAGGGCCTGTACCAGCTGCATTACAAATTCAGGACGCCGGGCAGGTATAAAATAACGGCCAGCGCCGCCGGGCCGGGAGAACCCGCCGCGCAGGCGCAGAGCGTCTCTCTCACGCAGGAAATAAGCAAGGCCAGGACCTCCAGCCTTTGGTTCATCCTGGGCGCCGCGGCGGTGCTGGCGGTAAAATTCCTTGTCCTTTAAATTACGGCAGCATCATGCCCCCGGTCCTGGATTCTCCGATCATCGGTCGCAGATAAGCCTGGGAGATGCACGGGCGGTCAAGAACAGGGATTTTTAATCCGGAGCGCCTCCCCGCGGCGCGCGGGAGCTGGCGCGGTTACTTATATTGCGGATAATACTTCGCGAGGCAATCCGGGCAAATACCGTAGGAGAACTTCGTGGAGGAATTCTTAGAGATATATAACTCCAGGCTCTCGTAGGCCTGGTCGTCGCGCGCACCCGCCGGCAGTGCGAGCAGACGGGGATCAAGTCCTTGAGCACATTAACCTCGGTACCGAGCCTTAAGATCCTTTCCGCCACGCGCAGGCGCACCCTTAGAAGGTCGCCGTTCGCGGGCTTTTCCAGGTAGTCGTCGGCCCCGGCGTCCATGGCAGCCATGAAGTTGATATTGCCTAGCTTCTCCCCGGTCAGCAGCATAAAATACACGTAGGGCCGGTTCGCGGGCCCGGCGCGCAAAGCCTTTACCAGGTCCAGCCCGCTCAGATCCGGCATCATCCAGTCGCTGATAACCACCTGTATCCGCTCGGCTTCTATCACTTTCAGCACCCTGGCGCTGTCCAGGAGGGTTACAGGATCATGCCCGCAGCGCGCCACCTGTCTGCCGGTAAGCCATCATCGTCAACTATAAGTATTTTCATGGCTTATAAAAACCGGGGCAGGCCCGCACTGTTACAGGGATTCCGGGTCAACATCGTAGAGTTTTATCATGCATTTTGGACACAGGCCATGGGAGAACTTCACGTCCGCCAGGTGGTCGCCTATATAAGTCTCCACCGTTTCCCAGTAATCGGCCTCGTTGCGTATCTTCTTGCAATTGGCGCAGATAGGCAACAGGCCCCGGGCCTCCGTCAGCTCCGCGATATCCTCCAAGATGAGGATGGAAAGCTGTTTGCCTTTGATATTGAGCGGGGAAGCCGTTATAAGCAGGGGCACCGAAACCTTGCGAGTGCCCCTGTAAAACTCGTATATGGTCCGTTTTCTGTGTACGTGTTTCCCGGAAAAAGCCTCGGCCACGCTGTTCCTGACTACGCACTTGACGCAGTTCGGGCCGTGCCCGCAACCCTCGCGACTTTCTGTACTGTGTATGCAACGCACCACGTCGCCCAGTTTCCTGGGGTAAGGGACGTCCTCGGACAGTATCTCGCGGGCCGCCTTATTGCGGAACTGTATCCCCATGTCATCATCCACCACAAAAAGGA
>MGTZ01000018.1:0-7360 GCA_001799715.1 Elusimicrobia bacterium GWB2_63_16 | reverse complement strand
GTTTATAACACCGCCTACTCATATACAACTTCGAGGTTTTGCAGATAGTCCTCGAGTTCAGCCAGACAGCCGGCGAGCCCCTGCGCGTCCCCGGCGCGTGAAAGGTCTTCCAGCTTTCTGCCTATTTCCGTAAGCCGGTCAAAACCGTAGCCTCCCCCTGCCCCTACCAGCTTATGTCCCGCCGCGCCCAGCGCGGCCAGGTCCCGCGCGGCCAGGAAAGCTCGAAAAGCGGGCAACTCGCCGCGCTTCTTCTCCAGGTATCCCGGGACAAGGTCCCTGAAGTCCGGATCTATACTCACTCTATATGCGGCCATAGTTCCTCCGTGCGCTCACGCATACCCCAGCAGTTCGCCCAGGACTTTCAGGAAGGCCGCTTTCTTCACCGGCTTGGTAAGGAAGGAATCACAGCCCGCCGCCAGGGCCTTGTCTATCTCCTCTTTCAGCGCCGAAGCCGTGAAAGCGATAATATGCGTGGGGTCGCGGCCGTTCTCCTTCTCCCAGGCGCGTATCTTAGCGGCCGCCTCCCGGCCGTCCATTACCGGCATCTGCATGTCCATCAGCACCAGGTCGTATTTCCCGGCGGTGAACTTTTCCACCGCCTCCTGCCCGTTCACGGCGGTGTCCAGGACCACACTGGAGGATCTCAGAAATGTGCTTATTATCATCCGGTTGTCTTCCGCGTCGTCGGCCAACAGCAGCCGCGCCGGGCGCAGCCTGTCCGCCGCCGGCGCGGCCGCCGGCGCTGCGGAGGGTTTGCTCTTGCCTATGGCCAGCAGGATGGCTTCTTTCAATTCGCGTTTTTTTACCGGTTTTACCAGGTATTCCGCTATCCCCATCTGTTTGGCGCGCGAAACGTCGCTGCCGCGGCTGTCGGAGGTAAGCATGAGGATTATCCCGTTAAAAACCTGGGGGCTGCCCTTCAGGCGCCGGGCCACCTCTATACCGTCCATCCCGGGCATGAAATAATCCAGCAGCACAAGCCTGAACGGCTGGCCGGCGCTGGCCGCCGCCTGCAGGGCCGCCAGACCGGAGGGTCCGTCCTCGGCTTCGGTCACTGCCAGCCCCCATTTAACCAGCAGTTCCTTCAGGATCATCCTGTTGGTGGTATTATCATCTATCACCAGGGCGTTCAGCCCTTTCAATTCCGCCGGCTCCGCGGCGGCGGCGGGAACCGCCTTGGCGTCGGACTCCAGGTATTGCGCGGTAAAGAAAAAAGTGCTGCCTTTGCCGGGCCGGCTTTCCGCTATTATATCGCCGCCCATAAGCAGCGCCAGCTTTTTAGAAATGCTCAGCCCCAGGCCCGTGCCGCCGTATTTGCGGGTGGTAGAAGAATCCGCCTGCGTGAATCGGTCGAAGATGGCGCTTATCTTGTCCTCCGGTATGCCTATGCCGGTATCTTTTACCGCGAAAACCAGCCACACTCCGCCGCGGCCGATTTCCCGGCGGCTCACATGCAGGGAGATCTCTCCTTTTTCCACGAATTTAATGGCGTTGCCCAGCAGGTTAACCAGTACCTGCCGCGTCCTTACCGGATCGCCTTTTACCATGGCTGGGACATCGTCGTCGAGCTCGTAACTCAGCTCCAGGCCCTTCTTATGCGCGCGCAGCGCCAGGAACTCGCAGGTCCTCCCCACCAGGTCCTCCAGGTCGAAATCCTCCTGCTCCAGGTCTATCCTCCCGGATTCAATCTTGGAAAAGTCCAATATATCGTTAATCAGGTCCAGCAGGCTTTCGCCGGCGGACTTGAACACGCGCACATATTGCGCCTGTTCTTTGTCCAGGGCGGTTTCCTCCAGCAGTTCTCCCATGCCGATAATGGCGTTCATGGGGGTCCGGATCTCATGGCTCATGGTGGCCAGGAATTCGCTTTTAGCCCTGTTGGCGGCTTCGGCGGCCTCTTTAGCCGTCTTGAGTTCTTTGGCTATGCGCAGGCGCTCCGTGATGTCCGCAAAAGCCACTACTGCCCCGGCCAGCGCGCCGTCCTGCCAGATGGGCGTGGCGATATATTCCACCGGGACCGGCGTGCCGCCCTTCCGCCAGAAAACCTCGTCCGTGACGCGGCGCACCCTGCCGTCGTGCGCCGTGGCGTAGATATGGCAGTCGTGCGAGGGGTATTCCGCCCCGTCCGGCCTGGCGTAATGGAACACTTCGTGAGAATGCTTGCTTGAAAGTTCGGCCAGGGAGTAACCGAGTATCCGCTCGGCCTCTTTGTTCAGAAAAATGGTGTTGCCTTCCAGGTCCACGCCGTAGATCCCCTCGCCGAGGGATTCCAACACAAGGCGGTTGGTTTTCCCGATATTCTCCAGGTCGGTCTGTTCCCGGCGGAGGCGCTGCAACTGCCGGGCGGTCAGCACGTACAGCAGCGGGGCCAGCACTACCGTGAGCAGCAGTGCGTCGGTAACGGCGTTGATGAGCAAAGAACCGCTGTCGAAGGAACTTATGAACAGCATTATCAGAGTTTCCGCCAGGAAAACGGCCGCCGCCAGCGTCAAGAATGTTTTCAATTCCCGCATCATGAATTAACCTCCCGCAAAATACCGCCACGCCTTCAGGCCGCCTGTCCGGCCGCGAGGGCTCTCCCCAGCGTTTCAACCAGTTGCTCCGGGCTGAAAGGTTTATACAGAAAAATGATGCCCGGCTGGTCCAGGCGGCCCCGGAACACGTCCGGGTCAGTATAACCGGACATATATATTACGGGGGTTCCCGGCTTAAGCCGCATGAACTCTTCGGCCAGGGCGAACCCGTCCATGCCCGGCATTACTATGTCCGTCAGGAGCAACTGCGGCTTCCCGGGGAATCCCGCCGTGAACTCCAGCAGTTTTGCCGGTTCCTGGAAAGGCTCTACCTCGGCGCCCAGCGCCCTCAGCATCCGCGTAAGCGAGGCTATCACCGTGGGGTCGTCCTCGGCCAGGAACACCGTTGTTCCCGCGGGGATGGCCGCCGGGACCGGGGCGGGGGCGGCCGCGACGGAGGCCTGTTCCGCCGTCTCCGGCAGAAGCGGGAAATACAGCGTGAAAGTGGTTCCCTGCCCCGGCCGGCTGGCCACGGTCAAGTGGGCGCCGTGGCCCTGCACTATGCCGTGCACTATGGAGAGGCCCAACCCCGTCCCTTTGCCTTTCGGCTTGGTGGTGAAGAAAGGGTCGAAGATCTTGGAGAGCGTGGAGGCGTCCATGCCGCAGCCCGCGTCATGCACGGAGAGCACGGAGTATTCCCCGGCCGGTATTTCCCCCAAAGGCGTCAGCACCGCGGAGGGAAGGCTCTGGCGCAGCACGTCCACGCAGATCTCCCCGCCGCCGGGCATGGCGTCCCTGGCGTTGACCAGCAGATTCATAAGCACCTGGGCCAGCTGGCCGGGGTCGGCCTTGATGGTCCCGGCGTCCTGCGCCGCGCTGATCTTGAGGGTAACCCCTTCCGCCAGCATCCGCCTGAGCATTTTCTCGTTCTCCAGCACCGCGCTGCCCAGCTTGAGCGGCTGGAACAGGGCCTTCTGCTTGCGGCTGAAAGCCAGGAGCTGGCGGGTTATGCCGGTGGCCTGGGACACGGCTTTATGCACCTCCGCCAGGTCCTCCCCGGCCTGCGCGTTACCGCGCAGGGCGGGCGCAAGGAACCTTGCGTAGCAATCTATAGCCATAAGGATATTGTTAAAATCGTGCGCAACCCCTCCGGCCAGCCGGCCTACGGCCTCCATTTTCTGCGCCTGGCGCAACTGCTCCTCCATCAGTGCCAGCGGCGAAATGTCCTGTTGCATGCTCACGTACGACACCGCCTCCCCGTCGCCGGACTTTATGGGGAAGATATTCGCCTGGACAGTGTAGAATGTCCCGTCCTTCTTCCTGTTCACTATCCGCCCGCTCCAGGGAACTCCTCTCTGCATGTTCGTCCACATTTCGGTATAGTACTCTGGGGCATGCTCCCCGCTCTTGAGCAGGTTCGGTTTTTTGCCTATGGCTTCCGTCGCGGGGAATCCGGTGGCCCTTTCAAAGGCCTCGTTCACGTAGGCTATTTTCCCGTCGGTACCGGTAATAAAGATGGCCTCGGAGGACTGCCGGATTATTTCCGACATCCTCGCGCTGTCGGATATTAGGCGTTTTCTCTCCACTATCGAGGCCAGCAGCCCGGCGATATTCTCAAGTTGCGAGACCTCGGCTTCGTCGCGGCGGTGGCCGGCCTCCAGGTAGATATTGAGCACGCCGGTGACCTTGCCACCGTGCCTCATCGGCACGCAGTAGTGGCCGTGGGGCTGTATCCCGGCATAGGTTACCTCGTGGCGCTCGTCCAGATTGCCGGCGAAGACGGTGGCCCCAGTAGCGGCGGCCCGGCCGCAGAGGCAGCGGCCGGCGGGAAGGGCGTCGCAATCGGGTTTAGGCGCGCCTTGCGGGCCGCGCAAAGCCTTCACCGAGAGAGTTCCCGAGACCTCATCGCGCAGGAGAACTGCCCCGCGCGGCTCCGCGGTAAGCCAGGGTATGGCGAAGATTATATCAAGGGCCTTGCCCAAGAAGACATCTACGGAATCGTCGGCGATCCCCAGCGTCAGCAGGGCGGCAGTGATCTCCCGCGCCTTCCTGTCCCTGGCCACGGCGGCGGCCGTCACGCTGAACGCCCTTTGCAGCTCGCCTATCTCGTCGTCCCCGTCGCCGGCCGGGAAGGTAACGGCCGCCCCGGCCCCGAAATCCCTGGCGGCCACCGCCAGTTCTTCCACCGGGGCCAGCAGCCGCCTGTGCAGCAGCGCGACCGAAAAGTAAAACAGGGCCGCCGTTGCCGCGGCCAGCACGAGGAACAACAGGAGTACGGAGTGGACGCGGCCCATTGCTGAACCGCGCAGGGCCCCGGTAATGGCCTGGGCTGCGGCCGACTGGCGCTCCGCTGCCTCGGTAAGCCGGCGAAGGCGCTCTTTGGAAGCCGGGGTGTTGTGCCGGGCAGAGTTCTCAAGAAGCCATTGAAATTCCGGCCTGAAGGCGCTCCAGGCAGCCTCAAGATCTGTCAGTTGCGGACTCACTTGCGCCGGCGCCGGAAGGAGCGGCACCCCGGCCGCCATCCCGCCGTGTCTGAGCGCGCGCAGCGCTTCGTCGAATTCCAGCAGGCTCTGCCTGCCTTCCCGCGCGGCCTGGTCCGGGGCGATGCCCAGCATGTGCGCCCTGGCCAGCATCTGCTGCGTCAGCATGCGCTGCCGCCCGGCCACGTCCACCGCGGGGGAAATGCGTTTAAGGTAGAGCGCGGTCTGCCCCCCGGTCACCAGGCAGACCAAAGTGGAAGAGAACAACGCCGCCAGCAGCAGGAAGGCCTTATCTGAAAGACTTTTTAGCCCGAGAAAGGAAAACAATGTTACGGAATTTTCACTCATAAAACACCCCTGCTCGCATTATACCTAAATCCGCCAAATCCGGATACGCGTCCTAATTCCGGGATAAGGTCACGGCAAAGGCTAACGAAGTGCTAGAACACCAGAACCTTGTCGGACCAGGCGGTCCATTCCGTAAGGATTGCCATGGTACCGCGCTTTGCTCCTTCGGACAACATTTCATCGGTAATGCCGCGCGCATCCATGCAGGAGCCGCAAACGCTTACTTCGCCGCCCTGCTTGCTCACTAATCTGAGCATATGCTCGATGTTGTAATAGCCCTGCGGAGTTTTTTGACCCTTCACGGCACAAGGGGCCGCGTCGCCCATCAGGAACACGCGTATCTGCTCTCCCTGGCCCTTAGCTAAAGATACGGCCAGCCGCAAGCCGTTATAGCTTTTCTCACCGCCATAAGGCTGCTCGTTCAGTATAAACAGGTTTTTCATTACCGCCTCCTTATTTTCGGTACCATGGAGCTGCTATTGCCCCCAACCGCTTATTACCATGCGAAACTCACCACGGCCAGCCTCTTCAACAGTATCATATCCCGCTCTCTTTTGTTCTGGCATTGTGGTATCACAGTACCACAATACACACAAACCGGTCAACATTCCGGCTTTTGCCCCGGTTTTTCCGGCAACCTCCCGCAGAAGCTGCCGCAAAGGTAAAATGTTTCATCGCAGCCCTTTCAGAATTCCACGGTGGCGAGATACCGAAATCCCCTGCCGGGGACGGATTGCAGGCGCGCGGCCAGCGCGGGAGGCAGTTTGCGGCGCAAGTTGTATATATGTGTATCCACAAGGTTCTCCACCGCTACTGTTTTCCAGGCCTTGAGAATGATCCCCGCCCTGGAGAAGATCCTGGGGCTTTCACTCACCAGAAAATTGAGCAGGTCGAACTCGCGGCCTGTCAGGTTATCTATCACCTCTCCGCCGAATCTGATCACTTGGGATTCCGCGCAGATGCTCAATTCCCCTTCAGCATTACCGAGCGGAGGCTTCGCGCCCAGTATGTCGGCGAGCAACGCAGACAAGTGCTCACTATTCAGCGGCCGTGCGGCAGCCTCTCCCATCCGCGCGCCGGCGGAGAACGAGCATATCCCGGCAACGACGCTCTCCGGCAGCACCAATTCCAACATAACGCGGCCGGGCCGGCAGCGCCGCAAGGACGCGGATAAAGGTTTGGCAGCGGCGGCTATACTCATTTCAGCGTGGCATCTCCCCCGGGACAAATTCGTCCCGGACCCGGCGCGCGACCGGGTCGGCGGGAAGAATCAGGTAAAGAGCAGAAGTGGCGAACATATTTCAATCAAAGCCTGAAAATAAGGCCGACGGCGCGGGGCTCTCTTCGGGTCGGGTAAACGGGAAGAGGACCCGCGCCGCCGGTTAAAACCACGGCAACTATGATATCCAGACAGCGGGGCATCCGCCTGAGGCATATGCCCTATCCGCAGGGACCACCCTGCTTAGGAGCGGCTATGAGGCGGGACAACATTACGGTGACACACAACTTAATTGCAATTAAGTTGTGTGTCACCATATCCGGCCTCAATACTCCCCTGGGCGCAGTATCATGCCTCTTTTAACAGCTTCGTCCCCGTTGAACGGGAACCGGCTCTTTTCATTGTAGACGGCGTCGCGCAGGACCGTTCCCCCGAAGTTAGTGGTATTATCGCTGCCGCCATACGCCTCGTAGTTGGTGAAATAGGCGTTGCGCAGGTCAGCGCCTATCAGGGATGTGCCTTCCATCGACGCTCCGTCGCCGTACATGGCGCACCCCCGCATATCGATCCCGTCGAGGTTGGCGAAAGCCATCTGCACGCCGTAAAGCATAACGCCCCTAAACGAGCCCTTCTGCATCTGAACGCGATTGAAGTTGCTGTAGCCGAAAGTGGAATTCTCCACCCAGGCTCCAGTCATTACAGCCTCGGACAGCTGTGTCCAGTACGCGTCCACTGCAAAGAATACTGCGCCGGTAAGGTCCGCCTTATCCAGCCTTACGCCGGGTATGGACGAGTATATG
>MGTZ01000017.1:1445-5249 GCA_001799715.1 Elusimicrobia bacterium GWB2_63_16 | reverse complement strand
GCCGCTCCTGCTACGGCACCAAGCGCCCGAAGGGCGAGAAGAAGCCCGGCCGCAAAGGTCACGAAGCTTCCAAGTAACGTCGATAAAATAATAAGGATTGGATAAACTACTATGCCTAGAAAAGGTTTAAAGCCCCGCGAACGCCGTGACGCTCCGCCGCCGGAGTTTAAATATAACTCCGTGCTCCTGGCGCGGATGATCAACAGGATCAACTTCCAGGGCAAGAAGATCGTGGGCGAGCGCATCATGTACGGCGCCCTCGACATCATCGCCGAGAAGACCAAAGAGGACGCGCTGGCCGTGTTCACGAAAGCCATCGAGAACGTGCGCCCGCTCCTCGAAGTAAAGGCCCGCCGCGTCGGCGGCGCCAACTACCAGGTGCCGATCGAAGTCCGCCCGGCCCGCTCCGCCACGCTGGCGATGCGCTGGATACTCTCCGCCGCGCGCACCCGCAAGGGCCGCCCGATGGCCGAGCACCTGGCCGAAGAGCTGCTCCTCGCGTGGAAGAAAGAAGGCGCCGCCTTCAAGAAGCGCGAAGACACCCACAGAATGGCGGAAGCCAACAGGGCCTTCGCTCATTACCGCTGGTAATCCAGATCCTCCGGTGAGGTTCCGCCAGGCAGCCGGGAAACCGGCCGCCTGGCCCCAAAATTATAAAGCAGCAAGGAAAATATGGCAGAACTCGACCTCCGCAAAGTACGCAACACCGGCATCATCGCTCACATCGACGCGGGTAAAACCACCACGACCGAGCGCATACTTTACTACACGGGCAAATCCCACAAGATCGGCGAGGTGCACGACGGCACCACCACCACCGACTGGATGCCCCAGGAGCGCGAGCGCGGCATAACCATCACGGCCGCCGCCATTTCCACCCAGTGGGACGGCCATACCGTCAACATCATCGACACCCCCGGCCACGTGGACTTCACCGCCGAGGTGGAGCGCTCGCTGCGCGTGCTCGACGGCGCCGTGACCGTGTTCGACGGCGTGCAGGGCGTGGAGCCCCAGAGCGAGACCGTGTGGCGCCAGGCCGACAAGTACCACGTGCCCCGCGTCGCCTACGTCAACAAGATGGACCGCATCGGCGCCGACTTCTATATGTCCGCCGAGTCCATCGTGGAAAAACTGGGCGCCAACGCCGCCCCCATACAGCTTCCGATCGGCGTCACCGAGACCTTCAAGGGCCTCGTGGACCTGGTCAAGATGAAGGCCCTGATCTGGGTCGGCGACGACCTGGGCGCGCACTTCGACGAAGTCGAGATCCCCGCCGACATGAAGGAGATCTCCGAAAAGTACCGCACCCACCTCATCGAGAAGATCGCCGATTTCGACGACGCGATCGCCGAGAAGTTCCTGAACGGCCAGACCGAATTCTCCGTGCCGGAGCTCAAGGCCGCCATCCGCCGCGGTACCCTGGCCAATAAGTTCTTCCCCGTGCTGTGCGGCTCCTCCTATAAGAACAAGGGCGTGCAGCCCATGCTCGACGCCGTCATCGACTTCCTGCCGAGCCCGCTCGACATCCCGCCGCTGACCTGCAAGCACGCCTTCACCGGCGAGGACGTGATCCGCAAGCCCGACCCGAAGGACCCCTTCTGCGCGCTGCTCTTCAAGATCCAGCCCGACCCGTTCGTCGGCAAGCTGACCTTCTTCCGCGTGTACTCCGGCACCCTTAAGCCCGGCGACACGGTGTACTTCGGCCGCAAGAAGAACACCGAGCGCATCGGCCGCATCCTGCGCATGCACGCCAACAAGCGCGAAGAGATCAAGGAGATCGGCGCCGGCGACATCGCCGCCACCGTGGCCATCAAGAGCGCCACCGTGGGCGAGACCATCTGCGATCCCGACAATCCCGTGATCCTCGAAGGTATCACCTTCCCCGAGCCCGTCATCCAGATCTCCATCGAGCCCAAGTCCAAAGAGGACGAGCAGAAGATGGGCCTGGCCATGGGCCGCCTCGCCGAAGAGGACCAGACCTTCCGTATCAAGACCGACGAAGAGACCGGCCAGACCATCATCTCCGGCATGGGCGAACTCCACCTGGACATCATCGTGGACCGCCTCCGCCGCGAGTTCAACGTGCAGGCCAACGTGGGCCGCCCGCAGGTGGCTTTCCGCGAGTCCATCAAGAAGAAGGTGGAGCAGGAAGGCAAGTTCATCCGCCAGTCCGGCGGCCGCGGCCAGTACGGCCACGTGTGGATCACCGTCGAGCCCCAGGAGATGAACAAGGGTTTCGAGTTCATCGACAACATCAAGCAGGGCCGCATCCCCAAGGAATTCATCCCCGCCGTGGAAAAAGGCGTGCGCGAGGCGCTCGACGCCGGCGTGATGGCCGGCTTCCCCGTGGTGGACGTGAAAGTGACGCTGTTCGACGGCTCCTTCCACGACGTGGACTCCTCCGAAATCGCCTTCAAGATCGCCGGCGCCATGGCGTTCAAGGACGCCTGCCGCAAGGCCACCCCGTACCTGATGGAACCCATCATGAAGATCGAGGTGGTCACCCCCGAAGCCAACATGGGTGACGTCATAGGCGACCTCTCGAGCCGCCGCGCCAAGATCAACGAGATGGGCAGCCGCGGCAACGCGCGCGCCGTGAAGGGCACCGTGCCGCTCTCCGAGATGTTCGGCTATTCCACCGCCGTTCGTTCCATCTCGCAGGGCCGCGCCTCCTTCACCATGGAGCCCAGCCACTACGAGGAAGTGCCGCCGAACATAGCCAAGTCGGTTATCGAGACGCGCACCGCCGCCGCCGAGGCCGAGAGCAAGTAACGATTTGCCCGCCGGTCGGCAAAGCCGGCGGGTTAAAAAGCAAGCAAAACACTAAGGAGCAACAAATGGCAAAAGCAAAGTTCGACCGCACCAAGCCGCACGTTAACGTGGGTACCATCGGCCACGTCGACCACGGCAAATCCACTCTGACCACCGCTCTGGTCAAGGTCCAGTCCGAGAAGGGCCTGGCCAACCTGAAGTCCTACGCCGAGATCACCAAGGGCGGCACGGTCCGCGACGACTCCAAGACCGTCACCATCGCCGTTTCGCACGTCGAGTACTCGACCGCGAACCGCCACTACGCGCACATCGACTGCCCCGGCCACGCCGACTATGTTAAGAACATGATCACCGGCGCCGCGCAGATGGACGGCGCGATCCTCGTGGTCTCCGCCGCCGACGGCCCGATGCCCCAGACCAAGGAGCACGTGCTGCTCGCCCGCCAGGTCAACGTTCCTCACCTCGTCGTGTTCCTCAACAAGTGCGACCTGGTCGACGACGCCGAACTGCTGGACCTCGTTGAAGTCGAGATCCGCGACCTGCTGACCAAGTACGAATTCCCCGGCGCGACGATCCCCGTGATCCGCGGTTCCTCCATGAAAGCCATGGAAGGCGACCAGGGTCCGCTGGGCGTGCCCGCCATCGCCAAGCTGCTGGAAGCGCTTGATACCGCTATCCCGGAGCCGAAGCGCGAGACCGACAAGCCGTTCCTGATGGCCGTCGAAGACGTGTTCTCCATCACCGGCCGCGGCACCGTGGCCACCGGCCGCATCGAGCGCGGTATCGTCAAGGTCGGCGACGCCCTCGAGATCGTGGGTCTGAAAGACACCCAGCAGTCCGTGGCTACCGGCATAGAGATGTTCCGCAAGCTGCTGGACCAGGGCCAGGCCGGCGACAACGTCGGTATCCTGCTGCGCGGCATCGACAAGACGCAGATCGAGCGCGGCCAGGTGCTGGCTGCCCCGAAGAGCTGCACGCCCCACAAGAAGTTCAAGGGCGAGGTCTACATCCTGACGAAGGAAGAGGGCGGGC
>MGTZ01000017.1:0-1407 GCA_001799715.1 Elusimicrobia bacterium GWB2_63_16 | reverse complement strand
GCCGAGATGACCGTCGACCTGATATCCGCCATCGCCATGGAAAAGGGTCTGCGCTTCGCTATCCGCGAAGGCGGCCACACCGTGGGCTCGGGCGTAGTGAGCGAGATCATAGAATAATCGGCGAGGCGGCGAGCGGCCGGGACCCCGGCCGCCGCCGTCCGATTTTTACGGAGAACTAATTATGGGTGACAGAATACACATAACCCTGGGCTGCACGGTCTGCAAGAACAAGAACTACCATATGGCCAGGGGCAAGAAGAAGGAATTCAAGATCGAACTGAACAAGTTCTGCCGGGCCTGCGGCAAGCAGACCGCGCACAAGGAAGTTAAGTCCTGATCTCTTCAGTGGGAGCGTCGGTTAACGGTAAACCAGCGGTCTCCAAAACCGCAACTGAAGGTTCGATTCCTTCCGCTCCCGCCAGATTTCGAGAACTATGAACAAAATAACCGGCTTTCTCAAAGAAGTATACGAAGAACTGACCAAGGTCACGTGGCTCGGCCGCAAGGACGTCGTCCGCTCGACGGTAGCGGTCAGCTTCGTGGTCGTGCTGATCTCCATCTACATAAGCGTGGTGGACTTCGGCCTGACCGCCTTCCTTAAGGCCATCCTGGGAGGCCGCTAAATGTCAGATAAAGCCTGGTACGTAATCCACACCCGCACCGGTTTCGAAGAGCGCGTCTACAAGACGCTGCACGCCAAGATCGAGAACAACGAGTTCGCCGGCCGCATAGCGCAGGTCCTCATCCCCACCGAGGACGTGATGCAGGTCAAGAACAACCAGAAGAAAGTTTCCAAACGCAAATTTTTCCCCGGCTACGTGCTCGTCAGCATGGAGCTGGACAACAACACCTACTGGGCCATCCGCGGCGTGCAGGGCGTCAGCGGCTTCCTCGGCGACCCCAAGCCCGTGCCGATGGACGACGCCGAGGTGCAGCAGATCCTCGAACTGGTGAACTCCACCAGCGCCGAGAAGCCCAAGCCCGCGGTGCAGTTCGAGAAGGGCGAGAATGTGCGCATCATCGAAGGGCCGTTCAAGCATTTCATGGGCATGGTGGAGGACGTCAACGAGCAGAAAGCCAAGCTCCGCGTCACCGTCACCGTGTTCGACCGCCCCACCCCGGTGGAGCTCGATTTTCTGCAGGTAGAGAAAGTCTAAATCCAAGGCCGCCAGCTTCAGGCGGCTGCGGGGCGCCCGTGTTACGCGGCCGTCCGGACGAGGACAGAATCAGAAAGGAGACCTTAAGGATCTATATTCCTTATTAATACTATGGCTAAAGCTAAAGCGATCAAAACGTTCATAAAGCTCCAGATCCCGGCCGGCGCCGCCAATCCCGCGCCCCCCGTCGGTCCCGCCCTCGGCCAGCACGGCGTCAACATCATGGACTTCTGCAAGCAGTTCAATGAGA
>MGTZ01000016.1:18624-29187 GCA_001799715.1 Elusimicrobia bacterium GWB2_63_16 | reverse complement strand
GATGCGGCCCAGGTGCTCTTCGCCGCGGAAGCTCTCGGCGTATATCTTGTACACGTTCTCCGTGCCCGAGGGCCGCGCGGCGAACCAGCCGCCCGCGGTGTTCACCTTCACGCCGCCCAGCGGTTCGTCGTTGGCCGGGGCCCTGTTGAGCACGCTCTCTATCTTCTCCCCCGCCAGCTCCTTGAAAGGGAACTTCTCGGGCGTGAGGCCCTTGAGGAGCTTCTTCATCTCCGGCGTGGCCGGCGCGTCCTGCCGCCGGTAGAAAGGCTCGCCGTATTTCGCGGTCAGGTCCTTGTAAACCTTGGCCGGGTCCTTGCCCATCTTCGCGGTGATCTCGGCCGAGAGCAGCGCCAGGATGATGCCGTCCTTGTCGGTGCTCCACGGGCCGCCGTCGAAGCGCAGGAAGGAGGCGCCCGCGCTCTCCTCGCCGCCGAAACCGAAGCTGCCGTCGAGCAGCCCGTCCACGAACCACTTGAAGCCCACCGGCACCTCGCAGAGCCGCCGGCCCAGGCCCGCCGCCACGCGGTCTATCATGCTGCTGGAGACCGCCGTCTTGCCAACAGCCGCGTCCGCCCGCCAGCGGGGGCGGTTCTGGAACAGGTAATGGATGGCCGCCGACAGGTAATGGTTGGGCGGCAGCAGGCCCGCCGGCGTCACTATGCCGTGGCGGTCGTAGTCCGTGTCGCAGCCGAAGCCCACGTCGTAGCGGTCCTTGAGGCCTATCAGGCGCTGCATGGCGTAGGGCGACGACGGGTCCATGCGGATCTTGCCGTCCCAGTCGGCCGTCATGAAGGCGAAGGACTTGTCCACCGCGTCGCTCACTATGGTCATGTCCAGGCCGTAGCGCTCGGCTATGGGGGCCCAGTAGGCCACGCCGGAGCCGCCCAGCGGGTCCACGCCTATGCGCACGCCGGCGGCCTTGATGGCCGGCAGGTCTATCACGCCGCCCAGGCCGTTCACGTATTCGCTGGTATAGTCGTAGGTTCTGGTCGTCGAGGCCTTCCTGGCCTGGTCCAGCGGCAGGCGCCTGACGCCGGAGAGGCCGGCGGCCAGCTGGGCGTTGGCCAGGTCCTGTATCACGCCGGTGATCTCGGGACCGGCCGGGCCGCCGGAGGGCGGGTTGTACTTGAAGCCGCCGTCGGCGGGCGGGTTATGCGAAGGGGTTATCAGTATGCCGTCGGCCAGGCCGCTCTTGCGGCCGGTATTCCAGGCCAGGATGGCGCGCGACAGCGAGGGCGTGGGCGTGTAGCCGCCCGACGAGTCTATCATCACCGTAACGCCGTTGCCCGCCAGCACCTCCAGCGCCGTTTCGAAAGCCGGCGCCGACAGCGCGTGCGTATCCATACCCATATACAGCGGCCCGTCCACGCCCGCCTTGCGGCGGTAGTCGCAGATGGCCTGCGTGACGGCCAGGATATGGTCCTCGTTGAAGGTGCGGGCGAAGGAGCTGCCGCGGTGGCCAGACGTGCCGAAAGCTATGCGCTGGCCCGGGTCGGCGTGGTCGGGTTTCTCCTTGTAATAGGCCTCCAGCAGCCTGGGGATGTCCGTGAGCAGTTCTTTGGGCAGGTTCTTTCCGGCGTAAGGGCTGATAGGCATGGGTTCTCCGTTGAGCGGCAGTGTTGTATTATTTTACTTCTTTATAAACGATCTTCAGCGCTGCCTTGTCGGCGTCGCCGTGGGCCGCCGCCCGGTAGGGGCGGGTATTGGTATTGATGTACTGCTCGAAAGCCCTGGCCGTTTCCAGGGCCGTCTGGCCGGGTTTGAGGGCGAGCGCTATATTCCAGCCGGACACGTGGTTCACCGTGCCGTCGGGCCGCGTGTAGCGGAAGATGGACAGCCAGACGTTCATGGTGCCCTCTATGCCGGGGCCCTTGCCGGTGGCCTCGCCGGTGAACTCCACCTCGCCGGACCGGCCGCCCACGGTCACCTTGGCCAGCGTCACGTCCACGCCCTGCGTCTTGTCGTAAGACGAGGCGGTCAGCGCGGCCCCTTTGGCCAGTTCTATATCGGGATTGTAATCGGCTTTTTCTTTTTTCACGGCTCCCCCTTGTCCTGTTCCCAAACCTGTAAAAAGTCTACAAATTCCGCAGGACAAAGGAAAAGCCCGCCC
Organism: Elusimicrobia bacterium GWB2_63_16; assembly: GCA_001799715.1. Lineage (GTDB taxonomy): Bacteria > Elusimicrobiota > Elusimicrobia > Elusimicrobiales > UBA9959 > UBA9959. The sequence goes on along the minus strand of MGTZ01000016.1, from coordinate 27,077 downwards.
GCCCGCCGCGGACGGTTCGTCGGCGGCCGCCGGGGGCCCCTGGGCCGCCAGCAGGACCAGCGCCGCCAGTATGGGCAACATAAGAGACTCCCCGCGCCCGCCCCTGCGGGCGCGGGGAGCAACCCCTAGAACGCCGGTTCCCCGCCGTCCCCCTCGCCGGCGCCGGCCTTGGCCTTAGCCCCCTTCTTCTTGCCGGCCGCCTTCCCCCCGTCGGCGGCGGCCCCGGCCTGGCCTTCTTCTGCCCGCCGGCCCCCGCCCAGGAACTCTATGGCGTCCACATACACCAGCGTGCGCGAGTGCTTCTTGCCGTCCTCCTTGCCCTCCCATTCCTCCAGGGCCAGGTGGCCTTCCACGTACACCGGCATCCCCTTGTGCAGGTGCTTCTCGGTCAGGTCGGCCGTCTTTCGGCCGGGCTCGTGGTTGTAGGCTTTAAGTTCCAGCCATACCGGTACCTCCTCCCAGGCCCCGGTCTCGTGGTTGCGGCGGCGGTTGTTCACCGCGAAGCCGAACTGCGCCACTTTCCCCCCGTTGGCGAACTCCTTAACCTCCGGCTCCCTCGTCAGCCGGCCCATCAGCATCACTTTATTCAAGTTAGGCATATCCCCTCCCTCCCAGTTTGACTCCGCCAATAGCATAGCAGGCCACCCCGACAAGGGCGTGTCGGGTTGTTGAAAGAGAAAAAACGCAGAGGGCCAACCCGGGTGGACTACGCTATCCTGCGCCGCTGCGGACACAACCACAAGGGCCTGTCGGGTTGCTATCGAGGCTTCGCCTCTATAGGAAGAATATCTTTTGGGGTTTTACCGCGGGAGAACTTGAGCCAGGTTGAAGCCGAGCACGCGCCATTTAGCGCCGGAGAGGCCGGCTATATACTGCGCCGCGTCCGTGTCCAGCACCTGCCGGCCCTGCGCCGCGTGCCGTATGATCTTGCCGCGGCCTCCGTCGAGGATCAAAAGCTGGTGCGACACCAGCGTGGGCTTGTCGGGCTGGTCTTCGCGCACTATGCTCACCACGGTGCCGTGCGGTATGCGCGCCAGCAGGCGGGGCAGCGCTTCGAGCGGCACGTAATTGACAGTTGCCCGCTGGTCGGGCAGGCCGGCGCCCAGGGCGCGCAGGCGGGCGGCGCGCGCGGCGCGGGCCTCCGGGGCTTCCCAGTCGAAACCGTCCAGGTCGGCCTCGGTCTTGGCCGCGTACCAGGCGCGCTTGGAAATGGTCTTGGCGGCGCTGCGGGCCTCGCTCCCGGCAATCTCCGCCGTAATGTCGCGCAGGAAACCGGCCGCTATATTGTTGGGCAGCCAGTCCAGTTCGGTGAAATGGTTGCGGTTCTCGTAGGAAATATTCCCGCCGCGGTAGCGGATGAGGCGCAGCAGGTCCAGGGCTTCGGCCTCGCTGTTGCCCAGCGCGAAGGCCATGGCCTGTTCCACGAAGGTGGTGCAGTCCAGGCCGGAGTAGCTCACCAGCGGTCCGCGGTCGAATTCGGCGCCGGGGCCTTCGCCCAGCGGGCCCAGTACGTAGGGCAAGCCCATGAAAGGACGGCTGCCGGCCAGCATGTCCACGCTGTTGTGGCGGTAGGCCGCGGCGTATACGCGCTCGGCGCGTACCGGCGGCACGGCGGCAAGGCCCCGCAGGCCAGCGCCCGGGGCCGAAACGCGCAGCGCCCCCAGGGCGGAGGCGTCGTAGGCCGCGGCGTTGGCCGCGCAGGCTAGGGTTAATATGAGGGCAGAGATGAATTTCATGTATACGCGCTTATATCTATAGTGTAGCCTCCATAGGGGCCGCCAGTAAGTGACAATGGTCCCAGGCCGGCCCGGTCTTTAGGCCCACGGCAGCGAAAACGATCCCGACAGCCCCTTGTCGGGGTAGTCTGCTAAACTATTATAAAGAGAGTGTGACCTTATGGCCAAGCGCATATCCAAATCCCAGTTCATGATGGGCCTGCAATGCCCCAAGAAACTGTGGCTTTACAATTTCCGCAAGAACCTGCTGCCCCCGGTAGACCCGGCCAAGCAGCGGCTGTTCGACGAAGGCCACGCCGTCGACGAGGTGTCGCGGGGTTATTTCAAGGGCGGCCGGCTGGTGGCCTTCGACTACCGCCAGCTGTCTCACGCCCTCAAGCATACCAGCTGGCTGATGAACGAGGACGGGGCCAAGCTCGTTTATGAAGGCGCCTTCGCGGCGGCCGGCGTACTGATACGCTGCGATATGCTCAAGAAGAACCCCGACGGCAGCTGGGACCTGATAGAGGTGAAAAGCTCCACCGACGTCAAAGAGGAGCATATCCCGGACGTCGCGGTGCAACGCTACGTGCTGGAGGCCGCCGGCGTGAAGATCAGGAAAACCTGGCTGATGCACCTGAACCGGGATTATGTGCGAAACGGGCCGGTGGAACCGAAGAAATTCCTGACCCGCGAGGACATCAGCGACCGGGTGGCGGAGTTCCTGCCCTCGGTAGCCGGCAGCCTGGAGAGATTCGCGGAGATACTCGAAAGCCCCTGCCCCGAGCCCGGCATAGGCCGCCACTGCGCCGAGCCCTACGATTGCGACTTCTGCGGCCATTGCTGGAAGACCGTGCCGGACTATTCCATCTACGATATCCCCCGCCTGAGCTGGGAGAAGAAGAACACGCTCAAGGCCATGGGCATAGTGAACGTGCGCGACGTGCCCGACACCTTCGACCTCAATGCCGCGCAGCGGCTGTACGTGCAGGTCGAGCGGACCGGCCGCCCCGCCGTGGACCGGGACGCGCTGCGGGATTTCCTCGCCGAGATCAAATACCCGCTCTACCACATAGACTTCGAGACCCTCATGCCGGGCATACCGCTGTTCGACGGCACGCGGCCCTACCAGCAGGTGCCTTTCCAGGTGTCCTTGCACGTGCAGGACAAACCCGGCGCCGCCCCCCGCCACCTGGAGTACCTGGCCGACCCTAACCGGGACCCGCGGCCCGGCCTGACGGCCTTCCTGCTGGCCAATATCGGCCCCGAGGGCTCGCTGCTGGCCTATAACGCCGCTTTCGAGGTAGGCCGCCTCAAAGAGCTGGCCGCCGCCTATCCCGGTTCTTCAGCGGCGCTGCTGGGTCTGGCCGAACGCGCGGTAGACCTGATGCGGCCCTTCAAGGGCCAGGCTTATGTGCTGCCCGAGTTCCACGGCCGCTACTCCATAAAGGTGCTGCTGCCGGCCATAGTCCCCGACATGACCTACGAGGGCCTGGCCATCGGCAACGGCGGCGACGCCCAGCTGGCCTATATGGACATGGTGACAGGCAAAATGGACCGCGCCCGCCGGGAGCAGGCCATGAAAGACCTGCTGGTGTATTGCGGCCAGGATACCCTGGCCATGGTGAAGATACTGGAAAAACTTTACGCCCTGGCGGCCCAATAAGTTAAAATTCACGGATGGAAATTATTAACGCCTTCCTCGAAAAGGCCAGCGCCGCCGTGTGGGGCGCCCCCCTCATCATCCTGCTCTTCGGCACCCATATCTACCTGACCTTCAGGCTGGGCCTGATACAACGCTACCTGCCCAGGGCCATAAAACTTTCCTTCACCCGCGACCACGAGGGCGAGGGCGAGATCTCCCATTTCGGCGCGCTCACCACGGCGCTGGCCGCCACCATAGGCACCGGCAACATCGTGGGCGTGGCCACGGCCGTGGCCGCCGGCGGGCCGGGGGCCGTGCTGTGGATGTGGCTCACCGGCGTGTTCGGCATAGCCACCAAGTACGCCGAGGCGCTGCTCGCGGTGAAGTACCGCGTCACCCTGCCCGGCGGCGAAATAGCCGGCGGCCCCATGTACGTGCTCGAGCGCGCCCTCAACGCCCGCTGGCTGGGCGTCATCTTCGCCTTCTTCACGGCGGTAGCTGCCTTCGGCATAGGCAATATGGTGCAGGCCAATTCCATCTCGCACATGCTGCACGAGAGCTTCGGCCTGTCTACGTGGGTCAGCGGCGCCGTCATGACCGCCCTCACCGCGGTGGTCATCCTGGGCGGCATAAAGTCCATAGCCCGCGTCTGCGAGCGGCTGGTGCCTTTCATGGCCGTCTTCTATGTGCTGGGCTGCGCCGTCATCCTGATCCTCAACTTCGACCGGCTGCCCGGCACCATCGGCCTCATTCTCTCTTCCGCCTTCTCCGGCCAGGCAGCCGTGGGCGGCTTCCTCGGCGCCGGCATGAAAGAGGCCATGCGCTACGGCATAGCCCGCGGCCTGTTCTCCAACGAGTCGGGACTGGGCTCGGCGCCCATAGTGGCCGCCGCCGCGCGCACCCGCAACCCGGTGCGGCAGGCGCTGGTGAGCTCTACCGGTACTTTCTGGGATACCGTCGTGGTTTGTCTTATGACCGGCCTGGTAGTAGTGAGCGCCGGCGACTGGCAGAGCGGCCTCAAAGGCGCGGCCCTCACCAGGAGCGCCTTCTCCCATATCCCCTACATCGGCCCTACGGTGCTGAGCCTGGGCCTGCTCACCTTCGTGTTCTCTACGATATTGGGCTGGGAATATTACGGCGAGAAAGCCGCCGAGTATCTGCTCGGCGTCAGGGCCGTGCGGCCCTACAGGTACTTGTGGATAGCGGCGGTAATGGCCGGCTCGGTGGCCGCGCTGCCGGCGGTGTGGAATTTCGCCGACATCTTCAACGGCCTGATGGCCGTGCCTAATCTGGTGTCGCTGCTGCTGCTGGCCCCCGTGGTGGCGGCCGAGACCAAAAAATATATCGACGAGCCTTAAGCCGCCGGGCCTACCTTGTAGAGCACCAGCGGTTTGGACTTGCCCTTCATCAGCACGGGCTCGCCTTCCATAAAATCTATACCGGGGAAAAGTTTCCTGTCGAGGCCGCTCATCACGGCCTCGCTGAGAAGTATTTCCGTGGCGGCCGTCTTGGTATGGCTCTCTATGCGCGAGGCCACGTTCACCGTGTCGCCGAGCACGGTGTACTCCAGGCGCGTCTCGGTGCCCACGTTGCCGGCCACCAGAGCGCCGCTGTGCACGCCCACGCCGAAGGCCACCTCGGGGTAGCGGCCCAGCGCGTTGAATTCCCTGAGCGCCGCCCGCATGCCCAGCGCGGCCCGGACGGCCGCGGCCTTGTGGTCCTCCACGCCGAACACCGGCGAGAAGATGGCCATCACCGCGTCGCCGATGAACTTGTTGATCACGCCCCTGTTGCCGGCGATGGGCACGGTGATATAGGCGAAGTATTCGTTCAGGAAGCGGATGAGGTCCTTGGGCGGCAGGTTCTCGCTTAAGGGCGTAAAGCCGCGGATGTCGGAGAACAGCACGGTGGCCTGTATCTCCTCGCCGGCCAGGTTCACCTTGCCGCTCTTCATGATCTTCTCGGCGATCTCCAGCGAAACGTACCGGCCGAAGGTGTCCTTGATATGGTCGCGCTCCACCAGGCCGTCGAGCATCATGTTGAAATGCCCCTTCAGCTGGCCCAACTCGTCGTTGTAGAGCACCGATGTCTTGCAGTCGAAGTCCCCCGCCGCCACCGCCTTCATGCGCTTGACCAGCGCGTTCATCGGTGTCTGCACGTTGACGCGGTAAAGGATCAGCGAAACCGCCTGGAAGGCCAGGACCATGAGCGCGAGCAGGGCCACCAGGGCGATAGGCGCCAGCACGCGCAGGTTCTCATAGGTGAACAGCCAGTCGATGCTGGCGTTGCGGGTCTCGAAGAGCCTGACGAAGATATCGGCGTTGAAGAAAGACGGCACATAGAGCGCCAGCAGCAGCGGCACCGTGGCCAGCGAGAACAGCATCAGCGCGTGCCTCATCGTCAGGCTTATGGCCAGGCCGTGTTTGAGCCCGTGGGGATTATTCTGTTTAAAGAAGGGCCCGGCGATGCGCCTGCGTATATAGAGCCCGGTCAGCTCCAGGTTGAGATAGCTGACAAAAGCCGCGAAGATCAGGCTCGACGCCGCCAGCGACAGTTTGATCCTGAGCGGCGCCGGCCCGTAAAGCTCGGAGAAGGAAGCCACCTTTACGAAATAAAGTTGAGCGGCCATAACCCAGCCCAGGACGAAGATCACTATCGGCAGGTTTATGATGCGCTTTTCTATGCGGGCCGGGTCTTGCGGCTTTTTGGAGAAGTAATGCCGGTACAGCGGCCAGAGCCAGACTATCAGCAGCAGGAAGTACAGGTCCAGGTTGCCGTCGTCGTTTACGTTCTCTTCCAGTTTCTCCAATTCACCGTTCTTATACCGATAGGCATCGCGCTTATGGTAGTTTATCGGCCGGAAGATCTCCTTCTGTACGGCATCAGTAATGCTGTAGCCCTCGCCCTTCGCGTGTTTCGAGATGGCGAGGTTCACTTCCGTCTTTACTCGTTCCAGGTCCATCAGCGAAAAAGTCTGGAAGTAATACGAGGTGGCGTTGCCGAACAGGACCATCAGCGAGAACATTACGTACAGCCCCAGATGCAGCCGGTGGAAACCGCGCCGGAACGAGGAGAATATTTTCATAAAGGGTACTAGTCCAGGGCGGCGACGGCCATGAGGGCGGCGGTGTTGTCGCGCAGCCAGCGGCGGTGGGTCTTGTAGTCGGGGCAGGCGGCGGCCACGTGCGCCCAGAACTTCCTGGAATGGTTCATCTCGCGCAGGTGGCAGAGCTCGTGCACTACCACGTAGTCCAGCGCCTCCGGCGGGGCGGCGGCCAGCCGCCAGTTGAAATTCAGGTTCCCGCGCCGGGAGCAGCTGCCCCACAGGGAGCGCTGGCCTTTGATGGCGATGCGGTTGTATTTTACGTCCAGCAGGGCGGCCCAGTGGGCGACGCGGGCTTTGATGATCTCCCTGGCCCGCTCGCGGTCCGCGGCCGAGGGCCGGGGCAGGCGGGCGCGGCGCGCTAAAGGGCGGTAAACCGGGCGCCGCGGGAACACGTCGGGCAGGTCGCGCGAGAGGTCCCTGAGGAAATCCCGCACGTCCCGCATCAGGCCGCTTACGCTCACGCGGCCCCCGGCAAGGCAGAGGCTGTCATATTCTAATTATACAAAACCGCTCCCCCCGCGGCCGCCCTAACCCAGAGCTTTCTTTACGGCGGCCAGCAGCGCGGCCGTGCCGTCCGCCTTGCTGACAAAGGCGTCGCAGGCGCAGCCGCAACCGCCCTCTTCGGGTTCGGCGCCGCTGAGCAGTATGAACGGTATGCCGCTGAGTTCCGGGTCGCTCTTGAGGTGGCAGCAGACGGTCATGCCGCTCTCGCCGCCCATCTTCAGGTCGGCGATCACGCAGTCGGGGCGGGCGCGCCCGGCGGCGGCTATGGCCTCGGCGCAGCACAGGGCCTTAAGCACCTTGTAGCCCTCGGCCGCCAGCAGTTTCTCCAGCAGCGAGATCCAGTCCTCGTCATTGTCCACTATGAGTATCGTTTTCGCGGGAAGTGTCATGATGTAGCCTTACCATAGTAGTATAGTTGAAGGCTATACTATAACTAACGACGGATGGCCTGTCAACGCCCGGAGAAAAAATCCGGGAGCCCCGGTCTTTGTCCTGCCGCGCCCCGGCTCACAGCCAGGGGTACAGGCGGCCGGCCAGGCGATCGGTCAGGGTAGGCTTGTAATGCGTTATGCGCGCGCTTTGCGGTATATCCGCCCCGAACAGAGCGGTCCCGATGTATTCAGCCAGGCGGGCGTCCAGCGCCGCCACGTTGAGCTCGTGGTTGTTCTTGAGGCTGCGGCTGTCGAGGTTGGAGGAGCCGAAGCTGCTCCAGACGCCGTCTATGGTCACCACCTTCTGGTGCGCCATGCGGCCCTGGTACTCGTAGATCTCGGCGCCGGCGGCCAGCAGCTGCGGGTAGAAAGAGCGCGAGCTCTTCATGGCGATGGCCTTGTTGTTGAGCGCCGGGAAAACCAATCGCACCTTCACGCCGCGGGCGGCCGCCGCGCTGAGCGCGTCGACAATATCAGGGTCGGCAAAATAGGGCGCCGCGGCGCTTATGCTTTTCTGCGCGGTGTGGAAAGCCCGCAGGTACATGGCCTTTATATTGCGGTCCTCGTTGCCGGCGTGGTACACAACGCGGGCCTCTATGCCGTCGGGTATCTCTTTGAGCGCGGGATAGAATTCGGCCCTGTCGCGCAGGCCGCCGCCGGACTCGGCCCACTGTTCCAGGAAAGAATCCTGCAGGCGCGCCACGGCGGGGCCGGTGATGCGGCTCTGCTGGTCGTGCCAGTCCACCTGGTAATGGCCGCCTATGTTCATGCCGCCGGCAAAGCCCAGCTCGCCGTCTATCACCATCACCTTGCGGTGGTCGCGGCTGCCCGTCCAGCGGGCGGAATCGTTGGTGAGGGCCTCGGCGCCGCTCTCGCGCAGGAAGGCCAGCAGCTTCTGTATCTCCGCGCCCTTTTTAACGCCGGAGCCGTAAAAGTCCACCAGCAGGCGCACCTGCACGCCCTCTTTGGCCTTGGCCGCCAGTTTGCGCGCCAGGCCCCAGCCTATCTCGTCGGCCTGCAGCTGGTACACTTCTATATGGATGGACTTGCGC
>MGTZ01000016.1:1255-18615 GCA_001799715.1 Elusimicrobia bacterium GWB2_63_16 | reverse complement strand
TATCAGGAAATCGATTTTATTCAGGCCCGAACTGCGCGAGCCGGTGACCGCGTCTATGTAGGCCCCCAGCCCGGCCCAGTCGCCGGGCACGGTGGCGGCCAAATGGCGGTCGGCCAGTTTTTCTATGGCGGAAGGATAAGACACCGCGCCGTGCAGCTTGATACGCCGCACATGGTAGTACAGCGCGTCGAAAGAGGCGGCGTCGGGGGCGCTTTCGAAAAGGCGGTAGAGGGCGTTCTCGGTGTCCCGCTGGCGCCAGTCGGTTTCTCCTCCGTTCATCACCGGGCGGGAATCTTTGACCAGCGTGCGCAGCATGGCCAGGCGCTGCTCGGGCGTGGCCGCGGCCATCTCGGCGGCGCCGAGCCGGGCGATGTCGGAGGAGGAATCCGTGTCCACCGCCGGCGGCGGCAGTCTTGCCGGAGCCCCGGCCTGCGGCACAACGATTTCGGCAGGGGCCTGCGCGGCCAGGGCTTGCAGGGCGTCCTGCGCGGCGGCGCGCTGCTGCATTAAAGGAAGAAATACAAAAAGGGATAAGGCCGGAGAGAGCGTATTTCGCATACCCTATTATCTCTTTAAGCCGGGCCGTCCCAATAGAGGCCAAAGGCCCAATACCGGGGCGGTATTGGGCCTAGAGGCGGGGCAGGTCTCGTTTAAGGCGTCAGCTGTCCTGCAGGCGGCGCAGCTCGCGGTCGGCGTCGCGCAGGCGCAGCGCCTCCACGGTGGCCAGCCGCTGGTAGAAGGCCGCGCCCACCACGGGGTTGCGCGAGGCGATCTCGTCGAAGGCTGTCCGGCTGATGACGTAGAGGTCGGTGTCGGTCAGAGCGAGGGCGTCGGCGGTGCGCGGCGTGCGGTTGAGAAAGGCCACCTCGCCGAAGAAGTCCCCCGGCCCGAACACGGCCAGGTGATGCGGGCGGTGCGTCTCCTTGAGCGGCAGCACCACGCGCACCTTGCCGCGGCGTATCAGGAACAGCTCCTCGCCGTGGCCCTTGCGCAGGAATACCGTCTCGCCGGCCGCCACGCGCTTTTCCTTGAACACCACGCGCAGGTCGGCCAGCGACAGTTCGTCCATCTCCCGCAGGAAATCTATTTCGCCCAGGTCCAGCAGCTCGCCGTAGTAGAGCCGCTTCATCCCGGTCTCTTCCAGTATACTGTCCTCGGCCCATTCCAGCGCGTCGTGCAGCGTCTCGAACACGCGGCCGCCGCCCTCGTGGCGGGTCAGCCCCAGCTGTTTGAAGTAGCCGCGCAGGTCCTGGCCGGTGGGCAGGCTGGCCGGCAGGTGAGAGAACGCCAGCGCCCCCCCGCGTTCGCGCATGATCTCGCCCACCTGCTCGAGCATGTGCACCGCGGTGAAGTCCACCGACGTCACGCGCCGCATGTCTATGATCAGCCGCCGCGCCTCGCGCAGGTCGGCCTCGATCTCGCTGAACAGCTGGTCCGTGGTGCCGAAGAACAGGCTGCCCTGCAGTTCCACTATCAGCGTCTGCGCCCCGGCGGCGTTCAGCGCGGCGCGCTCGCGCGGCAGGCGCTGCTGCTTGGAGGACACCTCCAGCCCGGTGGCCTTGCGGCGGATGACGTTGCTGTTCATCTGCTCGCGGATGAACAGCAGCATCGAGAAAGCTATGCCCACGCCGGCGGCCACGATCAGGTCCGACACCAGCGCGGTGCCGGCCACGGCTATCACCACGGCGAAGTCCAGGATGGTGGAGCGCTTGAGCGCCAGCCGCACGCTGGAGCGGTCTATCATGCGCGCGCCCACCACTACGAGGATGCCGGCCAGGGCGGCCAGCGGTATGCGGCCTATGGTGCCGCCCAGGAGCAGCGCCGCCGCCAGGGCGAAGGCGCCTTCCAGCAGGCCGGCCGCGCGCGTCTGGCCGCCGCTGGCCAGGCTGACCATGGTGGCGCCCAGCGTGCCGGCGCCGGGCATGCCGCCCAGCAGGGCCGACGCGACGTTGGCCGCGCCCTGCCCGGTGAGTTCCTTGTTGGAGTTATGCCGCGACCGCACCACCGAGTCCGTGACCACGCAGGTCTTGAGCGTGTCTATGGACAGCAGCACCGACAGGGTGAGCGTGGGGCCGATCAGGAATTTCAGCTGTTCCATCGAGGGCAAATGCAGGCCGCCGAAGTTGGCCGCTATGCCGGCGAAGACGGCGTCCGGGCTGGCCGAGATGGCGCCGATGACGAAAGGGTTGCCGTCCATGGCCAGCAGGGCCGGGCGCAGCAGGCCGGCGGCCAAATGGGCCAGTATGCCGGCGGCCAGGCCGATGATAGCGGCCGGCACGCGCCGGGTGAAGCGCGGCGCCAGCAGCATCGCGGCGGCGGTAACGGCCGTCACGCCGAGCGCCGGCCATTGCCACACGCTCGGCGTGAGCAGGCCGGGCAGCGGGTCGGCCGCCTTGACCAGCCCGAGCGCCGGGGCTATCTGTTTGAGGATGATGAGCAGGCCCACGCCGCTCATGTACCCGGTGACCACGGGGTAAGGGATATATTTTATCAGCCGGCCGCCGCCCACGGCGCCGTACAGCGCCTGCAGCAGGCCCGAGAACAGGCCGACGAGCATCAGCGAGGTGATCACGCTCCCGGGGCTGCCTCCCCCCGCTATCAGACTGGCGCAGAGCGCCGCCATGACGGCCGCCGCGGGCGCGCAGGGCGCCGAGATCAGCCGGGGCGCGCCGCCCAGGGCGGGCGCCACCAAGCCGATAGCTATGGTGCCCAGCACGCCGGCCAGGGCCCCGGCGCCGGCGAAGGCCGGCCCCAGCGGGGCGTACATGGCCACGCCGAAGGCTATGGCCGAGGGCAGCGCCACCAGCATGGCCGCCAGGCCGGCGCCGGCGTCGGCCCAGTACTTAACGGGCGGCGCGGCGGTCTCGGTGTTGTCGGTCATAGGCGGCGGGCTCTCAGGCTTGCTTTTCTGTCTTCCAGCCGGCTATCTTGCGCAGGAAGAAACCGGAGCCGTACAGGGCGGCGCCGGTGAGCAGCAGGCAGACTATGCGCACCACCGTCGGGGCCGAAGCGGCGTCGTAGAGCAGCGCCTTGCCGGCCGCGAAGGCCAGCACGAACACGGCCGAGCGCGCCAGCGTCTCGTCCTTGCGCGAGAAGGCGTAGGCGATGACGGCCACGGCGTAGATCAGCCAGGAGATGGAGACCTCGAGCGAGCCGGCGTCCTTGGTGAGCCGGTACAGCCCCAGCACCGCCAGCAGGTGAGCCGCGCCCAGCAGCGGGCCGTAGCCGTCGGTGCCGGCCAGGTCGTCGCCGCGGAAGGCGATCAGTATCCACAGGCTGACCACCGAGAACAGCGACACGGCCAGCCAGCTGCCGTCGGTGCCGGCCAGCAGATGGGACACCATGGAGAAGAACTCTATGGCCAGCACGGCCATCAGCCCCAGCGCCGGTATGCGCCAGGCCCCGCCCGCGCCGCCGCGCAGCTTCACGTCGGGGATGCAGAAGAAGGCCGTGATGGCCACGAACATCCACGGCCGCACGCCCGCCGGCAGCAGTTCCAGGTAGAAGGAGTGGAAGCAGACCACGGTGATGAAGGACAGTATCATGCCCTCGCTGCCCATTTTTCCCTCGGGGAAGCGGGCCTTGGCCGCCAGGTACAGGCCCAGCAGCAGGCCGGCGAAGCCCAGCGACAGCCACGGCGCCAGGCCGGGCAGCAGGCGGTCTATGAAGTAGTACTCCATGGCGTAGAAGAAGAGCAGCGCCGGCAGCATGCTGGCGGATTCCCGCTCGGTGAGCGGGGTCTTGTTCTGCACGGTATAGAAGTACACGCCGGCCGAGAGGATGATGAAGTTGAGCCCCAGCATGGTGGCGGCCAGTCTGTCGTCCTTGAGTTCTATGCCGGCCAGCGCCGTCATCAGCATGGCCAGGTAGGCCGACACCACGGTAAGCGTGCGCGACTTCACCCAGATGGAGATCACCGCGAAGCCGATGGAGCAGAGCAGGTAATAATAGACGGCGAACACGCTGCCAGCGCCCAGATTCAGTATGGCCGGCGCGAAGTAGGAGCCCACCGCGGCGGTGACCGGGTATACGTCCTCCCTTATGCGCGTATAGATCCAGACGCAGAGGCCCGAGACCATGGCCGACAGCGAGATGGCGCTCTCGAAGGGCAGCAGGTTATAGAGCCGGTGCGCCGCGAAGACGGCGGCGTACAGCACTATGATACCGGCGGCGGGCAGGTAGCTGGCGTACTCGCGGTCGGCGCCCATCAGGGCGAAGCCGGCCACCACGAGGCCCAGACCGAACAGCAGCGCCAGGCCTATCTGGCGCGGCGGCGTCAGCCAGCCGGAGTCCAGCGACAACTTTATGATAAAGCCGGCCGCCAGTACAAAGCAGATCACGCCTACTATGCCGAGCAAGTTGCCGCCGGCGCGGGTGCCGGGGGCGGCGGCCGCGGGCCGCGGCGCGCCGGCGAAAGAGACTGGCAGGGCCGCGGATATTGCCGCGGGCTGCGGCGGAGGAGGCGGAGGCGCCGCGGGGGCCGGGGCGGGCGCGGTTTCGGGCTTGGCCAGCCCCAGCGTTTTTTCCAGGCGCGCCAGGCGTTCTTCTATGAACTTAAGGCGCGACTCGGACTTTATCCTCTCTTCGAAACTCTGGTTTTCCATGTGCCCTCCAGCCGGAATGTCTTATTATCGTAGTTTGCCCGCCGTAAGTCAACCGCTCCGCTCCGGCGCGCGCGTTGACTGGCAAATACATTTGTTCTATATTGAGATTGGGCAGATTTCGGCGTTCTCACGGGGGGCTTATGAGCGTTTCAAAAATCGACATCCCTTTACTCAGGTCTTTGCTGACCCTGGCTTCGGTGATAGAAGCCCGCGACCCTTATACCGGCGGCCATATCTGGCGCGTCAGCCGTTATGCCCGCACGCTGGCCGAGGCCCTGGGCCTCGACAAGCTGGAGGTGTTCCGCGCCGAGCTGGGCGGCCTGGTGCATGACCTGGGCAAGATCGGCATCCCCGACGCCGTGCTGGGCAAGCCCGGGCGCCTGGATCCCGCCGAGTACGCCGTCATCCGCCGCCATTCCGAACTGGGCCGCGAATTGATCTTCAACCACCCGCTGGCGCCGCTGGTGATGGACGCCATCCATTACCACCACGAGCGCGCCGACGGCCGCGGCTATCCGGCCGGCCTGGAGGCGGCCCGTGTGCCCATGGCGGCCAAGGTGATCAGCGTGGCCGACGCCTTCGACGCCATGACCAGCGTGCGCCCCTATCACGCCGGCCGGCCGCTGGCCGAGGCCCTAAAGGTCATAGACGAGGAGAAGGGCAGGCAGTTCGACGCCGCCCTGGCCGATACTTTCGTGGAACTGGGCAAAAAAGGAAAGCTGGCGCATATACTCGGCCATTGCGGCGAGGCGCGGCTGATGCTGGCCTGCCCCAAATGCGGCCCGGTCATAGCCCCCCCCGCCGCCGCGGCCGACGGCTCTTCGGTCATCTGCCCCTCCTGCGACGGGCAGTTCCTGCTGCACGCCGACGGCGACACCTTCGGTCTGGAGCCCGAGGGCGAGCCCGGCCAGCCGCACCTGGCCCGGCCCGACCTGGAAGCCGTGGAGGAATTCCTCAACGGCCGGTCGTAAATGCGGCCCGCCACTTGTGCCGCCGGGCGCAAGAAGTTAAAATTAGGGTATGATCACTTTACCCAGGTTGCGCTGTCCCCAATGCGGCAAGGGCATGGGCCCGGTTTCCGCCAAGACCATACCGCCGGCCAACAAGTACGAAGAGTGCCTGCGCAAATGCCCGCGCTGCCTGATCGGCGCCACCAACGCCAAGAATCCGGCCAAAGTGAGGTTCATGTACTCGGACCAGCCCCCGGCCCAACCCGCGCAACCCTCCCCTCAGCCTGAAAATCCCGCTCCCGAAGATCCTGCACCCGAGCAGCCCAAGCCCGAAGAGCCCGCTAAATAAAAAAGGCGCCCTCGGCGCCTTGTTGCCAGCTGTCCGCCCCGCTATTCATGCTCCTGCTCCAGGAGTATATCTATTACGGGGATGTCGGCGCTGGAGAGGTCGTATTTGGAGAGGTCTTCGGGTTTTACCCACTCTATGGCGGAGTGGTCGGTCAGCCGGAACTCGCCGGAGAGATGGCGGGCCCGGTAGACCAGGAGCTCTATCGGCAAATTTTTGTACTCGAACTTGCTCGAGCAGACGAAGGCGCCGATCTCGGTGTCCACGCCGAACTCTTCCGTCAGCTCGCGCCGCAGGCAGGCCTCGGGCGTCTCGCCGGGCTCCAGCTTGCCGCCGGGGAATTCCCATTTGCCCGCCAGGGCCCCGCCCTTGCGGCGGGCCAGGAGTATCTTGCCGCCCTTCTCAATGACGGCGGCGGTGACCTGCCTCATACCTGGGCGGGGCGCAGCTTGTCGAGGGCGGCTTCTTTCAGGCGGGCGAATTCGCGGGCCTGGTCCAGCGTCACCTGCACGAAGTGTATGGCCTGGTTGGGCGCGTACTGGCCCAGCAGGTCCACGTCGGCGGAGATCACGTTGAAGATGCGCGGGTAGCCGCCGGTGGTCTGGCGGTGGCGCAGCAGGATGATGGGCCCGTCCTTGGTGAGCTGTATGGTGCCGTCGGCCACGGCGCCGGAGATCATGTTGCCCAGGCCGTTGGCCAGGTCCACCTCGCCGGCCAGGCGTATGCCCATCTTGTCCATCTTGTAGGTGGTGCGCCACTGGGTCAGGAAGAACAGGCCGGGCTGCTGCAGCAGGCCGTACTCCGGGCCTGGGATCACGCGTATGCGCCCCTGCGGGTCGGCCCAGCTGTTGACGGCGGCGAAAGGCACCGCCTCGGCGGCCGGCAAGGGCCCGCCGCCGGCGCGGCCCCTGAAGCAGAAATAAGTGTGCAGGCCGTAGCGCTTGCCCGCGAAGGTCAGCCGGTCGCCGGCCTCCACCTCGTACACCCGGCTGTGCTCCACCTCTTCGGGCTCGGCGGCCCCGCGGTGCAGGAAAGCCTCCAGCTGCGCGCCGGTCAGCACAAAGCGGCCGGGCGTGAGCATCTCTATCTCGGGGGGCCCCAGTATCTCCAGCGCCGGGCTGTTGTCGGGGTTGCCCAGCATTAAGTTGCCGCGCCGCAGCGAGAAGCAGTCCATGGCCCCGCCCGGCGAGACGCCTATGTCCTGCTTGCCGTAACGGGGCAGGCCGGCGGTGCCGCAGAAGCCGGGTTTCACCAGGCGTATATTGCCCCTGGTGCCGGCGGCCGCGGCGGCCTTGTCGGCCTGCTCGAGCGCCGCGCGTAATCTGGGCGCCAGCTCGAGGGCTATGGGCGAATCGGAATGTATGCAGAGGGTATCGGCCTTGATCTCTTTCCAGACCGGCTTGGCGGGGTTGCCGCTCACGTTCACCCTGCCGCGCAACACTATCTCGTCGGCCTGGGCCAGGGCTTCGGCTAAATCGGTTATCACGCCGCCGGTGGCGCGGTCGGCCAGGCGGAAGCGGCCGGTGGCCTCGTCCCAGTCGTAGCGGCGGTCTATGAAGGCCTCGCGCAGCACGGTGATGCCCAGGCGCCGCGTGGCGGCGGCCAGCTCCGAGTCGGCGGGCGCCAGCAGCGTGCCGATATTATTGCGCATCAGCCAGCCGGCCAGCTGCTCGGCCAGGCGGGCGTCGCGGCAGGCGTCGTTATAGAGCGCGCCGTGGAACTTCACGTGTTTTACGCCGGGCAGCAGGGCCAGCTGCGCGTCTAGCGCGGCCAGCAGCTCCGCCTCGGGCAGGTCCATGGTGTTGCGTCCGAAATTGGGTTTGTCCGGGTAGGACAGGTGGGCCGACACGCCCACGCCGCGCTCCGTAGCCAGCGCGCGGAAGGCCGCCACGCTGTCCTTGTCGCCGGCGTGGCCGTCGCAGGCCAGGTTGGCGATCTGTATGTAATCCATCAACTTGCGGTCTCCCGCGTGCAGCGGGCCTTTCTCGCCTATGTCGCAGTTTATGAGTTTCATGCTTCGGCCCTCTTGAAAACCACCGTATCGCCGGGCTCTATGGGGTAGAGCAGGTCGGGCGAGGTCATGCCGAGTATGTTCCAGCCGCCGGGCGAGGTCTCGGGGTAAATGCCGGTCTGCTCGCCGCCTATGGCCACGGAGCCCGCCGGCACGGCCGTGCGCGGCGAGTCCAGCCGCGGCGTCACCAGGCTGCGGTCCAGGCCGAGCAGGTAAGGGAAATGCGGGCGGAAGCCTATCATGGCTACCAGGTACTCGGGGGCCGTGTGGCGCCGCACCACTTCTTCGGGCGTGATCTTGGCGTGGTCGGCCACGCGCTGCAGGTCGGCGCCGTTGTAGGTGACGGGCAGCACATGGCTCACCGAGCGTTCTTTAAGCCTGGCCTCGTCGGAAGGGATGGCGGCCATGCCGGCGTCCACCAGGCGGCGCACGGCCTCCCAGTCGCACAGCGGGTCGGCGTGTACGGCCAGCGCCGTGTAGGAAGGCACCAGGTCGTGCACGCCCAGCCGCGCCAGCTCGGGGTTCTTCCTGAGCTGCCGGTACACGTAGAGCACCTGCAGCGAGGTGAGCCGGTTGATGGTCTCGCCCAGCGCCCAGCACAGGCAGGCGTCGCCGAGGAAATAAGTAGCGCGGGGCTTCAGGCCCGAGGCGGAAGGTAATTGCATATTAGACGGGGATCTTGATGATCCCCTGCTCCTTTAGTTCCCAGAAACATTTGGCCGTGGCCGCTATATCGGCGGCCGCGTTGTGGGCCTCCGAGAAATCGGCGTTGAACAATTTGCGGTGCAGCTCGGTGAGCTTGGGCCATTTATAGCCGCGCGGCCCGGGGATGGCGCAGTACTCGGTGGTGCTGTGCATGGTGCAGATCTTGTGCTTGGCGGCGGGGATGTCGGGCAGGCCGTTGCGCAGGAATTCGGCGCCTATGATCTTCTCGTCGAAGCTGATATTATGCGCCACCAGGTAGCGGGCCGGGTCCAGCAGCGCTTTGAAATCGCGCAGCACCGACCCCAGGTCGCGGCCTTCGGCCAGCGCGCGCTCGGTGGTAATGCCGTGTATACGCGAGGATTCCACCGGGATGGTGAAGCCCTGCGGTTTTACGATAGTGTCGACGGCGGCTATCAGCCCCCCCTCGCCGTCATAGGCCATATAGGCCAGCTGCACCAGCCGCGGCCAGTTGTCCAGCGCGGTCACCGGCGCGTTCCAGCTGCGGGGCAAACCGGTGGTCTCGGTGTCGAAGAACAGATACACCGGGTGCGCCTGGCTTTGGGAGAATAATTCCAATTGTATGTCCGGCATAGTCCGGTGAGAATTTTATCAAATAAGTACCGGCCGCGGTTGGCCGGCAGGAAATCGTATAATTTACATATGCGTAAGGCCCTCAGCTGGTTTTTGCTCGCGGCGGCCCTGGGCGCGGCCTGGTACCAGTGGCATACCCACGCGGCCGTGTACCGGGCGACGGCGCAGATCATGCGGGCCAGGCTGTTCCCTTGTTCCTCCCCCATCACTTATTCGCTGGGGGCCATAGACCCCGCCTACGCTATAACCCGGGCGGAACTAGCAGACGCTCTGCGCGAGGCCGAGACCGCCTGGGAACTGCCCGAGCGCAAGAACCTTTTCGAACTGAAGGACAGCAGCGGCGCCGTCACCATACTGATGGTCTACGACGAGCGGCAGGCGGCGCTGGACAAATTGAAGGCGCTGGGCATCTCCACGCAAGAGACCCTGGGCACCTATAAAGAGCTCAAGGCCCGCTACGAAGCCCTGGCCGCCCGGGTGGACGAACAGGAGGCCAGGCTGAAAGGCATACTGGGCCGCTACAAGGAGCGGGAAGCCGCCTACAACGCCGAGGTGGGCCGCCTGAACCGGCGGGGCAGCGCCTCACCGGCCGAAGCGCGGAACATTAACAGGGCGAGGCAAGCCCTGGCCACGCAGTTCGGCGGCGTCCGGATGATAGAGACCGCCCTGAACCGCAACGTGGACACCCTTAACGCGCTGGGCACTACGCTCAACCAGCTGATAGTGCAGCTCGATATCAAAGCTGACCAGTACAACCGCGTGGGTTCGGCCCTGGGGCGTTACGAGGAAGGCTTGTACAGGGTGGCAGGCGGCATGCAGACCATAGAGATCTACAAGTACACCGATCGCGCGCAGCTGGTGAATTTGCTCGCCCACGAGCTGGGCCACGCCCTGGGCCTGGACCATGTGAAAGACCCGCAAAGCCTGATGTTCCCGCTGAACACCGGCCGGGGCCTTAAGCTGAACGCCGAAGATATAGCGGAACTGAACAGGGTATGCGGTTAGCGAAAAGTTATAAGATATACCGACACGGGAGGCAATATGGCTGATTTTTACTTCACCGAAGGCGATATCGTTAAGAATTCACTCACTGGTGAGCTGCTGAAGATAGTCACCTGCGGGCCGCGCTGCGTTAAAGCCCTGAAGGTGGGCGGCGTGCTGGTGGAATTCCACCGGGATTATTTGGCCCCGGCCACCCCGGCCGAGCGCGACGGCGCCAAAGACAAGTTCGTGCGCGCCACCCCGCCCGAAACCCCCTCCAAGTAGCGTTTAACTTCCACTTAAATCGGGGCCCCTATTTTATCTTGGGGTCCAGTTTGAGGGCCTTGGCCGTATTGGCCTTGGCCAGGGCGTACTTGCCCATGTCCTGGTAGATGGCGGCGCGGCTGAAGTAGGCCGTGGCGCAATGCGGGTCGGCCGCTATGGCCGCCGCGTAGTCCGCCAGGGCGGACTTGTAGTCCTCCAGCTCCGTGCACACCTGCGCCCGGTTGCAATAGATCTCGGCGGTGGGCGGTTCCAGCTCCAGGGCCTCGGTGAAGTCGGCCCTGGCTTCTTTCATGTTGCCCAGGTCGTAATTGGCCAGGCCGCGCCCGAAGTGGTACAGCCCCACCTCCGGGTCCAGGTTTATAGCCTTGGTGAAATCGTTGAGCGCGAGCTTGGCCCTGCCTATCTGCAGGTAGGCGTCGCCGCGGTTGAACAGGTACAGCGGCGTATCGGGCGAGAGCCGCAGGGCGGCGGTGAAATAGACTGGGGCCTCGGTCTCCCGGCCCTTGGTGGAGGCGAAGATCAGGCCGAAGTTATTATAGACGCCGCTTTCGCTCGGGCTCAGCCGCAGTGCCATCTCGAAGTCGGGGTAGGCTTTCTCCAGGTTCCCCTCTTCCAGGTAGATCAGGCCGCGGTCGTTATAGGCGTAGCCGCTCTTGGGTTCCAGCTCTATGATCCTGGTGAACTGCGCTATGGCCTTTTCGGGCTGGCCAAGGTCCTGGTACACCTCGCCCAGACTGCCGAGTATCTCCGGCGAGTCTGGCTCCAGCCGCAGGGCCGCCTGGAAGTCCTTCAGTGCCTTCTCGGGCTTGTCCAGGTCGAAGTAGACCCAGCCCCGGTTATACATCGACGAGACCAGGCCGCGGTTGAGCTTGAGCGCGTGGTCGAAATCCTTCAGCGCGGCCTCCAGGTCCCCCGTTTCGGCGTGGGCCTGGCCCCTGTTGTTGTAGGCGCTGGCCAGCTTGGGATCCGTCTTTATGGCGCGGTTATAATCGGCGAAGGCGAGCTCGTACTTGCCGAGCTCCGCGTAGGCGTCGCCGCGGTTGCTGTATAGCGCCGCGTCGTTAGGGTTGGCCTTGATGGCCTTGTTGAAGTCGACCAGGGCTTTCTCCGGCTGCGCGAGGTCCAGCCAGGCGCAGCCCCGGTCGCTGTAGGTGGCCGGGCCGGCCTTGCCGGCGTCTATTGCCTGGGTGCAGTTGTGCACGGCCGCGTGGAAGGACTTGTCGTCCCCCTGCCCGCCGCCATAGAACTGGCTGAGCGCCCCTACAAAATAGTTCCTCATCTTCAACAGCGGTCTTTTGATGGTCATAGTCGCAAAAATCCGTATTACTGCCCTCGCTACACCCTAAATAATACCAATTGTGGGGGCAGGCTTTTAACAGCACCTGATAGGTTCTAGTATCAGCGGCAACTTGTTCCAAAATGGAACAGGCTGATTTTTTTCTGTGCTCCACGGTTTTATAGCTGTCAGGGTTGCTTGCTGGCGTGAGGATGCATAAGGTGCTCATGTATCCACATCTTTATGATGGCCTGCCTGGAGACGTTAAGTTTCAGCGCCTCGTTGTCCAGACGCTTTATCATCCAGACCGGGAAATCCACATTGACGCGCTTTACCACTGTGGCTTTCCTGAAATCCAGGAAGCCGGCAATGTCTTCGCCCCGCTCGAATTTCCGGTCGAACTCCCGGGCGGAGATCTTCCCGCCCGCTTTAGCCTTACCCGAGGTATTTTTCATAAATTTTCACCCACCGCTTGTCCGCTTTGTGGCAACTGATTATCCGTGTGACCTTGTGCCTGACAGTAAAGATCGCGACATATACTCTGCCGTGAAGTTTTCCCAGGATCGCGGACCGGGTTTCCCCCGTTACATTCTTTGCAGGAACGATCACATGCGCCGCGCGCCACAAGTTGCGCGCGTCCGGCAGGGTGATCCCGTGCCTCGACTCGTTTGTCCCGCTTTTTAGCGGGTCATGCTCAAATCGTGCATTCATAATAGTATAACAGTTATACCATAGCAATCAAGCCCTTCCGCCCCCCTGGCGCATTAATAGCATAGCAGACCACCCCGACAACGGCTTGTCGGGGTGAAAAGGACTGATATGGCGAGCGGCTTAACTACTTTTTAGGGCGGGGACGGGGTTTGGGGGCAGGCAGGTGGGTGAGGGTGTAATGCACTACTTCGGAGAGCTTCTCCCGGTCTTCCAGCCACTCGGCGTTGGTCTGGGCCGTGTTCTTGCTGCCCGGGTAGGCGCGCGTGGTTTTGTCGCGGAACAGGTGCAGCGTCTCGGGCGAGGTTTTAAGGAAAAGCGTGTCGTCGCAGACCAGGCCGAACACCCGCCCGGCGCTGTAAACGCAGTATTCCCCCATCATCGGCCGGAAGCTGACCTCCGGCACCAGCGCCAGCGCGTCCCGCAGGAATTCGATGGTCTCTTTGGAGGTGGCCATGCCAGGGCTCAGGGATGCTGCTCGGAGATCTCTTTATTGCACAGGTGGTGCACCAGGACCAAATTGTTCATGCAGGCGTCGAAGCGCGCCCCGCTGTCGGCCCGGCAGCGCTCACAGTCCGGGGCCATGCGTTTCTTGGCGTGCCGCTGCACCGTCTGCTGCCGCACCTCTATGGTGCCGGCATAGGTGCAGGTGTGGGCGTAGGTGGTATGGTGCACGCCGCCGTCGTCGGGTATAGCCCCGCCGCACCAGGCGCATTTTCCCCCGTCCCGCTGCGCCAGAAATTGTTTAACGTACGGGTTTCTGATAATGCGGCGCGCGAACTTGAGCCACGGCTCCCTGTCGTAATCTTTTTCGCAGTCCGCGGCCGGCCGCGCCGGTATTATTTTAAGGTTCATATTATTTTCCGCCAGGAGGCGCATTTGTTGGAGCGCCCAAAGATATCGGCGCTCAGCACTTCGCCATCGTAGACTATCAGGTCGCCGAAATCGTTGAGATGCTTGGCCAGCCGCCCGTGTGCTATTTCGAACGGGTCTTTCTCCCGGTAGGAGTACAGCAAGTCGATGTACAGCGCCTGGTGCTTTTGCGCGAAGGCGAGAATAAACTCATGGCTGGAAAATTTATCCGGCATTTCTTTAATTACACCAACAAGCTGCTCATCGAACCAGTCATCAAATTTAAACTTAAGCGCCATATTTCCCTCATTATTGCCGCGAGCCGCAGCCGATCACAGTAAGTATGTCATAAAAATCAACACACATGTTGGTGCGCAGTTCAGTAAACTCCCCCGCCCTGCGCCGCGCGATAAGAATCCTGGCGACCTGTTTCATATTCGCCCTATTCTAACAAATAGTCATAAAGTCATCAGCGTCCCCTGGCTCTCCATCTTGAGGTTCCAATCTGGAACCTCAAGTTTATGCCGGTCTAAAGTCGAATTATTTCTTCGGACCGGACTGATCGTAGCCCCGGGCTGGCTCAGCCCGTTTAGTCGGGGGTGAATCCTATTCTGCGTTTCGCACCAAGTGGCTCGTCTATTATGAGGTGCATGGCCTCCAACAGTTCAACAATGCTCTCATCATGGGACACGATCTTTTGCTCCAGCTGTCCCAGTCGGCGGGAGAGTTCCTTATGGGCGTGCACCAACCGCCGCAGCCTTACGAATTCTTTGATTATTTTTACGCTCATCTTAATAGCCTGCTCGCTATTTAGAACCCCGGCCAGCATCCCAACGCCGTGTTCCGTGAATGCCATAGGCAGCACCGAGGAGTGCTTTAAAGAACTGAACCGGTGCCAATTTGTCACCAGTTCCTCCGTTTCTTTCTTTGAGAGCTGGAATACGAATTCTTCAGGGAACCGCTTGTGGTTCCGCCTGACTTGGCGGTTCAGATATTTGGTTTCCACCCCGTAGAGCCGAGCAAGGTCTCGGTCCATCATTACCCTGTGGCCCCTGAATACAAATATCATCTCTTCGATTTCCCGGCCTGCTTCTGACTTTCCTGGTAAATTCATAAATCCCCCCTTGCCGTACAAATAGCATAGCAGGTCACCCCGACAAGGGGCTGTCGGGTTGGCGGGGGTGAATTTTATGTTTAGCGAGGAATAATTTCGCCGCGGGCGCTGAAGAAGGCTTTAAGGGCCTTAAAGTCGCCCAGGCGGGCGCAGCGGGGGATGGAGCGCAGGAACTTGCCGCCATAGCGCGCGGTCTGCACGCGCGGGTCCAGTATCACTATGGCGCCGAAATCTTTTTTGGTCCGTATCAAGCGCCCCACACCCTGTCGGAACTTCACCACGGCCTTGGGCAGCGTGTAGTCGACAAAGAAATTCTGGCCTTTGGCCGTCATCCACTCCTGGCGCGTCTCTTCCAGCGGCGTGTCGGGCGAAGTGAACGGCAGGCGGGCTATCACCACGCAGGCCAGCGCCTGCCCGGGCACGTCCACGCCCTGCCAGAAAGTGTCCGTGGCCAGCAGCACGCCGTTGCCGGCGTGCTTAAAATCCGCTATCAGCTTTGTCGGCAGCGCTTCGCCCTGCTTAAAGATCAGCCTGCCGCTGACCCGCCCCGCCAGGGCGCGCGCGGCCCGCTCCAGCGACAGCCAGCTGGTGAAAAGCAGAAAGATGCCGCCGTCAACCGCGCCGCAGACCTTCACGCAGGCGTCTATAACCGCCGCCTCATACGCCGCGGCCTCGGCGGCCGGGTCCGGCATCTCTTGCGGCACCAGGATGCCCGCCTGCCTTGTGTAATCAAAGGGCGAATCCAGCAGCAGCTCGTTGCACTGGTCCAGCCCGACGCGGGATTTGAGCATGCCGAAAGAGCCGTCCACCGCCAGCGTGGCCGAAGTGAGCACCACCGGGTAATTCCGGCCGAACAACTCTTTGCGCAGGTCCTCGGACACATCTACAGGCGACATGTTAAGCGAGATCTCCGGCTTTTTCTTTTTATCGTTGACCTCTACCCAGTAGGCGCAGGCCTCTTCTTTGCCTTCCAGGAAAGCGTTAAGCTGCGCGGCCAGTTCCAGGCAGCGCTTCAGGCAGGCCTTTATCTCGGCCTCCTCCATGTCGGACTGGCTGTGCCCAATGGCCTGCGACAGCAGCACGCTGAGCTCCAGCAGCGGCGCGTGCATGACATTGGGCAGCAGGCCGGGCTCGCGCACGCGGCGGGTTTTGGCGCGGTCCTTGGCGGGCTGCCCGTTCAGCTCAAGTTTCTCGGTCAGCGCGTAGAAGAAATCTTTAGAGGCGTGCTTGATCTCGGAAACCGCCCCCTTAACGTCCTCCACCCAATGGGCCGGCGGCCGCGACAGCCGGTGCGCCAGCCCCCTGTTGGACTTGGGGCTAAAAACATCGTCGAGGAATCGCTTTACCTTGCGGTCGGTGAGCTCGAAGCCCAAGAAGGCGGCCGCCACTTCCTCCAGGTTGTGCGCCTCGTCAAAGATGACCGCGTTAAAGGCCGGCAGCGGCATGCCGGCAAAGAACAGATGCTGGTTCACCACCACCAGGTCGGCCTTGGCGGCGCGGGCCACGTCCTTGCGGTGAAAGCAGGCCGTTTTATGCGGGCATTTCTTGCCCAGGCACAGGTCCGAGTCGCGGCACACCTCGGCCCACAGGTGGTGCGGCACGGCGAAGGGCAGCTCGGCCCGGCTGCCGCTTTCGGCGGCCTGTATCCAGCCCTGCAGTTGCTCCAGCGCGGCGCGCATACCGTCCTCGTCAAACAGCTCAGGCGCCTGCCGCCCGGCCCGGTCCAAGCGCGACAGGCACAGGTAATTACTGGAGCCCATCAGCAGGAAATATGAAAGCGGCAGGCCAAGCTCTTCCAGCACGGCTTTTACTACGGGCAGGTCCTTCTTAACGAGCTGCGCCTGCAGGGCCTTGGTATGCGTGGCCACTATGACTTTTTTCTGGTTGCGCGCGGCCCACAGGGCGGCGGGGATGAGGTAGCCCAAAGACTTGCCTACGCCGGTGCCGGCTTCTACAACTAAATGCTCGCCCTCGCCCACGGCGTGCGCAACGGCAGCGCCCATGCGCGCCTGCTGCGCGCGCGGCTCAAAGCCCTTTATGGCCCGCGATACTGCGCCGCCGGCGCCAAAGATAGCGGTGAGCTCCGGGTTTTCCATTATTTTATGACTATCACCGGGCCGGGCTCGTGGCGGGCGGCCAGGTGCACTTCAAATTTAACGGCCAGTTTCTTGCGGTTGAAATAGGCCGCTATTTCCAGGCCTGGCAGGTGCGGGCGGTTGCACTCCTCGCTCAAATGGCCCAGCACCACCGCCTGCGGCTGCGCCGCGCCGGCGCCGCAGGCCTTGTGCAGAAAGCGCGCGGCCTGCAGATTGGACAGGTGGAACTCCGAGCCGGGATGGCCGAATTTCTTCAGCAGCTCCAGGTCATGGTTGGCTTCCAGGAAGATGAAATCCGCGTCCGCCGCCGTGGCCACGTGCTCGTCGGTGAAGGCGCAGAGGTCGGTGAACAGGCAGACTTTGCGCCGGCGCCCGTCCGTCTTGGCGGTTATGACAAAGGCCGTGGTGCAGTAGTTGGGCGCGTGGGAGACGCGCATGTGAGCCACCGTGAAATCCCCCGCCTTGGCGCTCCGCTCGAAGGGGACCACGCCGGGGGTCCATTCACTCCCGTATTTCATCGCTATCTGCCGTGCCACCTCGGGATGGCAGCGCACCTGCAGGCCGGCCTCGCGCAGCACCTTCAGCGAATTGGCGTTTATGTGGTCGCCGTGGGTGTGCGTCACCAGCACCCCGGCGATGGCCGGGCAAAGGGCGCGGGCGTCTTCCAGCGCCTGGCGGCACCTGCGCTGGCTGCCGGGCGCGAAGTCCAGCAGCAGCGCGCCGGCTTTGGTCCACAGCAGCGCCGCGTTGCCGCTGCTGCCGGAACATAGTGATTTAAATCTTAGTGGCATTAATTCTATCGCGCCGCGCTATGGGAGGATCCCGCACTTACATTCTACAA
>MGTZ01000016.1:1097-1246 GCA_001799715.1 Elusimicrobia bacterium GWB2_63_16 | reverse complement strand
CCCAGACGCGGAAAAGCCGCCAGAGCAGCCGTGCTCGAGTTTGCTGGTGATAAGGGTGCGGTGGGATCTTAATCAGGCCGCATAACTGGTATCGATACACTTTTGCAGATACGGGCTGACCTTCTCCAGCATACCGCGCAGATGCGAAT
>MGTZ01000016.1:661-983 GCA_001799715.1 Elusimicrobia bacterium GWB2_63_16 | reverse complement strand
CGAACGCCTTGTAGCGGTCGGCATCGATCAACCAGTCCTGAGCCGAATCATCGGCGTCCTTTTCCTCGGCGCTCCCGGAACCCTGATCAAGATCGTTGTTGACAAAAATACCGCGGTGCCCTGCGTAGACATGCCTAATCTCGTGCATGAATGTGAACCAGAAGTTGTCGATGCGGTCGTAGCGAAGTGACAACACGATCACCGGATTGCCGTCAAGATTGAATGTCGCGCCATCCAGAAACGACTGGGGGAGCGATGGCACGATTGCAAAACGGACACCGAGATCCTTGAGCAGTTTGGGCACCTTGGCGACGCTCTGCAT
>MGTZ01000016.1:0-548 GCA_001799715.1 Elusimicrobia bacterium GWB2_63_16 | reverse complement strand
CGTTCCACAGAATGCCGGCGGCTTACGGCCACCTCAAATTCGGGTTCCTTGTCTGGCGACGAAATCTCCAGGAAAGCGCACACGCTCTTTTCAAGATCGCCCACGGAAGCGGGTGGCTTGATCCAGGCGCGCTTGATGAGTTCCTTGACCGGGGCGAGACTGTAGACCTTGCTGCGTCGGGGGATATCGCTACTATCCGACTCCTTTTGGGCTTGGTGCAGGCGGTAGTTGGTTTCGAGGTTCATCCAGAACTCCGGCGACGTTCCGAAAACCTGAGCTAGCTCGTGCGCCGTGTTGGGGGTGATTTGCTTGGAGCCACCGACAATCTCGTTGATAGCCTGAATAGGCCGACCCATGATCTCAGCCAAATCCTTCTGAGACCAGCCACGTGCCTCTAACTCCCGGGCCATAATCTGGCCCGGCTTCACGACTCTTGCCGCCTCCATCGCCATTCTTCCCCCGTTGGTCATCACTCGTTGTAATGTTTTTCAATGTCCAGGATGAGTATCAGTTTCCCCTGAGCGTCTTGCTCAACCCTGACTATTAGT
>MGTZ01000015.1:21371-21635 GCA_001799715.1 Elusimicrobia bacterium GWB2_63_16 | reverse complement strand
GGCCATCTACATGGTCTACGGGAAGCTCCGTCCGGGAGAGACCCCGAAGAAGCTGGCCCCGGAAAACGGGACCGAGGCGATAATATTCGTCCTCAAGGGCAACATGAAGACCAAAACAGGCAAGACTGCCGTATCTGTCGGCCCTGGCGAGGCATTTCATCTGAAGGGCCCTGATATCTATTATCTGGAGAGCGCTGGCGCGGAGGAGGCCGTCTATATCGAGGCCGGTGGAAACGTTGTGGCGGGCTTCGAGCCCATGGC
Source organism: Elusimicrobia bacterium GWB2_63_16 (assembly GCA_001799715.1). Classification (GTDB taxonomy): domain Bacteria; phylum Elusimicrobiota; class Elusimicrobia; order Elusimicrobiales; family UBA9959; genus UBA9959. Next base: position 21,374 of record MGTZ01000015.1, on the reverse strand, counting down.
AAT
>MGTZ01000015.1:6601-21333 GCA_001799715.1 Elusimicrobia bacterium GWB2_63_16 | reverse complement strand
AAAAGGCCGGCGGTTTTTTTGTAAAGCAAGGACAGCGCCCTATTTAGAAATAGGGCGCTGTCCCTATTTATTAGTTCCGGCAGGCTTGACAGGGATGTTATACGAATGTATAATTATACGAGAGTGTAACAATGGAGGTATATGGCCAGACCAGCGTCGGGAGCGGATCTCAAACTTAAAACCGCGGGCAGGCAGTTGCTCCTGGAGAAAGGCATAACCGGCCTTGCCGTGCGGGAAGTCTGCCGCAGGGCTGGCGTGAACACGGGCATGTTCCACTATTATTTCGGCTCCAAGGAAGATTTCCTGCACGCCGTGCTCAAGGAAATGTACGCCGAATTTATGCTAAATTTCAAGGCGGGGGTATCCGCTGGCGGCACGCCGCGGCAAAGACTTAAGAACGCGCTGGTGGAAGTGGGCCGGTTCGCGCTCGGCATGCGCAAAACCGCGCCCATGCTGTTCGCCGACATGGCCCACGGCAAAAAGGAGGCTTTCTCCTTCGCCAGCGCCAACCTGACCGAGCACGTGCGCCACATTTCCGTCCTGGCGGAAGAATGCCGGCCGGGCTCCGCCGTGAAGGAGCGTTCCGTCCCTTTCATCCTGGCATCGCTGATCCCGGTTATGATCTTCCCTGTCATCGTGGGCGGCATAATGGAGCGCAACGGCGTGAAGGTGCTGGGCGGGGTGACCCTGGAGGATCTCAGGACCGAGATCTTTTCGGAAGAGGGAATAGCGGAACGGGCCGAGATAGCGCTGAGAGGCATAGGGTTATGAGACTAATATTGATACTTCTTATACTGGCGGCGCCGGCAGGCGCGGCCGAACTTTCGGTGACGCTGCGGGATTCCGAGGCGAGCGCGCTGGCTGCCTCCAACCAGTACCGCGCCGCCAAGTACGCCGCCGAAGCCGCCGAGGCGGCCGCGCGGGCGGCGGGGGCGCCGCTGAAACCGCGCCTGGCCCTGGAGGGCAGCCTGCGCTATGCCGCCGAGGTGGCGGAGATCGGCATGCCGGCCGCGCTGGGCGGGGCCAGGCCGCTGGGCGACAATTGGAATTATACGCTGGGGCCTTCAGCCTACTGGACTTTTTACGACGGCGGGGCCCTGAGCGCCGGCCGCAGCGCCGCCCGAGAGACGGCCGCCGCCCGCAGGGCGGAGGCGGAGCAGGCGCGCCGCCAGACCCTGCTGAAAGCCAGGACGGCCTATTTCCAGCTGCAGCTGGCCCTGGAACGTGTTTACCTGATAGGCGAGAACCTGCAGCTGTCCCTGGCGCAGCTCAAAGACATCTCGCTGGCCGCCAAGGCCGGCTCGCGCAGCCGGCTCGACGAGATACGCGCCAGGCAGGAGACGCTGGCGCGCCGCCGCGACCTGGTGCGGGCCCGCGCCGGCCTGGGCGAGGCGCTGCGGGAGTTCGCTTTCGCCACCGGCATGGCGCCGCCGGACGGCGCCGCTCTGCCGCTGGACGCGCGCCTGGCCGGCCGCGACCTGGGCGGTGAACAGGCGGCGGACCTGTACGTGAGGGCGGAGCCTTACGCCGAGATACTGGGCCGCCTGCTGCCGGCGGCCGACGGTGCTCTCGATGGCGCCCTGCCCTCCGTGGCGGCGCTGGAAAATTCGGCGCGGGCCCACCGGGCCGCGGCCGGCGGCTACAAGGCCGAGCGGCTGCCGCGCCTGCAGTTGGGGGCCCGTTCCTCGCTGGACTATCCCAACGGCCCCAATCTCTACTCTTTCTGGCAGAATTCCGCCTTCCTGTCGCTGAACCTGCCGCTGTTCGAAGGCGGCCGTTCGCTGGAGCGCCGCCGCGAGAGCGAGCTGAACGCGGCCGCCGCTACCGAGCGCCGGGACGAGGCCGCCCTGGTGGCGGAGAAGGAGTACCGGAAGGCGCTGGACGCCTATGCGGCGCTGATGGCCGAGCAGGCCATCAACATAGACGCGCTGGACGACGCCGAGGAAGCCTCCAGGCTGTCCTACGCGGCCTACAAGGCCGGCGGGGCCACCTGGCTGGAGGTGGAGAGCGCCAACGTAAAGGCGCTGCAGGCCAAGACCACGGCCGCCACCGCCAACGCCGAGATACTGATCAGGCTGGCCGTACTGGACAGCCTTACCGGGAGCGTGAACTAACATGAAAAAGATAATCATACCGCTGGTACTTTTGATCGCCGTCGCGGCTGCCGTTTTCCTGAAGGTGCGCGGCGGCGGGGACTTCCGCTACGCGGGCACCATAGAGGCCACCGAGACCGACCTGTCCGCCCGCATCTCCGGCGTGATAGAGCGCTACGGCGCCCGCGAGGGGGACGAGGTGAAGAAGGGCCAGGTGATAACGGCCCTCGACTGCGCGGACCTGCGCCTGGCCGCCGCGATGGCGGAGCAGGATTATAAGCGGTCCGACGAGCTCTATCAGGGCGGTTCGGTGTCCAGGGAAAATTACGACAGGCTGAAATACAAGCGCGACGACAGCGCCCTGAAGGTGGACTGGTGCTCCATAAAGTCGCCGGTGGATGGCCGCCTGCTCTACGCCTATAAGGAAAAAGGCGAGCTGGTGGGGCCGGGCACGAAGCTCGCCACGGTGGCCGACCTCTCCGAGGTCTGGGCCTATATCTACGTGCCGCACGACGCGCTCGCCGCCCTGAATACCGGCATGGAGCTGAAGGGCTACCTGCCCGAGGCCGGGGACAGGGAATTCCCCGGGCGGGTCTCCGTCATACAGCCCGAGGCCGAGTTCACTCCCAAGAACGTGCAGACCCGCAAGGAGCGCACGCGGCTGGTCTTCGCGGTCAAGGTCGCTTTCCCCAACCCGGACGGCACGCTGAAGCCGGGCATGACCGTGGAAGTGAAGCTCCCGGAGTAGGGACCCGTCGCCCCGGCGAAAGCCTGGGCCCAGGGCACAAAAGACTGGATTCCGGCTTGCGCCGGAATGACGGATAAGAGCAAGGTTACCGGTTTAATTTATGGCTGGCTACTCTATAAAGACGGATACTCTTGAAAAGAACTTTGGCGCGGTGAAGGCGCTGAAGGGGGTATCCTTTGATTTTCAGGAAGGCCTGATACACGGGCTTATAGGCTCCGACGGGGCAGGCAAGACCACCACGCTGCGCCTGCTGGCCGGCCTGCTGCGCCCGGCGGACGGCAGCCTGACGTACGTTAGGGACGGGCGGCCGTCTTCCTTCGCCGAGTTCCGGCCGGGGCTGGCCTATATGCCGCAGCAGGCCAGCCTTTACCCCGACCTTTCCGTCGCCGAGCACCTGGAATTCTTCCGGGACCTCTACCGGCTCGACGCCGCCACTTTTAAAAAACGTTCCGCGGAACTGCTGGAAATCACGCGCTTGGGGAAGTTCAGGGAGCGCCGGGCCGGCCAGCTGTCCGGCGGCATGTACAAGAAGCTCGGCCTCATGTGCGCGCTGCTGCAGTCGCCCTCGGCCCTGCTGCTCGACGAGCCAACCAACGGCGTGGACCCGATCAGCCGCCGCGAGTTCTGGGAGCTGCTGTACGCGCAGAGCGGCTCCGGCATGCTGATCATAGTCTCCACCGCCTACATGGACGAGGCCGAGCGCTGCGCCCGGGTGAATTTGCTGGATTCGGGGCGGCTGCTGGCCGCCGGGGAGCCGCGGGCCCTGCTGCGCGAGCGCGGCGCGGCCAGTTTCGAGGAGATCTTCATAAAGGGGGGCGCCGTATGAACGCCGGCCCCGCCCTGGAGGTCAGGGGGCTCTCCATCAAGTTCGGCGATTTTACCGCAGTGGACGACGTCTCTTTCAGCGTTAAGAGGGGGGAGATCTTCGGTTTTCTCGGGGCCAACGGCGCCGGCAAGACCACCACCATCCGGATGCTCTGCGGCCTGCTGCTGCCCACCTCGGGTTCCGCGACGGTCGGCGGCCTGGATTTCTCCGACGGCGGCAAGGGCATAAAGGGAAAAGTCGGCTACATGTCGCAGAAGTTCACGCTCTACAACGACCTGACGGTGGGGGAGAACCTGGATTTCGCGGCCGGCCTGCGCAAGCTCTCGCCGGCCTACGCCCTGCGGCGCAGAAGGGAACTCTTCGACCTGATAGCTTTCGACAGCCCCCTCTCCACCATGGTCTCCTCGCTGCCGGGTGGCGTTAAGCAGGAGCTGTCGCTGGCCGCGGCCATGCTGCACGACCCGGAGATCGTCTTCCTAGACGAGCCTACGGCGGGCGTCTCGCCAGCTTCCCGCGCCCGTTTCTGGGCGCTGATACGCAAGGTGACGGAACTGGGAAAGACGGTCATAGTCACCACTCATTACATGGACGAGGCGGAGCAATGCGGCCGCATAGCCCTGATGCGCACGGGCAAACTCATAGCGCTGGGGTCTCCGGCCGAACTGAAGGGCGCGGCTTTCCCCGGCCCCATGGTCGAACTGGATTTCAACGGCCCCGCGCCGGCGGCCGCCCTCGGCGGCCTGGGAAAGGCTGCCGGCCTGCTGGAACTCTCGCCGCACGGCATGCGCTGGCACGCCGCCTTCAGGGACAGGCCGGCGATGGAGGCCGCGCTGGCCGCCCTGCCGCCCGGCGCCTCGCGCGCCGTGATCGAGCCTTCGCTCGAAGACGTTTTCATCCGCCTGGTAGAGGGGGCGGAAAGATGACCGGCTTCGACCTGCACCGGGCCGCGGCCGTGGCCCGCAAGGAGGTCATGCATATCCTGCGCGACCCTTTCACGCTGGCGCTGGTGCTGGGGCTGCCCGTGGTGCTGGTGGTCTTCTTCGGCTTCGCCATAGATTTCGACGTCAAGAATTTGGCCCTGGGCGTTTACGACAGGGACAATACCCGCCATTCCCGGCAGCTGGTCTCGGTATTCGAGAGTTCTGGTTATTTCCTGCCCGGCGCGGTGGACAGTCCCGCCGCCGCCGCGCGCGGGCTCGACTCCGGGCGCTATTCGGCGGCCCTGCTGGTGGAGCCGGGCTTCGGCCGCGGGCTGGGGGGCGGCGGACGGGCGCGGGTGCAGTTCATAGTGGACGGCACCGATAATTCCAAGGCGCAGGCCGTGCTGGGCTACCTGCCCGGGCTCACCGGGGCGGCGCTGCGCAAGTTCGGCGCCGCGGTTCCGGCCGACCCGGTTCCGCTCAAGACGCGCTTCATGTACAACCCCGAACTCAACAGCCGCTGGTTCGTGATCCCCGGCCTGGCGGTCATCATCATCGGGCTGCTGTCCATACTCATGACGGCGCTCACCGTGGCGCGGGAATGGGAGAACGGCTCCATGGAACTCCTGCTCTCCACCCCGCTGCGGCCCGCCGAGATCATAGCCGGCAAGATCGCCCCTTACGTTGGGCTTATCCTGGCCGGGGTCTTCTTCGTAAACCTGGTGGCGCGGTTCGGCTTCGGGGTGCCTTTCCGGGGCAGCCACCTGCTCTTCCTGGGCGGCACGGTCCTCTTCGCGCTGGCTTCCCTGTCCCAGGGCATAGTGATCTCGGTGGTGACGCGCCAGCAGCAGCTGGCGATGCAGCTTTCCATGATAAGCGGGCTGCTGCCCTCGCTGTTGCTGTCGGGTTTCATCTTCCCCGTAGAGAGCATGCCGGTCTTTTTCAGGTATTTCACCATGATACTGTCGCCCCGGTGGTTCATGGAGATCGCCCGCGGCGTGACCATACGCGGGGCGGGCGCGGCCGACCTGGCCCTGCCGCTGGCGGCGCTGGCCGCGCTTTGCGCGCTGCTGCTGGCCGCGGCCTTCAAGAAATTCAAAACGGACCTGGAACCATGAAACGCACCCTGCTCGCTTTTATAAGGAAAGAATTCGCGCAGGCCCTGCGGGACCCGCGCATGAAGCTGATCCTGTTCGTCATGCCGATGATCCAGATGACGGTTTTCGGCCTGGCCCTCTCCAGCGAGATAAAGAACATCAAGCTGGCCTCGGTGTACGCCCCTTCGGACGCGGCCGCGCGCCGCCTGGCGCAGCGCTTTACCGCCTCGGGGTGGTTCCTTCCGGTGGCCGCGGAAGGGCTCGCCCCCGAGGACCTGGTGGTCTCCGGCGCCGCCGACGCGGCGCTGGTGTTCCCGGCCGGGGGCTTCGCGCGCCAGGCAGCGCGCGGGCGCGGCGGCGTGCAGCTGCTGGTGGACGGCACCAGTGTTACCAGGGCGCGCAGCGTGGAGGCCTACGCGCGCGCTATCTTCGCCGCGCACGCCGCGGCCGAGGCGGGCCTGCCCGTCTCCGCGGCCCCGTTCGGTTTCGACGTGCGGATAATCTACAACCCGGAGATGGAATCGCCGGTCTTCATGGTGCCGGGTGTGATGGGCATGATAGTCTGCCTGGTCACCATCATCCTCACCAGCATGTCCCTGACGCGCGAGCGCGAGCTGGGCACTTTCGAGACTATAGTCTCGGCCCCCCTGGAGAACTACGAGATCCTGCTGGGGAAAACCCTGCCCTATATCGTGCTGGGGTTGGCGAACGCGGCCCTGGTGATAGCGGCCGGCTTTTTCATCTTCGGCGTGCCGGTCAGGGGCGATCTCTGGCGGCTCTTCTCGGCGGCGCTGGCCTTCGTCATCACCACGGTGAGTGTGGGGACGCTGATCTCCACCGTCTCTAAAAACCAGCAGCAGGCCATGCTTGGCGGCTTCATCTTCCTGTTCCCCGCTGTGCTGATGAGCGGTATAATGTACCCCGTGGAGAACATGCCCGCCCTGCTCAAGCCCGTGGTTTACGCCAACCCGCTCTATTACTTCACCACGCTGCTGCGCAATATCCTGTTGAAGGGCGGGGACCATGCGGTTTTCGTTTTTAACATGTCAGCCCTGGCGGCGATGGCCGTGGCCGCCGGCGCGGCCGCTTACGGCAGATTCAGACAGACGCTTAATTAGGAGAATGTATGGCTAAAATTGAAAAGACGGAAGACCTGCGCGGGAAAGCCCTGAAGGCTAAAGACCTAGTGGGTTATGACAAGGGCGCGGTGGTCAGCCGCACGATCATCCAGAAGCCGGTAGGCACGGTGACCATCTTCTCGTTCGACAAGGGGCAGGGCTTGAGCGAGCATACCGCTCCCTTCGACGCGATGGTGCAGATACTCGACGGCGAGGCCGAGATCAGCATAGACCGAAAGCCCGTGAAAGTGAAGGCGGGCGAGTTCATCATTATGCCGGCCAACAGGCCCCACGCCCTGCACGCCGCCAAAAAGTTCAAGATGGCGCTGATAATGATAAAGGCCTGAACTCCGGGGCCTGACGGGGAAAAGCTGACGCCGAAGGCGGGGGCCTCTCCCTCGAAGTGGGAAGCTTTATTGCAGATTCACCCACACCGCCAATTTGGGCCTAAATTCTGCTCGCGTCACGGGTCCGCTCCTGATAATGAGCCGCATTTATGCCGGTGGTCCCGACTTGATAAAGCACCGCCCCGGTGTCTGCTGCTGCGGCCGAGTTATGGTCTTTTTTGAATAGTGGCCGCCGGGAGAGGTGGAAACTGTGAAGAGAATGATGAAAGGCCAAGGCGGTAGCTCCGGCCTCGGTTGGCCTCCGCCGCCGCCCCGGCCCGCCTTTATTCAGTCCAGGCTCCGTGAAGCCCGGGCTTACCGAAGCGGCCGGAGAGCTTTTTATGGCGCGACCTTATCTTTTCCTCAAGCTTTTGCAGTTTTCGCGTCTGCTCCGGGGTCAGGATCGGAACAAGTTCCGCTTTAATGCGCTTTAAGAGTTCCTGTAATTGAGGCTCACGGGGTTGCATTACTTTTTCTATTTCGGGAGCGTACTTTTTAAAGACGGCGGCAACTTCTGTTTTCTGTTGTTCCGTCAGCCCGAGTCGCCTGGAGAACATTTCCACTGGACCGCCTCCCGCGAACGGCGGCAGGCTATGGAAGCGATGCACCAGATAAATCCCGGCTGAAACGGCTCCCAGCAGAAAACCAGCCGCCACGGCCAAAGCTATTTGATTCCATCTGATATTCATTTTTCTCCTCCGGCAAGGACCATAGCTAGTATCACTTCATCGTCTGTGCGGCTGTGCCCCAATAACAGGTCGGACAAACTCTGCGGTTTATTCTGCGCGGCCAGCGCGGCGGCCAGATAATCGGACTCGGCCGGCAACAGGGCTGTTTCCACATAGAGAACGTATAGCGCGAAGGAGGCCAGCGCCAGAGCCGGGACTTCCCACCAGCCGCGGAAAGGGGACCTCTCCCCGGCGGCGGCCGGGGGGCGCGGTTCCCTGATGCGCTCAAGCACTTCCGATGTGAACGCCCGGTCGTCTTCCCACTGCGCCCTCGGCGCAAGGAGTTCGTCAAAAGCGCGCAGCCGGGCAAGTTCCAGTGCGCACTCCGCGCACCCGCCAAGATGCTTTTCGATCAGGAGTGTTTCCGCTCGCGGCAGCTCTCCGTCATGAAAGGCCGACAGCCTTTTTTTTATCTCTTCATGTGTCATTTCAGCGGCTCCTTAACCTTTGACAGTCCGTCCGGCAGAAAGTGTCGCAGCCTGGCGCGCAGGATAACCCGCGCCCGCCTCAGCCTGGCTTTTACCGAATCCGGAGAAACGCCCAGGGCCGAGGCTATGGCCTGGTAATCGGCACCCTGCAGGCGCAGTTGAACGGCCGCCCGGTATGCGGCGGGGAGCGAATCTATGGCCCTGGCGGCAAGCCCCGCAAGGTCCCCGTCGGCGGGCACCGCCGCTTCAAGGCGCTTTTCCGCTTTCTCCCTATCGAATTCCGACATGGCGTCCAGGCTCTCGGTCCGCCGGCCGGCCGTCTTCCCGCGCAGGGAGCGACAGTGGTTATAGGCTATCCTGTACAGCCAGGTGGAAAAAGACGAGTCTCCACGAAACTTTTCAAGCCCTTTAAAGGCCTTGATAAATATCTCCTGCGCCGCGTCGCGGGCGGCTTCGTCTTCCGAAAGCAGGGACAGGCAGAATCCCCGGATCCTGTTCTGGTAGCGGTTAACCAGCACGGCGAACTCTTCCCTGTCGCCGCCCAGCACGGCGGAGATTATCTCCCCGTCGTTTCTTTCTTCCGGTGATGGCACAATAAACAATCCTCTATAACGGCGGTAAATTAAGTCTTAAAAAGTCCTGAACATGGTTTAGACCGGTTAGACGCGGAAAAAGTGTCGCCATTTCAATGCATCTATCTAAACAAAGTATACCCCCGCTGTTCTGAACTGTCAAACACAGCGCGGATACGGCCAGGGAAGTCCGGACTGAAATGTCTTCCCTCCGGAAACCAGCCCGCCCAGGGAAGCTTCCGAATGGCTGCGCGCAAGGTATAGCGGCCCGCTGTCGGGCCGCTCTTCTGCCCTTCCAGAACAGGGCGGATTCGGGGTTTTATTCTCCGGAGTTTGGCGCGCCTCCATGCGGCCCCTTCATCCCGGGATGCTTTCCCTTAAAAGCGGCGCAGGCCCCGGACAATTCCTTTTCATGCGCCTTAAGGCACTTCGCCATGCCGCCCTGCCCCGGTTTCACGTCCTTGCAGAACTTTTCCGCGTCGGCGAAGCACGGGTTTTCCTTTTTCATCTTCTCTTTGCGGGCGGCAATTGCGGCCCGGCAGCCCGTAGAAAGCTCACCTTCGTGCTTCTTCAGACAGCCCGGTTCCGCTGCGCCGCTCCCGGCGCCGCAGAATTTCTCCGCTTCCGCTTTGCAGGGCTCCATGGTTTTTACGGCGCGCCCTTTCCCGCCTGCTTTGCGGTCGGCGACCATGGCTCTGCAGCCTTCCGACAGCTCGGCTTCATGGGCTTTCATGCAGTCCATGCGGTTCTCGCCCGGTTTAAGCTCCTTGCAGAACTTATCCATATCCGCTTTACAGGGCCGTCCCATCGCCTGCGCTGTTACCGCGCCGAAAACGCAGAACAGTAATGCTGCTCCCGCTGTTAGTTTTATGCTCGTGTTCATGTGCCGATCTCCTTGTCCATCAGTTCTGAAGCGCCGCATTCCGCGGCCATAGGTTGGACGGATACGGCCGGTAAAAGTGTCTCCGCGCGGCCACGCCCTGCCCGGCAGGGCTTTGCCGGAGCGACACTTATTTCAGTGTGGCGAGTCTGAATACAGGACGGGAAGAATGTTCGCAATAGGCGGGCCCTCCGCAGCGTTGTAAATTTATGATGAAAATGGCTTTTAAACTGGTGTTTATTTTGCTGCCGGCGCTGCTGGCGGCTGTCTGCGCCGGCACGGCGCGGGCGGCTATCTGGGGGCGCGGCAAGCTGTCGGCGCCCTGGAGCCAGGCCGCTATAGCCGTGGACGGGGAAATTTCCGACTGGCCGCCCGGCGAAACCTATGACGCGTCCGGGCTGCGGTTCAGGGCGCTCAATGATGGAGAAAGTCTTTATTTAACAGTTTCAGCCCATGAGGCCGGCGCCAAGGCCGTACTGACCGGAGAGATCAGGCAGGATGTCACGCTCTGGTTTTTGGACGGAAAGACCCGTGCCCTGGGCCTGCGCCTGCCCTTCGGCAATCTGGGGCTCCCTTGGGAAAACGGACTGCAAGCCGGTTCAATAGAGCCTGAACTGCTCACGGCGGAGGGAGCGGCCGTTTCCACCGCCCCGCTCCCGGGAAATATAGAATTCGGCGGGGAAATCCCCGGCCGTGTGCCCATTTATGAATTAAAGATCCCGCTGGCCCTGCTGAAAACAGCCGACGGGAAAATAGCCCTGGACTTCACCACCGCCTACGCCTCACCGGAACTGGAGCGGCAGATGAAAGAGAGATTCCAGAAAGCCGCCGAGCGGCGCTCCGGCGCGCAGGGCGGCCCGCCGGAGGGGATGAAGCCGCAGGGCGGGATGTCCGGCCGCGGCGGCGGCAAAATGGGCGGCGGCATGCGCGGAGGCGGTAAGGGCGGAGGCGGCGGCCGCGGCGGCTCCGGGGCACAGCCGGAGTTCCCTTCTCCTATGGAAATCCGATTATCTGTGTTGCCGGGCGCCGGACGGCAAAAGGAATAAAGGCTCATGAACGCAACCACCATTGGAAAACTTCTTGCAGGCGGCTTCCTGGCGCTGAGCCTGGGCGGCTGCATGATGGCCGTGCGCGGCGCCGGCGGAACCGTAGAAGAGCAGACCGCAAAAACCCTGGTAAGGGAAATAGACTCAAAGGACCTAAGCCTCACTTTGGAGGCCCCGCCGCTTTCGGCCGGCCGGGAAGCCAGATTGATCTTAAAGCTGGCCCGCCTCAATAGAGGGGGGCCTGTTACGGGAGCGGTCGTCACGTTTATTATAGAGCGCGAAGAACCGCCCGGAGAATTTAAGATAGTGGCGCAACAAGGGGCCGAAGAAATAGTCAACAAGGGCTTGTACCAGCTGCATTATAAATTTAAGGAGCCTGGCAGGTACAAAATAACAGCCGGCGCCCTGGCGGAGGGAGAAGAGGCCGCCCAGGCGCAGACGGTGTCGCTTACGCAGGAGATAGGCAAGACTAAAAAAACCAGCCTGTGGCTAATCCTCGGAGCCGCGGCGCTGCTGGCTGTAAAATTCCTGATCCTGTAAAGCGCACTTTTCCAGGCCGGTATGATAGAATAAAAAGAGCCGTTTAAAGGATAAATATGCCCCTTGTAAAACTCGAGCACGCCAGTAAAAACTATATCACTGGAGAAGTCTCCACGCCCGCCCTGAAAGGGATAGATCTTTCCATCGAAGCGGGAAGATTTATTTCCTTCGTCGGGCCCTCCGGCAGCGGCAAGACCACCCTGCTTAACCTGATAGGCTGCCTGGACAGGCCCACTTCGGGCAAGGTGTTCGTGGCGGACGCCGAGGTGAGCGCCATGGACAGGAAAACCTCCGCCAAATTCCGCGGCGAGAATATCGGCTTCATCTTTCAGAACTTCAACCTTATCCCGGTGCTCACCGTATACGAGAACGTGGAGTATCCCCTCATCATGGTGCAGAACGTGCCGCCGGAGGAGCGCCGCCGCCGAGTGACGGAGATGCTGGAAAAGGTCGGCATGGCGGAGCAGGCCCATAAATACCCGGCGCAGCTCTCCGGCGGGCAGAAGCAGCGCGTGGCCGTGGCGCGCGCACTGGCGCCCCGGCCCAGGCTGGTCCTGGCCGACGAGCCCACCGCCAACCTGGACCATGCCACCGCCTACAAGGTGATAGGCCTGATGCACGCGATGAAAAAAGAATTCGACACCACTTTCATCTTCGCCACCCATGACCAGAAAATAGTGGGCGAGGCGGAGCTGATCTACACTATAGAAGACGGCCTGATAACCGAAACACGCGAGAACGCGGTGGCCGGGGGTGTGAAATGAAGAACATAATTAAAATAGCCTGGCGTAACCTGCTGCGCTATACCCGCCGCACCCTGCTCACGTCCTCGCTGATAGCGCTGGGCGTGGCGCTGGTGATAGTTTTCGGCGGCGTGGGCAATTCCTTCAGGAGCGAGGTCACCGGCATCCTCACCAATTCCAACCTGGGCGACCTGCAGATCCATAAAAAGGGCTATCTTGGCTCCATGGACAACCTGCCGCTGGACCTGGCGATTCCGGAAAAGGGCCTGGCCGCCATACGGGGCATCCTGGACGCCAACCCCGACGTGCTGGCCTATTCCGAGCGCATCCGCTTCGGGGCCATGGTCAGCAACTTCGCGCAGACCACGGGGATAAGGCTGACCGCCGTGGCGCCGGAGAAAGAAAGCCGCGTCTGCCCGGCCCTCCCCGGCCGGATAAAGCAGGGCGACGCCGACCCGGCCGGTTTTGTCAAGCCGGGCCATGTGGTGCTGCCTCTCACTATCGCCGCCGGGCTTAACCTCAAGATCGGAGACGACGTGGTGCTGGTGGCCACCAACAAAGAGGGCTCGGTGAACGGCATTACCTTTAAACTCTCGGGGGTATCCGAGAATATCATGGGCCCGCAGGGCAAGGACGGCTATATCCATTTGGATGACGCCCGCTCCCTGCTGCGCATAGAGGACGGCGAGATAACCGAAATAGCGGTAAAGCTCAGGGATTTCAAGCGGCTGGGCAAAGTTTATCCCGCGCTGAAACAAGCCGTCTCCGCCCTGCCGGGAGGGAAAGGCGGTTTTGAGACCCATTCCTGGGAGGAGCTGTCGCCCTTCTCCAGCATAGCCAAGATAGTTACGCTGCTTATCCTGGTGGTGCGCCTGGTCCTGGTCTTCATAGTGCTGGTCAGCATCCTCAATGTCATGATGATGTCGGTGTACGAGCGCATAGGCGAGATAGGCACCATCGCCTCCATAGGCACGCCGCCCTCAAAAATACTGGCGCTGTTCCTGGTTGAGGGGCTTTCCCTGGGGCTGTTCAGCGGGCTGCTGGGCTGCCTGGCCGGAGCGGGCATACTGCTGCTCCTGCAGGCCGTAAAGCTGAAGTTCACTTTCGGCGCTATGGACCTGGTGCTGGCCCCGGCCGTGCCGCTGGCTGAAATGCTGTTGTCCCTCGCTGTGGTGGTGATAATATCCACGCTGGCGAGCCTCCAGCCTGCTTTAAAGGCGTCGCGGATGGAACCGGTGGAAGCCCTGCGGCACGTATAAGGAAACCCATGAAAACCATGAAATTGTTAATAGCCCTGGCGCTGCTGAGTCCCGCCGGTGCGGCCCTGGCCCTGGACGGCGACGCCCTGCTAAAGCGCATCGACGCCAACCTGATGCCGCCCAGCTACGAGGCCTATCGCAAGCTGGTGAACATAGAACCCGACGGCAAAAAGAAGGAGTTCGTCTTCTACACGGCCAAGAAGGGGCGCGATTCCATGGCCATGCTGTACCTGGCCCCGGCCAGCGAGAAAGGCCGCAGCACCCTGCGCCTGGGCGAGAACATGTGGCTGTATATCCCCAACGTGGGGCGGCCCATGCGCATTACCAGCCTGCAGTCCGTCACCGGCGGCGTCTTCAACAACGCCGACATCATGCAGGTGGACTATGCCGCCGAATACAGCGTGGCGAACGCTTCCGCCTCCGCCGCCGGCTACCTGCTGGAGCTGAAGGCCAGGAACAAGACCGTGGCCTACGATAAATTGAAAATGTGGGCCTCCAAAGACGAGGTGCTGGAAAAGATCGAGTGCTATTCAGCCAGCGGCATGCTGATAAAGACGCTGGAATTCAAGGAACTCAAGGATTTCGGCGGCGGCTTCAGCAGGCCTTCGGTGATAGAAACGTTCAGCCCGCTCTACAAGGGCTACCGCTCGCTGATGATCTATTCGCAGGTGAAAGCCCGGGAATTTAAGGACGAGGTGTTCACCACCGGCTATATGTCCCGGCTGGAAGGGCTGCGCAAGTGAAACTAATACCGGCGCTTCTGCTGTCCCTGGCCCTGGCGCCCGCCGCCAGCGGCGGAGATTATGATTTCGACGTTCCGGCGCGGGAGGAGGCGCCGAGAAAGCTGGAATTGAGCGGCAACCTGGACGCCCGTTATGCGCTGTTATTCTCAAGGACGTCCTCGCCGCTGTATGAATTGCAGTATTACGGCCAGGCCCCGGCGGGCACGCTGTCGCAGTACCGCGCGGACCTTTATCTGAACGGGGATTACCGCGCCGGGCAGACCGGCTTCCACGCAAAGACCTACGCCCAGTATTACAGCGAGGCCTCCAACGACCTTTCCCTGCATGAACTCTACGGCACACTGGCCCTGGGCGACAGCGCCGTGCTGGCGGCCGGCAAACGGATGTACAGCTGGGGCAAAGGCTACGCCTTCAACCCCGTGGGTTATGTGAACCCGCAAAAAGACCCGGAGAACCCGGAACTGTCGCAGGCCGGGCTGATGAGCTTCGGCTATGAATATATAAAAAGTTTTTCGGGCGCCCCGGTGGCCAACGCCGCTTTTAATTTGGTGGCGGTGCCTTCGGCGGAGACCCTTAACGCCCAGACCGCGGAGGCGCGCTCCACC
>MGTZ01000015.1:0-6592 GCA_001799715.1 Elusimicrobia bacterium GWB2_63_16 | reverse complement strand
CGCGTCAACCCGGAGAAATACGGCGCGGCCGTCGCCCGCAACCTCGGCCCCAGTCTTGAGGTGCACGGTGAGTTCAGCCGGTTCTCCAATAAGCCGCGTTACACCATGGCCGCGGGCGCCGCCGCCGCGGGCAGCTATGACGGCGAGGACTGGCTGCTGGGCCTGCGCTGGCTGAACTCCTGGAACCTGACCTCCACGCTGGAATACTACCGCAATGGCGCGGGTCTTACCAAAAGCGAGTTCGGCGCTTATAATGATTTTCTGGCGAACGCCGCCGTATCCGGCAGTTCCGTAACCGCGGCCTCGGCGCTGGCCGTGAGCCGGAGCTATTTTGGTTCCGCCAATTTAATGCGGGACTATATTTATCTCAAAGTGTCCTGGCCGGAGCCCTTCAACTGGGTCTACTTCACCCCGTCCGCCTATGTGATGCTCAACGCCGCCGACGGCAGCTGGCTGGCCGGCCTGCCTTTAAGCTACAAGCCCATTACTAATTTCGAGGCCATCGCCTGGCCCGTCCTCACCGGCGGCGGCCGCGGCACCGAATACGGCGGCCGCCAGGCCTCCGCCAAACTGGACCTCTGGCTGCGGTTCTATTTTTGAAAGCGGCACTTTGACCGAGGCGGTTTTTCAAAGACCAAAACTGGTTTTTCGGCCGACGTCGGATTAAAAATCCCGGATCCTGGTAACCTTGCATTCCACCGTAAAAAGGGCGGAATCTTTCCGCTTTTCCGTAATGGCGTATGTCGCCGCGGTCGAAACGTTCAACGACAGCAGCGGGTAACAATTGGCGATCTCCAGTAAAGAGGCCCTGAGAATACCCAGTCGCAGATATGTGGGACGCCCGCTGGCCGCGAGTTCGTTCTGATAACCCAAAATCTTCTTCTGGACGTCCGAGTGCAGAATGTCCATACGCGGATATTCTATTATCGCGCCGGCCATCGGGCATTTGTAGCTGCCGTCTCTTTGTCTTTTGATCAATTTAACCCCGGCGAACTCCAGAATGATCCTTTTTGCCTCGGGCAGGGACAACCCGATCGCCCCGGCCAGGGTTTTACTGGTCCAGTTCCCGGTATCATTATTAAGGGCGGCCCAGCATAAATACGTCCCTTTATTCCTGGTGACAACATTGACCTGCGCCCGGGTCATATAGAACTTCTTTTCTGTCAGCAGTTTTGCCACCGCTTTATGCAGAGAGGAGGTTATGGACGTTTCTTTAGGCAGAGTTATGAGCGGCGCCAATAGTTCGGCAAAAGGATCTTCGCCGACCGTGGTTTTCAGCCACGCCGTAACGAACACGATCCCGTCATAACTTTGAGGGAACAGGCGCAGCGCGTGCATATACGTCCCGATGCTTTTAAAAGGCGGCAGAAGCTTCCCCTGCTCGGTAAGCAGGTACATCCTGTAGGAGACCTTAAAGAACGGCTTGCCGCCGTTACTATGAAAGAATTGATACGCGGTTTTAAATCCGGCTTCTTTCCTGTATTTTATCAACGCCGTTGAAAATATGGTTCCCATAGCAGGCCTCCATGATACCTAGGCAATTTAATCACATATTGGTTCTTTTTGATAGCGAATCTATTGCTCCCTATTCACCGGCTTTAGCCAGTAATCCACTCCTAAGCAAACAGGCACCTGCGCGTGGGCTCTTTGCCTCATGTGGGACTTAAAGGATTTACATTACAATCATAGGAACATGGTATTTAGACGCGAATATCCCCGGCGCCGCAACGCCTATTCAGCATTCTCAGGCCTTGTCGCCCGGCTGCTTCTCATCGCCGCGGTCTCATATTCAATGCCGCCCTGTATTCGTGCCCAGACCGAGCTGGGGTCAGAGGACGACCTGACCGTAATGGGCACCACCGGCACCGCCATTGATCCCGACACCGAGATAAAAGGCTTTACCGTCTTCGGCTCCACCCAAACCGCTTATCCCGGCGCGGTGGCGGGAGCCGGCAACGTTGTAGTCAACGGCGTCCTCTCCGTTTCCTCCGGAGCCTATTTTACAGGAAATTCTACTTTTACCGAAGCCGGCAGGGTATTTATACTAGACGGCTCCGAAGGGCAGATACTCAGCAAAAACACGGACGGCTACCTGCAGTGGACCAGCAGTGCCGCCTTGGGCGACAACCTGGGCAGCCACGTGGCTACTACTACCTTGCAGATGGGCGTCTACGGCGTCAACACCTCCAGCAATATCACCGCCGCGCGCTACCAGATAAACGGCAGCACGGTGCTGGCTCTGTTGCCGGGTTTTGGGAGCCTGGGGATAGGGTTAGGCGCCGGTCGTGTTAATGCCGGCAACGGCAACTCCTTTGTGGGATATTTTGCCGGTTACGCCAATGCCGCTGGAGAATACAATTCATTCATCGGGTATTCCGCGGGACAAAACAACAATGCGGGTGGCGGCAACTCGTTCGTCGGCTACCAGGCCGGCCTCACAAACACCTCAGGCAACTCTAATACTTTCATTGGTTCTCAGTCGGGGTATGGCAATACCACCGGCGGCTTCAATTCGTTCATAGGTTATCAGGCTGGATATGCAAATAGTTCCGGCGCGGGCAATTCGTTCGTGGGCTATTACGCCGGAAAGAACTCCACGGCAAATAACAACTCGTTCCTGGGTTATTATGCCGGTTACAACACCACCAGCGGGAGCAATAATGCTTTTCTCGGGTTTAACTCCGGTTTTGGCAATACCACGGGGTCGAATAATTCATTTTTCGGTTATCAGTCCGGCCTCTACAACACAAATGGGATAAATAATGCTTTTCTCGGCTATGAAGCCGGGCGCAACAACGGCGCCGGCTCGGGGAATTCTATTCTGGGCTACCAGGCGGGTTATGGATCCAGCGGGAACGCGTTCTCAAGCTCGACGCTTGTGGGTTACCAAGCCGGGTACTCATTGCTTAACGGCGCGGCGGACAATATCTTCTTCGGCTGGAAGGCCGGCTATAGCGTGACCACCGGCACTGGAAATATAATAATCGGCCATGACAAAACTACCCCCGCCGTAGGGGCGAGCAATCACCTTAATATCGGTGGGGCCGTTTACGGGGACCTAGCGGCTAAGACCATGGGGATAGGCCGGGTTACGCAGAATGCCGCTCTGGACGTGGTGAGCACCGGTACGGCGCATACCGTGATGGCGCAGCTCTGGCGGGACGGCGACGGCGTTATTAAGGCCAGCATGAGCGCCACCGGCGTGATGATGGCCGATAAATTCGTGGGCAACGGGTCCGGGCTTACCAACCTACCCGCCGGCGCCGGCGACGACCTGGGCAATCATATCGCCACCACCACGCTGAACATGGCGGGATTTAATATTAGTGGTGCCAGTACAGTGACGCTCGCCGGGTATGTGGACGCTGCACGATACCTGATCAATAAAAGCACCGTTATGGCTATATTGCCGGGATATAAGAGTTTTGCCATAGGCATAAATGCCGGAATCTTAAATGGCACCAATGCCGATTACAATCTTTTTGTGGGCGAGCAGGCCGGTGAATCGAATGTCACAGGTGATGATAACGCCTTTTTTGGCTATAAGGCCGGTTATCTTAATACGGCATCGGATAATACTTTCATCGGTTATGAGGTGGGTTATTATAATAGTTCCGGGTTCAGCAATGTGTTTGTGGGACATCAAGCGGGATTCTCTAATGAAACCGGTTCGGATAACACTTTCGTGGGCAAGTATGCCGGAGGGAACGGTTATAACGGAAGTCATAGTTCTCTTTTTGGTTCTAATGCGGGCTATGCTAATAGCGGTGACAACAATTCTTTTGTCGGCTCCAGCGCGGGTCACGATAACACTACCGGGGCAAATAACTCCATTCTTGGCTATCAAGCGGGATCCGAGAACAGAACAGGTTCTGCGAACTCCATATTCGGCGCCCAGGCAGGTTACGGCGTAAGTGCAAATTCATATTCAAGTTCAACTTTAGTGGGTTATAAAGCCGGATTTGCCGTGACTACAGGTTCCGATAACCTGCTTTTAGGCTTCCAGGCCGGCGACAGCCTGACCACCGGCAGCCGCAACATCATAATCGGCTACGACGAAGACGCGCCTGCCGCCACCAGCAACGATTACCTAAATATCGGCGGCATAGTGGTGGGCGACATGGCCGCCTCCAGCGTTACGGTGCTCGGGGACCTGTACGCCAACCACTTCTACGGCGACATTTCCGGCGCCAGCGGCCTGCCTTCGGGCGACGACCTGGGCGACCATGTGGCCACCATGACTATCACCGCCAATTACGGCATAGCCGCTTCTACGATAAATGTCAGCGGTTATTACCAGATAAACGGCAGCACGGTGCTGGCGCTTCCCGGGGTGGAAACCCTTGCCCTTGGGCCTAATGCCGGCAGGAACAATACCGGCAATTATAATGTCTTTGTAGGCTCCGCTGCCGGCTATTCGGCGTCCATCGGGTGGGAGAACTCTTTCCTCGGTGCCTACGCGGGCTATACCACCGCCGACGGCGATAAAAACGTGGGTATAGGCGCGTATGCAGGTTATGCCAATAACTCCAATGAGAACGTCTTTATTGGGGCCTATTCCGGGTACAACAACATTGCCCCTTGGAATACCTTCGTTGGTGCGTATTCGGGGTACGCCAACACCAGCGGCTCAGAGAATGTTTTCATTGGCAATTACGCCGGAGATACGAACACCACCGGGAATAACAATACGTTCATTGGGGCCTGGGCGGGCGATGACAATACCACCGGCGGGCAGAACGTGTTCATGGGTTACGAAGCCGGCTATAATAATACGACGGGCGTGAACAATACTGTTCTGGGCTACCGCTCCGGGAACAAAACTCAAACGGGGGCCGCTAATGCTATATACGGGGCCGAGGCGGGCCTGGGCTTTACCGGCACTTCGTTCTCAAGTTCCACGCTTATGGGCTACCAGGCCGGCTACGCGCTCAGGACAGGCTCCGACAATATCTTCCTCGGCTACAAGGCCGGTTATACAGTGACCACCGGCACGGGGAATATCGTGATCGGGTACGAGAAGACAACCCCGGCGGCCGGCACCAATAACCACCTGAATATCGGCGGGATACTGTACGGGGATCTCTCGGCCAAAACCATAGGCATCAGCACCCGCGCCCCTCAGGCGGCGCTGGACGTGGTGAGTACCGGCACGGCACATACCGAGATGGCGCAGATCTGGCGCAAATCGGACGGCGTAATAGTCGGCTCCATGAGCGCCACCGGCGTTATGACGGCCACCCGCTTTGTGGGCGACGGTTCCGGACTTACCGGCGTGGGCGGGGGGGAGGAGATCTTCGTCTCTACTGTAAACGCCGCCGCCGCAACGCCTTATGGCGGCGTGAACATAACCACCAACACGTTCATCCAGGGGAATGTCGGCATAGGAACTGCGGCGCCGGAGGCGAAATTTCACGTGCTGGCGTATGAACCGGGCAAGAACTCGGTGCAGATGTCCACCTCAACTACACCGGGGAGCTACAGCATAGCCATTTCTTCCCAGGGGATGACCAACATAAATAATCTGGTGATAGAGAACCGGACGTCAGATCCGGTCGGTTACACCGTAGGGCAGATCTGGCTGCGCGTCGACTAGCAGCCTGGCCGGCCTGAGCCCGTGCGCTAACGCGGCAAGAATGCGTTGGTGGCGCGAAGTTAATTTTTTCCGGCGCGCGCTTGAGCTTAATGGGTATTATGTCACAGAGATTGCGGGAGCCTGAACGCGTTTCAGGCCTTATTATTAAAGGACGCGCCGCCATTTACGCGGTATTTACCCTATTCGCGTGGGGATCTCCGGCCTTTTGCGCGCCAACGCTTATAGCGCCGCAGGATACCGTCTATATCTCAACGGTCTCTCCAACGTTCTTCTGGAGCACTACTACCCCCAATTATCAACTGCAGGTGGACGACAATTCTAATTTCCTGTCGCCAGTTATAGATATTATAACCTCGAGCATATCCTACACTGCGCCGATGGTCCTGGCGCACGGTGTCACCTACTACTGGCAGGTAAAGGATTCCGCCTGGTCCGGGTCCTATTCATTTAATATCGACACCACACCGCCGGCAGCCTCGTCCTACGGGCATATAAGCTCCACCGGCGGGGTTATGGCAGAGTCGCAGTTCAACACGCTCATATCCGGAGTTACCGTCCAGATAAATACGCAGGACGTCCTAAGCGGCCTGGCTGTAACGATAGCAGCATACCCTGCCGGCGGGCACGGGATCATGTACTCTAAAGACGCGGGCCAGAGCTGGCTGACGGAGAATATGTCGTTAAGTTATGACGGTGCGCAGCAGAAAATAAATTCCCTGGCCGTCTATAACGGCAAGCTATACGCCGGGCAGGGCTACGACACCGGCACCGGTGATGTTTATGTGTTCGACGGCAATACTTGGAGCCTCTGTTTTGACGGCAGCCAGGAGGGGATTTATTCCCTGGCCGTCTATAACGGTAAATTGTACGCCGGACAAGGGCACACCTCCGCCGGCGACGGGGATATTTATGTGTTTGACGGCAGTACCTGGAGCCTGAGTTATGACGGCGCGCAGGAGTACATAAATTCCCTGGCCGTCTATAACGGCAAGTTGT
>MGTZ01000014.1:22094-46972 GCA_001799715.1 Elusimicrobia bacterium GWB2_63_16 | reverse complement strand
TGGGCTTCTTCCGCACCTGGGTCATCCCGCGCGACGTGGCGCTCAAGCCCGATTTCGACATCAAGGACGAGGCCGGCCAGCGCGAGCGCGGCCGCCGCTTCCTGCAGGCCGTGGCCGGGGCCAGCTCCATGCTGCCGGTGGCCGAAGACCTGGGCCTGATCCCCCCTTACGTCGGGGAAGTGCTGGCGGAGCTCAGCATCCCCGGCTACAAGGTGATGCGCTGGGAGAAGGCCAAGGACGGCAACTACACCGACCCGGCTACCTACCACCCGGTCTCGCTGGCCACCTCCTCCACGCACGACAACGAGCCGCTGGCCGACTGGTGGGACACGGTGGACGGCGCCGAGAAGCGGCTTTTCTGGAAGCTGGTCTCCGGCGACGAGAGCCGGCCCCCGGTGTTCTCCAAGGCCCGCGCCAGAACGCTCGGCGCGCTGCTGTCCGCTAATTCCCGCATAGTCATACTGCCCATACAGGATATCTTCGGCTCCAAGGACCGGGTCAACACGCCGGGCACGCTCGGGGACCACAATTGGACCTACCGCTTCCCCACCGCGGCCGAGGATTTCCTGAAGAAGCACGCCGGCGAGGCCGAAAGCTTCGCGGCGCTGGTCAGGGAGAACCGGAAATGAAAAAACTGCTGCTGCTGCTGCCGCTGGCCGCGCTGGCCGGCTGTTCCCTGAACCGCACGGCCGCCAAGGTCACTTCGGGCGTGGTGGACGCCGGCCTGCCCGCCGTCTTCTCCCAGAGCGACCCGCAATATGTCAGGGAAGCCCTGCCGGCCAACCTGCAGCTGATGGAGATCCTGCTCGCGAGCGACCCCGGCAATAAGAAGATGCTGGTCAACGCCGCGCAGGGCTTCTGCGGTTACGGCTTCATGTTCCTGGAAGACGAGCAGCCCGAGCGGGCCTCCTTCTTCTACCTCAAAGGCCAGGCCTACGCCGGGCGCGCGCTGAAGGGCGCCACCGCGGCGACCGCGAAGAAGAAGGACGCGCACCCGCTGTTCTGGCACACCTTCTGCAAAGCCCTCTACATGAACATCAACAGGGACAAGGTGGAGGCCATCGCCGAGATCCCGTCGCTGGAGCCGGCCGCGCTGAAGCTGCTGGAGCTCGACCCCGGCTACTACTATAACGCCGCGCACGACATCATGGGCGCCTACTACGCCATCCGCCCGCGCATGCTGGGCGGCAACCCCGAGAGATCGGCGGAGCATTTCGAACAGGCGCTCAAGGGCGCCGGCGCCGATTTCCACCTCAGCCGCTACCTGTACGCCAAGATGGCCGCGGTGGCCGCGCAGGACCAGGAGCTTTTCGAGCGGCTCCTCAACGAGATAATCTCGGCGGAGCTCAAGGACGGGGACACCCGCCTGGCCAACGAAGTAGCCAAGATCAAAGCCAAGAAACTACTGGAGAAAAAAGATGAACTTTTTTAAAACCCTGACCCTGGCCGCCGCGCTGCTGGCGCCCGCTCTGCCCGCCGCGGCCCAGACCGTGGTGAAGTTCGCCACGCTGGCGCCGGACGGCTCCACCTGGATGAAGGCCATGCGCAAGTTCACCGACGAGACCACCGCGAAGACCGGCGGCCGCGTGAAGTTCAAGATCTACGCCGGCGGGGTTTCCGGCGAGGACAAGGACGTGGTGCGCAAGATCCGCCTGGGCCAGCTGCAGGCCGGCGGCTTCACCGGCGTCGGCATAGGCGAGGTTGCGCCCGAGGCGCGCCTGCTCGACACCCCGTTCCTGTTCAAGAGCGCCGGCGAGATAGACCATGTCTACAAGACGCTCGACACGGATTTCAGGAAGATCTTCGAGAGCCACGGCTATGTGCTGCTGGGCTGGGCCGAGGTCGGCAACGTCAACATCTTCTCCAACACCCCGGTCACCAAGCCGGAGGACCTCAGGAACGTGAAGATGTGGCTCTGGGAGGGCGACCCCATAGCGGAGGCCACCTTCCAGGCGCTGCATATAAAGCCGATACCGCTCTCCATCACCGACGTGATGACCTCGCTGCAGACCGGCATGATCAACGGCGTCTACGGCTCGCCGCTGTCGGTGATAGCGCTGCAGTGGTTCGCGCGGATGAAGTACGTGTTCGCGCTGCCGCTCACCAACGCCTCCGGCGCGGTGCTGATCTCGAAGAAGACCTTCGATTCGCTTTCCAAAGAGGACCAGAAGATAATGCTGGAACTCGGCGAAAAGCATTTGCGCGCCCTGACGCTGCAGAGCCGCAAGGAGAACGAGGAGTCCGTGGGCATACTCAAGAAGAAGGGCCTGATCTTCACCGAGCCGGCCACCCCCTCCGTGGTGACGGACCTGGAGGCGGCGGGGCAGGCGGCCCGCGTCTCGCTGGTGGGCAAACTGTACTCCCGGGAACTGCTGGAAAAAGTCGAGAAGGCCCTCAAGGAGTACCGCGCCGGCAAGAAGAAGTAATTGGTATAATTTCTCCGGCGATGATGTCCGCCGCCCCGGCCGCCCGGGGGAACCGTCCGCAGGGACTAATGACCTCTACCCGCAAAGGTAGAGGTCTTTAATTTCGGAGGCTTTTAATGGAACCTGACAAGATACCGCTGATAGCAGGGCTGCTGATCTTCGCCGCCAGCGTGCTGAGCCTCAAACTGGGAGTTTCGGTGGCTATTTTCGAGGTACTGCTGGGGGTTGCCGCCGGCAACCTGGGCCTGCGGGCTGAAGAGTGGATGCTCTACATCGCCGGCTTCGGCGGCATAGTGCTGACCTTCCTGGCCGGGGCGGAGGTGGACGTAAAACTGCTCAGGGATAATTTCAGGCGGGCCGCGGCCGTGGGCCTGGCCTCCTTCCTGGCCCCCCTGGCCGCGGGCTACCTCTTCTGCCGCTACGGCGCGGGCTGGAGCGCGCAGGCCTCGCTGCTGGCCGGCATAGCGCTTTCCGAGACCTCGGTGGCAGTGGTCTACTCGGTGGTCACCGAGACCGGCCTGGGCGGCTCGCGCACCGGCAAACTGCTGATGGCCTGCACCTTCCTGACCAACACGCTGACGGCCGTGGCCCTGAGCTTCGCCTTCCTGAAACCCAACCTCTACACGCTGCTGTTCCTGGCCCTTTCGGGCGGCTTCCTGCTCTTCGCGGGGCGCTTTTCGGCTGGCCTGCTCTCCCACC
This sequence comes from Elusimicrobia bacterium GWB2_63_16, assembly GCA_001799715.1. Classification (GTDB taxonomy): domain Bacteria; phylum Elusimicrobiota; class Elusimicrobia; order Elusimicrobiales; family UBA9959; genus UBA9959. Next base: position 43,847 of record MGTZ01000014.1, on the reverse strand, counting down.
CGGCGCTGGCCGGCAAGGTGATAGAGCCCGAGATAAAATATGTTTTCTTCGTGCTGCTGGCTTTCATCTACCTGGCGCAGCTGGGCTCCAGCCAGGCCATGCTGCCGGCCTTCCTGTTCGGCCTGGCCATGAGCGGGCATTTCGCGCGCGGCGCCGGGGGGCCGGCGGTAAAGAGCCGCCTGCGCACCGTGGCCTACGCCTTTATCACCCCGCTGTTCTTCATAGTCGCGGGCATGCAGGTCTCGCTGCCGGCGCTGTGGGCCGGGGCGGGCCTTTTCGCCGCGCTTTTCCTGCTGCGCCAGGCCGCCAAGATAACCGCGGTCTACCTGCCGGCGCGGCGGCTCTTCCGCGCCAACGGCGGGTACTCCACGCTGCTGATGTCCACGGGCCTGACCTTCGGCCTGATGGCCGCCCTGTTCGGTCTCAGGGCCGGCTACCTGGCCCCGGGGCAGTACTCGGTACTGACCGGCGTGCTGGTGGCCAGCGCCGTGCTGCCGGCCTTCGCGGCCCAGCGCTGGTTCCGCCCGGTGGAAGATGAGGATATAGTTTAGCGCTAAAGGACCCGGGAACCGGGCCTAGGCTTCCAAAGGAGATCTGAGCGCGACGGAACCGCGGAGCAGGCCGCGCTTCAGGCGCCAGACCTTGAACAGGCCCGCCAGCGCCCCCAGCACCTCGCCGAAGCCGAAGGAACTCTTGCCTTTTACGCGGTCGGTGAAGGCCAGCGGGGTTTCCGCCAGGGCGTAGCCGCGGTAGTAGAGATTCACCAGTATCTCGCTGAGCACGATAAACCCCTTGCCGGAGCCGCCGCAGGTGGCAGCCGCCTCGCGCGCCGCCCGCCGGCTGTAAACCCTGAAACCGCCGGTACAGTCTCGCACCGGCAGCCCCAGCAGCCGCCGCGCCAGCAGGTTGGCGGTCAGGGAAAGAATATGCCGCCCAAGCGGCCAGTTGCCCACGGACCCCCCCGCCATATAGCGGCTGGCTATGAGCAGGTCCGTACGGCGGGCTGTCGCCTCGGCCACCAGGCCGGGCAGCCTGGCGGGCGGATGGGACAGGTCCGCGTCCATCTCTACGATCAGGCCGCAATCTTTTTCCAGCAGCAGGCACATACCTTCGAGCACGGCGGAACCGCGCCCGCCCTTGCGGCCGCGGCGGATCACGCTCAGGCGGCCGGGCGCCAGGGCTTCCAGGCCGGCGGGCCCGCCGCCCGGCGTGTCGTCCACCACGCAGATCTCCGCCCCCGGCAGCCGCGCCTCTATGCCGCGGATCAGCTCGGGCAGGCAGGCCGCCTCATTGAACGAAGGTATGACTATCCCTGTTTTCATATCGGGACCGGCCGTCAGAACAGGCCGGTGATGTTGCCCTCGGCGTCTATGTCGATGTTCTCGGAGGCCGGGTGCTCCGGCAGGCCCGGCATGCGCATGATGTCGCCGGTGATCGGGATTATGAAACCCGCGCCCGAGGCTATCTCTATCTCGCGCACGGTCACCACGAAGTCCTTCGGCCGGCCTATCAGGTCGGGGTTGTCGGACAGCGATTTCTGGGTCTTGGCTATACAGACCGGCAGTTTGTCCAGGCCGAGGGCATTTATCTTCTCCAGGTCCTTCCTGGCCCGCGCCGTGTAGTCGATGTGGGCCGCGCCGTACATCTTGCCGGCTATGGCCTCTATCTTCTTCTCCACCGGCCACTCCCACTCATAGACCGGTTTAAAGCCGCAATGCGCCCGGCCCTCGACCGCCTTGGATACCAGCTCAGCCAGCTCCACGGCGCCGGCGCCGCCCTGGCCCCACACGTCGGCCACGGCCACGGGCACGCCCAGTTCGGCGCAGCGGGCCTTGACCACGGCGATCTCCTCGTCGGTGTCGGAGGTGAACTTATTGAGAGCGATCACCGGGGACAGCTCGAACTGCTTCATGTTTTCGACATGCTTTTCCAGGTTTTCCAGGCCTTTTTTCACCGCGGCCGGGTCGGGCTTGTTCAACTCTTTAAGCCCCACTCCGCCGTGATATTTCAGGGCGCGCACGGTGGCCACCAGCACGGCCGCGCTGGGGCAGAGCCCGGCGTAGCGGCACTTGATGTCCAGGAACTTCTCGGCGCCCAGCTCGAAGGCGAAGCCCGCCTCGGTGACGACGTAGTCGGACAGGGAGAGGCCCATGCGCGTGGCGATGATGGAGTTGCAGCCGTGGGCGATGTTGGCGAAAGGCCCGCCGTGGATGATGGCCGGCGTGCCCTCGCTGGTCTGCACCAGGTTCGGCATGAGCGCGTCCTTAAGCAGGGCGGCCATGGCGCCGTTGGCCTTGAGGTCGCGGGCGTAGACCGGCTTGCGGTCATAGGTGTAACCCACGAAGATGTTTCCCAGCTTTTCTTTGAGGTGCTGCAGGTCGTTGGACAGGCAGAAGATGGCCATCACTTCGGAGGCGGCGACGATGTCGAAGCCGGTCTCGCGCGGCACGCCGCTCATGGTGCCGCCCAGGCCCACGATGATCTTGCGCAGCGAGCGGTCGTTCATGTCCATCACGCGCTTCCAGGTGACGGTGCGCGGGTCGATGTTCAGGTTGTTCTTCTTGTTCTGTATATTGTTGTCGATGATGGCCGACAGCAGGTTATGCGCCTTCTCTATGGCGGCGAAATCGCCGGTAAAATGCAGGTTGATGTCCTCCATGGGCAGCACCTGCGACCGGCCGCCGCCGGTGGCGCCGCCCTTGATGCCGAACACCGGGCCCAGCGAGGGCTCGCGCAGCACCACGGTGGTCTTCTTGCCTATCTTGTTGAGGCCGAGGGTCAGGCCTATGGAGACGGTGGTCTTGCCCTCGCCGGCCGGCGTAGGCGAAATGGCCGAGACCAGCACCAGCTTGCCGCGCCCGGCCTTCGCCAGGTCTATCAGTTTCAGCGGCAATTTGGCCTTGTACTTGCCGAACAGGTGCAGGTCGTCGGCGGGCACGCCGAGCGCCCCGGCGATCTCGCCGATGGGCTTGAGCTGGATGGTGCGGGCTATCTCTATATCCGTAGGCATATGGTCCCCTTTAGGGAGAGAGCGGGCCGCTCCCTCCGGAAAAATGATACAAAAATACTGGCCAGACTTTTCGGCCTCCTTGCGGACCGCCGCGGACATTTACAATAATAAAGATATGCGCCGCGTGTTCAAAGCCGAGGAGTACCTGGTAAAGGCCGAAAAGGCCGCCGTGGTGACGCTCATCTTCGCGATGGTGTCGCTCTCCTTCCTGCAGGTGCTGCTGCGCCTCATCTTCCACTCCGGGGTGGTCTGGCTGGACCCGCTGCTGCGCCACATGGTGCTCTGGGCCGGCCTGACAGGCGCCGCGCTGGCCGCCCGCTACTCGCACCATTTCGCGCTGGAGACTTTCGTAAAGCTGACGCCCAAACAGATGCAGCGCCCGCTCGAGGTCTGCGCCGACCTGTTCACCGCGGCCGCCTCGGCGCTGCTGTTCTACGCCTCGTACAAGTTCGTCCGCGACGAGTTCGCGGCCGGCTCCGTGGCCTTCTATATCAATCATCTGGCGGTGAAGGGCGGCTGGGCCGAGATCATTATCCCCGCCTCTTTCGCGCTGATAGGCCTGCACACGCTCATAGGCGTCTTCAGGCCGCCCGACCACGAGGAGGGCCCCTTCTGATGGCCTTCCTCGTACTGCCGCTCCTCCTGCTGCTGGCCTTCCTGGGCTCGCCGGTCTTCACGCTGATAGGCGGCGGCGCCATCTTCCTTTTCGCGGCCGAGGGCATAGACTCCTCCGCCGTCATCGTGGAGATGCTGCGTCTGGCCTCGCTGCCCGCCCTCATAGCGATACCGCTGTTCACCTTCTCCGGCTACATGCTCGCCGAGAGCAAGGCCCCGCAGCGCATGCTGGCCCTCGCCGAGGCGCTGTTCGGCACGCTGCCCGGCGGCCTGGCCATCGTGGCGCTGTTCACCACCGCGCTGTTCACGGCCTTCACCGGCGCCTCCGGCGTCACCATCATCGCCCTCGGCGGCCTGCTCTACCCGATGCTCTCCAAGCAGGGCTACCCGGAAAAATTCACGCTGGGCCTGCTGACCACCACCGGCAGCCTGGGCCTGCTGTTCCCCCCCAGCCTGCCCATCATCCTCTACGGCATAGTGGCCAAGATAGACATAGACCGCCTGTTCAGGGCCGGCCTGCTGCCCGGCGCGCTGCTGCTGGTGGCCCTCTCCGTCTACGCCTATTTCACCGCCCGCAAGGCCGGGGTCAAGAATATCCCGTTCTCCATGAAGGAGCTGAAGAAGTCGGTGCGCGACATAGCCTGGGAGCTGCCGCTGCCCTTCCTCATCATCGGCGGCATCTACCAGGGGCTGTTCACCGCCAGCGAGGCCGCCTCCGTGATGGCCTTCTACGTGATCGTCACCGAGGTCTTCATCTACAAGGACCTGGACCTGATCAGGGACATCCCGCGCGTGGCGGTAAAGAGCATGCTGCTCGTCGGCGCCATCTTCATGGTGCTCGGCACCGCGCTCGGCTTCACCAACTACCTGATCGACGCGCAGATCCCGGACCGCATCTTCGGCTGGCTGCACACCTACGTCTCCAGCAAGGTGGTCTTCCTGGTGCTGCTCAACGCCTTCCTGCTCGTCATCAACATGATAGAGATCTTCTCGGCGATCATCATCGTCGTGCCGATCATCGTGCCGGTGGCCGCGCAGTACGGCATAGACCCGATACACCTGGGGGTCATCTTCCTGCTCAACCTGGAGATCGGCTACATGCTGCCGCCGCTCGGGCTCAATCTCTTCCTGGCCAGCTCGCGCTTCCACCGCAAGCTGCCCACGCTCTACCGCGCGATAGGCCCCTTCCTGCTGATCCTGCTGGCCATGCTCGCGCTGGTCACCTATCTGCCCGAGCTCAGCCTGCTCGGCGCCAAACCCTGACGGCCCGCCGGCCGCGAGGAACAACGACTCACCATGAACATCGAACTAAGCGACAAACTCAAGTCCTTTCCGCCTTTCCTCTTCGAGGAGCTCTACCGCAAGGAGCGGGCCGAGCGCGCCAAGGGCCGCGACATCATCAGCCTGGCCGTGGGCGACCCGGACCTCCCCACCGACCGGCGCATAGTGGCCGAGGCGCTGCGCGAGATAAAGAAGGGCCCCAACCACCGCTATCCCAACACCAAGGGGAACGAGCGCCTGCGCAAGGCCGCGGCCGCCTGGCACAAGCGCCGCCACGGCCTGACCTTTCACCCGAACGACGAGGTTTCGATACTGATAGGCTCCAAGGAAGGCATAGCGCACCTGCCTTTCGCGGTGATGAACCCCGGCGACTATTGCCTGATCCCGGACCCGACCTACCCCACCTACAGGACGGGCGCCATCCTGTCGGGCGGCCGCATCCACGACGTGCCGCTGCTGGAGAAGAACGGCTTCCTGCCCGACCTCGGCAGGATCCCTAAAAAGGTGACGGAGCGGGCCAAGCTTTTCTTCCTGAACTACCCCAACAATCCCACCGGCGCCGGGGCCGACCTGCATTTTTACAAGGACCTGGTGAAGTGGGCGAAGAAGAACGAAGTGGTCATAGCCCAGGACGCCGCCTACTGCGACATCTATTTCGGCGAGCCGGCCCCGAGCATACTGCAGGCGCCGGGCGCGCGCGACGTGGCGGTGGAATTCTATTCTTCGTCCAAGACCTACTGCATGGCGGGCTGGCGCATAGGCTGGGTGGTGGGCAACGGCCCGCTGGTGCGGGCCCTGAACCAGCTCAAAGAGAACATCGACTCCGGGCCTTTCAACGCTATACAGAACGCGGTGGCCTACGGGCTCGACAACCACGAGAAAATAGTCCCCCCGATACGGGAACGTTTCAAGAGGCGCGCGGAGGAGTTCTGCGCGGCGCTGCACTCTACGGGCTGGAAATTCCCGGACCCGCAGGGCAGCTGCTTCGTCTGGGCGCGGCCGCCTTGCGCCTGCTCGTCGCTGGAGGCGGTCTACTTCATGCTGGAGCAGGCCTCCATGCTGACGGCCCCCGGCTCCGGCTTCGGCAAGTACGGGGAGGGCTTCGTGCGCTTCTCGCTCACCGAGCCCGACGCCAGGCTGCGCGAAGCCGCCCGCCGCATAAAAGCCCTGGACTGGACCAAATTGAAGTAGCCCTGAGGTAACGAGCAAAGAAAAAGAGACGCCTTTCGGCGTCTCTTTTTCTTGTCCCTGGCAACCTCCGGGGCTGCCAAGGGTACGCCTTCTCCGGGTACGCTCGGCCACACCGTGGCCTCGCTCTTTCGCTTCGGTTCGGCGCTTACGCAAGCCTCACCTCCGCGAGGCCCCTCCGAAGGCATACCCTCGTCAGCCCTTAGTCACAAGTGGTTCTGTCGAAGCGGATCTCGGAGTTTTCACCTACGTTTAGCTGGTCCTTGCGGCCTATCACCGTGGCGCTCGGACCCACCAGCGAGCCGGCGAGGTTGATGTTCATGATCTGGGCGTTCTCGTTGACGATAGAGTCGGAGATGATGGCGGAATCTATGCGCGCCCCGTCGCCGATGGCGGCGTAGGGGCCGACTATAGAGTTGGTCACTTTCGCCGTCGGGGAGATGTAGACGGGCGGGATGATCAGGGAGTTCTTGGCCCGCGGCGAGAACTTCTTGCGGTCGAGGATGTGGCGGTTGGTCTCCAGCAGCGTCTCCGGCTTGCCGCAGTCGTACCAGCCGTCTATCGGCACGGGGCGGATCTTGTGGCCGCCCTTCACCATCAGCGCCATCGCGTCGGTGAACTGGATCTCGCCCTTGGTGGTCTTGCCCGAATCCACCAGGCGCTGCAGGCTGTTGTAGAGCTGCAGGGAGTTATGGAAGGAATAGATACCCACGATGGCCAGGTTGGTGCGGGGCTTCTCGGGCTTCTCGACCATCGCCGAGATATAGCCGCCCTTGGTCTCCACCACGCCGAAGCGGCGCGGATCGGCCACTTCCTTGACCGCTATGCAGTCGTCCTTGGAGGTCAGGAACTTGGACAGGTCGGCGTCGAGCACGGTGTCGCCCAGCATCACCACCACGGGCCCGCTGACCGCGCCGCGGGTCAGCCAGATGGCGTGGCCGAGGCCGCGCGGCTCCGCCTGCTCCACGTAGGTCACCTCAAGGTGTTTGTAGTTGCGTCCGACGTAGTCCTTGATCTTCCCGCCCAGGTAGCCCACCACCATGCAGACTTTCCTGATGCCGGCGGCCTGCAGGTCGTCGAGGATATGGCCTATGATCGGCTTGTCGCCCACGGTGAGCAGCACCTTGGGGTAGGTATAGGTGTGCGGGCGCAGGCGGGTTCCCGCCCCGGCCACCGGCACTACCGCGGTAAATTCGGTCTTTTTCATAGTCGTCTCCAGAGCAGCTATATTATGGCGAAAACTCTCCGCCCGCAGGTCCGGTGTCAATCCACCGTCATCTGCCGGTACACCTCGGCGTAGCCCGGGGCGGCTTTCAGCCCGGCACGGGCGTACTTTTTGGAATCCCAGAAGTTAGGGCGGGCGGCCGCCGCCCGGTAGTCGGCCAGCGCCTCGGCGCGCCGGCCCAGCAGGTCAAGCGCCTGCGCCCGGCGCAGGTAGCAATAGGTCACCCAGCCCTTGGCCGGAAAACCGGTCTTCTCTATGCCGCCCGTAAGCCAGACGGCCGCTTCCTCGTAGCGCCTGAGGGCTATCAGCGCGTCGCCGGCGGAAAGGTAGATCATGGCCAGCTGCTGCTCCAGCCCCCGCTGCGGCTTCATCTGCCAGGCTCCGAGGAAGGCCTCGCATTCCGCCAGCACGCCCTGCCAGTCCTCGGCCTGTATATGCGTCATGATCTCGCCGAGCCGGAAGAGCAGGTTGGTCGGGTCCACGGCCCGAAGCGCCTCGGTCTCGGCGTAGGCGGCCTTGAAGTCATGCTCGTGCATGGAATAGATCTCGATGAGGAAGAAGCGGGCCTCGGTTTTGAAGAACCGCCCGCGCTCCTTGGCCACCCGCACGTATTCGATGCCGCGCGCCTTGTCCCCGCCGACGAAGAGTTTCGCGGCCAGGCCCAGGGCTCCGGGCAGCGTGGCGGCGTAATAATCGAAGATGCCCAGCCCCAGGAAGGCGTCGTACACGGCGGGGTTCAGCTCCACGCAGCGCTTGAGCAGCCTGCGGCCTTTCTTGCCGTGCGTGTAGGCCCGCCACCAGTTGCGCTTTACCGCGTGCCAGCGCCCCTGCAGCCCGTAAGCGCTGCCCATGAAGAAGTAGGCCTGGTCCAGGTCGCGGCCCTCCTTCTCCATGCGCCGGGAGAGTTCGATGACGCGGTCCGAGTTGGAGACGAAATCGCGCTCCATGGCGCCGTCGTCTCCCTGCATGTCGAAGTTCTGCGAATGGCGCCACCAGGCCAGCGCCGCCAGCGCGAAATAGCCGGCGGGGTCCCGCGGAGACAGTTTTATTATTTCCTTGAATTCCCGCTCCGCCCCGTCGAATTCCAGCCGGTACATCATGGCGATGCCGCGGTCGTAGCGTTCGTCGGCGCCCGGGCTCAGCGCGAAAGGCCTGGTGGAGGCGTTCAGTTCCACCAGCGCGGGGCCAAGGCCGTCGTCGGTCCCGGCCGGGGCGGCCGTGCCGGCGTTGATCCAGGCGGGAAGCAGCAGCAGAAGGAGCAGTAGTTTTTTCATATTATCCAGCCAGCATGGAAACCGCCAGTACCGCCAGCACCACGAAGGAGGCCAGCGCGAAATAGGACTCGCCGGTGCGCCAGTAGCCGTAGACCAGCATCACCACGCGCGCCACCGGCGTGAGGATCAGCGCCAGCAGGCCGGCCCGCAGCAGGCCGGGGCCGGACGGGGAGCCGGCCAGCGACAGGCCGAAGCCGGCCGACATCAGGAAGACGCTCAGGAACACGCCGCCGAGCAGCGTGCGCTGTATGAGCCTGTTGAAATCCTTTTCCTGGAACATATTATATAGCCCCGAACAGCATCTTCAGCCCCACCAGCAGCGTCAGCGCCGAAAAGATTATCTGCAGTTTCTCCGACCTGGCTTTATAAAGCACATAGATGCCGAGGAAGGAACCAAGCAGCACGCCGGTGACGATGACGCCGGTCAGCTCCATCGGCACCAGGCCGCGGCGGAAATAGACGAAAGCGCTGGCCGCGGCCGAGACGCCGATGATAAAGTTGCTCGTCGCGGCGGCGGCCTTCATCGGCACCCCGCACAGCAGGTTCATCACCGGCACCTGCACCACCCCCCCCCCGATGCCCAGCAGGCCGGAGAGCGAGCCGGCGAAAAAAGAGACGCCGGAGGCCGGGGCCATGTTGCGCACCTCGTAGTTCGTATGGCCCCCGGCCGCGGGGTCGTAGAAAGCGGAGTCGAAAGCGGAACTCTTCGCGGCCCGCGGACCGGAGGCCGCCGGGCCGTGCCGCAGCGCGCGGCGCCCTTTCAAGAACATCAGCACGGACACCGGCAGCAGCGTCAGGCCGAACAGCAGCTGCACGGCGGCGCCGGAGAGCCGGTTGGCCAGCAGCGCCCCGGCTACCGAACCCAGCGCCGTGGTGACCTCTAGCGCGATGCCCAGCCGGATATTAGCCAGCCCCCGTTCCACGTTGACCGCGGCCACGGCGCTGGAGGTGGCCACGATGGCGACCAGCGAGGCGGCCACGGCCTGGTGGATCGGCACGCCGAAGACCAGCACGAGGAACGGCACCATGAAGATGCCGCCTCCCACGCCCAGTACGGAGCCCAGCAGGCCGATGGCGGCCCCGAAGCCCAGCAGCGCGAGTGAGATCAATGGTGTAAGTTCAGGCATATCAGTGGTCGGACTGCTCCAGGTTGCGCAGGAAGGCCTGCGCCTCGGCTTCCCCGATGTCGTAGGCCGGCCCGCATTTCTTCCCGTCGAACTCCAGCAGGTTCAGCCCCAGGTCCGCCGGCGGCTGTATCAGGTAGACGTCCGGTTCCGACTTGATGAAAACGCGGGACTCGTAGATCTTCTGCGTATGTATCGCCAGCATGCGGCGGGCCTTGCGCTCGAAGTAGCCTAGCGGGCCGCGGGCCGGGAAATCCAGATCGGAAGGGCGCGAGTTGCCTATCATGATGACGGTACGGCAGCCCTCGAAAAGGCTCAGGTTGATCGTCGCGATGCCGATCACGCCGCCGTCTATCAGGTGGTAGCGCCGGCCGTGCTCCTCTACCGGCACCGGCGGGAAGACCATGGGAATAGCGCAACTGGCCGTCAGCGCGTCGATGAAAGAGAGGTTATGGCTCTGCGTAGAGCCGTCGAAGCGCACGATATACGGCAGTTTCATCTCCACCGCGTGGCTGATGACGTAGAACTTGATATTGCGCGGGAACTGGGAGCCGCTCTTGGCCAGCCAGCCGTTGAGAAAGTCGTAGACCGGCCGGTTGGAGAACAGCGTCATCTTGGCCAGCCGGTTCTGGAAGAAGAAATTCAGCTTGGTGGACAGGCTGCCGCCGTCCTGCTGGTAGAGTTCCAGCGGCATCTCGTAATACCTGGGCCTGAAACGCAGCACGTTGTCCGGCTTCATGTCGCGCCAGATCTGGCGCAGTTCGCCGGTCTTGTTGTAGCAGTAGGCCGCCCCGTTCAGCGAGCCCACGCTGAAACCGGCCACCGCGTCGAAATGCAGCCCCTGCTTTACCAGCTCGGCCAGCACGCCGGACTGCCACGCGCCCAGCGCGCCGCCTCCGCATAAAAAAAGGCCCACGGGCCGCCTGAATTTGAACATAATGCTTTTGTAAGACTCTATAAAATATTAAAATATAAGTGAAGTATTAATTAAAGAAAAGGGCCGGCCGGCCCGGCGACAGGACCCGACCCTCCGCCCGCAGCCGGCCAAATACGCATTATGTCCGACTACCTGATAATCGCCGGTCTCTCCGTCATCATGGGCCTTACGCTGGTCCTGCCTTTTTCCGTCAAGCGCGTAGAGGACGACCTGGAGGCCTTCCTGTTCGTGATGGGCCTGGGCGCGGTAAGCATCTCCGGCCTCTGGAGCCTGCATTTGATCGGCGAGGCACTGAAGGAACCGCTGGCAATAACCGCCGCCGTGGGCATAGTAGGCTGGCTGTTCCGCTCCGTGCGCGGCCGCCTGCGCGGCTGGCTCGACCTCCTCACCAAACAACTCGGGCTGGGCGGGGCGATCTTCGTCATCGTCCTCATCCTCGGCCTGGGATCGAGCGTGTTCACGGCCATCGTCGCGGCCATTATGCTGGCCGAGGTGGTGACGCTGCTCAAGCTCAACCGCGAGTTCGAGATCAGGCTGACCGTCTACGCCTGCTACGCCATAGGCCTGGGCGCGGCCCTGACGCCGCTGGGCGAACCCCTTTCCACGATAGTCGTGTCCAAGCTCAAGGGCCCGCCGCACAACGCCGACTTCTTCTACCTGCTGCGCCTGATAGGCCTCTGGGTGGTGCCCGGCGTGGCGCTCTGCGCCGCTATGGCGGCCCGCGGGGCGAAGGCGGCCAGGGCCGAGAAGGGCGGCCTGCACGAGGACGCTCACGACTCGAACAAGGTGATACTGGTGCGGGCCGTAAAGGTCTACATCTTCGTGATGGCGCTGATCTTCCTTGGTGCCGGCCTGACGCCGCTGGCCGAGCGTTTCGTGGCCCGCATGCCCACCTGGGCCCTGTACTGGGTCAATTCGGTCTCCGCCATCCTCGACAACGCCACGCTGGCCGCCGCCGAGATCGCCCCGGTCATGAGCGACAGGCAGATCACCTTCATACTGATGGGCCTGCTGATAGCGGGCGGCATGCTGATCCCGGGCAATATCCCGAACATAGTCAGTTCCGCCAAACTCGGCATCAAGTCCCGGGAATGGGCCAAAGCCGCGCTGCCGTTCGGCGGCGCGCTGATGCTGGCCTACTTCGTGCTCATGACGATATTCGTAAAGTAGCGGTCCCTTAAGGAGAACCCCCATGGAACACAAATGGAAGACCATCATAGAGCCCTTCAAGATCAAGAGCGTGGAGCCGCTGGGGCTGACCACCCGCGCAGAGCGCGAGACGGTGCTCGAACAGGCGCATTACAATCTCTTTAATATCAGGGCGGAAAAGGTCCTGATAGACCTGCTGACCGATTCCGGCACCGGCGCCATGAGCGCGGCGCAGTGGGGCGGCATCATGGTGGGCGACGAGTCCTACGCCGGCGCCCGCAGCTACTACAACTTCGAGACCGAGATCAAGGGCCTGACCGGCTTCTCCGAGGTGATCCCGGTGCACCAGGGCCGCGCCGCCGAGAAGATCCTGTTCGGCGTGATAGGCGGCAAGGGCAAGTGCATCATCTCCAACTCCCATTTCGACACGACGCGCGCCAACGTGGAGTTCTCCGGCGCCGAGGCCATGGACTTCCCGGTGAAGGCCGCGCTCGACTTCGACAAGCCGGCCCCGTTCAAGGGCAACGCCGACGTGGCCGCGATGGAGAAGTTCATCAAGGCCCGGGGCGCCGAGAACATCCCGCTGTGCGTCATGACCGTCACCAACAACTCCCTCGGCGGCCAGCCGGTCTCGATGGAGAACCTGAAGGCCGTGCGGGAGCTCTGCACGAAGTACGGCATCCCCATGTTCCTCGACTGCGCCCGCTTCGCCGAGAACGCCTATTTCATCAAGCTGCGCGAGAAGGGCTACGCGGGCTGCCCCGTGCGCGAGATCGCCGAGGAGATGTTCGAGCTGGCCGACGGCGCGTGGATGAGCAGCAAGAAGGACGCGCTCGTCAACATCGGCGGCTTCCTGGCGCTCAACAACAAGGACTGGTCGGCCAAGGCCCGCCAGATGCTCATCCTGACCGAGGGCTTCAACACCTACGGCGGCCTGGCCGGCCGCGACCTGGAGGCCATAGCGATAGGCCTGCGCGAGGTGCTCGACGAGAGCTACCTGCAGTACCGCATCCGCTCGGCCGCCTACCTGGGCGAGGGCCTGCTCAAGCACGGCGTGCCGATCATCAATCCCCCCGGCGGCCACGGCGTCTACGTGAACGCCAAGAAGTTCCTGCCGCACATCAAGCCCGAGAACTTCCCGGCGCAGGCGCTGGCCTGCGCGCTCTACCTGGAAGGCGGCATACGCGGCGTCGAGATCGGCACGCTGATGTTCGGCAAACGCGACAAGAACGGCAAATACCTGGCCGCCCCGATGGAACTGGTGCGCCTGGCGATGCCGCGCCGCGTCTACACGCAGAGCCACATAGATTACGTGATAGAGGTCTTCGGATACCTCGCTAAAGGAAAGAAAGCCATAAAGGGCCTGGAAGTGGTGGAGGCGCCGGCCATACTGCCGCATTTCACCGCCAAGCTGAAGCCGGCGAAGTAACGGCGCGGAAACACGGCGCCGGGCATTACAACTATGTTCAAAAAAGACAGGATCAGGGCTATATTGCCGGAACTCGAAGCCGCCGCCGGCCGCGGCAGCGTGCGCACCGACGAAGGCGAGATACTGATGTACTCCTACGACGCCGGCATGGCGCGGGCCCGCCCGGAGGCGGTGATAAACTTCTCCTCCCCCGACCACGTGGCCCCCGTGGTGCGCATCCTGCACAAGGCCGGCATCCCGTTCCTGCCCCGCCTGGCCGGCACCAACCTCTCCGGCGGCACCATCCCGCTCAAGGGCGGCGCCATCCTGAACCTATCGCGCCTCAAGAAGATCCGGCAGATAGACACGGCCGCGCGCGTGGCGCTGGTGGAGCCCGGCGTGGTGAACATGGAGCTGCAGCGGGCCCTGGAACCGTTCGGCCTTTTCTACGCCCCGGACCCGGCCAGCCAGAAAGTCTCCACGATAGGCGGCAACATCGGCGAGAACGCCGGCGGCCCGCTGTGCCTCAAGTACGGCGTGACCGTGGACAACGTGGAGAAACTCGAGGTAGTCACGCCGGAGGGCGAGGTAATGCTGCTCTCCTACAGGGACGCCGGCCCCGACCTGATGAGCGTGCTGGTGGGCTCCGAGGGCACCCTGGGCATAGTCACCCACGCCTGGCTCAAGCTGCTCCCCCTCCCCTCCCACATCAAGACCATTTCCGCGGCCTTCCCTTCGGCGGACAGCGCCATGGGCGCCGTCACCCGCATTATCGGCGCGGGCATACTGCCGCGCGCGCTCGAGGCTATGGATAAAGTCTCGCTCGACGCGGCGCTCAGCGGAAAAATCAGCCCCTTCCCACCCGACACCGAGGCCGTGCTGATCCTGGAGCTGGACGGCGACGACGCGGTGAAGATCAAGACGGACCTGGAAGCCGCCCACAAGATCTGCGCCGGGCAGGGCTGCCTGGCCTTCAAGGCCGCCGCCGACGAGGCGGAACGCGCCATGCTCTGGCAGGCCCGCAAGGGCGCCTACCCCGCGCTGGCCCGCCTGGCCCCCGACGTACTGGTGGAGGACGGCGTGGTGCCGCGCCCCCGCCTGCCCGAGGCGCTGCGCGAGACGCGCGAGATCATCTCCAAGTACAAGCTGACGGCCGGCCTCCTGTTCCACGCCGGCGACGGCAACCTGCACCCCAACGTGGTCTTCGACCGGCGCGACATACAGGAAGTAAAGCGCGTCAAGAAAGCCGGCTACGAGATGCTCAAGTCCTGCATACGCCTGGGCGGCACCATCTCCGGAGAGCACGGCATCGGCGTTGAAAAGCGCGTGGCCATGAACTGGCTCTACGGCAAGGGCGAGCTGGCCTTCTTCCACGGCATCAAGCGCGCCTTCGACCCCGCCGGCCTGGCCAACCCGGACAAGATACTGCCGGTAGCCTCCGACAGGCCCGCCGCCAAATCCGGAGAGCTGGCCGGCACCTTCGTTTTCCCGGCCAAGAGCGCCCTGGGCCCCGAGGCGCGGGGCATAGTGGACGAACTCCGCCTGCGCTGCGCCGCCGGCACGCCCACGGCCGTCACCGGCCTGGGCACCCGCCTCAAACACGGAGGCGAGGCCCATGGCGCCAGGCCGCTGGACCTGCGCTCGCTGAGCGGCCCCGCCGAGATAGACGCGGAGAACCTGACGGCCAGAGTGCAGGCCGGCGTTCCGATGAAAGAATTCTCCGCGCAGCTCGCGGCCGCCGGCTTCCGGCTGGAACTGCCGGCCCTGGCGGGCAGCGTGGGCGGCCTGATAGCCTCCAAGGTCTGCCCGGAGATACGCGGCCTGCTGCTGGGGCTGGAGATCGTCACGGCCGAAGGCGAGATACTGGAGCTGGGCGGCAAGACCGTCAAGAACGTGGCCGGCTACGACGCGGTGCGCCTGCTCTGCGGCTCGATGGGCGCCTACGGAGTAATACTCGCGGCCACCTTCGCCCTGGCGTCCGGCCGCGACGAAGCCGCGGCAAAATTCTCCGAGCCTGAGGCTTGGGACGCCTTCGAGCCCTCCGAACTGCACCGCAGGCTCAAGCGTGAATTCGACCCGCGCAATTTGCTCAACCCCTGGCTCTACGGTAAATAAGACCACATGAAACACGAAGAAAGCGCAGCGAACGAAGAACAGCCCGGCGCCCTCTGGGAGCCGGGCGAAGAGGCCGGCGAAGGCTCCGGCGTGCCTTTCCGCAACGAGGTCAACGAGCTGTACGGCCACGAACAGGCCGACCGGCATCTCGGCTCGCTGCTGACCGACCTCGGCGAGCGCAACCTCTACGACGCGGCCGCGCAATGCAACCGCTGCGGCTACTGCGAAACCTCCTGCCCCACCTACATGCTGACCGGAAGGGAAACCATCTCCGCCCGCGGCCGCAACCAGTTCGTGAGGATGCTGATAGAAGGGCGCACCCGGAACACGGAGGCGGCGGAAGAGTCTCTCTCCACCTGCCTGCTCTGCGGCGCCTGCTCCAGCGCCTGCTACGCCAAGGTGGCCACGCCGGACATAGTGCTGGAAGGCCGGCGCGCCCTGACCGGCTACGGCGACAATTTCTTCGCCCGGGCGGCCATCAACACCCTGCTCAACGCCCCGCGGCTGTTCGCTTTCTGGCTGCGGCTGGCCTACCTGGCCAAGCGCACCGGCCTGCCGCGCCTGGCGGCCAAAATGGGCCTCTACGATTTTATCGGCATGCCCGGCCTGGCCGAAGCCGAAGGCTCCGTGGACGAGGCCCCGCTGCGCTTCGCCTCGGAGATCCTCGGCGAGGACCCGGAACTCAAGTCGGAGAACCATAAGGAGATCAACTGGGCTTATTTCGCCCCTTGCGGCCCCAATTTCCTCTTCACCGGCGTGGCGCTGGCCACGGCCCGCGTGTTGAAGGCCCACGCCGGCGCCGGCATCTTCATCGAGAACCAGTGCTGCGGCCTGATGGCGCACAACTACGGCCGGCTCGACGACGCGCGCGAATTCGCCCGGCGCAACATCGCCCGCTGGGAGGAACTGCGGGAGCGGCACGGCGACTTCGCCGTCATCGCGGACTGCTCCTCCTGCGCCGCCTTCATGAAGTCCTACGAGCAGCTTTTTACCGCCGACCAGGAGTGGCGCCCCAGGGCCAAAGCCTTCGCCGCGGCGGTCAGGGACATACTGGAATTCCTGCCGCCGGACCGCGACTGGAAGGCTGACCTGGCCGCGCTCGAGCGCGCCGGCACCGTCACCTACCACGATTCCTGCCGCGCCTGCCACGGCCAGGGCATACGCCAGGAACCTCGCGCGGTGCTGCGCAAGTTGGCCGGCAAGCGCTACAAGGAGCTGCCGGAGAGCGACTGGTGCTGCGGCGGCGCCGGCGCCTACGCGTTCACCCAACCCGAACTTTCGAAGCAGGTGCTGGACCGCAAGCTGCGCAATATCGCCTCGGTGCAGGCCTCCACGGTGATCGTGGGCGGCACCTCCTGCCTGGCCCAGATAGGCGGCGGCCTGCGCGGAGCTTACCCTTCGGCCAGAGCCGTGCATTACAGCGTCTTCCTGGACGAAGTCTCCAAAAAATGAGTATTTTCTGAAGTATACATGGTAAAATAATCGTATGACCCGTGCCGAGGAATTAGAGAACCGGCTTAAGCTCCTTGTGAACTTCGGCGGCGTCGTGTCCAAGGAGACCAACCTGGCGAAACTGCTCGAGCTGATAGCCGAGCAGGTGAAGGCCATTTTGGGCTGCGACCGCTGCAGCGTCTTCATCCTGGACCGCCAGACCAACGAGCTTTGGGCCAAGGTGGCGCTGGGCATGCAGCGCACCGAGATCCGCGTCCCCTACGGCAAGGGCATTGTCGGGCACGTGGCCACCTCGGGCCAGACCCTGAACATCCAGGACGCCTACCAGGACAACCGCTTTACCCACGAAATCGACCGCCTGACCGGCTACCGCACGCGCAGCATCCTGGCCGTGCCGCTCAAGAACGTCGGCGGGCACATCATCGGCGTGTTCGAGGCCATGAACAAAGGCGGCATGCCGTTCAACGTCGACGACGAGGGCATACTGCAGCTGATCAGCTCGCTGGCGGCCTCGGGCATCGAGAACGCGCAGCTCTACGAAAGCCTCTCCAAATCCCAGCTCGAAACCATCTACCGCCTGGCCGTCACGGCCGAATACCGCGACCAGCAGGACACGGCCGTGCACCTGCGCCACATCAGCGAGTACTCGGCGCTGATAGCCCAGGGCCTGGGCCTGCCCGAGCGCGAGGCGGAGAACCTGCGCTACGCCAGCCCCCTGCACGACATCGGCAAGGTGGGCATCGCCGACGCCATCCTCCTCAAGCCCGGCAAGCTGACCGCCGAAGAGTTCGAGGAGATGAAGAAGCACACCGTCTACGGCGCCAAGATCCTGTCCAACGCCGAGAGCAACCTGCTGCAGATAGCCTGCAAGGTGGCCGGCTCGCACCACGAGAAATTCGACGGCACCGGCTACCCGGCCCGCCTCAAGGCCGAGCAGATACCTATTTACGCCCGCATCGTTTCCGTGGCCGACGTGTTCGACGCGCTGTGCGCGCAGCGCGTCTACAAGCCCAAGTGGGACCCGGCGAAGGCCCGCGAGTACATCATGGAGGAGAAGGGCAAGGCCTTCGACCCTGCCGTGGTGGAAGCCTTCGACAGGGTCTTCCTGGACATCCTGAAGATGCACGCCATGAGCGACGGCAAGAGCACGATCATCCCGGGCATCACGAAAGAACTGCACCGCCACAGCTACTAGGCCGCCGGCCGAGCGCGCGAAAGGGCCTGAAACTTTCAGGCCCTTTTTCGCATCTAACTGATAGAAGGTTTTAAAAGGAGACTACCATGAGCGATATGCAAATCACTTTCCCCGGCGGGAAAAAAGTTGCGGCCCAGTGGCACGGTTTCGAGATCATGACCGACCAGCCCTCCGGCGGCGGCGGCGAGGGTTCGGCCCCGGCCCCGTTCGACCTGTTCCTGGCCTCGCTGGGCACCTGCGCCGGCATCTTCGTACTGGGTTTCATCCAGAGCCGCGGCCTCAGCACCGACGGCCTTAAGATAACGCAGTCCATGGACTGGGACCCGGAAGCGCACCTGATGAAGAAGATCTCCTTCAAGATCGACCTGCCCAAGGACTTCCCCGAAAAGTACAAGGGCGCCGTCATCAAGGCCGCCGAGCAGTGCCTGGTCAAACGCACCCTGCACAATCCCCCAGCCTTCGAGATCACCGCCGGATAATACCAACCGCGAGAAGCGGAGTCGGGGCGCCAAGGATACGCCTTCTCCGGGTACGCCGGGCCACACCGTGGCCCGGCTCTTTCGCTTCGGTTCGGCGCTTACGCAAGCCTCACCTACGCGAGGCCCCTCCGAAGGCATATCCTCGTCGCCCCTCCGTAGCTAAAAAAACCACAACATCGTAGAAATAGGGCGCTGTCCCTATTTTTCCCATTATCTGATACCGCGGACTGTCAGCGGTGGCGGAGAGCGCGTGAATGGGGGACGAAAAAGCCTGTCGGAGGCCCGAGCTTGCATAGCGCGAGGGCCGAGACGGGCAGCCGCGAGCACGGTGTGCGAGACGGCGGTTTTTCGGACCCCGTGCACGCGCTAGGCCGCCCAACTATTGAGGGGCTATATTTTGATCTTGGCGATGACGATGCCGACGAGGAGGAACTCGACGGCGAGGGCGAGGACTATGACCACGCCCCAGGCCAGGGGGACCTGGGTGATGAGCCAGGCGAACATGGCCAGGCCCAGCGTGCACAGCGAGGCCAGGCCCACGATGCGCCGGCGGGAGAAGCCTATCTTCTCGAGCCGCAGCGCGAAGTGGTCCTTGCTGCCTATGAACGGCGAGTGGCCGCGGCGCAGCCGCAGGAAGGAGACGAAGAAGGTGTCGTAGATCGGGATGGCCAGGATGAACAGCGGGGCGTAGACCCCCAGCGGGTTCACGTCGGTGTAGCGCGTGCCCAGCGCCACCACCGCCAGCACGAAGCCGCACAAGAGGCTGCCCGAGTCGCCCATGAAGATCTTGAAGCGCTTGGACAGGTTGTAGGGCAGGAAACCCGCCGCCGCGCCGGCCAGCGCCGCCGAGGCGAAGTTGACGTAGATGGACTCAGACGGGAAAGCTATGAGCAGGAAACCGAAGGCCGCCAGCGCCGCCTGCCCCGCCGACAGGCCGTCCATGATGTCGATGATGTTGAAAGCGTTGCTCACCCCCACGATCCAGATCACGCTCAGGATGAAGCCCAGGTAGTCCGGGTGGATAAAGTGTATCCGGATGCCGTAGTAGGCCACGCAAATGGCCACCAGGAACTGCACCGCGAACTTCACCTTCACCCCCAGGCCGTGCGGCTTGCGCAGGTCGTCGATGAGGCCCAGCAGGAACATCACCGCGCCGCCCGCCAGGAGCACCCGCAGGTCGCGCAGCGTGCCGGTGGGGAACGAGGTGTAGAAGCGCATGAACAGCAGCGACGCCGAGAAAGCCAGGAAGATGGCCGTGCCGCCCAGCAGCGGCGTCGGGACCTTATGCGTCTTAATGTCCGTCGGCTTGTCCAGGTGGCCGAAGCGCAGCGCCAGCGCGCGCAGCAGCGGCGTCAGCGCCAGCGACAGCAGCAGCGGCAGCGCGAAGGCTATCAGGTAGAGCCGGAAATTGTCCAGCAGGTCATTCATATTGTTTCAGTATGCCGGCGATCTTGCGCAGGCTCTCCTGTACCGGCGGCAGGCGGCGGCCCAGCGCGGCGGCCAGCTTGTCGGTCTTGAGGCCGGCCTTGAGCGGCCGCGGGGCGGCCTGGCCCAGCGCGGCGGTTTCCACCGGTGAGACGAAGGCCGGGTCGAAACCGAAAGCGGCGCAGGCCTGCAGCGCGAAGTCGTAGCGGTTGAGCCAGTCGGGGCCGACCACGTTGTAGATCCCTGACTCGCCCTTGGCGGCCAGGTCCAGCACCGCCGCGGCCAGCTCAGGGGCGTAGGTCGGGTTGGAATACTGGTCGGAGGGCACGCGCATCGGGACGCCGGCGCGGTGGTTGTTTATCAGCTGCATGACGAAATTCATGGAGTCCTGGTCGTGGCTGTAGACCACGGTGGTGCGCGCGGACAGGGCGCCCGGCAAGGCCAGGCAGGCCCGCTCGCCGGCGAGCTTGCTGCGCCCGTAGGCGCTCAGCGGGTTTACGGCGTCGTCCTCGCCGTAAGGTCCGGCCGCCCCGTCGAAGACGTACTCGGTGGAAAAATAGACCAGTTTCGAGCCGTATTTGCGGCATTCTTCTGCCACCGCGGCGGGACCGTCGGCGTTCACCAGGTCCGCCCGCTCCGGGTTGCGCTCGCACTCGTCCACGGCCGTCATCGCCGAGGCCAGCAGCACCAGGTCCGGCCTGGCTTTCTCGAAAACGGGGGCTATGGTGGCCGGCTCGGCGAGGTCCAGGAAAAGATAGCCCTGGCCGCGGCGGGAGGTGCCGTAAACTTCTATGCGGCGGCGCACGCAGGCCGACGAAAGGGCCCCGCCCACCTGTCCGGAAGCTCCTATGATAAGCGCGCGCATCAGGCGAAATCCGAGCGCCGCAGCGAGAGCCTGAGCGCTATTATTTTAAGCACGCCTTTCACGGCGTCCTTGTAGTTTATCTTCTTGCCCTCGCTCCTGGAACGGGAGGTGTAGCCTATCGGCACTTCCTCGAAGCGCAGGCCCAGGAAGGCCGTCTTGCAGGCAAGTTCGGCTTCTATCTCGAAGCCGGTCGAGGTCAGGCGCAGCCTGCGCAGTTCCGGGGCGCTGAAAGCCTTGTAGCAAGTATAGGCGTCGGTCATCCGCGCGCCGAAAAGGGAGGAAACCAGGAAAGTGAGGAATTTGTTGCCGGCCAGGTAGAGCTGGCTGTAAGTTTCGGACCTGCCGGAGAGGATGCGCGACCCGAACACGGCGTCCGCCCTGCCCTCGGCTATGGGGCGCACGATCTCCGGGATGCAGCCGGGATCGTATTCCAGGTCCGCGTCCTGCACGATAACTATCTCTCCGGCGGCGGCGTTAAAGCCGGTGATCAGGGCGCCGCCCTTGCCCTTATTGGCCTCGTGCTCTATAAGTTTGAGTTCATAGGGGAACTCCCGGCCCGCTATGGCCTTCTCCAGCCATTCCCGGGTGCCGTCCGCGGAGCCGTCGTCCACCACGACAACTTCCTTATCGAGGTCGAGCCCGCCTATGGCCTTGAGCACGGCCGGCAGCGTGGGCAGTTCATTATAGGAAGGTATTACTATCGTGGTCCGCATCGGTTGAAATTATAACAAAGAGCCGGCGGGCTGTGACAGCGGCCCTGGTTATGGCCTTGGGCGGCTTTTCTTTAATATAATAATTACGATATAGCGCCCATACGGAGGACCACAATGAAAGTACCCATGGTAGACATGCTGGCCGGCTACGCACCCATAAAGGACGAGATCGAAGCCGCGGTAAAGAACGTATTCAACAAAGCCAATTTCATACTCGGCGAAGAAGTGACCAAGTTCGAGAAGGAATTCGCCGCCCATAACGGCACCAAGTACGCCGTGGGCGTGGCCAACGGCACCG
>MGTZ01000014.1:7864-22060 GCA_001799715.1 Elusimicrobia bacterium GWB2_63_16 | reverse complement strand
CTTCACCTTCATCGCCACCTCCGAGACCATCTCCCAGACCGGCGCCATACCGGTGTTCGCCGACATCGACCCGGTCACCTTCAACCTCGACCCCAAGTCGGTCGAGAAGAAGATAACCTCAAAGACCCGCGCCATAGTGCCGGTGCACCTCTACGGCATGCCCTGCGACATGGACGCCATCATGGCCATAGCGGCTAAGCACAACCTGCTCGTCATCGAAGACACCGCGCAGGCCTTCACCGGCAAGTACAAGCTGGGCGGCAAGGACTGGAAGATGCTGGGCTCCATAGGCCACTGCGGCACCTACAGCTTCTTCCCGGCCAAGAACCTCGGCGCCTTCGGCGACGGCGGCGCCGTCACCACCAGCGACGACAAGATCTACGAGACGCTCAAGCAGCTGCGCAACCACGGCAGCAAGGTGCGCTACCACCACGAGATGGAAGGCTTCAACAGCCGCCTCGACACCGTGCAGGCCGCCATCCTCTCCATCCGCCTCAAGCACGTGGAGAAGTGGACCGAGATGCGCAACGCCGTGGCAGCCAAGTACGCCGAAGCCCTCAAGGGCGTCTGTGTGACCCCGGTCGTGCCGGAAAACGCGCGCCACTCGTTCAACTACTACACCCTGCGCTTCGACAGCAAGGCCAAGCGCGACAACGCGCAGAAGTACCTGACCGAGCAGCAGATCGCCAACCAGATCTACTACCCGATAGCGCTGCACCTGCAGGAAGCGTACGCGCACCTGGGCGGCAAGCGGGGCGACCTGCCCGTCTGCGACGCGGTGATGGACACCGTCTTCTCGCTGCCCATGTACCCGGAGCTTTCGGACGAGCAGATAAAGACCGTGACCGACGCCGTAAAAGCCTCGATCAAGTAAAGGGCGGCAACGGAGGCGCTGGTTTTTCGGCAGACGATAAAAAAATGAAGATCGCCCTGATCCTGCCAGCCTATAACGAGGCTAAAACCATCGGAGCCACGCTCCGGGATTTTCACCGCGCGATGCCGGACCTGTTGTTCTGCGTGGTCGACAACAATTCCGACGACGACACCGTGAAAGTCGCGCGAGAGACCTGTGCCGCCCTCCCGGGCTGCCGCCTCCGGCTGATCCGGGAGAAGCGGCAGGGGAAAGCCCTGGCGGTACGGCGGGCGTTCACCGAGGTAGAGGCGGATGTCTATGTCATGGCGGACGCCGACTCCACCTACGGGGCGTGCGACCTGCACCGCCTGCTGGCCCCGGTGCTGGCGGGCGAGGCGGACATGGTGGTGGGCGACCGGCACGAACAGGGCCAGTACAAGCGCGAGAACAAGCGCCCGCTCCACAACTTCGGCAACAACCTGGTCCGCGGCCTGATCAACCGCTTGTGGGGCACGGACCTGCACGACATACTCTCCGGCTACCGGGTCTTCACCCGCAGTTTTGTTAAGTCTTTCCCCATACTTACTGCGGGCTTTGAACTGGAGACGGAGATCACCCTCCATGCCGTAGATAAGCGTTTCCGCATCATTGAACTGCCCATCTCCTACCAGGACCGTCCCGCCGGCAGCGCCTCGAAGCTGTCGACGCTCCGCGACGGCCGGAAGGTGCTGATGGTTATTTTCTCCATCCTGCGCTACAACAGGCCGCTGCTGTTTTTCGGGACCATCGCCGGTTTTTTCGCGCTCGCCAGCCTCGCCGTCGGGGCGATCCCCGTAATAGAGTTTTACCGCACCCGCTTCATCCTGCATATCCCCTCGGCGATCCTTGCCTCCGGGCTGATGGTCTGCGCCTTTACCAGCATGGCCATAGCCCTGATACTCGACAGCCTGGCCCGCCAGCACCGGCACGACGCGGAGCTCAGGCTGATAGAGATGGAGGCCGCGCGTCGCGACGAGCTGTCCCGGCCGGCGACCAATGCTAAAGCATCTTAATCCTACGGATAAAGATATCGAGCGGCTGGCCTTGGCCGAAACCGACATAAACCAAGTTCAACGCTTCTCCCCCCTCAGATACGGCCCTGTCGGCAACCTCGCCGTTATCCTTTTCGCTGGCGGCCTTGGCCTGCTGCACGCGTTCGCTCTTCTGACCTGGCGCAAAATTCACCCTTCACGGCGCGGAAACATAGATGGATGACGTCCTGATCGTCGGTTCCGGGCCCGCAGGAGCGATGGCCGCGGCCGAGCTCACAGCCAGAGGGCTGCGCGTGACCCTTATTGATTACGGCGACGATGACCCGGCCTTGCGCTCGCGGGTGCCAGACCAGCCTTTCAGCCAATTGAGGAGCGGGGATCCGGATCAGCGGGGCTACCTGCTAGGCGACAGACTGGAAGGTATTCCGCGCAGCGGCACGCGGGTAGGGGCGCAGCTCACTCCGCCTCGGCAGTTCGTAAACCGGGCCGCCGAAAGCCTGCTGCCGATCATCAGCGAGGATTTCCACCCCATGCAGTCGCTGGCCCTCGGCGGCCTGGGCGCGGCCTGGGGCACGGCCTGCTGCACCTATTCCGCCAGGGAGTGCGAACTGGCCGGCCTGGATGCCGCCGCTCTCGCCGCCCAGTATCCCGGCGTAGTAAAAGAAGCCGGAATAAGCGGGCCGGAACAGGATCCCTGCACGAACCAGTGGTGGAGCGGGGTTGCCGGGCACCAGCCGCCGCTGGACCTGGACACGAACAGCGCCGGCATACTCTCCGCCTACCAGCGCAAAGCCGCCGGCTGGCTGCGCCGCGGCTTCGCGCTGGGACGCATCCCCCTGGCGATCAACTCTGTCCCCCACGAGGGCCGAGGGGCCAATCCTTATTTCGACACCGACTTCTACGGTGAGGCCCGGCGCTCGGCCTACCGTCCGCGCTATACCATCGAGCGCCTCCAGAAAGAGCCAAATTTCACCTACGCCTCCGGCTGCCTGGCGCTCAATTTCAGAGAAACCCCTGCCGGGGTAGACCTGGTGTGTTCGCGCGAAGGAACGAAGGTTACTTTCAGCGGCAGCCGGCTGCTGCTTTGCGCCGGCGCCATCGGGTCGGCGCGCATCGCGCTGGCTTCCATGCCGCTGGCCGGACAAAAGACCACGCTGCTCTGCAGCCCTTACATCTATTACCCCACGCTGAACCTGCGCATGCTTGGCCGCCCGGCGGACGACCGCCGCCACAGCATGGCCCAGCTTATGGCGCTTTTCGGCGACCTCGACAGGCCCGAGCGCACCTGCAGCATGCAGGTGTACTCCTACCGTTCGCTCCTGCTTTTCAAGATCATCAAAGAAATGCCCCTCGCCCCCTGGGCCGGGCTGCTGGCAGCGCGCGCCCTGCAGGACGCGCTGGCCATCTTCGGCGTCTTTTTTCCGGACGCTCCTGGGCCCACCAAAACCCTGCGCCTGGGAAAAAGCAACACCTCCCCCGCCCCGGACCTGCATATCGATTACGCCCTGACCCCGGAGCAGGCGGCGCTGCAGCGCGGCCTTGAGGCCCGCCTCAAGCGCTGTTTCCTGGGCTTGGGCTGCGTACCGCTGGGCCGGGTAGACCCGGGGAAGGCGGGCAGCATACACTATGCCGGCACTATCCCCCGGATAAACCCCGTCAATCCCGGTTTTTACTCCCTGCCCGACGGCAGGCTCGGAGGCTGCGAGCGCGTCTTCGTAGGCGACAGCTCCGCCTGGAACTGGCTGCCCTGCAAGGGCCCCACTTTCACCGCCATGGCCGGGGCCAGGGTGGCGGCCGGACATCTCGCCGCGAGCCTCGGAGGCCGCGAATGAAGCAGCGCGTAGCGATCACGGGGGCCGGCGGTTTTCTCGGCTCCGCACTGGCCCGCCGCCTGACCGCCGAAGGGGCGGAGGTTAGCGCCTTGACGCGCCGGCCGGTAGAACTGCCCGGCGTCAGCTGGCAGCCCTACGACCTGGCGGACCTCTCCCTGCCTCCGGCGGCGCTCGAAGCGGCGGAGGTGGTGATCCATGCCGCTTTCAGCATGGCGGGCGCGGGCCAGGAACTGGAAAAGCTTAATTACGACGCGGCCCTGCGCCTCCATGCCGAGGCCCGCCGGCGCGGCGCTCATTTTATTTTTATCTCTTCGATGTCAGCGCACGGGCAGGCGGCGTCCTCGTACGGCCGGGCCAAGTGGCGGATAGAAGGCTCTCTGGACGAGAACTCGGATACTATCGTGCGGCCGGGGCTGGTGGTCGGGCGGGGCGGCCTGTACGCGCGCATGTTCGGGATGGTCTGCCGCGCCCCGGTGCTGCCGCTGTTCTACGGCGGAACGCAGCCCATACAGCCCATAGCCCTCGAAGACCTGACCGAAGGGCTGGTCCGCCTTACACAGCGGCGCGCCGCCGGCGTCTTTAACCTCGCGCTGCCGCAGCCCATCACTATCCGCGAGCTTTACACGCGTATGCTGGCCGCGGCGCGGCTCTCGCGCCCCTTGCTGCCGCTGCCGGGCGACCTCACCCTGGGCGTACTCCGCGTCTGCGAGAGGCTGGGCCTTGGCCTGCCGATCACTTCCGAAAACTTGCTGGGGCTCAAACACCTCCGCAGCTTCGAGACGGCAGACTCGCTGGCCCGCCTCGGGCTCACCCTTAAGCCCGTGGACGAATTGCCGTGGGCCCAGGGAGCGGCGAACCCATGAGCTTTCTCAGCGAGCCGCGCATCAGCGGCCTGACGCCGGGCTCCCCGGAATTCTTCAGGGTACAGAATGAGCTGATCGCCGCGAGGCCGGCCCTGCACTACTGCTACGACCTCTGGTACCGCACGCTGCTCGACGACCCCGCCGTGACCGGGGCCCCCCCGGACGCCCGTTTTCTCGAACTGGGCAGCGGCGGCAGCGGGCTTAAGCGGTACGACCCGCGCGTCATCACCTCCGACGTTTCGCCCGGCGCCTCCGACCTGGTAGTGGACGCCCGGGCCCTGCCCTTTCCCGACGCGAGCCTGCACGCGCTGTTCCTCACCCATGTTTTCCACCATATCCCGGACGTAGGCCTGTTCCTGCGCGAAGCCGAGCGCGTGCTGGTGCCGGGCGGCCTCCTGGCGATGATAGAAGTGGCCGCCACGCCGTTCGCCCGCTTCTTTTTCAGCCGCTTCCACCCGGAACCCTTTTTGCCGGAGCTGGGCTGGACCTTCAGCCAGAGCGATTCCATGATGGATTCTAACCAGGCCCTCAGCTGGATAGTTTTCGAACGCGACCTGGAGCGCTTCCGCCGCGAACATCCCGGCCTGGCCCTCGAGGAAAAGCGCCTGCTGCCCTGGCTGCCTTACCTGCTGAGCGGCGGCGTCACGCGCCGCAATATCCTCCCGGGACCGGTAGTCCCCGCCATCATCGCGGCTGACCGCGGCCTCAGCAGCCTCTACCCGTTCTTCTCCCTGCACTGGTTTCTCCGCGTGCGCAAAAGCGCCGCGTAGCCCTGCCGGCGGGCCGCCCGGGAATCCGGCCCCGGACAACGGGGCCGCCTGCGGGTTTCCTATTTTTTATCTACTTTGAGGACGAGGATGTCCGGATTCATGAAATTCACCTGCAGCTCCAGGGGAGGCTGGCTGCCGTAAGCGTATTTATACTGGAAGGGCAGCACATAGCGCGGCAGGCCGCGGCTGAAGCGCTTCACCTCTCTGGTCCCGGCGAATATTTTTTCTATCGCGGCGGCTTCGGCCGGATATTTTTCTGGCATTGACCTGGTGAAATTATATTCACATTCCGAAAGCACCACATAATCGGCTTTGGCGTAGATCTTCCCGAGTTCGACCACGGCCTCCATCAGCGGCGCCTGGGAAGCCGCCCCTTCAATGACCTTAAACGAACCGGCATGCCGCCTGACGACGAACGGGGTCCAGGTATCGTTCTTGGCTATCGCTACGGTGGCCCCTTCCGGCAGATTCTCCCTGATCCACGCGTCCGCTGTTTTTATCGTGTAATCGGAAACATAGTGGTACTTGAGATACAGCGTATACGAGAGGACCTGCGCGAATACCGCTACAACGAGGAGCTTTCCCCAGCGCCTGCCGAGGAGCGAAGCGGCAAGGTCCCCGGCCGCGAGAAAAAGGAAAGGGGCCAGCGGCAGGGCGTAAAGCACGTAGGTCCCCGAGGTGGCGCCGGCCCAGACCAGGAACAGGACGCAGTAAGCGGCGATCAAAGTTTTCTCGCTGACCCCGCCTTTAAGCCAGCGCGCTACGCCGGCAAGGCCGAAGGGGACCATGCTCCACCCGAAAGCCGCCGGCAGAACGGTGGAAAAATAGGAAACGTAAAGGCTGAAAACATCCCCGCCCATTTTGCCTTTCGAAAAATTGAAGAACATCGCGTTCACTTCGTCCCTGGTCCGCAGGATAAAATACGGGTTGCAGACCAGGAAGGCGCCCAACCCCGACAGGGCGAAAACCAGAAGTTTCTTTATGTTAAAGAGCGGACTGCGCGCCTTATAAGCGTGGTAAAAATGCGCCGCAAAAGGGAAAAAGGCGACCAAAGCAGCGCTGTACTTGGTGACAAAGGCGAGGCCCAGGAAAAGGCCGGCCAGGGCGTAATTCCGGGTCGAGGGCTCGCGGAGCAGCTTGAGCGAAAAATAAACGGAGACCAGCGCGAAGAAAAGCATCATGCTGTCGGTTTTAACCAGGTAAGACGCCATGACCGGCGCCTGGGAAACCGCCAGGAGCAAGGCGGCGGCCATGGCGGCCCTCCCGCTCAGGAACAGGGACCCGACAAAGTATAAAGCGACCACGGCCAGAGCGCCGAAGACGACGGAAAGCCAGCGGGCGGATAAATACATCTTGTCGACCTCGCCCAGGCTGCCTTTAAGGCTTTCCCTCCCGCCGATCTTTATGACGCCCGCGATATCGAGCGTCTTCAGGATAGCCCCTACGGTATAGAGGTGAAGAGTGCCCCAGGTAAGCGCGACATCGCCCGGATAAAAATCCAGCTCCGCGGGCTTCATCCTCTCAAGCGAGAAAAAAGTAACGGACTCGTCAGGGTGCAGGGTGGTGAGGCCGCCGGTTTCGGAAGGGAGGCCGAGTTTCAGCCCGGTCGCGCGCAAGCCGACCGCGAACAGGAACAAAAAGACCAAAGGCAGATTTTTTTTAAGGTTCATATGTCCGCTACCGCAATATCCGCGGATTTACAAGGCAAGCGCGCGGCCTATTTAATATAATGATTGAAATTATATTAAATAACGCGTATTTTACGCGGGCGGCCAAACAGAAATAATCAATGGGAAACCTTTTAGCGTACAGGCGGAGTTACTTCCTCGGCTCCGTTTTTTTGATAGCGCTGCTGGTCCGCTGCGCTTTCGCGCTCGCCGCCCCGCATACGCTGGCCCCCGACTCCCTTTCCTGGCTGGCCCCGGCCCGCGACCTCGCCGGCGGCCTTGGCTTCACCAGCACCCTGCGCCATCCCGGCTACATCACCTTCCTGGCCTCTGTCTTCGCGGTCGCCGGCAGCGACAACCTTACGGCCGTACGCCTTGTGCAATCCCTGCTCGGCAGCGTGCAGGTCCTGCTGCTCTTCTTCCTCGCCTTGAACATCTTCAAAAAAGAGGCGGTCGCCTGTCTTTCCGCTCTTTTTCTGGCGTTCTACCCTTACGCTGTCTTCCAGACCTCCGAGATCTTAAGCGAATCCTTCAACTCTTTCCTGCTGGTCCTGTTTTTTTTCTTTCTCTATTCCGTCCTGGAACAGCGGCGCAAGGTCGTTTTTTCCGCGCTAGCTGGCGCGGTCTTCTCCGCGACCATACTCACCAAATCCACCGTCATAGTCATAGCGCCGTTCCTCTTCGCCTTCTTTTATTTTAACCGGCTGCGGTACCGGGTTTTCGCGGTTTTTCTCGCGGCGGCGGCCGCCGTCATCCTCCCGTGGACGCTCCACAACTACAAGACCTATGGCAAATTCGTCCTCGTCAATCTTTCCGGCTCCGCGATCTTCCAGCATAACAACCCGCAGACCCTCGAGACAGAGCGGCAAACCCGCGAGCTTAAAGAAGTGAAATGGGAAACACCGGAATGCCTCGAGATAGGGAAGCTGCCCCCCCTGGAGGCCGACAAAGTCTACCGGCAGCGCGCCTGGCAGTTCATGCGGGCCAACCCGGGCACAGTGCTGACCTACATGAAAATGAGGTTTAAGCATTTCTGGAGTTTATACCCCATCACACACAGCAGAATTCAAAGGCTGGCCGCTTTGCTCACTTCGGGCGTATACATCCCCCTGGCTTTACTGGGCCTTTTTCTGTCAGCCGCCTACTGGAAAAAGACCTTCCTGATCTGGGCGACCATTTTCTCCTACAACGCGATCCACCTGGTCTTCACCGCGACCCTGCGCTACCGCATACCGCTGGACCCTTTCTTCATGATCTTCGCCGCTTTCACTCTGGTCAAAATACTAGAATTATACGAAGCCCGCGGCGCAGGACCGCGCGGGGGGCTTTAGGAAAGTATGCTGAAAACAGACACCCTTATCATCGGCGGCGGCCTGGCCGGGCTCTCGGCCGGGCTGGCCCTGGAAGGCGGCTCCTACCTGATAGCCGAACGCGAGTGCCGCCCCGGCGGTCTCGCCGCCACTATCAAGAAGGGCGGCTTCCATTTCGATTACTCCGGCCACCTGCTGCACCTGCGCTGGCCGCACACGAAGAAACTGATCCTCGAGGCCCTTAAAGGGAATTGCGCCCGTCTGAAGCGCGACGCCAGGATCTACGCCAGCAAGAGCTGGACCCCGTACCCTTTCCAGGCCAACCTCTCCGGCATGCCGGCCAAGGTGAAATCGGAATGCGTCAGCGGCTTCCTGAAGGCCTACGCCGCCGGCGGCGGCCCCGGCGACGGCACCGAGCCGTTCAGCCGCTGGACGCGGCGCGTGTTCGGCGAGGGCATCTCGCGGCATTTCATGCTGCCCTACAACGCCAAGCTCTGGCGCTACCCGCTGCAGCGGCTGACCACCGAGTGGTGCGCGCCTTTCGTGCCCATGCCCAAGCCGGAGGAAGTTATAGCCGGCGCCTACGGCAAGAAAGCCGAGGGCCTGGGCTACAACACCGTTTTCCATTACCCCAAGACCGGCGGCATTGGCGCGCTGGCCAACGCTTTCGCGGCGGGCCTCGGCGGCCTGCGGCTGGGCCTGGAGGTGGAGAGCGTGAACCTGAAGAAGGGCGTGGCGCAGGTGCGCCATTTCGGCCCGGTGCATTTCAGGCGGCTGATCAACACCTCCCCCCTCGACTCTTTCGTCGGGATGGCGCAGGACGCGCCCGCGGCCGTGCGCCGCGCCGCGGCCTCGCTGCGCCACAACACGGTCTACGTGCTCAACCTCGGCGTGCGCGGCGTCAAGAACGACATGCACTGGGGCTATTTCCCCGGAGCGGAATTCCCTTTCTACCGGGCGGGCCTGGCCTCCAATTTCTCGCGCCGGCTGGCGCCCCGCGGCTGCGCCTCTTTCTATATCGAGCTGGCTACCGCCGGCGAGGCCGTGGACCTGGCCTCGGCGGAAACGGAGATCCTGCGCGGCCTCAAAGCCTGCGGCCTGATAAAGAACGCCGGGCAGGTGGTAGAGAAGCTCTGGCTGAAGATTCCCTGCGCCTACGTGGTCTACAACCGCGAGCGCGCCGCCGCCCTGCCGGTGATCTTCGGCTGGCTCAAGGCCCGCCGGGCCCTTTCGATAGGGCGCTACGGGGCCTGGAAATACTCTTTCATGGAAGAGAGCGTGAAGGAAGGCCTGGAAGCCGCCGCGGCCGTCCTGAAGCGCTGAACGCCGGCAACACTGTACCGCCCCATGTCCAAGAAACCGCCCTCTTTTATAACTTACCGCCTGCTGGCCGGCAGGGAGCTGCGCTGGCTGGCCGCGCTGGCCGGGGCCGTGTTGCTGGCAACCGCGGCCTACCTGCTGTGGCTGCCCGACGTCAGCGCGCTGAAGAAGCGCAACCCCACAGAGACCTCTTACATGCGCATAAAGGAGCGGCAGGCCGCCGCGCAGGGCAAACGCCTGCCGCGCCGCCTGGTCTGGACGCCCTGGGGCGGGATCTCCGGGCACCTCAAGCACGCCGTGCTGGTGGCCGAGGACGGCGGCTTCTACCGGCATAACGGCGTGGACTGGGAGAGCACGCGGCGGGCCGCGGAACTGGTCTGGGAAAAGAAACGCTTTGTCAGGGGCGGCAGCACCATAACCCAGCAGGTGGCCAGGAACCTCTACCTCTCTCCCTCCAAGAACCCGCTGCGCAAGGTCAAGGAAATACTGATAGCCCGGCGGCTGGAGAAGGAACTGGGCAAGCGCCGCATCTTCGAGATCTACCTGAACATAGCGGAATGGGGCAAGGGCGTCTGGGGCGCCGGCGCCGCCGCACAGGTCTATTTCGGCAAAAACGCCGCCGAGCTGACCCCCGAGGAGGCCGCCGCGCTGGCGGCCGCGCTGCCCAGCCCGCGCCGCTACAACCCCACCGGCGGCACCCGCTTCATGGAGCGCCGCAAGAGCCAGATCGTGGCGCGCATGCGCGCCTCCGGCTACCTGCCGGAGGAATCTGACGACGAGTTTATAGAAGATTCTTTCGAAGTGATAACCTCTACCGAAATACCGGTCAGCACTCCGGAAGAGGTTCTGCGTTCCACCCTGCCCGCCGCCGGCGAACCGCCGGCGGAAGCGCAACCCCTTTAAAACTTAACTCCGGCCTCGCGCAGCGCAGCGGCCAGGGCCGCGCGGCGGCCCGTGGAAAGCGGCAGCAGCGGCAGGCGCGGCTCGGGGCGGCACAGCCCCAGCAGCGAGGCCGCGTATTTCACGGGTATCGGGTTGGTCTCGCAGAAGAGGGTTTTAACCAGCGGGAAAAGGCCGCGGTGGGCCGCGGCGGCGCCGGCGATATCTCCGGACCGGAACAGCTCGCACATGCGCGAGACGGCGGCCGGCGCTATATTGGAGACCACGGAGATCACCCCGCGCGCGCCCACCGACATCATCGGCAGCGTCAGCGAATCGTCCCCGCTCATCACGGCGAAATCCGCGTCGGCCCCGGCTATGATCTCGCTGACCTGGTCCAGGCTGCCCGAGGCTTCCTTTATGCCGACTATATTGCGGAACTTCGCCCGCAGGCCGAGCGCGGTGGCCGGCAGCATGTTGACGCCGGTGCGGCCCGGGATATTGTAAAGGACTATGGGCAGCCTGGTGGCTTTGGCCAGCGCCGAGAAATGCGCCGTCATGCCCTCCTGGGTGGGCTTGTTGTAATAGGGCACTATGGCCAGCAGGCCGTCGGCGCCCAGCGCCGAGACCCTTTTCACCATCTCCACGGATCTGGTGGTGGAGTTGGTGCCCACGCCGGGCATGACCGGGACCCGGCCCTTGACCTCGGCGACCACCGTCTTAATTACCAGTTCGTATTCTACGGGCGACAGCGTGGCCGCCTCGCCGGTGGAGCCGCAGGGCACCAGCCCGCTGACGCCGCCCGCCAGCTGGAACCTGACGATCCTTTTGAGAGCCGGCAGGTCCACCTTGCCGGAGCGCAGCGGGGTGACGATAGCGGTAAAACAGCCGTTGAGTTTCAGCATTCTATTTCTCCCTTGAAGACTAGCCTGGCCGGGCCCTGTATGCGGATGTCCCTGGCGCCGTTCCCGGCGGGCTTGAGCCAGACGGTAAAATCTTCGCCGCTGCGGGACCTGAGCCGCACCGGCGGCTTTACGGCGCCGGCCAGGGCCAGCGCTACGGCGGAGGCCGTGATCCCGGTGCCGCAGGCCTGCGTCTCGCCCTCCACGCCGCGCTCGTAGGTGCGCACATGCGCGCGCCCGCCGCGCAGGCTGACAAAATCCACGTTGGTTCCCGCGCGGCCGAAAGCCGGGTTATGGCGCAGCGAGCGTCCCAACCCGTCGACGTCAAGCGTCTCCAGCCCGCTCACCGGCACTACCGCGTGCGGCACGCCGGTGTTGAGAAAATGCACGGTCCTTATGCCGCGCGGGTACTTACCGGCAAAACCCAGCTCCGCGCCTGCCACGTCGGGCATGTCCATGCGCACGGTCTCGGACGCGGTTATTTCGGCCGGCAGTACACCGGCCGCCGTGAGCAGCAGGAAACGCCTGCCGGCCAGGCCGGCGCGGTGGGCCCACCAGGCCGCGCAGCGCGAGCCGTTGCCGCAGAAGGCCTCCGAGCCGTCGGAATTGAAATACCTCACGCTTACGGCCCCGCGCCCGGCCTTGTTGACGTAAAGCAGCCCGTCCGCGCCTATCCCGGTCTTGGCCGCGCAAAGCCGCGCCGCAAGGCGTGCCAGCTCGGCGGTTTTTCGGCCGTCTCCGGTGAGGAGCACGAAATCGTTGCCGGCCCCTGACATTTTCCAGAACTTTATTTTCTGCACGCGTCCTCCGGGGCCGCCGGGGCCTGCTTCAGAAAAGCCTCCGCTACGCGCGCAGTGAAGGGGCCGCCGGAGCGGGCCCGCAGAAAATAGGCTTCAGCCTCGCCCTTCCTGCCCAATGAATAGAGCGCCATCCCCTTTACCGCCGCGGCCAGCGCGTCGCCGGGATCGGCAGCCAGTTCGGCGTCGGCGGACTGCGCGGCGCGGTTCGGCAGGCTGCCCATCAGCTGGTACAGCGCGCGCTCCAGGCGCAGCTCCCTGGAGGGCTCCCGGCTTATGGCCGATTCCATCAGCGTGATCGCGGTGTTGTACTTCCCCTGCCCGGCCATGGCCCTGGCCTCCAGCGCCGGCCAGACGGCCGACTTCGGCGAGGCCTCCTCGCCTTTGGCGGCGATAAAAAGGGCTTCGCCCCAGTCGCCTTTGCGCAGCATGCCGCGCGCGTACTCCTCCAGCGCGGCCGCGTCGCGAAAATCCTGCAGGATGACGGCTTTGGAATAGAACTCTTTCGCGCGGCCCAGGAAGCCCAGCGCGGTGTAGGCTCGGGCCAGCCCCAGGTTGGCCTCCGGATCGTCCGGGTACAGCGAGAGCGACTTCAGGAAGAGCGGCGCCGCCAGCTGGTAGAAGCCGGCCTGGTTATAGATGCGGGCCAAGCGGTAGGAGAACAGCACATTTTCGGGATGCAGGCCCAGCGCCAGCTTGTAAAGGCCTATCGCTTTGTCCACCGATCCCAGCGCCTCGTAACAGCGGCCCATATAGCCATAGGCCTCCTCGCGCATGCGCTCGGGCGGTTTTTCCCCCATGAACTTCTCCGAGGCCGCCAGCGCGGCGACGCAGTCGCCGGCCCCGTAGGCGTCGCGCATGCCGGCCAGCAGTTCGCCGGCCCGTTCGTCCGAGGTGCCGTCAAAAAAGAAAGCGCCCGCGGGGGCGGCCAGGCACAGCAGGGCGGAGAAGGCGGCGGCCCGGATCATAATTTCTCCACCAGCCTGGGCGCGGAGTAGATCAGCAGCGCCTCCCGGGCCTCGTCGGCGCGGCGCCAGGCCTCCGCCAGGCCGCTCTCGCCGGCCTCGGTACAGCGGTCAAAATCGGCTACGGTGATGTCCCCCACCTGCGTGCGCACCACGAAGTCGGCGCTGCGCTCGGATTCCCGCGCCAGCAGCGAGCCGCGGATATCGATGACCTGCAGCAGCGTCATCAGCACGGTGTCGGGGTTCTTGTTGACCGTGTTCTCCATCACGCTGGCCAGCACCCATTCGGCTCCCAGCGCCCTGGCG
This sequence comes from Elusimicrobia bacterium GWB2_63_16, assembly GCA_001799715.1. Classification (GTDB taxonomy): domain Bacteria; phylum Elusimicrobiota; class Elusimicrobia; order Elusimicrobiales; family UBA9959; genus UBA9959. Next base: position 8,565 of record MGTZ01000014.1, on the reverse strand, counting down.
GCGCCCACCGGGACATTGTCCACCACGCCGCCGTCCACCAGATAGCGCTGGCGGTACTGCACCGGCGCGAAGATGCCCGGGATATTGACGCTGGCGCGCACGGCCATGGCCACGGGCCCGTCGGTAAATACGACTTTCTCTCCGGTGCGGATGTCCATGGCCGTGCAGGCCAGCGGCTTTTTAAGGGTCTCGAAGGTCGCCCCGCCCAGCCGGCCTTCTATGAAGCGGGTAATGTAGGTGGGAGAGATGAGCTTGTCGGCGAGGATCAGCGGCAGCACGCGTATCCCCTTGAAGTCCCTGCCCACCTTGTGTTTCTCCGCGTCGCGGCCGAAAGCCCAGATCTCGTCCAGCGGCTGGCCCGAGGCGTACATGGCCCCTATCAGCGCGCCCATCGAGGTGCCGGCCACATAGTCCACGGGGAAACCGGAGTACTGCAGCGCCTCCAGTACGCCGGTGTGCGCGAAGCCGCGCGCGCCGCCGCCGGAGAGGGCGAGCCCGACGGAGGGCCGCGCCGGCGGCTTGGAATTCACGATCCGCGTCCACATCGCGTCGCGCAGCAGCGCGTCGTCGGCGTACTGCGCGGCGGCGGCGCCCGGCAGCAGCAGGGCGGCGGCGGTCAGCAGTATGAATTTTCGCATGGGCGGCTTGTCCTAATCCTATCTGGCGAAATCCCGGCCCTGGGCCCATTCGAGCCTGCTGCG
>MGTZ01000014.1:0-7848 GCA_001799715.1 Elusimicrobia bacterium GWB2_63_16 | reverse complement strand
ATGGAAGGCCGCCCGCCGCGGGAGGCGGTATCGTAGGCTTCCCGGGTTCTTTCGCTCTCGGCGCGCAGCGCCTCGGCCTCGGCCTGCCAGAAGACGGCCTCCTTGTGCGCCGACACGATCTCGTAGCGCACCCTGTCCTGCAGTTCGGAGCGCTTGAGCTCGCCCTGGCGGCGCTGCGCCTTGCGCTGCTGCACCTGGGTCCAGATGTCGTAGGAGAGCGGGAAATGCACGGAAACCGAGGCCAGCCAGTTGCGCGAGCGCTCGTTCTCCTCGGCGAGCGAGGAGAAGCGGTAGGCGTTAACGTCGTAGCTGGCTCCGAGGTAAATGGTGGGATAGCGGCGCACCAGGGCCATGTTGACGGCGATGTCTTCCATCTGGGCCTTGTAGAGCTCGCTCTTCAATTCGGAGCGAGTCTCCATGGCCGTCACCAGGCTGGAGGCGGCCGCGCTTTCCACTGGCAGCGCCGCGAACTCGCCCACTACCTCGGTCCGGTGGCCCGGCTCCTTATTGAGCACGCGCAGCAGTTCGGTAAGGGCGGCTTCCTCGCCGCGGCTGGCCTGGCGCGACCGGTCCCCGATGCCGGACAGCAGCATATCGGCCTCCAGCGCCTCGAAAGCGTCCTTGCGGGCGGCGGCGGCCAGGTCGCGGGCGCGGCCCGCCCAGTAGGAGAAGGAGGCGTTCAGGGCGCGCTGGTAGAGCAGGGCGTAGAAAGCTTTTTTCGCGGCGAGGGCGGCGTCGGCCCTGACCGTCTCGAAATTGACCTTGGCCTGGTTATGGGCCGTCCTGGCCAGCTTCAGCGTGTTGGTGTTCTTGCCGCCGGTGTAGAGCGGCTGCAGGGCCTGCGCCCGCATGGAGTAGAAAGAGTCGCTGGAGGAAGGGTAGATGAACCTGTCGCCGAGGTCGCCGCCCAGCACGGCCGGGTACTCCAGGTTGGCGCGGTTGAGGCTGGCCGAGAGGGCGAACTGCGGCAGGGCCATGAAGCGCGCCTCGCGGACGCGCTGCCGCGCTATGATGATATCCTGCTCGGCGGCCAGCGCGGCGGGGCTGTTCTTCACGGCCAGCGCCACGGCGTCCTGCAGTGTCAGTACGTCTTTCCCGTCTTGCGCCCGCGCCGCGCCCGCAAGGGCGGCCAGCGCCAGCGCGGCCGCTAGTATCTTCATATCTTGAACTTGGGCATTATCTCCGTGACGCGCTTGGAGAGGGCCTCGGCCTGCTCCTTCATGCCGGCCTCGGCGGCCGCCAGGCGGAACTTTTCGTATTCCTTCACCACTTCGTCCACGGCCCCCGCCATGTTGTTGAACTGGTCCTGCAGGTCGGTCAGCTGGTCGCCCTGCCGCAAGTAGACGCGGTGGGCCAGGTCGCCCTCGGCCACCGTCGCGCAGCTCTTCTCGAACTTGAAGATCGGGCCGGCCATCCGGTGAGAGATCACGGCCGAGACGATCAGCACCATGACCATGTACATCACGATCTTCAGGCCGAACAGCGGCACCATCGACGACATCTCGTCGAGCAGCGGCTGCATCATCGGGTGCTCGTTGACCACCTTGGAGACGGTCCAGATGATGTCCAGGCCGACTATGATGAAGGCAAGCAGCACGCTGAGAAAGAGCAGCGCCATGTAGCGGTACTGCAGGTGCTTCTTGATGAGGATCGTCTTGCGCTGGAACTGCGCCGGTTTAGCTTGAACGTTTTCTGTCATATTACCCCTTGGACTGGCTGCGAGGCCGGGGCGCCGCGGGCTCACAGGAACCCGCGGCCCCGGGGCCGGTTTAGAACATCACTTCCATCACGTCGAACCACTCCTGGTTTACGATCTTCAGCTGGCCGGTGGCCTTCTCGAGCGGCACGCCGACGTACTGGTTGTTGACGAGCGCGGCCATTGTGCCGAACTGGCCGGTATGCACCAGCTCCGCGGCCTTCATGCCCACGCGGGTGCCCAGCATGCGGTCGAACAGCGTCGGGGCGCCGCCGCGCTGCATGTGGCCGATCACGGCGTGGCGGGTCTCGATGCCGGTCTCCTTCTCTATGAAGCCGGCTATGCGCTCGCCCATGCCGCGGTCCTTGAGAATGGCGTGGCCGAACTGGTCCACTTCGCGCTTGGACTGGCCCTCCCCCACCTCGGGGAGTTCGGCGGCCTCGCTGGTGACCACCAGCGCGAAGCGCTTGCGGGCGTGGGCGGCCTTGATCTTGGCGAGCATATGCGCCGTGTCTATCTTCCTCTCGGGGATGCAGACGTAGTCCGCGGCGGCGGCGATGCCGGTGTAGAGCGCCACCCAGCCGGCGTGGCGGCCCATTACCTCGAGCACCATCACGCGGTGGTGGCTGTTGCCGGTGTCCTGCAGCGCCTGCGCCGCTTCTATTGCGCGCGTGACGGAGGTGTCGAAGCCGAAAGTATAGTCGGTCACGCTCAGGTCGTTATCCATCGTTTTCGGCACGCCGACGACGTTGAGCTTGTGGTCGCGGTAGAGTCTGGTCGCCACGCCCAGCGTGTCGTCGCCGCCCATCGCCACCAGCGCGTGGAGGTCCAGTTTTTTAAAGGTCTCAAGGCACTTCTTCACGTTGGAGCCGTCGTCCTTCTTGAACGGGTTGGTGCGGGAGGAGCCGAGCATGGTGCCGCCCTTGGCGATGATGTACTCGGTGACCTCGCGGTTGAGAGGGGTGGTAGTGCCTTCGAGCAGGCCCTTCCAGCCGTCGGTGATGCCGACGCATTCGTAGCCGTACTTTTCGGCCGCGTAGACGCAGCCGCGTATCGCGGGGTTGAGCCCGGGGCAGTCGCCGCCGCCGGTAAGTATGCCTATTTTCTTTTTCATGTCGTTCTCCTTTGAGTAGCTGCTAGAAGCTGGTGTTGTAGCGCATCTGCACGATGCGCTCGGTGTTGCGGTCGGCCCCGTTGCTGAACTCGCCGCTGCGGCCCAGGCCGCGCAGGGCCAGGTCCAGCTGGAAGTACGGGGTGACATAGACGCGCGTGCCCAGGTTGAGGCGGGACGGGTCGTCGGAGTGGAACAGGTTGTCGTACTCGGCCATGAAGGCCACCTTCTCCTCCAGCGTGTAGTTGAGGCCCAGGAAGCCGAACAGGTAATTGTTGTCGAAGTCGGGCACGTTGAAGCCGCCGTGCAGCGCCAGGCCCGGCACGCCGATCTCCTTGGAGCCGGTGACGTAGAGGCCGCGGCCCTTCTCCATGTATTTCTTGGCGTCGGAGTCGTAGTAATAGCCCTGGCCGTCGTAGCCCAGCGCCAGCGCCGGGATGTAGTAGCCGCCGTCGTAGAAGCGGAAGCGCACCTGGATCTCGGGGCGGCGCATCTTGATCGGGGAATCGGAGCCCACCAGGCGGTCCACCGTCATCGAGGCGCCCAGGTTCAGGCGCTCGAGCACGCCGAAGTTCAGCGCGCCCAGCACGCCGCCGGCGGAGTAGAAGCGCGTCTTGAACATGAAGCCGTAATAGTCCAGGATGCCCGCCGTGGGCACGTCGATCATCTCCACGTCCGGGAGCACCGGGGCGTCGCCTTTGTCGAGGGCCCAGGCGGGCGCGCAGGCGAGCAGCAGAACCAGGGCAGCGTTTAATTTATTCATCTTTCCTTCCTTGTGTTCGGTTTCTTACGTATCTTACAGACCGAGGGCGGCCTTCACTTTAGCGTCGATCTCTTCCAGCGAAAAAGGTTTCTGCACCACGTCGTTGGCGCCGCTGAGCAGGGCGATGCCCTTCTCGCTGGCCGTGTCGCGCGAGGTCATGATGATGATCTTGGGACCGTCGGAGCCGTAGCGCGAGGAGATCTCGCTGGCCACGTGGTAGCCGTCGATATAGGGCATCATCACGTCCAGCAGCACGAGGTCGAACCTCTCCGACTCGGCGGCCTGCAGGGCGTCCTTGCCGTTCACCTTGGCGGTGACTTCGTAGCCGAACCGCTTGAAATAGGATTCAAGCAGGTCTATCAGGTCCGGATCGTCGTCCGCTATCAGGATCCGCTTTCCACTTTCCATGTCTTGTCCCCCAGAAGCTTCTCGATATCGTGGATCAGCGCGTCGCTCAGCCCCACGCGCTCGCTGGTCTCTATCATGTAGGTGCCGCGCCCTTTGGCGTTCACCTGGAAGTAGACCGGGCAGGCGCCGTGGCTGCGGCCCAGCGCCGTCTTCAGTTCGTGCAGCTGCTTCTCGTCGAAGAGTATCCCCTCGGGCAGGTTCAATATCAGCCCGCGGGCCCATTTATTCATCGCGTCGTAGAGAGCGTAGGCCTCCTCGGCTATCAGCTCGTAGTTCTGCTCGCCGAAATCGGATTTCTGCACCTTGCCGGCCACGACGACTATCTTGTTTGGGCCCAGCTGCGGGCCGTAGATCTTGTATTTCTTGGGGAACAGGCAGACCCCGACGTTGCCGGTCAGGTCCTCCACCTCGAACTTGGCCATCGCCTCGCCGGTCTTCTTGGTCTGCATGCTCTTGAACTGCGCCACGATGCCGGCCACGCGCACCATCGCGCCTTCCTCGAAGCCGCCGGCCAGCAGTTTCTCGGCCTGCGCGTTGGCCACCATCGAGAGATGCCGGCGGTAGCTGTTGAGCGGGTGGCCGGAGAAATAGAAGCCCAGCACCTCGCGCTCGTTCTTGAGCAGGGCGTGCTCGCTCATCACCGGGGCGGCCTTCTTCTCCTCGCCGAAGAGCATGGCCTGGTTGCAGTCCTGGGACTTGCCGCCGCAGAACAGCTCCACGGCCTCCATCGCCTTGGTGCGCGAGATCTCGGGTTTCTCCGCCGGGTAGAAGCAGTCGAAGCAGCCGCCCTTGGCCAGCGAATCTATCACGCGCTTGTTGAGCTGCTTGGAATCCGCGCGCAGCGTGAATTCCTCGAACGAGCGGAACGGACCGTTGCGCAGCCGCTCGGCCACCATCGTCTCCACCACGCCCTCGCCGACGTTCTTCACCGCGGTCAGGGCGAAGCGGATGGCGGGCTTGCCGTTGCGCTCCTCTATCGAAAATTTCTTCTGCGAGCCGTTCACGCTGGGGCCCAGGATCTCTATCTCCATGTCCTGGGCCTCGCCGATATAGGTGACCAGCTTGTTCTCCTTCTCCTCGGAGTTGACCGCGCTCTTGCCGATCTCGCTGGTGAGCAGGGCGGCCATGAACTCCACCGGGTAGTTGGCCTTCAGCCAGGCGGTATGGTAGGCCACCAGCGCGTAGGCCACCGAGTGGGACTTGTTGAAGCCGTAGCCCGCGAACTTCGCCATGTCGTCGAAGATCTTGCTGGAGAGCTTGTTGGACACGTCGTGGAAAGACTTGGACTGCTCCACGAACTTGACGCGCAGCTTCTCCATGACGTCGAGCTTCTTCTTGCCCATGGCCTTGCGGAAATCGTCGGCCTCGCTGGGCGTGAACTTGGCCATGCTCTTGGCGATCTCCATGACCTGTTCCTGGTACACCATGGTGCCGTAGGTGTCCTTGAGGATGGGCTCGAGCAGCGGGTGGTCGTAGGTGATCTTCTTGCGGCCGTGCTTGCGCTCCACGAAGGTCTCGAGCATGCCGCTCTCGATGGGGCCGGGGCGGTAGAGCGCCACGAGGGCCGAGATGTCGCTGAAGACGGTGGGCTTGAGGCCCTTCACCAGCTTCTTCATGCCCTCGCTTTCCAGCTGGAACACGCCGGTGGTCTTGCCCTCGCAGAGCAGGTCGAAGGTGGCCTTGTCGTCCATCGGGACGGAATAGATGTCGAAATTTTCCTTGCCGGGCAGCTTGCGGATGAACTCTGAGGCGGTCTCGATGATGGTCAGCGTGCGCAGGCCCAGGAAGTCCACCTTGAGCATGCCGAGCGTGCCCAGCACGTTGCCGTCGTACTGAGTGGTGATGACGTCCTTGTTGTTGCGGTTGGCCAGCGGCACGTAGTCGGTGATGTCGTCCTTGGAGATCACCACGCCGGCGGCGTGCACGCCGGTCTGGCGGCGCAGGCCCTCCACCTTGAGCGCGATGTCGAACATCTTCTTGATCTTCGGGTCGCGCTGGTACTCCTTGAGCTCGTTGACCTCGTTGAGGGCCTTGAAGAGCGTGGTGCCCAGGTCCGCCGGCACCAGCTTGGCGATAGCGTTGACGTCGGCCAGGGGAATGCCCATCACGCGGCCCACGTCGCGCACGGCGCTCTTGGCCTTGATGGTGCCGTAGGTGATGATGTTGGCGACGCGGCTGGCGCCGTACTTCTCGCGCACGTACTGCACCACCTTCTCGCGGCCGTCGTCGGAAAAGTCGATGTCGAGGTCCGGCATGCTCTTGCGGCCGGGGTTGAGGAAGCGCTCGAACAGCAGGCTGTTGGGCAGCGGGTCCACGCGGGTGATGTCCAGCGTGTAGGCCACCAGGGCGCCGGCGCCGGAGCCGCGGCCCGGCCCCACGGGCACGCCGATGCTGCGGCCGTGCTTGATGAAATCCATGACGATCAGGAAGTAGCTGGAGAAGCCCATCTTCTTGATGGTGTCCAGCTCGAACTCCAGGCGCTTGTGGTACTCCGGCCCGGCGTTGGGCACTTTTTTCTTCAGGCCCTCCTCGCACAGGTCCCGGAGGTAGTAGAAGTCGCCGTCGCCGGCGCTGTGCTCCGCCTTGTACTGGGCGGGGATGTCGAAGGCGGGCAGGTGCAGCTTGCTGGTGTCCACCTTGACGCTGCACATGTCCGCGATGACCAGCGTGTTCTTCACGGCTTCGGGGGTGTGCGAGAAAAGTTTCACCATTTCCGCCGGGCTCTTGTAGTAGAGCTCATGCGTGGTCATGCGCATGCGGCTGGGGTCGTCCATCAGCGAGCCGGTGGAGATGCAGATATGCGCGTCGTGCGCCTCCCAGTCCTCTTTCTTCTGGTAGTGGCAGTCGTTGGTGGCCACCAGCGGGATGCCGGTGCGCTTGGCCACCTCCAGGAGGCCGGCCATGGCGGCCTGCTCCTCGGGGATATCGTGGTCCATCAGCTCGAGGTAGAAATTGCCCTTGCCGAGGATATCCTGGTATTCCATGGCCATCTTCACCGCGTCGTCGATCTTGCCCTCGGCGCAGTTGCGGGCGATGTGGGACTTGAGGCAGCCCGAGAGGCAGATGAGGCCCTCGGCGTGCTTGGCGAGCAGTTCGGAATCTATGCGCGGGTCGTGGTAGAAGCCCTCGAGGAAGGAGGCGGAGACCAGCTTCATCAGGTTGTGGTAGCCGGCGTCGTTCTTGGCGAGCACGGTCATGTGGCCGTTGTCGCGGCGGCTGCCGCCTTTTTCCTTGTTCAGGCGGGAACCCTTGGCGACGTAGCACTCGCAGCCGAGGATGGGCTTGAGGCCCGCGGCGTTGGCCATGAAATAGAAGTCCATGGCGCCGTACATGTTGCCGTGGTCGGTGATGGCCAGGGCGTTGCCCTTTACGGCGCCGAGGCCCTTGAGGAATTCCGAGGGGCCGCCGTGGCCGTCGCTGACGCGCAGCATGCCGTCGAGCAGCGAGTACTCGGAGTGGTTGTGCAAGTGTATGAATTCAGGGCCCATTATAATAGAAAACCGGCCGCGGCTGCCGCCCGCAGTCTTTAATTATATAAATAAAGTAGTCCCTAAAGGAATTTTCCGCCCGGAAAGCGGCATTCCGTGAGCACCGCGAGATGCCCAGTCGGGGGCCATCCCCCGGTTCGCACCTCGGTTAAGCCAGTTGTGAGAGCGGGGGTTTTACGGAAATTATATAATCATATTATGGCGAAGAAAGCGGCGCATCCTTACACGGAGAAGAAGCACAGGCACAGGCTCGTCTTTTCCGGCACCGTGAATTTCCGCGCCGATACCGTGACGCTGCCCAACGGGAAAAGGGCTACGCGCGAGTTCGTGGACCATCCGGGCGCGGTGGCCGTACTGCCGGTGCTGCCCGACGGACGCATCG
>MGTZ01000013.1:1129-17764 GCA_001799715.1 Elusimicrobia bacterium GWB2_63_16 | reverse complement strand
CGAGCTCAGGGCGGGCAGCATGCGCTGTACCGCGGCCAGGGCCAGGTCGGGCACTATCACCAGGTCGATATTGGTGCCGAACTGGTAAGGAGCACCAGCGGTCACATATTTATCGCCGGACGACGTGTTGTTTATGCCGGCGTAGACATTGGCGTAGTTCTTGCTGCCGTCGGCGTTAAGACTGGTGGTCCAGGTACCGGGCTCGGTAGCGGCCTTCTTCACGTACATGATGGTCTGGCCGGCCGTCTCCTTGAGCACGGAGAAAGGGTCCAGGCCGGAGGAGGTGAAGTCGTCCACGGTCTTTATGCCGCCGCTGTTGTTGATTACATAGTTCTCCCTGGCTATCCAGATCATGTTGGAAGCCGCGGGAGAAGCGTTGGCGCCTATAACATAGGCGTCGGCACTGTACTGATACAGCAGCGGGTCGCCCACCTGCTCATAGTAGCCGGACTCCGCCCCGACAGGGGTATACTTGATGGCCCAGTTCAGACCGGTCAAGTCGGTATTAGTAGCATCCAGATTCTCCAGATTGCCGCCCGCGCCGGTATCGCGTATATCTCCGGCCGCTATCTTATTGATGCCGGCGGCATTGGTGAAGCCGGTAATAACCACGTCGCGGTCGGTAGTAGCGGTCAACGTGGCATTGGGATCCACGACCTTTATATTATTCACCAGCTCGTCGCGGGCCGCGTCGTACTTGTACAGCTCGGCTATGGTGAAGATATAGTCGTCGCCCTGCGATTTATTGGCGAAGATGAAGGCGGAGCGGTCGGCGCGCACGTCGTTGCCGTCGAAGAAGCCCGGCCATTCCTCTATGCGCTGCGGCAGGTCCTTGTTGAAGACGAATTCCAGCCGGGCCATGTCCAGGCGCTCGGTCATGGCGTCGCCGTTATAGGTGAAGCCGCCCGCCGGGCCGGTGAAGTCGGCGTAGGTGGGGCGCTTGACCAGGTTGAAGAACTGCAGCGTGCGGTCGTCGGGGCGCATCAGGCGCTGGTCCACGCGCACCACGTTGCCGTGCACGTCGCGCAGGGTGCGACCCGCTTCCAGGTCGCTCTCCTTGACCACGTTGAGAAAGCCCTTTACGGCGTTCTCGGCGCTGGCGGTGGCCCGGGCGAAGTCCTTGATCTGGGCCCTGTCGTTCTCTTTCTGCAGCAGGCCCTCCTGGCGCTGCTCGGCGGAGAGGCCGGGGTTCCAGCTCTCCATGGCGGCGCGCTCCTGCTTGGCGGTCAGCAGCACGGGCTTGGCGGGCTTGCCCTCATCGGGGGACATCAGGCCCTGGCCCTGCGGTATATTGAATTCGGAGCGGCCCTTGGCCTGCGGCACGGTGAACTTGAACTTCACCTCGCCGAAGAGCACCTGCACGTCGGTCTTGCCGTCCTCGGTGGCGCCCATGGTGAACTCGGTGCCGCGCACGGCGCAGACGGCGGCCGGGGTGCGCACCTCGAATTTTTCCTTGCGCATAAGATGCGGCACGCGCACCTTGATCTTGCCGAACACCAGGGCCAGGCGGCTGGCCAGCGTCTGGCGCTGCTCTATTTCGAGGGCGGTGCCCTCTTTGAGCCAGACCTTGGTCTTGTTGGGCATCAGCACCACGGCGCCGCCCTCGGCCCCCGTGCGTATGCCGCCGCCTTCGGCAATCTCCATATTTTCGGAAGCGGAAGTCCACTGGCCCTCGCGGGTCGGCCGGACCTCCACGGCACCGCTCATGGAGAGAATCTTGGCCTCAGCGGCAAAAGCCCCCCCGGGCAGCGCTACTAATAGGAATAACGAAAGAATATTGTTCCTCATAATGGAAGTCTAGTAGAAAATCCTCCTTGTGTCAATGAAACTTTTATGGGATAATAAAAAAACCGCGGAGTTGGTTTTCCCAATGAGAAAGAGCCCTTTGTAACCGCGGTCAAGTTTGATATCGGTCACTCCGCGGCCGCGGCCCAGCAGGGCGCGCCGCAACCCCCGACGGGCCGCAAAAAAAAGGGGCCAACGGGGATTTTAAGGCCGGGAGGCCAACCATGAAGAATGTAACTTTAGTCATACTGTCCCTGGCGCTGGCCGGCTGCGCCGCCGGCAAGGTGAAAACCGCCGGCTGCCCCGCCTGCCCCCCCTGCCCGCCCCCCGCGGAGGTCGCCGTGCCCCCGGTAAAACCGGCCGAACCGCTGGTCATGTTCACCCCCGCCCCCGAGGCCCTGCCCGTCTTCATGGACGCCGACGCGAGCGGCCCCCTGCTCAAGGCCGCCCTGCTCAACCGGGAATATTTCCAGCGCAACACCACCCCTGGCACTCCCTACACCTTCGGCAGCCGCAAGGTGACCCGCACGGAGCTGAACGCGGCCAATGAAGAATTCATAAAGATACTGCAATCCTCCCCCGCCGAGGCCGACCTGGACCGGCTTATAAAGGAAAGGTTCGATATCTACCAGATGGCCGGGCGCGATTCTACCGGCACCGTGGTCTTCTCCTCCTATTACGAGCCCACCCTGGAGGCCAGCCTGCAGAAAACCGCCGAGTATAAATATCCCATCTACGCCAAGCCGGCCGACATGGTCTCCATCAACCTGGAGGACTTCAACGAGAAGTTCAAGGGCGAAAAGCTCACCGGCCTCCTGAAGGGCAACACTTTGGTGCCCTACCTGACCCGCGACGAGATAGACTTCCAGGGCGGCCTGGACGGCCAGGGCCTGGAGCTGGCCTGGTTCAGGGACCGCGCCGACATCATGGACCTGCATATAGAGGGCTCCGGCCGCCTGCAACTGCCGGACGGCCGGGTGATAAAGGCCAATTTTGCCGCCACCAACAGCCACAAGTTCAAAGGCTGGCTCTCCGCCCTGGTAGAGAGCGGCGCCATGCCCCGCGAGGGCATCAGCCACGAGAAGGGCAAGCAGTACCTGCTAGACAACCCCGACAAAGAGCGCGCCATCATGAGCGCCAACCGCCGCTACACCTTCTTCAAACTCAACACCGACATCGACCCGGAGACCGGCCCGGACGGTACCTACGGCCTGCCGCTGACCGGCTGGCGCTCCATAGCCATGGACAACAACCTGGTGCCCATGGGCGCCATCGCCTTCATGCGGGTGGAAACCCCGAACGTGGACAAGGACGGCAATTTGCTCGGCCGCAAGCAGGACAGCCGCTTTGTGTTCTGCCAGGACACCGGCGGCGCCATAAAAGGCCCCGGCCGCGTTGACTTCTTCGCCGGCGCCGGCAAAAAGGCCCGCACCTTCGCCTTCAAGCTGTGGGACCCCGGCACCCTGCACCTGCTCCTCCTCAAGGAGGCCAAATGAAAAAGGCAGCTGCTACCATTTTGACGTTACTGCTCTCTTCCGGAGTCTGCTCAGCGCAGGTGCTTTCCGGTCTGGACGTGCTGCAGCGCGACGGCTTCGCGCAATTGCAGGGCAAGCGCGTGGGCCTGATCACCAACCACACCTCCGTCAACAGGGACGGCGCCAACGCGGTGGACGTGCTGCACGCCGCCCCCGGTGTGCGGCTGGCCGCCATCTTCTCTCCCGAACACGGCTTCCGCGGCACCGAGGAAGGCGGCGTCTACATCGAGAGCTCCACAGACCCCGCCACCGGCGTGCCGGTGTACAGTCTCTACGGCAAGGGCAAACAGCGCCCCGCTCCCGAAATGCTCAAAGACCTGGACGTCCTGGTCTTCGACATACAGGATATAGGCGCGCGCTTCTACACCTACCTCACCACCATGGGCTACGCCATGGAGGAAGCGGCCAAAGCCGGCCTGCCTTTCATGGTGCTCGACCGCCCCAACCCCATCGGCGGCGCGGCGGAGGGCCCGGTTCTGGACAAGGACCTGAGCTTCTTTACCGCCTATTTCCCGGTGCCCACCCGCCACGGCTTCACCGCCGGCGAGATGGCCAATTTCCACAAGGCCAACCTGAAGCTGAACCTGGACCTCACCGTGGTTAAGCTGGAGGGCTGGCAGCGCGGCATGTTCTTCGACCAGACGGGACTGCCCTGGACCAACCCCTCGCCGAACATACGAGGCATTGCCGCCGAGGTGCTATACCCGGGCCTGGGTTGCTTCGAGGCCACCAACGTCTCGGTGGGCCGCGGCACGGAGATCCCATTCCAGTGGTTCGGCGCGCCGTGGATGAAGGCGAAAAAGATCGCCAGAAAACTCAACAAGGCCGGGCTCGCGGGGGTTAAGTTCTCGCCGCTGACCCTGGCCCCGGACAAGGACCTGTACCAGGGCAAGGATTGCCCCGGCATACTGGTTAACATTACGGACAAAGCCGCCGTGCGCGCGCTGGACGTCTTCGCCCACGCGGCCTACTGGCTGCACCGGTATAACGGCAAGGATTTCAGGATGAAGCCGGAGGAAATGCGCAAGATGACCGGCTCGGGCGACCTCTACAATATGCTGCAGGCCGGGGGCAGCCCCGCGGCTATCCTCGAGGCTTTCGAAAAGAACAACGCCCCGTTCCGGGCGGCGGCCCCGTCGTACCTGCTTTACAAATAACGGGGAATGTGTTAAATTTACCTATATGGGGAATAAAATTCTTGTAGTCGACGACGACCCGGAGATCTCGAGCCTGGTGCAGTACACCCTCGAGTCGCTGGGCCACCAGATCAAGGTCTGCGACAACGGCCGCGAAGTGATGGATGTGCTGCGGACCTACAAGCCCGACCTGCTGGTGCTCGACGTGATGCTGCCCGGCATAGACGGCTATTCGCTGGCCACGCAGATCTCCGAGGACGAGCAGCTGGGCAAGATGCCCATAGTGGTGCTGTCCGCCCTGGAACCCTCCCGCACCATGTTCCAGCGCTTCTCGCAGGTGGCCGCTTTCCTGACCAAGCCTTTCAACACCGACGACCTGATGGAAGCCGTAAAGAACGGCCTGGCGAAAAAGCCGTAAAGCCGCCAAGCCCAAAAAAAGGGAAGCGCAAGCTTCCCTTTTTTATTTGGCGGGGACGTTCTTAACTATTGGACTATTTATTAACAAAGTAACACCGGACTTGTGGACAAATATTCCTTTAGTTAAGAACGTCCCCTTTATTCGGTTCGAAGCCAGGGGCTACTTGCCCGGGGGCTTTGTTCTGGGGGCAGGCTTCCTGGCAGAGGTCGCAGCCGTAGGCCCAGTCCTGGCGGCGCTGCGCCGCCTCGCCGGGAATGCGCCACTTGGCCTGGGTGGTCCAGTAGGACAGGCAGCGCGCCGCGTCCAGCCGGCCGTCCTTTAGCGCCTTGGTGGGGCAGGCCTTCACGCACTGGTCGCAGCCGCCGCAAGAGTCGTCCTGCGGCGCGTCGGGCTGCAGGTCCAGGCTTAGGGCTATGCCGCCCAGGAAAAAGTAGCTGCCCAGGCTGCGCGAGAGCAGCAGCGTGTTCTTGCCGCGGAAACCCAGGCCGGCCAGCCGGCCCAGCTCTTTCTCCATCACCGGGGAGGTGTCGCAGAAAGTCTTGCCTTCGGTACCCGGGAATTCCAGCTTTATGGTTTCCAGCATGGCCGTGAGCTTTTCTTTTACGGTCAGATGATAGTCCCGGCCCAGGGCGTAGCGGGAGATCTTGGCGCCGGGCGCGGCCACCAGTTCCGCCTGGCAGGCTTTGCGGCCGGTGCGTTTGAGGTAGGCCGCGGGATCGCCGGCCGCGGCCAGAGCCGCCTTGTAGTCCATGTCGGGCGTCCAGTAGCGGAAAGCGCAGACCAGCACCGACCGGGCGGGCCCGTACCATTTCTTCACGCTCTTTCTTACGAGGGGGTCCCGCTTGAGGTAGGCCAGACCGTCGGGGATCATGGTGACGGCCTCTGAGAATCTTTTAAACTCGGCCAGGTCGGCGGCGCGCACAATGCCGGCCGCCGTAGCGCCGCAGGCCAGGGCTGTTTGCTTTACCCGCCCGGCGCTCACGACTTGGCCTGGCTGCCGTACTCCCAGGCCGAATACTCCACCCAGAAATTACCGAAGAAAGCCTCCAGGAACTCCTCGCGGCAAACTTCCTTGCCGGTGATGCTTTTCACGCTGACGGCGGTGTCGAGCTTGGGGGTATTGTTGAGGTTCACGCCCACGCCCAGCAGCAGCCAGCTGGCGTCCTGATTGACGGATGAGGACTCGGTGAGTATGCCGGAGATCTTCAGCCACTTGCGCCTGCGCGGGTGCCAGGCGTAGACGTCGTTGGGCTTCTTGATGCGGGTCTTTATGCCGTAGACCTCGGTGAGCGTCTCGGCCACGGCCTCGCCGCTGAGCACGCTGAGGTGCGGCAGGAATTTAACGCCGGTCTCGGGCTTGAGCAGCAGCGTCATGTACAGGCCGCCCTTGGCGCTCTCCCACTCGCGGCCCAGGCGGCCTTTGCCGGCGGTCTGCGTCTCGGCCAGTATCAGGGTCTTTTCGGCGGCGCCTTCCAGCGCCAGTTCACGGCCCACGGCCTGCGTGGACTCCACGTCCTCCAGGCAGACTATCTTGGCTACGCCGGGCAGGGTGTCCAGTTCCAGAAGGGTGTTTTTCATTTTGTCCTCGCTTCGAAAGAGATGTCCAGCGGCCGGGCGCCGCTGGTGATGGAGCCCACGGAGATGCGGTCCGCCCCGAGCCTGGCGTAACGGGCGGCCATCCGCAGGTCTACGCCGCCGGAAATTTCCACTTCGGGCCGACGGCCCTTGTAAGCGCGTATCAGCGCTATGGCCTTCTTCATATCGGCATACGCCATGTTGTCGAGCATGACCACGTCGGCGCCCAGGGGCAGGAAAGCTTTAAGCTGGGCCAGCGTGTCCACTTCCAGTTCTATCTTCAGGCCGGGCTTTGCTTTGCGCATGGCGGCCATGCGCTGGCCCAGCACCTCCGCGCTATTGCCGGCGAAGGCCACGTGGTTATCCTTGATCATGGCCATGTCGTAGAGGCCCAGGCGGTGGTTGCGGCCGCCGCCGCAGCGGACGGCGTACTTCTCTACCAGGCGCAGGCCGGGCAGCGTCTTGCGCGTGTCGTAAATTTTGGTGCGGGAACCTTTAAGGACGGCGGCGAACAGGGCCGCCTTGGTGGCCACGCCGCTCATATGCTGCATGAAATTGAGGGCGGTGCGCTCGGCCGTCAGTATGGAGGCGGGGCCTTCCACCTTCATCAGGATATCGCCGGGCTTGATGCGGGCGCCGTCTTTTTTTATCAATTTGACCCGGGAACCGGGGGCGGCCAGGGCGAAAGTCCGGCGGGCAACTTCCAGGCCGCAGGCAATGCCCGTGTCCTTGGCCCGCATTTCACCGTAGAAACGGGTGCCCAGAGGCACGAAGAACCGGGTAGTTACGTCGCCGGTCCCGATATCTTCCTTCAGCGCGGCCTTAATGACAGCGTCAAATTCTTTCACCCCTAAATTTTACCATTTACAGCCCCCCTATGCCCTATTATGGTGACACAAGACTTAAGTGGGAGGAAACCCGGGGGCCTAAGCGGGCGGCAGCGACCTGTTGGCCACCCAGCGCATAAAACCGCCCAGGAGCCCGGCCAAGGCGGCAGCCAGGGCTACACCCGCGAAGATGGCGGCCGCCAGCCCGGCTTTTTCACTGGAGGAGGCGAGAGTTAACGCCGCAAGGACGAGCAGGGCGAAGATCAGAAAAAAACACGCCTTCAGCCCCCGCCACAGCGCGGTCAGGAACCCGGCCGACCGGCCTGAGAGCGCGCAACCTATAATGAAAGCGATGATAGGCGAACCGATAAAAACCACCATAAAAAAAGGCAGGTACAGGTCCGCCCACTGCCAGCCGGCCCTGCCTTCCTCGCCAAGGGCGTCGCCGACAAAAAAAAGGAGCATGGCTATACCGCCGCCGATAAGCCAGGCGGCCAGGGTCCACACGGCACCCCGCACCGCTATAGACTCCCGATAGGAAAACCGCGCCTTGGCCATGGCAAAGGCGCCCGCCCAGCGGCTGAAAGTGGGGCAGCGATCGGTCATTTTTTACCACGCCGGGACGGCTTCGACTTTACCCCGGACATTTCGCGGATCTCGTAGAGGCGGTCGCGCAGCTCGGCGGCCAGCTCGAAGTTCAGGTTTTCGGCGGCTTCGCGCATGCGGCTCTCTATCTCGCCCGCCATGGCCCGGATGCCGGCCTTGGGCAGGCCCTTGGGCAGCGGCTCAGCCATGTTGAGGCCCTGCCGCTTGGCCTGCGTGCGCAGCTCCTCGAATTCCACGAATTTCTTGATGATGGTCCTGGGCTCTATGCCGTGCTTCTTGTTGTAGGCCGTCTGCCGGTCGCGGCGGCGCTTCATTTCGGCTATGGCCCGTTCCATGCTGCCCGTCATGCGGTCGGCGAAAAGAATGACCTCGCCGCACAGGTTGCGGGCCGCGCGGCCGGAGATCTGTATCAGGGTGGTCTCGCTGCGCAGGAAGCCTTCGTTGTCGGCGTTGAGGATGGCCACCAGCGTGACCTCGGGGATGTCGAGGCCTTCGCGCAGCAGGTTGATGCCCACCAGCGCGTCGAACTCGCCCTTGCGGAAGGCCGAAAGTATGTCCAGCCGCTCCAGCGTGTCCATGTCCGAATGCATGTAGCGAGCCTTCAGACCTTTTTCCTTCAAATACTCGCTCAGATCTTCGGCCGTCTTCTTGGTCAGCGTCAGCACTAAAGTGCGCTCGCTCTTGGCCGCGCGTTTTTCTATCTCTGCCGTCAGCGCTTTGATCTGGCCGGTCACCGGCAGTATCCTTATCTGCGGGTCCACAAGGCCCGTCGGGCGGATGATGAGGTCTACGATATCTTCTTTGGCGCAATTGGCCAGTTCGTAGGGACCGGGCGTGGCCGACACGAACACCGTGGCCGGGCGCAGGGCCTCGAACTCGTCGAACTTGAGCGGCCGGTTGTCGAGCGCCGAAGGCAGGCGGAAGCCGAAGTCCACCAGCGTCTGCTTGCGGGCGCGGTCGCCGGCGTACATGCCGCGGATCTGCGGCAGCGTCACGTGCGACTCGTCGATGAAGAGCAGGAAACCCTTCTTGTAATAGTCGAACAGGCAGTCCGGCCTGCTGCCGGCGGGGCGGCCGGCCAGGTGGCGGGAATAGTTCTCGATGCCGGAGCAGAAGCCGGTCTGGCGTATCATCTCCAGGTCATAGCGCACGCGCTGGCTCAGCCGCTCGGCCTCCAGCAGCTTGCCCTCGCCTTTCAGCACGGCCAGGCGCCCGGCCAGCTCGGCCTCTATGTTGGCGGCGGCCGTCTCTATTTCGGCGTCGCCGGTGACGAAATGCTTGGCCGGGAAAACGGTGATCTCTTCGAGCTCCCTGAGGGTACCGCCGGTCAGCGGGTCTATCTCTTTCAGGGCCTCCACCGTGTCGCCCAGCTGCACGCGCCAGGCCGTCTCGCCGTCTCCGGGGAAGATGTCCAGGTTGGCCCCGCGCAGGCGGAAACAGCCGCGTTTGAACTCCATTTCGTTGCGCTCGTAATGGATGTCCACCAGGGCGCGGGTGAATTCCTTACGGTCGGCCCGCTGGCCTTTCTTTATGGTCAGGCAGAACTCGGAGAAATTCTCCGGAGAGCCGATATTGTAGATGCACGAGACCGAGGCCACCACCAGCGTGTCCGGCCGCGTCAGGATGGAGGCCGTGGCCTTAAGCCGCAGCTTGTCGATGTGGTCGTTGATAGACGAGTCTTTCTCTATGTAGGTATCGGTGGAAGGGATGTACGCCTCGGGCTGGTAATAGTCGTAATAGGAGACGAAGTACTCCACCGCGTTCTCCGGGAAAAAGGTCTTGAACTCGCCGTAGAGCTGGGCCGCCAGCACCTTGTTGGGCGAGATGACCAGGGCCGGGCGCTGCAGGCGCTCTATGGCGGCGGCCACGGCGAAGGTCTTGCCGCTGCCGGTCACGCCCAGCAGGGTCTGGTTGGCCTTGCCGGCCAGCACCCCTTTGCAGAGCGCGTCTATGGCCGCCGGCTGGTCTCCGGCCGGCTTGAACGGGGCCACTAGTTTGAACCTGCCTTCCATCCCCTAATTCTACTAAACATAAAGCCCGCGGCCATAAATGTTAAAATTTAGCCATGTCAGGGCGCGTGCAGATAACGGTGGCCAGGAGCGCGGGCTTCTGCCCCGGCGTGAAGAACGCCATAGACAAGGTGCTGGAACTCTCCGCCCAGCGCCAGAAGACCATCTATACCCTCGGCCCGCTGATACACAACAAGCAGGTCATCGAGACCCTCCGCGAAAAGAACATCCTGGCTGTGAAGTCAGCGGCCGAGATCAAAGAAAAAGGCGCCATTCTGGTGATACGGGCCCACGGCATACCGCCGGAAGAAGAGGCCCGCATACGCGCGCTGGACCTGGAGGTGGTGGACGCCACCTGCCCGCTGGTCAAGCGTGTGCAGGAGAATATCCGCGCCCACGCCGCCAAGGGCTACGCCACGATAATCGTAGGCGACAAGGACCACGCCGAGGTGCTGGGGCTGATGGGCTATACCGCCGGCCGCGGCTACGTGGTGAGCGGCCCCGAAGAGGTTGCGGGCCTCCCCAGCCTCGCCAAGGCCAACATAGTGGCCCAGACCACCCAGGAACCCGAAGTATTCCAGGCCGCCGCCGCGGCCGCGCGCGCCGTGGCCGCCGAGCTGAACGTCTCGGACACGGTCTGCAACCCCACCAAACAGCGCCAGACCGAGACCGTGGAATTTTCTAAGGACGCCGACCTGGTAATAGTGGTGGGCGGCAAGAACTCGGCCAACACGGCGCGGCTGTTTCAGATCTGCGAGCGGCTGGCCCGCCGGGCCGTGCACATAGAGAAAGAGGACGAGCTGACCCCGGAAATTTTCAAGGGCGCCAGGCGCATCTTCATCACCGCCGGCGCCTCCACCCCCACCTGGATGACGGACAAGGTGCTGGACCGCGCGCGCGAGCTGACCGGCCGGCGAGAGCACCCGCTGGCCGAGGCCCTGACCTTCGCCTGGAAACTTTTCATCACCGGCTCTCTGTACACGGCCGTGGCGGCCAGCGCGCTCACCTATGTCTGCATGAAGCTGCAGGGCGTGCCGGTGTCGGGCAAACTGCTGCTGATGGCCGGCCTGTTCGCCTTCAGCCTGCACATGGCCAACCGCGCCGTGGAAAAGGGCGCCGCCGCCCCGGACCGGGCCCGCCAGCTGCTGTTCGTGAGGTACCGGGCACAGTCGCGCTTCACGGCGCTGCTCTGCGGCGCGCTGGCGATCTTCCTGTCGGCCGCTTTCGGCTGGAAGGTTTTCCTGGCCACCGTCTTCTTCTGGGGTGTGGGCATGCTCTACCCCTATAAACTGCCGCTGGGTCTGGAGAAGTTCGGGAATTTCCCCGCTTCCAAGGACCTGGTCACAGCCCTGGGCTGGGCCTTCATGTGCGCCTACGCGCCGGGCCTCTGGTACAAGGGCGGCATGAGCGACCCCACCCAGCTGGCCGCCTTCTTCGCCTTCCTCCTCGTGTTCACGCGCTCGGTGCTGTTCGGCGTCAGCCACGCGCACAGCGACATGATAGTGGGCCGGGAAAATTTCTACAAGGCGGCTGGCCCTCGGCTGACCTACTTCACGCTGTTCTCCATCTTCCTGCTGCTGGCAGCCGTGCTGGTGACGCTCAAAGGGGCCGGCTGGCGGGCGGACCTGGCCGCGGCCCTGCTGACCGGCATGCTCTACTACCTGGGCCTGTTGCTCTTCTTCTTCCTCGGCCGTATCCCCGAGCGCATCACCGCCGAGACCCTGATAGACACCCAGTTCCTCCTCCTCGCCCTCCTCGCCCACACCGTAAACTAGGGACAGCGCCCTATTAAAAAACTAGGGACAGCGCCCTGTTTCCCATTGGGCGTTGTCCCATGTAAGGACCGCGAAATAATAGGGCGCTGTCCCTAGTTTTATTCTCTAGTTTTATTCTACGTATTCTTTTTTTAGGGCCTGGCGGGCGCGGAAGAGGCGGGTCTTGAAGGCGGGCACGGTGATATTGAGCACCTTGGCGGCCTCTTCCATGGTCAGGCCCTGTATGTCGGCCAGGGTGATGGCCAGGCGGTAGTCCACCGAAAGTTTGGAGAGGGCCTTGGCCACGCTGGAAGATAATTCCTGCTTTATCACCTCGTCGGCGTGCGTCAGGTCTTTCAGCTCGGCCAGGTCCTCGATGCTCACAAGTTTCTCGCTCTTGCGCTTGCGGTACTTCATCCAGCAGTTGTTGGCGGCGATGCGGTACAGCCAGGTGCCGAAGCCGGCCTTGCCCTTGAACTTGGAGATGTTCTTGAAGGCGTTGATGAACGTTTCCTGGTACACGTCGTCGGCCTCGGACTTGAGGCCCATGCAGACGTAGTTGGCCAGGCCGTAGATCTTGTCCTGGTATTTCTTCACCAGCGCCTCGAAACTGGCGGTGTCGCCGGCCTTGGCCTTTTCCACCAGTTCAGCGTCGTTCTTGTCCATATATAACCATTATAAAAAATTGTAGAATAGATTCCGCAGAAATTACCGCGCGGTTAGCTCAGCGGTAGAGCGCCTCTCTTACACAGAGGATGTCACAGGTTCGAGCCCTGTACCGCGCACCACTTTAAATCCCTCCACTAAAGGACAACCCAATGGCCGACGAAAAACGCGACGACCTCCCCCGTGAAGAAGCCCTGGCGGAGGAGGAAGTTGAACTTATAGAAGAACCCGCGCAGGCCCCCCACGTAGCCTCCGGCGGCCCCGAGGACATAGAGCTCAAGTGGTATAAAGAAGTTTACCAGGGCGACAGCATGAAACAGCTCACGCTGCGCGCCATCATCATGGGCGGTTTCCTGGGCGGCTTCATGTCGCTGTCCAACCTCTACATCGGCCTCAAGACCGGCTGGGGCCTGGGCGTGGCCATCACGTCGTGCATCCTCTCCTTCGCCATCTGGAAATTCCTGCGCATAGCCATGCCCTTCCTCTTCAAGGAGGACATGACCATCCTGGAGAACAACTGCATGCAGAGCACGGCCTCGTCGGCCGGCTACTCCACAGGCGGCACCATGACCTCGGCTATCTGCGCCTACCTGCTGATCACCGGCGCGCATATGAGCTGGCACGTGCTAGCCGCCTGGACCGTGGCGCTGGCGGCGCTGGGCGTGTTCATCGCCATCCCGATGAAGCGGCAGATGATAAATATCGAGCAGCTCAAGTTCCCCAGCGGCATAGCCGCGGCGGAGACGCTGCGCAGCCTGCACGCCAAGGGCGGCGACGCCACCGCCAAGGCCCGCGCCATGGGCATAGCCGGCCTGTTCGGCGGCCTGGTGGCCTTCTTCCGCGACAAGGGCATAGGCGGGCCGCTGTTCCCCGGAGCCATCCCGTTCCCCGGTGCCATCAACGGCAACCCCCTCAGCAAGATGACCATCAACTTCGACATGAGCGCCCTGATGGTGGCCGCCGGCGCCATCATAGGCTGGAAGATGGCCTGGTCGCTGATGATAGGCGCCGTCATAAACTACTTCGTGCTGGTGCCATGGATGATACAGCTCGGCGCGATCGACGCCACCCACCTCGGCCTCAGCGCCATCCTCAAGTGGAGCGTCTGGGCCGGCGCCTCCATCATGGTCTCGTCGAGCCTGGTGATGTTCGCGCTGCAGTGGAAGACCGTGGTGCGCGCCTTCGGCGGCCTCACCAACATCTTCAGCAACCGCAAAGACAGCGCCGCCGACCCGCTGGCGCATATCGAAGTCCCTAATTCCTGGTTCGTCACCGGCACGGCCCTGTCGGGCCTGGCCTGTATGGCGGTGCTGCACTACGCCTTCCAGACCACCTGGTGGATGGGCCTGGTGGCCGTGGCGCTCACCTTCCTGCTGGCCATCGTGGCGGCCCGCGCCACCGGCGAAGCCGACATCACCCCCGTGGGCGCGATGGGCAAGATCACGCAGCTGACCTTCGGCGTGCTGGCCCCGACAAACATGACAACCAACCTCATGACCGCCTCGGTCACTGCCGGCGCCGCCGGTTCCACCGCGGACCTGCTGACCGACCTCAAGAGCGGCTACCTGCTTGGCGCCAACCCGCGCCAGCAGTTCATAGCGCAGTTCCTCGGCATCTTCGCCGGCACGCTGGTGGTGGTGCCCGCCTTCTACGTGCTGGTGCCGGACGCCTCGGTGCTGGGCACCGAGCAGTGGCCCGCCCCGTCCGCCCAGGTCTGGGCCGCCGTGGCCAAGCTGCTGTCCAACGGCATCGGCTCGCTGCACCCCGCGGCCCGCATGGGCATGCTGGTGGGCGGCATCATCGGCATAGTGGTGCCGCTGATAGAACTGGCCTTCCCCAAGCGCAAGAAGTACATCCCCTCCGCGATGGGCCTGGGCCTGTCGATGGTGATAGGCTTCTCCTACACGCTGTCGATGTTCCTCGGCGGCCTGATAGCGCTGATCCTGGAGAAGAAGTCCCCCGCCGCGGCCGAAAAGTACATCATCCCGGTCAGCTCCGGCATCATAGCCGGCGAGTCGCTGATGGGCGTGGGCGTTGCGCTGTACGACGCGCGCGCCATGTTCTCGGCCTTCCTGGGCCCGCTCAGGGCGCTGCTGGGCCGGTAAGCCCGGCTCCCCGCGAGAAAGGCCCGGGCGACCGGGCCTTTTCTTTCCCCCCCCGACGCCAGCGCCAGAATTTCGTGGAAAAATATTTAATTTTTTAGTATCCTATACAAATACCGCGGGGTCGTGGTGTAGCCTGGTTTAACACGTCGCCCTGTCAAGGCGAAGACCGCGGGTTCGAATCCCGTCGACCCCGCCAAATTTTTCTCCCGAGAAATTTGGCACAAAAAAACACCGCCGGCTTGTCCGGCGGTTATTTTTTCCAACATACTCCCGGTCAAGAAGGCTTCTCCGGAAACAGCAAAAACCGCGCCGTCAAAGGCGCGGTTTTAAATTTGCCGCGATTTCCGATAATCTGCCGCCCAATTTCCGTTAAATTTCCGATAAAAGTAATTCTCCTCCGGGCGGGCTACTGCGCCGCTCCATAGCATACCGGGCAAAGAAAAACCCGGCGCCTACTGATGTAAAGCAGAATGTCAGGCTGTTTACCGTTATGACAGTCCTTCTGTAAATCCCATTGACCCGCTGCCGGCAAACACCTACAATACCTGTATTGGCATATGCCAATAGCTTTCAGGAGGGAAATATGTGCGAGTCCAGAAAATGCAGAAAAGTCCACGCGAAACCCGCTTGCTCCTGTTTCAGCCCGGAAGGCAAGTCCGCCAATGGCGGCGGAGAGATACACCTAAAGCTTGACGAGTTCGAAGCTGTCCGCCTGGCCGACGCCAAGGGCCTTTACCAGGAGGCCGCGGCCAAAAAGATGGGCGTGTCGCGCCAGACTTTCGGCAATATTATAAATTCAGCCAGGCAGAAGATAGCCGACGCGCTTGTGAGAGGCAAATCCATACAGATAACCGGTGGCACCGTTAAGCTTACGGGCGGCGGCTGCGGTTGCGGGAACCATGGCGAAGGAAAGAAGAAGTGCTGCGGCGGGCAGAAGAACCGCGCAGTTCTAAAGAAAGGCGCAGGTCTAAAGGGCAAGGGGCGCTAGACGGACCGTATGAACATAAAAAAACTTCTTTTGCCGGCTTTGGTGCTGGCGGCTTGTGCGGGGCCGGCCCTGGCCGCGGAATATTCCCTGTCCGACTGCCTGGCCAAAGCCGCGGCCAACAGCCCGGACCTGCTGCGGGAAAAAGCGGTGTTGGACGAGAACCAGGCCGGTTACACCGTATCTAAAGGCGCGTTGCTGCCGCAGCTTGACGCCACCTTAAGCTATCAGCGCTACGACCACCAGCTGCCCAGCAAAAAAGCCCTTTTCGGCACTTCGCTGGACGATTACTACTCGGATATAACCCTTAAGCAATTAATCTTTTCAGGCGGGAAGTTGATGTCCCAACTGCGCGCAGCCACCGTTTCCGTCGAGGCGCAAAAACAGCGTGTATCCTTTGCCGGCCGGGAGCTGGCCTTCAGCGTGACCAAAGCCTACTACGAACAACTGCGCGCCGCGCAAGCCCTGGAAATACAAAAAAGCGTGCTTGCAAAACTTTCGCAGCAGCGGGTAGCCGCCCAGTTGCTTTATAACGGCGGGCGGACCAGCGTGGTGGACGTGCTGAAGATCCAGACCAACGAAAGCGCCCAGCGCGATGCCGTCGCCAACGCTGAAAACCAGGTCTACGTCAAAGCGCTGGCACTCGGCCAGGCTATGGGCGTTGAAGAGCCGGTAGGCGCGTCTTTCGCCATGCCGCAGATAAACGAGGCCGCCGCTTTTGAAAAAAATATTCCCGGCGCCATGCTGGCCGCCAACCCGGAAATGCTCTACGCCGCCCGCAGCGTGGAGAAAAGCAAACTAGAAATTAAGACGGCTGCTTCGGCCCATTATCCTTCCGTCTACCTTAAAGGTTCGTATTTCATGGAAGACAATGACTTCTTCCCCGGCAACGCCAACAGTTACGCCGGGGTTTTCCTGGCCCTCCCTATCTATGCCGGCGGCGCGGTAGCGGCGCAGACCGGCCGGGCCGGCGCGCGCTACACCCAGGCGCGCGAGGCGGAGCGCAAAACCCGCCTGGCGCTTTATGCCCGCTACGCGGCCGCCGTTTCCACCGCGCTGGACAAGAAAGAGCGCGTGGCCACCTCGGCCAAGACGCTGGAGCTCGCCAAAGAAACATTGACAGCCTCGGAACTGCGCTACTCCGCCGGCAAGATCAGCGTGGTGGACCTGCTCGACGCCCAGAACCTGTGGAGCAACGCTTACCTGGCTTATGCCAACGTCATTTTCGACTATC
>MGTZ01000013.1:441-987 GCA_001799715.1 Elusimicrobia bacterium GWB2_63_16 | reverse complement strand
ATACCCGGAGTTAAGACCATAACCATAGCGCCCGCCTCCATAGCGGCCTCCATAACCCTGTCCGGCACGGTGGAGTCCAAAGCCCGCGCCTGGCTTATTTCACCCGCCGACGGCGCGGTAATGGCCATAAACAAAGAGGAAGGCGACGCCGTGGCCAAAGGCGACGTACTGGCCCTTATAATGCCGCTGGAGCAGCAGAACCTGCTGGGCCAGGCCAAGGCGGAATACGACGAGGCGAAAAAAGCGGCCGAAGCCGGCGGCAGCGAAACCGCAGCGTCCCTTGAAGCCGCGCGAGAGCGCTACGAGGCGGCCAAGAAACTCTACAGACCCTTCCCGGTGGTCACCCCCGTGGACGGCGTGGTCATACTGCGTAAGATAGATATCGGCGAGAATGTCTCGGCCCGGCAGAACCTGCTGGCCGTGGCCGACCTGACCCGGCTGGTGGTAAAGACCGCTGTCTCCGAAAAATACTCGGGCAGGGTGGCCAAAGGCCAAAGCGTGAAAGTTAAGATAGAAGGCGCCGGCGGGAATTTTGCCGGGCAGATC
>MGTZ01000013.1:0-323 GCA_001799715.1 Elusimicrobia bacterium GWB2_63_16 | reverse complement strand
CCAGCCATAACACCATAGTGCTGCCCCAGGACGCCCTGGTGATAAAGCCGAACGGGGCAAAGGTGGTGTTCGTGATAGAAGACTTGAAAGCCGTAATGATAAAGGTGGAAACCGGGCTGGAAGTTAATGAGAAAGTTGAAATTGTAAAGGGCCTGAAGTTCGGCCAGGCCGTGGCCGTGGCCGGGCAGGAGAACCTGAAGGACGGCGCGCAGGTGAAACTGGCCGGCGGTGAGAAAAAGCCGGAGGGTAAGGGCAAATGAAAATAACGGATCTTTCCCTTAAAAAACCGGTATCGGTAATCATGCTGATGCTGTCGGCCTATG
>MGTZ01000012.1:60731-76954 GCA_001799715.1 Elusimicrobia bacterium GWB2_63_16 | reverse complement strand
CTTTGTCCTTCCTTATATATTACTTTACGATGCCGAGGACGTCTTCCTCGCGCATGATGAGGTATTCCTCATCGTTAAGCTTTATCTCGGTGCCGGAGTATTTCCCGTACAGCACGATGTCGCCGGTCTTTATTTCCATGGCGATCAGCTTGCCTTCGGGGGTAAGTCTGCCTTTGCCCACGGCCACGACTTCGCCTTCCTGGGGCTTCTCTTTGGCGGAATCGGGGATGATGATGCCGCTCTTCTTGATCTCCTTGGGTTCGACGGCTTTCACTATGAGCCTGTCGCCAAGGGGCTGTATCTTTATTTTGGTAGCTGTGTCTGACATGTTACTTCCCTCCTGTTTGTTCTTTAATCTTTCCCCGCCTTGCGCGGGCTTTCAAATTTAGCAGTTGCTGGCTACAAGTGCTATTTTACAAAATATCGGGGTGGTGTCAATAGCACTCATGTGTTCCGACTGCTAAAAAAGAAAAAGCCGCCGGTGAGGGCGGCTTTCTCCCGGGCGCCGGGCGCTACTTCTTTATGAAGAAGCGGAACCGGGTGGCCCCGACCTCTATCACGTCGTCGTCCTTGAGCATCACCTTCTCGTTGAGGGCGTTGCCGTTGTATTTGGAGTAGCCTTCCTTTATGGGGTTGAGGTAGTAGCCTTCCGGGCGCAGCGTGATCACCACGGCCAGCTCCGGCCCGCCGCCGAACAGCCCCCCCGCCTTGTAAGGGATGGCGGCCTGCGCCGACTTGCCGATATAGGTGGACAGGGCCGTCAGCTCGAAATCCTTGCGGGCGTCGGCGGGGTTCTCCAGCACTTCCAGCGCGCCCTGCGGCGGCTTGCCGCGCTGCGGGGGCAACGTCTGCTCGGCCTTGACGGCGGCGGCGGGAGCGCTGTCCTCGGTGAAGACCAGCGAGTATTTGACCAGCGTGATGATATCTCCCGGCTTCAGGCCGGACTTGAGCGTCTTCTTGCCGTTGACGAAGGTGCCGTTGGTGGAGTTCAGGTCCTCCACGAACCAGGTGCCGCCGGACTCGTACATCTTGCAGTGGTGGCCCGAGACGGCCGCGTTGTCGAGCACGATATCGTTATCCGGCTTGCGCCCCATGGAGAAGGCCGGTTTGTCCAGCTTTATCTCCCTGATGAAGGCGGCTTCAAATTTAAGCATCAGTTTAGGCATATTATTTCCTGAACATGTCCTTTAAGTTTTCTTTAAAAGTCTTCTTGCCGACGGTACCGATAACTACCGTGATATTGTCGGGGCCGCCGGCGGCGTTGGCCGCGGCCACCAGTTCGGCGCAGGCCTTGGCGTCGTCGGGCTGGGCCGCGACCATCTGCTGTATCCTGGGCTCCTTGACGGCCTTGAAGAGCCCGTCGCTGCAGAAGAGCAGCCGGTCGCCGGGTTCCAGGGCGGTTTCCACCAGGTCCACGGCGGGAGCTTTCTGCGTGCCGAGGGCGCGCGTCAGAATGTTCTGCAGCGGGGAGACGTCCGCCTGTTCGCGGGTGAGCAGGCCCTTCTTCACGTGCTCCATCACCAGCGAGTGGTCCTCGGTCAACTGCTGCATCGCGGCGCCGCGCAGCAGGTAGATGCGGGAATCGCCGATGTGGGCGATGCAGAGCTTGTCCTTGTTGAGCAGGGCCGCGCTCAGCGTGGTGCCCATGCCCTTGTTGTCGGGCCCGGCGCTGCCGGCCTCGTAGATCACGGAGTTGGCCAGCTGCACGGCGAAGCCCAGCTGGTTGGCCTCTAGCGAGACCTTGTCGTTGTACTGGGCGGGCTTCATCCCGGTCAGCCGCATGGACTCGTACTTGTCGCGGGTCACCTTGACCGCCAGGGAGCTCGCCACCTCGCCGGAGTTATGGCCCCCCATGCCGTCGGCTACGAGGGCCAGTTCCAGGTCGGGGGCCAGCAGGTAGCTGTCCTCGTTGTTCTTGCGCACCTTGCCCACGTCGGAGGCCGCCGCGAATTCTATTTTAAGGCTCATTTTTTATCCTCTTCGGGGAAGATTACCGGCAGGCTGCTGTCGAAGTCGTCGCCGGCAGGCTTGGGCGCCGGTCTGGGCGCGGGGGCCGGGGCGGGCTTGGGTGCGGGCGCCGCAGCCGGCGCGGGCTGGGCCGCGGGAGCGGGCTTGGGCGCGGCCTGCGGGGGCGCGCTCATGCTGCCGTCCCGGGGGGCCAGTTCCAGGCCGGGCTGCGCGGCGGCGGGCTGGGCCGGTTTAGGCGCCGGAGCTGGGACCGGCTTGGGCGCCGCGGCGGCCGCGGGCCTGGGCGCGGGGGCCGGGGCGGGTTTGGGCGCCGGGGCCAGCGTCGGGGCGGGCTGGGCCGCGGGGGCCGGCGCGGGGGCGCCGTTATCTATCTTCGGCGGGCGGCCGGCCAGCACGTCCCTGAGGGCGGCGGCCATATCCATGCCGGTCTGGAAGCGTTCCTCGGGCTTCTTCTTGAGGGCCTTGTCTATCACGGCGAGTATGCCGGGCGGCAGGTCCTTGCGTATCACCATCGGGTCGGGGTAGGGGTCGCTGGTGATCTGGAACAGCAGCGTGCCGATGGATTCCCCTCCCTTCCACGGGCGCTCGCCGGTGAGCATCTCATAGAGGGTGACGCCGAGGGAGAAGAGGTCGGCGCGGCCGTCCACTTTCTTGCCGGCGATCTGCTCGGGACTCATGTAGTACGGCGTGCCCAGCACGGTGCCGGTAGCCGTCTTGGAGGATTCGGTGATGCGGGCTATGCCGAAGTCGCAGACGCGCAGCGAGCCGTCGTCGAGCAGCATGATGTTGGCGGGCTTGATGTCGCGGTGCACGATCCCGCTCTTGTGCGCGTAGCCCAGGGCGTCGGCGGCCAGAGCCACGTACTCCAGCACCTTTTCCACCGGCAGCAGCTTGTCCTTGGCCGTCCATTTCTTCAGGTCGTCGCCCTTGAGCAGCTCCATCGCTATGTAGGCGATGTCCTGCTCCTCGCCGGCGTCGAAGATCTTCACGATGTTGGGGTGCTGCAGGTTGCCCGCGGCCTGCGCCTCGCGGAAGAACCGGTCCTTGAGGTCCTTCATCGCTTTCTCCTCGAGACCTTCCTCGAAGCGCATGGTCTTGATGGCCACCGAGCGGTTTATCTTGGGGTCCACGCCGAGGTAGACTATGCCCATGGCGCCCTTGCCCAGTTCCTTCTTTATCTCATAGCGGCCCAGCATCGGGGTAGCGGAGGAGCCGGCCATCATCATGGTGGCCTCGGCGCCGCCGCCCTTGCCGCCCACGCCGCCGAACACGGCGCCGTCGGCCGCCTTCTTGAGCACGTCGATCTTGCCCTTGATGTCCTTGAACTCTGGGTCCTTGCCGGAGATGTGCTCGTAGACCGCCACGGCCTTGTTGTACTGCCGCTTGCGCTCGAAGTCCAGCGCCAGGTTATAGAGCGTGTCCTTCATATTGTCGTCTAGCGGGCACAGGCGGAACTTCTCGAAAGCGAGGTCCAGCATGCCCTGGCCCTGGAAGGACAGGCCCAGCATCTTGTTGGTCTCGATCTGCGAGACTTCGATGAGTTCCTTCTTCTTCTCGGTCAGGAAGAAGCGCTTGCTGATGACGAACACGTAGCCGGCCACCAGCACCAGCGACGGGTACATGATCTTGAGCCAGAGGCCCTTGGAGGTGAACAGGAAGACGCCCGATCCCACCAGCGCGGCGAACAGGATGCCCGCCAGCACGGCGCCGGAGCCGGCCTTGAGCCGCGGCAGCAGGAAGGCCGTGAACAGGCCGGACAGGAGGATCAGGCCCAGCTCGGTGGGGCCCGCCCATTCGGGCCGGGACACGAATCGGCCCGAGAGGATGTTGTCCGCCACGGTGGCGGTAAAGTCCACGGCGGACATGGCGCTGTCCGTCGGGGTGACGTAGAGGCTGCCCACGCCCTGCGCCGTGAGGCCGATGAGGACGATCTTGTCCTTGAAGGCCTCGGGCACTATCTTGCCGTTCATCACGTCGTAGAAGGAGTAATACTTGAAGGCCTTGCTCTTGTTGAAGGCCAGCAGCGCCGAGGAGGAGCCGTCGAGCGGCATGCGGCTCTTGCCGAACAGGGCTTCGGAGCCGGGGGCCAGGACCACCTTGTCCGGGGCCAGGCCCAGGCGGACGCGCACGATCTCGGCCGCGAAGGACGGGTAGAAGTTCTGGCCGTACGGGATGTAGGGGTACTCGCGGCGCACCGCGCCGTCGATCTCGCTGAAAACGTTCACGTGGCCCGCGCCGGCCGCCGACGAGGCCAACACGTCTATCGGGGCCGTTATGCCGGAGGCTTCCACGGCCGCGCCTTCCATGACGGCCGCGTGCGAGATGGAGGGCGCCAGCAGTTTCATCCAGTCGGGCTCGGGCTTGGGCTTGGAGACGGGCATGCCGGTGTCGAAGTAGAGCGGCAGCACCACGTTGCCGGCCGCGGTAATGGCCTCGGCCAGCTTGGCGTCGTTATCCATCTCGCGCTTGGCCAGGTCCACGGCTTTCAGGAATTCGGAGTCCTTGCCGGTCTCGCGGATCTTTTTAGCGGCCAGGAGTTCCGAATACTTGGCCTTGAGCTGGTCGGCTATCTGCGTGCCGCCGTTCTTCTCGGGCTCGGAGAACAGGATATTGAGGCCGATGACGGAGGGCTTGGCCGGCTCGGAGGAGAGCCAGACCAGCATGTCCGCTATCCTGGAGCGCGACCAGGGCCAGCGGCCTATCTTGGAGATGCTGTCGTCGTTGATCTCGATGACGGCGATATCCCCCCTGTCCGGGGCGGCGGCGCTCAGGCGGGCGCGGAAGTCGTAGAACTTCAGCTCCGCCGACTCCAGGCCGGTCCCGGTGAAATAGAAGAACAGGGCTGCCAGCGTCAGCGCCGTGCCCCAGAGTATGTCGGAAAAAATGAATTTGCGCACTTACGGTTCTCCTTTAGTACAGGTCCCGCTCCCTGATGGATTGCGCCAGTTCCTCGAGGAAGCAGGCGTTGGCCATCAGGGCCAGGAAGAAAGCTATGAAGATGATGCCGGCCGAGCCGGCCAGCGTGCCGCTGATACGGGCGCCCAGCGCCGCGTAGTATTCCATGCGGGCCTGGTTGCGCAGTTTTCCCCGCACCGGCGGGTGCACTACCGCGGGCCTGTCCGGGGGCTTGACCTCCAGCGGGCGGCCTTCCTCGTCGTAGAGCACCTCGGACTGCGCGGCCATCAGGGCCTGCTGGTACTGCTGCTGGATGGCGGCGTTGGCCCGGCGGGCGGCCTCGGCTTCCACGCGCTCCTTGCGGTCCGTTATCATTTCCACCTGCGGGTTCGTGAACATCGCGAACATGGCCAGGTTGGCCACGAGGAAAAGGGACTGCGGGTTGAAGAACAGCGAGAAAGTTTTCTGCGTCAGCGCGGCGGCCAGCCCCAGCAGGGCCAGCGCCCCGCCCACGGCCAGCCACAGTTTTTCCGGGGTCACTTCGGCGCCCGCCTTGAAATAGGCGTAGGTAAGGGCCAGGCCCAGCAGGTAGGCCGCCACGGCGAAGGCCTTGAGGCCCCAGCCTTTGAAGACGGCCTTGGAGGCCGCGAGGTACAGGAACAGCGCGTAGACGATAAGGTTCGCCGAGGCGAACATGTTCTCCAGCCCCAGCCTTACGGCCAGGAAGGCTTTGGCTACCGTGTCGGTGCCGTGCGGGGCCGGGATATAGGCGCCGCCGGCGTAGGCCGCGGCCGCGGCGGCCGCCGCGAACAGGGCGTAAACCGGAGTGAATTTATAGGGCTTCTGCCACAGCGCCCAAAGGTAAAGCCCGGCGCCGGCGAGGGCCAGCAGGCCGGCCGTGCCCGGGTTAGAGGTGAAAGGGGCGGCGAGACTGCCCGAGGTGCCGCCGGAGGCGCCGGCCAGCACGAAGCAGCCGGTGCCGGCCATCGTCAGCGCCAGGTGCACGCCGGCCTTGAGGCCGTTATGCAGGGCGGCCAGCTGCAGCGCCGGCCTGGCGGCGGCGGGTCCGGGGTGGACCCGGGGCGGCTCGGCGGCGGGGCGGGTCTGGGAATCCCAGGGCTGCGGCGCGGCGGGCGGAGGCGGCGGCGCGGGCTGGTGCGGCTGCGAGCTTTCCAGCGAAGCCACCGGCGCGGCGGCGCTGGCGTTCATCCTGGCCGTTACGTCGGGCATGTCGAAAGTGGATTCGGCGGACACCCGTACCTCGTTGCCGTTGTCCGAGGCGTGCTTGGCGAATTCTTCTATGACCTCGCCGGCGGTCTGGTAGCGCTCCTCCGGCTTCTTGCGCATCAGGCGCTCTATCACGCGCGAGGCCCAGAGCGGGACGTCCGGATTTATCATGATCACGTTCGGCACTGGCTCGCCGATGTGCTTGTGGATGACCTCTATGGAAGATTTTCCGTCGAAGGGGTACTTGCCGGTGAGGATGTAGAAGTAGGTGGCACCGGCGGCGTACAGGTCGGCGCGGGCGTCCACCGTGCCGGCCAGGCCCTGCTCGGGCGACATGAAATAGGCCGTGCCCACCATTTCCCCCGCCATCGTCAGCTGCTTCTCCTCGGTGATGCTGCGCGCCAGGCCGAAGTCGGCGATGCGCGGCACGTTGTCCGTGCCTACCAGGATATTGGCCGGCTTGATGTCGCGGTGGATGACGGACTTGGAGTGGGCGTGGGACAGCCCCTGCAGCACGCCGGTCATGATCTCGGTGGCCGCCTTGACGGGCAGCGGCCCCGTCTCGTTGAGCATGTCCTGCAGGCTCTTGCCCTCCACGTAGGACATGATGATGAAGTAGGCGCCGTTCTCCTGACCGAAATTGTAGACGTGGACTATGTTGGGATGCTCCAGCTTGGCCGCGGAGCGGGCCTCGCGCAGGAAGAAATCTATATTGCGCTGCTCGCGCGCCAGCTCGGAGGCCAGCAGCTTGACGCAGACGAACTTGTCGAGCGCCTCATGGCGCGCCTTGTAGACCGAGCCCATGCCGCCCTGGCCCAGCTTGCTGACTATCTTGCAGCCCGCGAAAACCGCTCCTAAAAGATTGGGTTCAATTTCCATTGTCAGATGCGCCTGTCCTTTACAAAGATGCTCCCTTTCCTGTCCCCGAGGTCCTTGGCGTAGCGCTTAAGTTCCGCCGCGCTCTCCACTATCTTGGCGTAATGGCGCTGCGTGCGCGGGGCCACGATGGCCACCGTCAGCGTCATCAGCGGGAAATCCCGGGTCTGGTTCTTGCGGTCCATCGTGGTGATGTAGCCGCGGTCGCGGTCGGCCTCGCTGTAGAAGCCGGGGATGATCCTGTCGAACTCCTCGGTGATGGCCTTGGCCGCGGCCTCGGCGGCATCGGGGGCGGCCAGGTAGACGAAGTCGTCCCCGCCCACGTGCCCGACGAAATAGTCCTGGCCGGCCAGGGCCTTGGTTTTCTCCGCGAGCAGGCGGGCGATGCTCTTTATGACGTCGTCGCCCTTGGCGTAGCCGTAGACGTCGTTATAGGCCTTGAAATTGTCGGCGTCGACGTAGCAGAACGCGAACGGGATCTCCTCCGCGACGCGGCGCAGCACTTCCTCCTCTATGGCCGGGCTGCCGGGCAGGCGGGTAAGCGGGTTCAGCGCGGTGTCGGCGCTCTTGCGCTTGAGGATGCGGTTGATGCGGGCCCTGAGCTCGCGCACGTCGAAGGGTTTGGTGATGAAGTCGTCGGCGCCCAGCTCTATGGTGTTCACGCGGGCCTCCACCTCGGAGACGCCGCTGAGGATGACGATGGGGATGTCGCGGGTATCGGGGACCTCGCGGATGCGCTTGCACAGCGCGTAGCCGTCGATGCCCGGCATGCGCAGGTCCAGCAGGATCAAATCCGGCTTGTTGTCCTTGAGGAAAACCAGGACCTCCTCCCCGTGGTACAGGGTGGTGACGATGTAGTTGTATTTCTTCAGGACTGCGGAAATGAGCAGGCCCACGCTTGGGTCGTCATCCACCACCAGAATTTTTTTTCCCTGCAAGGTGTCCCCCGGTAAATTAGCTCGGCTAACTCTCTTCTAATTATAAAAGATAGTATATTTAAAAGCAAGAGAGCGGCCCCCCCCGGGCCGGGAGGGCCCGGAACGGTGTGTATTCAATGTTTCACTGGTCCGGGGTTGCCAAAAGTCAGGATTATGTTATAATATCAAAAAGGTTAAAAGTCGCAAAAATCACAACAGCGAGGATGCAACAATGAGACAGAAAATTTTTAGCACGTTCGAAGTGGCTAAGATGCTGGAACTCTCCCCCGGGACGGTGGCGAACTGGGTGGATGCCGGGCGCCTGAAGGCTTTTACCACCCTGGGCGGCCACAGGCGGATAAAGGCGGAGGATCTTAAATCTTTCCTGGAAGAGAACAAGATCCCAGTCCCGAAGGAACTGTCCGATCGTATGGATACGAATAAGAAGGTCCTCATCGTGGAAGACGACGTTCATTTCCTGAAAGTGATCGAGCGCTTCTTCAAGGTCTCCCGCAAGAACTGGGAGATCTTCTCCGCGGCCGACGGCTTCCAGGCCGGCTCGCTGGTGGGCAGCGAGAAGCCCGACGTCGTTATCCTCGACATCATGCTGCCGGACATCAACGGGTTCAAGGTCTGCGAGATCATCAAGGCCAGCGACAAGAAGACGCTGGTGATCGCCGTGACCGGCTACGACTCCGAGGATATCCGCAACAAGATCCTCGCGGCCGGCGCCGACGACTATTTTGTGAAGCCGCTCAAATTCGAGAAGCTGGTGGAGCGCATAGAGGCCTGGAGCGGGGCCTAGGAAGATCAGGGGTATGGGTTAGGGAGGCGCACCTCCCGGCCCCCGCTTCGAAAGGAGCGGGGGCTTTTATTTGCCGCCGGAGGGTCTGTAACTTGCGATACACTCGGTACTTGACAAAGGTCAGGCAGGGTGCTAGAATTAATTCGTCAGGGCTGCCTCCCTCACCCTACCCCCCAAAAGGCAGCCCTGCCTTTTTTTTATAATATAAACACATGACAGGACGCATCAAGGCGATACTCGCCGCCGGCGCGGCGGCCGCGCTGGCGCTGGCCGGGGCGTATTCCGCCCTGGAGCGCTCGTACGAAGCTGGCCGGGGCCGCCTGGACTGGCGCGACATCAGCGCCCTTTCCTCTTCGCGCGGCCCCCTCGCCGCCGCCGCGGCGGTCGAGCGCAGGCTGAAAGATCACCCCAACGACGCGCTGCTCCACTACTACCGCGCCAGGCTCTATTACGAGGAGGGCCGCGCTGAGGAGGCCCTTGGCGCCGCCGACCGGGCCATAAAGCTCGGCTACGCGCAGGAGATCTCTCACCTGCTCAAAGCCCTGACCTGGGGCCGCCTGCGGGGCGACTACGCGCGCCAGCGCGAACTGGCTTCAAAGGCGCTCTCCTACGACCCCACTTTCGACGAGGCTTATCTCGCGCGCGCCGAGGCCGGATACTCGCTGGGAGACGACGCGGCCTGCGCGGCCGACGCGGCCGCTTATTCCAGCCTGCGCCCGAAGGAGACCGACGGGCGCGAGCTCGCCATGCTGTGCCTGGAGCGGGCAGGCGACCTGCGCGGCGCCGAGGCCGAGGGCCTGAAGATAGTTAAACTGAAGCCGGACAGCCACGCCGCGTACTGGCGGCTGGGCCGGATTTACGCGGCCCTGGGCCAGCAGGGGCGCGCGCTGAAGAACTTCTCCGAAGCCATACGGCTCAACCCCGACCGGCCCGCCTATTATCTCGACCGGGCCGCCGCCTGCGCCGCGCTGGGCGACCGCCTTGGCGAGGCCCGCGACTACGCGGCGGCGCTGGAATGGAAGGCGCCGGCCGCCGACGCTGGTAATTACCGCCGGCTCGCCGCCGCGCTGCACAGCACGGGCGAGCTGGAGCGCGGGCTGCAGGCGGCCTCGGCCGCCGTGGAGCTGGAGCCAGAAAGCGCCGCCAACTACGAGATCCGCGGCCGGCTGCGCGCGGAGTACGGCGACCGCGACGGCGCGCGCCGCGACTTCCGGGCCGCCGCCGCGCTGGAGCCCGCGCGGGCGGAGGAACTGCTCCGCCTGGTCCCGGCCGGCGCTTCTAAAGAGCGGCAATAACTTATAAAATACAACCTGATGCAATACCCGGCCGCGAATAAAATCTCCCTCCCCGCCTGGCTGCCGCCGGCGCTGCTCGCGCTGGCGCTGGTGCCGCTGTATCTTTACTGCCTCCCCCCGGTGCTCCCCCCCTACCGCGACGCCGGGGAAATGGCCGGGGCCGCCTGGACGCTCGGCGTGGCGCATCAGCCCGGCTACCCGCTTTATATCATCTCTGCCAAGCTCTTCTCCCTGCTGCCGCTCGGCAACCCGGCCTGGCGCTTTAACCTTTTCTCGGCGCTGGCGGGGCTGGCCGGCGTTCTGGTTTTCTGGCGCGCGGCGGCCGCGCAGTTCTCGGGCTGGACCGCGCTGCCGGCCGCGCTGCTGCTCGGCCTCAACTTCACGCTGCGCACGGTCTCGTCCGTGCCGGAGATGTACGCGCTCAATTTCCTTTTCGCCGCGTCGGTGCTGCTCACGGCCTCGCTGCCGGGGCGGTCGGCGGTCTTCCTCTCCGCTTTCCTGCTGGGCCTTGGGATGGCCAACCGCATGGACCTGCTGCTGGCGGCGCCGGCGGTGCTGATCCTGCTCTGGCCCGCGCTGCGCGCCGGGGGCTGGCCGCTGTTCTTCAAGGCCGTCGGCTTCGCCCTTCTTGGTTTCTCCCTGTATCTCTTCCTGCCGCTGCGCAGCGCCGGCTGGCCATTGTTCGACTGGAGCCACCCCGCCGACCCCGCCACCTTCCTCGCCGTGATCACCCGCAAGAGCTACGGCTCCACGCTGGACCTGATCTCGCTGAACTACGCCCGGGGCGAGCTTTTTCTGCCGTCACTTAAGTATTACGCCGCGCACCTGTGGCAGAACTTCAGCCTGGCGCTGGCCCTGGCCGCGGCCGGGCTGTGGCTGGAATGGCGCAGCGACCGGCGCCGGCTGGCCGCCCTGGGCGCGCTGTTCCTCTTCTCCGGGCCCCTGTTCCTCTACATGGCCAACATGCCGCCCAACCCGCACGCGCTGGCCATCGTCGAGCCCTATTATCTGCTGCCCGATCTGGCCGTCGCGTTCTGGGCCGCCGCCGGGCTGTTCCACCTGCTCGCCCTATTTCCCCGGGCCTTGCCGCCGCTGGCGCTGGCCGCTGCGGCCGCCGTCGGTCTGGTCTGGCACAACGGGGCCTACGCCTCCGACCGACGCTGGCTTTTCGCCGCCGAGGATTACGCCGCCGACGCGCTGCGCTCCGTTCCGCCGGGCGCGACGCTGGTGGCCAAGAAGGACGTGCAGCTTTTCTCGCTTTGGTACCTGCAGTCGGTAAAGGGCCTGCGCCCCGACGTCAGCGTGGTGGCGCAGGGGCTCTCCGGCGCGCCCTGGTACCGCGCGCTGCAGGGGCGCCATCAGCCGGGACTGAAACTCTACAACCTCAACGGCGGCGGCGCCGACCAGTGGCGGGCCTTCGCCGCGGACAACCCCGGCGGCGTGTACGCCACGATGGACGCCGAGCTGCCGCGCGAGGTGCCGGCGCGGCCGCGCGGCCTGGTCAGCGAGCTGTACCCGGCGCGCGGTGCCGCCAGCGCTCCGACGTGGGAACTGTACGCGCTGCCCCGGCTGGACTGGCGCTACAGGGATTTCTTCGACCGGGACCTCGGCACTTCCTACGCGCAGGCGCTGCTGGCGGGCGCGGCGCGGCGCAGCGCCGACGGCGGCCTGGACCCCGCCTCGCTGCGGCAGCTGCGCCTGGCTTCCGTTCTCGACGCGGACCTGCCCGACGCGCCGCTGTACGAGGGCTTCTATTATTCCTCCAAGGGGGACTGGCGCGCGGCGGGGGGCTGCTTCCGCGCTTCCGCGGAGACCTACGAGCGCCTGCTGCTGCTGGGCGCCAAATACTACGCGCTGCCCCAGCTGCGCCGCGGCCTCGAAAACGCCAGCGCCTACGCCTGGCTGAATTACGGCGTGGCCGCCGAGAAGACCGGCGACCGCCGCGCCGCCGAGGAGGCCTACACGCTGGCGCTGCGGCGCAACCCCGGCCTGGCCGACGCGCATTACAACCTGGCCATACTCTACTGGAACCGGGACTGGGACCGGGTGCGCCGCGAGCTGACGGAAACGCTGCGCGTAAACCCCGCCCACCAGCAGGCTCGCCGTTATCTGGCGCAGCTCGGGGCAAGGTAAACAAGTTACCGTTCCCGGCAATTAAAAAAGACCGCCTCGGCGGTCTTTTTTATGGTCGGGCGAAGCCGGCGCTATTTAGGCAGGTAGTTGTAGCGGAACTGGAACATGCCCATCAGGTCCCAGCCGCCCTTGAAGGTGAGGTAGGAGAGCTCGAAGTTCAGCTTGAGCAGGGTGCCCAGGTGCAGGTTGATGAGCTTGGGCGACTGCGGCGCCCCCTGCGGCACCATGAGCTCGAGGCCTATCGGGGAATCCTTGGTAGGCAGCCAGACCAGGCCGGCGAACAGCATGCCGGTGGGGATGTTGACGGCGGAGGTGCTGTCCCGGCCGTTGCTGAGGTTTATGGCTTCCCTGGAGAGGAACTCGGAGAGGCTGTAGATGACCTTGGGCATGTCGCCGTCGGAGTAGCCGGCGTTCACCAGGAAGTTCGGGTGCAGGCGCTTGGTCAGCGCCACGTAGGCGTTGGCGTAGGTGTCGGTGTTCTTGGAATCTATCTTGGTCGTGACCGACGGGCTGTTGAGCGAGGGCTGGGCCGCGTCTCGGAATTTAAGTATGCCCTGCACGCCGGCGGCCATCGCCGGGCGCCATTTTCCCTCGGTCTGCACCTGCATCTTGGAGTCGGCCGAGAGCAGCCAGAGGCCGACGCGGTCCAGGTAGTTCTTCTTCTCTATCGTCCAGGCGTAGGAATTCTTGCCGTAAAGGCGGCCGATGTAATACGCCGCGTTGAAATCGAGGCCGAGGCCGATGGCGTTGCGGCCGCGCCCGCGGTAGGCGGTGGGCATCAGCACG
Source organism: Elusimicrobia bacterium GWB2_63_16 (assembly GCA_001799715.1). Lineage (GTDB taxonomy): Bacteria > Elusimicrobiota > Elusimicrobia > Elusimicrobiales > UBA9959 > UBA9959. The sequence goes on along the minus strand of MGTZ01000012.1, from coordinate 64,052 downwards.
ATGCCGCTGAGCGGCACCCTGCCCTCGCCGTAGGCGGCGGGGCGGGAGGGTCCGGGCTTGGCCGGGCCGGGGGCGCCCATGCCGGGCAGGGCCGCGGCCGGTTCGGCCTGGGCCGGGGCCGCGGTGGAGGGCACGACGATGGGTTTGTCCTCTGGGGGCAGGACCACGTTCTGCTGCGCCCGGGCTAAACCGGGGGCGGCCAGGAAAAAAGTCAGGAGCAGTATCGCGGGTTTCATAAGAAGATAAAGGCCGCCAGCCTGGCGAGCAGGTTCGCTTCGGCGCCGGCCAGCACGTCGTCTATAATTATACCAAAACCCCCGCGGACCGAAGTCTCGAGCTGCTTGATCGGCCAGGGCTTGAGCGTGTCCAGGGCCCGGAAAAAAATGAAGGCCGCCGCCAGGTTGAAAGGCGTGCGGTCCAGGAAGAGCAGCGCCGTCCACAGGCCGATGAACTCGTCGATGACTATGCGGGGGTCGTCGTGCGTGCCGTAGAGGTCGGAGGCGCGGCCCGCGATCCAGACCGAGAAAGGCAGGAAGGCCAGGCAGAAAAAGGCGAAGTTCCTCCCCTCCGGCAGGAAGGGCACCAGCGCCATCGCCAGCAGCGAGCCCGCCATGCCGGAACCGGTGAATTTTTTGAAACCGGTGAGGCGGGCCGGCACATAGCTGACGAAGCCGCCGCTGGCCAGGAAGCGCACGGCGAAATTCGCGGCGGGCGACATCAGGGCTGCCGTCCCCGTTCGCTCCAGGACTTGTAGAGCAGGGCGCGGTGATTGTAGAGGTAGATGGCGCCGCTGATGAGGGTGAAGAAAGCGGTGACTACCGTCAGCCACCAGGAGATGGGTTTGGCCTGGCTGACGATCTCTGTCAGCGGCGCGGGGAGCCCGTGCTTCCTGGCCCAGACTATCAGCACCAGCAGCACCATGATCGTGAAGGCGGTGATGAGCTGTATCGTGGTCTTGATCTTGCCGGCGGCTTCGGCCTTCATCACGTCGCCGTGCAGGGCGGCCAGCACGCGCAGCGTGGAGATGGTCAGCTCGCGCAGCAGGATCAGGAACACCGCCCAGAGCGGGACGGACAGCTCCTTGATGGAGGCGAAGGCCAGGAAGACGGCCATCACCAGCAGCTTGTCGGCGAACGGGTCGGCGATGGCGCCGAAGGAGGTGGTGGTCTTGGTGCGGCGGGCTATCGCGCCGTCGATGCCGTCGGAGATGCTGGCGACGGTCAGCAGGAACAGGGCCGCGATCTCGGTCCAGAAGGTTTGAGAGAGTATCAGCGCGAAGATGGCCAGGCTCAGGCCCATCCGGCCCATGGTTATGCGGTTTGCCAGCGTCATTTTTTAGTTCTTGAACTCCAGGATCTCCGCGCCCTTGGGCGGAGAGAATTTAAACACGGCGGCGTCCGCCGGCCCGTTCTTTTCCACCGCCGTCAGGCGCGTCTTTATGACGGTGCCTTCCACCGAGAGTTCCGCGCCGAGCGGGAAATAGTCGGTGGCCGATAGGGTGAGCGAGAGCGAATAGTCCTTGCCGGACCTGGGGACGAATTTTACGGTGACCGGGGCGCCGTCCTTCCCCCCGCTGACGGTGGCCGTGTTCTTTTCGGTCAGCGCGGCGTAATTGCCGAAATCCAGGATGCCGGAGAAGTTCTGGTCCTGCGTGCGGCGCCAGGCGTCCCAGGCGGCGCGCACCACCTGGTTGTCCTCGGGCTTGTAGATCCAGATGTCCTTCTTGTCGGTCACTACGATCTGCCTGGAGGGCTTTATATGCTCGATGCGCAGCAAATTGGGGCGGGAGTAGTTCAGTGTGCCTTCTATGGTCTGCTTCAGGCCCGCTTCCGTGAAATTCAGCTCCTGCGTGAAATCCGCCTTGAGGGTCTGCAGGGCGGCGTCCCAGGCCTTGAGCTTCTCGAGCACGGGGGCGGCGGGGTCTTCCGCCTTCTCCCCGGCCGGCTTGGCGGCGGTCTTCGCCGGGGCCGCCTTGGCGGGCGCGGCTTTCTTGGTCTCGGCCGCCGGCTTGGCGGCTGGTTTCTGCTGTGCCATCGCGCCCTGAGCAAAAGCAAGGAGCAATACTGCCGTTATCAGCTTATTCATTTCTGGTGAACTCCTTTTCCAGCGGCTCGTTATCGATCTCCGGCTGCGGCTGCGGGCCCGCGGCGGCGGAAGCGAGATGGGACTCTATCTTGTCGAAATAGATCTCCCAGCGGTTCGAGCCTTCCGGCTTGTGAATGAAGTTGTTCATCTCAAGTATGCTCAGAATGTTGGTGGCCCGGGCCGAGGAGCCGAAGTGGGCCTTCAGCAGGTCCTGCGAGACGCGACGGCGCTCCATGACCAGGCGCAGCGCGGCTATCATCTCTTCGGAGGAGCTGCCCTTGCCCGTGCCGGCGGCGTCCTCGTCCTCGGTGAGCGGCATGTAGTTGGGCCTGGCCTGGGCCTTGGTATAGTCGGCCACGCGGCGGATCTCGTCCTCGCTGACGTAGGCGCCCTGGATGCGCGAGGGCTTCTGGGCGTCGATCGCGAGGTACAGCAGGTCGCCGCGGCCTATCAGGGCCTCGGCGCCGGGGCAGTCCAGGATGACGCGGGAATCGGTCTTGGAGGCTACCTGCAGCGCCACGCGCGACGGCAGGTTGGCCTTGATGACGCCGGTGATGACGTCCACCGACGGGCGCTGCGTGGCCAGCACCAGGTGGATGCCGACGGCGCGGGCCATCTGGGCCAGGCGCTGGATGGCGTCCTCCACCACGTTGCGGGTCTGCAGCATCAGGTCGGCCAGCTCGTCGATGACGACGATGATGTAGTATTCCTGGGGCTCGCCGTTCTCGAGGGCCCACTTGTTATAGGAAGCGATGTTCTTGACGCGCGCCTTCTCGAATTTCTTGTAACGCTTCATCATCACGCGGGTCAGCGCCACCAGGGACTTGGCCGCGTCCTTGGGATCGGTGATGACCGAGACGCGGTCCGGCGTCTCCTTGGGGTCGTATAGATAAGGGATGTCCTCGTAGAAGGTGAGCTCGAGGCGCTTGGGGTCGATGAAGAGGAACTTGACCTCGTCGGGCTTGTTGCGGAACATCAGCGACAGGATCAGCGACTGCATGAATACGCTCTTGCCGCTGGCGGTGGCGCCGGCGACCAGCAGGTGCGGCATGGTCTCGAGGTTGGCCACGGCCACGGCGCCCTCGGCGTAGCGGCCCAGCGCGAAAGTGAGCGGGGCGCGGGCCTCGTTGAACTGCGAACTTTCTATCAGCTCGCGCAGCGAGACCTTGGCGCGCTTGTTGTTGGGGATCTCGAAGCCGATGGCGGATTTGCCGGGAATGGGCGCGATCACGCGGA
>MGTZ01000012.1:45365-60724 GCA_001799715.1 Elusimicrobia bacterium GWB2_63_16 | reverse complement strand
GGCGGACTTCATGGCCAGCGCGACGTCGTTGCAGAGCGACACGATGGAGCTGATCTTGACGCCGGGGGCAGGCGTTACCTCGTAGCGGGTGACGACGGGGCCGGGGTAGACGCCGGAGACGTGCACCTCGATGTTGAAACTCTTGAAGGTGGTCTCCAGCTGCAGGCGGGCGGAGTTGATCTCGTCCTCGGCGGGGCCTATCAGGCCGTCCTGCTTGGCGGGCGGGTCCAGCAGGTCGGCGCCGGGCAGCTTGAAATTCTTGAAATAGGGGTCGGCCAGCTTTTCTTTGGAGGGGTCCGCCTTGGTCTCGGCGGCCGGCTTCGGGGCCGGGGCGGCGGCCTTCTGCGGCGCCGCTTCCTGGGCGCGGACTATCTTCATCTCGGGCCTGGGCGCGGGTTCGGGGGCGGGTTTGGGTTCCTGCGCCCTGATCACGGGCGCCGCCTCGGGGATGGGCTTGGCCTCGTAGGCCGGCGTGCCGGCCTGCTCCTTCTCCGCTATCACCTTCAGCTTGGCGTTGAGCTCCCGGCGGGCGGAAAGCCAGTTGCGGTAGTCGTCCACCGCGGCGGCGCTGACGGTCTTGAGCAGCTTGCGCCACGAGATCTTGAAGAGCAGCTGCAGGCCGGCGAAGAAGATCACCGCCGCTATCAGCCCGGCCCCCAGCTCGCCGAACATCCGGAACAGCACCTGGTGCAGGAAATAGCCCAGCCAGCCGCCGGCGGCCTGCCAGCCGTGGAAAGTGGTGTTGCGCAGCAGCTCCAGGAGCGCGGACATGGAGCCCAGCATCATCAGCGTGCCGGCCGTCAGGGTGAGCACGCCCTTATGGGGTTTGTTGAGGTTGATCAGCAGCGCTACCAGGCCGTAGAGGAAAACGAACGGGAACAGGTAGGCCGTGTTGCCGAGGAAATCGGTAAGGGCCGCGGAGACGGTATCGCCGACTATGCCGTGCGCTTTGGAACTGAGCAGTACCCAGATGAGCCATATATTAAAGGAAAAGGCCCCCAGCCAGTACAGGACATGGGAGAGTGCTGAGGACTTTTTTTTCCCCTGGGCGGAGGCTCTGTTCTTTGCTGGGTCGCGCATGGTAGGCGCGCGCGCCTGGCGGCGCGCGCTATTTCCCGGTCAGTACTACCCTGAAGTTGAGTTCCTTGGGGTAAAGTTCCACCTTTCCCTGCGCCGCCAGCCAGCCGAGGGCCAGGTACAGCGAAGAACTGGAAAGGTGGAGCTTCAGCTTTAAGTCCCAGGACGAGGCGTCGCCGCCGGAGGCCTTGACCGCTTCAAGGAGATTCTCGGCGGTCTGCGCCAGCGTGTCGGTGAACTTGGCGGCGTCCTGCATGTTACCTCTTAACGGCGAACAGGTCGCCGTTGGGTTCCACGGGCTTGCCGTTCTCCTGCACCACCTTCTCGATGACGCAGTTGAATTCGGCCTTGATCTCGTTGAAGACCTTCATGGCCTCGATGACACAGATGACCTGGCCTTCCTTGACGGCGTCCCCCTCCCTGACGTAGGGCGGGCTGGACGGGCTGGGCGCGCGGTAGAAGATGCCGGACATGGGCGCCTTGATGGTCTCGCCGGCGTGCGCCGCGGGGGCCTGGGCCCTGGGGGCGGATTTGCCGGCCGGGGCCGCGCCCGCGGCCGGGGCGAAAACGGGGATCTGGTGCACGGCGTTATTGTGTTTGCGCACCAGCTTTACGTAGGTATTGTCTTTGGAAAATTCGATGACCTCCAGCTTGTTGGAGTTCATGAACTGGTAGAACTTCTGCACCTGTTCGAAAGCGGTTTCCTGGGGTTTTGCGGTTTTTTTCATGTTGAACCTCCGGAGATATCCCGGCCCCCGCGCAAGCGCGGGGGCCGGATACATTCTTACTTCTTTAAGGCGTCCTGCAGGAGCACGCGGCGGGACAGGCGGTACTTACCGTTGTTCACTTCCACGCACTTCACTTCCACTTCCTGGCCCATCTTGAGCACGTCTTCCACGCGGTTGACCCGCTTGGTGTCGATCTCGGAGATGTGCAGCAGGCCTTCCTTGCCGGGCAGCACTTCGACGAAAGCGCCGAAGTCCACTATGGAGACGACGTGGCCCTTGTAGATCTTGCCCACTTCGACGTCCATGGAGAACTGCTCCACGAAGAGTTTCGCGGCGTCCAGGCTGGCTTTGTCGCAGCTGGAGATAAACACTGAACCATCGTCCTCTACGGCGATCTCGGCGCCCGTGCGCTCCTGGATGCCGCGGATGTTCTTGCCGCCGGGCCCGATGAAGGCGCCGATCTTGTCGCGGGGGATCATCAGCTTGACGATGCGCGGCGCGAACTCGGAGATGTCGGCGCGGGGCGCCGGCATGGCCTTTTCCATCAGGTCCAGGATGTGGTTGCGGCCGCGGGTGGCCTGCTCGATGGCCTGCTTCATGATGTCCATCGGGATGCCGGTCGCGAGCTTCACGTCCATCTGGAGCGCGGTCACGCCCTGGCGGGTGCCGGTGATCTTGAAGTCCATGTCGCCGTAATGGTCTTCCAGGCCCGCGATGTCCGAGAGGACCGCGAACTTGGCGCCGTCGGTGATCAGGCCCATCGCGATGCCGGAGCAGGCGGCCTTAAGGGGCACGCCGGCGTCGAACATGGCGAGGGAGCCGCCGCAGACGGTGGCCATCGACGAGGAGCCGTTGGACTCCAGGATGTCGGACACCAGGCGGATGGTATAAGGGAACACTTCTTCGCTGGGGAGCAGCGGCAGCAGCGCGCGCTTGGCGAGGTGGCCATGGCCTATTTCGCGGCGGCCGGGGCCCCTGTCAGGCTTCACTTCGCCCACCGAGTAGCTCGGGAAGTTGTAGTGCAGCATGAAGCGGTCGAAGGTTTTGCCTTCCAGCGCGTCGAGCATCTGCTTGTCGTCGGAGGTGCCGAGCGTGGCCGTCACGAGGGCCTGGGTCTGGCCGCGGGTGAACACGGCCGATCCGTGGGTGCGGGGCAGGAAGCCGGGGTCGATGTTGATCTCGCGGATCTCGTCGGTCTTGCGGCCGTCGGTGCGGATCATCGTGCTCAGCGTGATGCGGCGCCAGACGGTGTGGAGGACATCCTCGAACACGGTCTTGGCCTGGTAGGAGGCCGTGGCGTCCTCGGGGTACTTCTGCGTCATGGCGGTGTAGGCCTCGACGCGGATCTTCTCGAGAGCCTTCTCCATGGCGTGCTTCTCGGGCTTGGAGGAGAGGATCCTCTCGACCTCGGCCGTGACCATCGCTTCGACGGCGGCCTTCAGGTCGGCCTTGATCTCGGGGGTGGCGATAGGGGTTTTTGCCTTGCCCACCTGCTCCTTCATCTTGATCTGGAGCTGGCAGAGCTTCTCGAGCTCGGGCTTGGCGGTTTCCATCGCGGCGATGAGGTCGGAGTTGGGGAGCTCTTTGCAGCCGCCCTCGACCATCAGGATGCCGTTGAGCGTGCCGCAGATGACCATTTCCATCTCGGCGGTCTCGCGCTGCTCGTTGGTGGGGTTCATCACGAACTTGCCGTCGATCTTGCCCATGCGCAGGGCGGCCACGGGGCCGTTCCACGGGATGTCGGAGATCATCAGGGCCGCGGAGGCGGAGTTGATGGCGATCACGTCGGCGTCGTTGACGCCGTCGAAGGACATCACCATGTTTACCACCTGCGTCTCGGTGTTGAAATAATCCGGGAACAGGGGGCGCACGGCGCGGTCCGTCAGGCGGGAGGCCAGGACTTCCTTCTCGCGGGCTTTGCCCTCGCGCTTGAAGAAGCCGCCGGGGATCTTGCCGGCCGCGTAGGTGCGCTCTTTGTAGTCGCAGCTGAGCGGTACGAAAGAAGGCGGGGTGTCCTTGGGCTTGTTGGCCTGCTGCGCGGTGGAGAGCACCACGGTGTCTCCTATGCGGATGATCACGGCGCCGCCGGCCTGCTTGGCGATGGCTCCGGTCTCGAACGAAATGGACTTATCCCCCACCTGGGTTTCCAGGCGGAGCGGTTTAGGATAATTTGTCATTGGTTATTTCCTTAAGCCTAAAGCTTTGATGACCTTCTTGTACTCTTCCCGGTTGTTGGCTTCCAGGTAGGAAAGAAGGCGCTTGCGCTGCGAGACCAGCTTGGACAGGCCGCGCTTGCACGCGTTGTCCTTGGGGCTGGTTAAGCTGTGCTTCGAAAGATACTGTATGCGCTCGGTGACCAGCGCTATCTGCACCGAGGTTGAGCCGGTATCGTTGGGTTTAGGGGAGAATTTCTCCGCTATTTCTCTGATTTTGTTCTTGGTTAATGCCATTGTGTATACACTCTCTTTGTTCTAGGTTTAGTTCCTTTTGTCGTTTCTAATTATATTAATTACTTACCTCTCTAGTCAACGAAAAGCCCCCCTGTTGCGGGGGGCTCCTGCGCGAAAAAACCTTGTTTTTCCTCTATTTTACGTACCAGTACCTGCCAGAGAGGGTGCGCGATATCCGCAACTTGCCCCCCTCCTCCTTGAGTTCGTCGCAGACCGAGGCCTTTTCCTCATGCTTGAGGTTGCGCTTGAAGATGCGGCTGGTGATGACCGTGTCGTAGCAGGCCTGGTGGGTACCCCCCTGGCTGGTCACCTTTAACCCTGAAACCGAGAACTTTATCTCGTCATAGAGACGGAAGTTGGCGCGCAGGTTCTCCTCCAGGTCCGTGAGGGCGGTGTCTTCCCCGGCAGCGGTCCAGTCGGGCGAGAGCAGCGCCATCACCGCAGGCGCGTTGCGGGCCTCGTAGGCGGATTTGAACCTGTCATAGAAAGCCTGTACCTGAGCGCTCATGTCCTCGCCGGCCATTTTAAGCGTGATGTGGCCGTTGGAAGGCAGGGTCTGGGACTGCCTGCCGTCCGGGCCGCCTATCGCCTGCACTCCCACGTAATAGGTCTCGCCCTGGGCCGGTTCGAAAGAAAATTCGAAAGCCCCCCCGCTTACCGGGACCGTGTGCCCCGGTTCGGCGTGCGCGTAATCGCCGTTGAGCGAGACATAAACCTGGGCGTAGGCCGGCGCGTCGGGGTGAAGGGTGCCGCGCACCACGGCTTTCCCCCCGGGCAGGTCTCCCTTCTTCAACTGCAGGTCCCCGGCAAGCGGGCGCCCGGCTATGGTGACCTCCTGGAACGGCGTGTACTTGCGGAATTCCTTCACGGACAGGTCCCACTTTATCTTATCCGCGGCGCCGCAGACCTTCACTATCTGGGGAGACGGCTTCCACTTTTTGCCGCCGAAGAAATGGGCGGTGAAGTCCCGGTAGTCGAAGGCCGGGTCGGCTATGCTCTTGTTGCAGGCCTCCAGCGCTTTCTTCTCGTACTCCTCGGCCTTGCGTATTTTGGCTTCGTACGCTTTGAACTTCTCGTCGAAGATGGCGTAGGCCAGGCAGGCGTCCCCGGTGTTGACGGAATAGGCGTTGCAGTAGCCGATGAGATTGCCGCGCTTGGCGGACTCGGTGTTGATCTCGGCGTACAGGGTTCCCGTTTCAGCGGAGCGCACCCCGATCTTGGCGAGGGCGGCTTCCATCCCGGACTGGATGGCGGCGGCCCTGGCAGCCCGGCCCTCCAGGTCCAGGTCCTTGAGTTCCGCCAGCTTCTTGCGGAACTCCTCCAGCTTGGCGTTGTGCTCCGGCAGGGAAGCGTAGGCGGGCGTGTCGGCTATCTCCATGACGGTCTTGTAGCCGGAGCCGAAGGGCTTGGCCTCCTGCGGCTGGCCGGTCATGAACTGGCCGCGGGTGTTCTCGTCGAGGAGGATCAGCGCGCCCTGCAGGAAGTTCACCATGAACTCCTTCAGGTTGGCGTCGTAGTAATCCTCGAGGTTTTTCTGGCCGAGCTGCATGGGCCCCTTCGGGCCGGTCCAGACCGCCAGCTTCTTCATCTCCTCCCTGGCCGGGGTGAAGTCGGTTATGAATTTTTCATTGAGCGCGATGCTGCTGTTCCAGGCGGCCTGTTCCTTTCGCGCGAGCCCGCCGCGCGAGCGCCGCTTCTCTATGAAGGCCGGGGAGAGGGTGCAATATTCATCGTTCAGGGAGGCCCTGGCGGTTTCCATTTCCCTCACCTGGGTGGCGAACCGGTACTGCTCCACCCCGAAGCGGTCGGCCATGCCGGAGTTCTGCTGGAAGAGGGCGGCGTACTTCGCGGAGTTCGCGTTGTAGGTTTCTTCGAATTCCTTTATCGCTTTTTCATACTGGGTCGCCTTGTCCTGGGCCTGGCTTACCAGCGTCTCGTAGAGGGCGCCTCGGGCGGCCATGCCGTCGCGGTAGCGCTTCAGCTGCTCCAGGGGCGGATCTTTTTTCCCCTCCCAGCTGTACTTCGCCCAGTGGGAGTGCGCTTCGTCGGCGTTATCGTTCTCTACCGAGTCCATGACCCCGTCGGCTTTTTCTAGGCCCTGTCCCTGCGGCGTGGCGTAGAGCTCCGCTTTAAGCTTTTCCTTCAGGTCCGAGAGCGGGACGGCTTTCCAGCCGCCCATCGTGAGCGCCTCCAGGTCGGCCTTGAGCTTCATGGCGTAATCGTACAGGCGCTTGTCCACCGCGTCCTGGTCGGTGTAATGGGCCTGCAGGTTTTTGTTGCAGGCCTCTACCAGACCCTGCAGCCGCCTGCGTTCTTCCTGCCCGGCGTAAGACATGTTGCCCACGTGGGGTCCGGTGCAGGCGTCGTTCAGGCTGGCGGCCGCCGAGCGCAGCGCGTCGCGGACATTGGCGTATTCGGAGGCGGAGACGTTGTTGGTGAGCAGGCGGTCGGCGTTGAGGCCGTACTCGCGCAGGAGGGGCCCGTAGTCGGGCGCAGTATTGCCGGCGGCGGCCTGTTTCTTGGCGTCGCCCATGAGCGCGGTGGCCTTGTCCAGGTTCGGGTCGCCGGAAGGCGGGAGCCTCGCGGCGTCCTTGGCCGCGGCGGCTTTGTCTACCTCGGCCCACCATTTCTTCACAAGTTCGTTGTTGTAACCGGTGTCCTTAAGTGCGCGCTTGATGTTCGCGGTAGTGACAGGGGTGCCGGTGAGCTTGAGCATGGAGACTATGCCGTTCACTTTCAGCTCCGCATCCTTTTTTATCCAGTTTAGGCGCTTTATGGCCTTCTCCTTCGCCTCCGCGAGCTTTGCCGGCGCCTCCCGGCGGGCTATCTCGACGGCCAGGTGCTTGCGCGCCACCGCGTAAGCGGCTTTCATCTGGCGCAGGAAATCCGCCCGGTCCGCGTAAAAAATGCCGCGGTCCGCGCTTTCGGTATAGACGTAGTCCTGCTGGAAAGTGTTCCAAAGGGCGTCCATCTGCTCGGGGGTTTTGGCCTTGTCTATCACTTCGCGCTTGAAGACGGCCATGTTGGTCTCTTTGGCCCAGTCCTGGAAGTACTCCACTCCCGTATAGGCCGCGTCGTTCATCATCAGCAGCACCCCTACCGGGCCGGCGGCTTCCGGAACGAGGCGCTCAAGTATTTTAAGGGCGACGTCCTTGGGCAGGCCGGACGGGTCGTAATTGCCCAGCAGGTTCTCCACCGGCTTATCTGCTTTGCCCAGGTAGACGTAGGTGCAGAGCTCGGCCAGGTAGGCCTTGCTGGCGAGGTTGCCTATGTCCCCCTCTATCTTGTCCTTGATGACGTCCTTGATGGCGTCGGCTATCATGTCCGCCTGCGCGAAAACGCGCGGGCACAGGGTCAGTACCAGGAGCGCGGCCAGAAGTTTCTTTTTCATTTTTGTCTCCGGAAATTGGAAGGGACCGGCCGCCCGGTCCCTTCCGCGGTCCGCATCAGAACGCTTTAGTTTTTATGGTTATCGAGTAAGGGCCGCCGCCGGACCCCGAGAGGCTTGTTACCTCCACGGCGTAATAATCGGCGCCGTATTTGAGGCCATAGGTGCTGCCGGCCGTGAGCGTCGTCTGCTGGTTGACCGCGGCCGCCTGGGCGTCAGCCTGGGTGGCGGTGGAGACCGTCTTGCCGGGGATCGGCCCGATGAAGGCGCTGGTCGGCACGTCGTCCGCGGCTATATAAGGAATGCCCGGCATGAACAGGAGGTGGCCGCCGCAGTTCGGGGCCGTGGCGTCGCAATCCTCGAAAGTCTCCGTTTCTATGTTATAGCCGAAGCTCTGGTCCGGGTTCGTGTAGCTTTTTGTCACTACGAGCCCGGTGCTGAGATCCCCGGAGTCGTCGAGCACCAGGCCCTCGCCTCCGCCCAGAACCACGCCGGTCCCGACTTCGGGGTCCGACAGGCCGAACATCAGCGGCTGCTTCATGCTGTAGAGCGCGAGCTGGCCTTCGTTCATGTCGAAAACGAATTCGGTGGCGCCGCTGTCGGTGCTGGTGGTCCCGGTCTTGTTGACGAGGACCATGCGGTTGTAGGTCACCGAGACGAAGATGCGGCCCTGGGCCCCGGCTGCGACGTTGTTGAGGGTATAGCGCAGGTTTATCGCGCTGAGGGCGTCGAAGTCGCGCTTTACGGCCCGTTCGAGGATGGCCTTGTCGCCCGCGAAATTCTCCCCCACGTTGGCGAGGAACCTGGTCAGGTCCTCGCGGCTGTAGGCGGTGAACATTATGTCCAGGGTTTCCTTTACTTTGGCCTGGATGTTCTCGTCCGAGAGCGACAGTTCCTTGCGGGTCTCTTCCGGTTTGTTGGTCTTGCCGGCGGTGTCGGTAACCTCTACCAGCATTATATAGGTCTTCCCCTGCTCCGGCTTGAAGGCGTGCTCGAAAGTGCCGTTCTCCGCGAATTTCACGTCCGTCCAGGTGCCCTTATCGTCCAGGCTGATCCGCACCGAACCCACCGAGCTTTTCCCGACGGAAGCCTTGCCCGTTATCTTGATAAGGCCGTCGGCCCCCAGCGTCTCCTTGAAGACCTTTATCTTTGGGCCGGTTTCGTCGGCGGAGACCTTGTTCACGTAAAGGTATTTAAGGCCCACTTCGCCGCCGGACTTGCCGAAGATCCACCACTTGGCGTCGGCCGTGCCGGCCGAGATCAGTATTGCCGCTGCGATGATCAGTAGTTTTTTCATGTGTTTTTCCCCCGGGTCAGAACGAAGTGTTCAGGCCTATCGTAACGCTTTTCTCGCGGAAGTTGCGGTTGGTGGTGCTGAAGGAGTAGTCGTTGAAGCCGGCGCGCAGGAAGACGGTCGAGTCGTTGAGCTTCGCCAGCAGTTTGGGGCGCCAGTAAGTATTGAGGGCGGCGAAGAATTTGTCGGAGTCGTCCGTGCCGGCCGCCGATTTGCGCAGCATGTTCGCCCCGCAGCGCAGGTCGCCGGTCAGGTTGGTGTCCGGGGCTTCGAAGCCCAGGCCCAGGGAGTATTCATAGAGCTTGTCCGTCTCGTCGGACAGTTCGTCCTTCGAGTACCAGGTGCCGAGGTTCACGGAAGGTTTAAGCACTACGGATCTGACCTGGTGGCGGGAGTTGAGCGAGGTGTTGAAGTTCACTTCCTTCGCGTCGCGCACGGCGGTCTTGGTCCTGTAGAGGGTATAGCCCAGGTTGGTGTCGGAGTCCAGCCCGCCGAAGCGGTCGCGGTAATTGGCGTTCAGGTAATGGTCCGCCCCGCTGGAGCCGCCGCCGTACTTGCGGTCGAACTTGTAGGACAGGTCCGCGAAAGAATAGGGCCTGCCGGAGAAAGGCTTCTTTATTGCGGCGGAGAGTTCCGGCTTCCAGTTGTAGGTTGTGCCGGCGGTCTTGTCTCCATCGAGGTTGTTCCGGTACCAGAGCAGGCCGGAGGTGAAGGTTACCCGCTTGGTGTACTTGTAGCGCCAGCGGGCCTTTACCTTGCGGCGGTCCGGGCTGGCGGAGCCGAGGGCGGAGAAGAAATCCGGTTCCACGTTCTCGTACTCCACGGAGACGCGGCTGGGGTCGGCGTCTCCTACAAGTTCCAGGCGGGCGGCGCTGCCCTTCGAGGAGGTTTTTGCGGTTCCGGCCGCGGGTGAGAGTTCCGAGTCCGACAGTGAGTATTCCCCCGCCGCGGTAAGGCCGGGCATTGGCAGATAGCTGAAGTCCAGCGTGTAGTTCTTCGCGTCGTAAAGCGCATCCGTGGCGGTTATCCTGCCGGTGTCCTTGGCCGATACGGCACTTAAGCCCGCCCAGAGGTCGCCGTTGAAATTCTCCTTGACCCTGAGGCCCGCGGCCTGGCGGTTGACGGTGCGGGTCACCGGGTCTTTCCAGACCGAGTCCCAGCGCGGGTAGGCCCAGCCGAATACGCCTGTGACCTCGGGCAGTTTTGTCCCCTCTTTAAGGAAGCGGTATGACGCGCCCTTAAGCGAGGTGGCCAGCGCGTACTGCGAGAAGGATTCGAACACGTCGCCCACGGTCACGGTGTGGACGTTGTCGGTGGCGCGGCCCTGGATGTTGGTCAGAGAAAGTTTCTTGGAGTCATTCCTGAGGTCGTCGGTGGCCTTGCCGCCCGCCGTGTAGTTGTAGGTCCAGGCGCCTTTAACGCCGCTGCCATAAAGGTTCAGGACCTCGAGATAATTCAGGCCTTTGGTAAGGGAGGAAGCGCTTTTGCCGGGACCGTTCAGCTCGTTCGACACGACGGAGAATTCGTTCGTCGCGTGGAATTCGCTGGCGCCGGCGGGAGCCGGCGCGGCGTCCTGGGCGTAAACCTGTGCGCTCAATGCCAGGCATATCATGGCTGTAATGGTTGCGCTGAATTTCATCAATTCCTCCCTAACTATCCGCTATTATATAAGTTTGCGCTACTTAAATTCCCAGAAATTACCTTTGATCGTCTTTGCTATCACCGGGTTCCCGCGGTCGGTGAGCACCACTTCTTCTTCCACCGTTGAACGCTCCTCGTGCCTGATATTCTGGTCGAAGATCCTGCCTGTTATGACCATGGTATAAACGGCCTTGTAGGTTCCTTCGGATTTTTTTGTCACCCGCAGACCGATGATGCTGCACCGTACTTCGTTGAAGACCGTGAAGATATTGCGCAGGTAGCCGGAAAGTTCGCTCATGGTGGTGCCGTCACCGGCGTCCCAGTCGGGGGAGATGAACTTCAGCACGCGGGACTCGTTCCTGGCTTCGTAGGCCGCGCGGAAGTCCGAGTACATGGCGCCGACGGCTTCCGTCGCCGGGTCGGTAACGGGCGGGACGAGCGGCGGGAAAGGCTGGTCGGTGGGACCTGTCTTCTGGGTCTTCAGATACTCCTCGCGCGCGTCGAAAGTGTTCTGGACCGCCGCGAGCAGTCCGATGTAACGCCCGCCGAGAGTGTTGTCGTAGTCACCGGGATACTTCTTGTAAGTATCAGCCGCGGCGTAGCGCACCTTCTTGTCGGCGGCCGCGGGGATTATGGCGCTTTCCAGCCCGGTAATGTTCTGCAGCGCAAGCATCTGCAGGGAAAAATCAAGGTCGGAGGCGTTGTACTTTACCCCGCCTGCCGCCTTTTCGAACTTGTCCAGGACGCTGCCCCAGAGGGTGATGCTCGCGCTTTCGCCGGTCCTGGCGATAACGTTTTCTTCCGCGGCGGGCTTAACGTCCGGGACGGCCGCGGCTTTCAATTTCGCGTAGACCTGCGGCGCATGTGTTTTTATAAACTTAAAACCTTCGTAGGCTTCCCAGCCCTTCTCCACGCTTTGGGCATAGGCGGCAAGGTCGCTTTGCAGCATGTAGTGCCGATACGGGGTATTCGTTATGGCCATGCCGTCCGCTTCTTCGAACTCCGCTTCATATTCCGGAGAGGTCTCGGTTCCCTTGTTCTTAAGCAGCTTCAGGTTTTCCTGGGCCTTAAAAAAACCTTTAATCTCGCGGATCTTATCTTCCAGCCACAATGCGCCTTCACGGCGTTCCTTGGTGATATCATCGGCAAGGCTCAGGTATTCTTCCGCTTTCCTTTTGATATCGGCTTTCAGGGCCGGTATGCCGTTGATCAGATTATCGATATTATTTCTTTCCGTCGCATACGCCATAGCGCCTTCCGCATCGACCAAAACACCGATCTCGGCGAGTTCATCGGCCGGAACGGCGGCGATCCCCACCCAGCGCCCGGCCGCGTCATCCCACTTGCTAAAGGCCGCCGCGACAGCTTCCAGCCTCTGGTCCGCCTCCTGCGTATCTACGGGGACATTTATCTGCCCCGCGCGCTGCTGCAGTTGGGAATAAAGTTCGCCGATCGTTTCAGCATGATCGAACGGGGCATTGGCGGCGAACTTGTCTTCTTTCTTCACTTTCTCGAGAGCGGCGTCAAGCGCGGCTAGCTGGGGCGCCATCTCACGGCTGTAGTCTATCCCCCCCAGCACCGCCTTGACGGACGCCTGGTATTGGCCCCACTGGCCCCTGCGCAGTTCCTGTATTCCCCTGGCGGCGGCGATAAGGCCCAGCAGTTCGTTCCTTTTCGCGAAATGCTCGTCGGTGGTCGTATGGCTGAGGGCGTCGTTGACCGCAAACGCCAGCTCGTACGCCTTATCGCGGATATCGATCTCCCTTTTGTGCTTCGCTATCCGCGTATTGTATTCCGCGATCTGCTGTTGATACTGCTTTATGTATGTTCCCAGGGCGTCGTAACGGGCGCTCATTTCAGCGGTCCGTCCGGCCGGAATGCCTCTGCGCTCCTTTTCCGCATCCAGGATCTTTTGCTGCGTCGCGTCCGCTTGTTCGCTGATGGCGGTTATTTCGCCGCGGGCGGCCTCGTTTAAACTATCCCTCGCCTTTATAACCGGGACGAGGAGAAGTCCCTTGTCATTGCAGGAGTAATAGCCGCCATTGTAGGAATCGTAGCCGTAATACGCCTGGATGCCGCCGAGCTCCTGATCGAAGTCCGCTATTAGCCGTTCCGCCGCGTCGAAATCCCCGCGGTTGAGCGCGGCGACAATAGCCGGCAGCGCCTGAGCGGGATCGGTCTTTCGCGCGTACGGCTTCATGAACGTTTCAAAATTCTCCTGGTATACCCGTTTTTCTTCGGTTATGGGTTCTTCCGCGCGCGGCGTGTAGACAAGCGTCGGATCTTTCACCAAAGCCTCCTGCTGTTTCCCGACCATTCCGCCAAGCGCCGTCTCAATATCGTACCAGGCCTGTTGCTGGACTTTAAGCGCGTTAAAGAGCTGTGTTTCACCCAGGACATGCGCGCCGCTTACGGCGGTGCGCATCCGGGATAGCCAGGTTTCGCACAATTGCCGCGCCGGTTTACCCTTGCCCGGGTCGGCGAGAAGCTTTTTAGCGCTCGCGACCGCGGCGGGACTTTCCGAGAGCCATGTCCGCCATTCCGGGATATTCTTTTGTGTCGTTTCCAGGGCTTTGAAACGGTTTTCAAGAGCCGCGAACTCGCGGCTGACAGAATTCAGCCTCTGCACATACGGGCCCAGGCCGTTGGCGGCCTGCCGCAGGCGCATCTCGCCCCAGCGGAGCCGCGCCTGCTCGTTCACGTCCTTTATGAGAATCTTGATCCATGGCAGGGTCTTCTTCCTGAAGGCGCTGTGCAACTCCTGATACTCGGCTATCCGTTTGGGGTCGGCGGACCAGGCGTCCGCAATATACGCGTTACGCACGCGGCGCCACTCTTCTTCCGACCAGCCGACCCCCTTCTTGTTGAAATACGCGGCCACAAGATTGCGCGTGTTCGTATCTTCCCAGATGTAATTCTGGTAGATGGTCTCGACCGTTTCATTGTCGAGGGGGATGAGGGCCGGCTGCTCTGCCTGGGCGTTCGCTTTCCCCAGCACCAGCCTGTCGCCGTCGAGGGCGCCGTAAAGGGCTTCAATATCGCGGGCGGCTCCGGTTTCCCTGACCTGCTTGTACGATTCATTGGTATAGACGATGGCGGCGACCGTGAGCTTTATGACGGGGTTCCCCATATATTCCGCGCCGGCCGAGGCCAGCTCCAGGACGGCCTCGTCATACTCCCCTCCGGCTGCCTTTTCGGCGGCCTTGGAGACCTGCAGGGTAATGTTAACCGCCTTGAGCATCTTTTTCATGTCCGCTTCCCAGACGGATTTCCACCCCTGCGGCGTAAGATCTTTTAATGCCGCCTTCTCTTTTCTTCCGATGAATTCGGCGGCCTTCTCGTAGGTGGTCTCGATGGCGAGCCTTTCCGTCTCCCATTGCGTATCCTGCCCTTTGGCGTTCAATGCCGTCGCCGAAAGATTGAGCGCGAAATCGGCCTTCGCCGAGCCTTCGGCGCCGGCCGTGCGGGGGAATACGGCGGCGGCGCAGAGCAGAAAGACAGGGAGGAACGTTCGCTTAAGGCGGTTTGTCATCAGAACAGGTTGGCGCCGTTCGGCTGGTATTTGTACCTTATGGTTATGGACGACGGGTTATTTATCGCCGTGATCTGCAGGACCACGTACTTGCCGGTGGTAAGGTAAAGAGCGTAGCCGCCATCGGGCATCAGCGGGCCGGAGGGCATTGACGCATAGGTGGACTGGTTGGGAACCGTGGTCACGGTCTCTACGTTGATCACTCCGAGCTGCGCGGACTTTGTTCCGGGTTTGAAGACTATGCTGCCGGGGTTGCCCGGGGGAAACGGCGGGTTTGTGGCGTCATAGACGACATCTCCCCCGGCTGAAAGGGTCCCGTCCGCGAAATTAAAACTCTGGCCGTTCGGGATCGTTACGTTGTAAGCGAATATCGGGTCGCTCTCCGGCCCGCCCGGCTGAGTAATTGTGCCCGGCGGAACCGTGGTCACGGTTCCGCCCGTGCCGATAACTATGATCTCTCCGCCGCCCGGCGGCTGCGGGACCGAACCGGTGCCGACCTCGGAGGCCAGGCTGAGGCCGAAAATAAGCGGGTTCTTCATGCTGTAAACCTGCCAGCCCTTCTCCACCTGTTTGAACACGAACTCGGTCGTGCCGGAATCGGAATACGTTTCGCCGTCTTTTGAGGCAATCACCTGCCGCCGGAAGTTGATGGCGACGGAGGTTCTCCCGGAGTCACCGGAAGCCAGCCCCGAAAGCGTATAGGCCAGCCGTATGTCGCTGAACGCCGAGAAATCTTTGCGCACCGCCGTATCCAGGATGTCCGCGTCACCTGCGAAGTCCGGGCTGACGTAGGTCATGAAAGCCGTCGCGTTCTCCGCCTGGTAGGCGGCTATCATCGCGTCCAGCGTTTTTATGATTTCCGCGCGGATATCCAGGTCTATAAACTGGAGTTCCCGCTCCGTGGAGGCGACCTCATTGGTCTTGCCGGAGGTGTCCATGGCTTTAACGGAAAACTTGTAAACCCTGCCTGTTTCCGGGGCGAAGGAATATTCAAAAGTTCCGGCGGAGGAGAGCTTCGCCTTTTGCCAGTCGGCGGGTTCGGCCAGGTTCACCTGCACGGCCCCTATCGTGCCTTTGCGCACCGAGGCGCGGCCTTTAACCACGGCAATCCCGTCTTTAAGGGAGGATCTGGGTATTTTAACTTTAGGTCCGGCTTCGTCCAGTGAAGCTCCGCAGACATAAAGGTAATTAATCTTCACTTCGTTCGCGGCTTGGCCGAATATCCACCAGCCCGCGCGGGCGCCGGGAA
>MGTZ01000012.1:17453-45357 GCA_001799715.1 Elusimicrobia bacterium GWB2_63_16 | reverse complement strand
ATTAATACAGCTGCAAATATAAATGTGAAGCGCCCCATTTTATCCCCTTTGTAAACCACCAAAAGCATAATATAGCAAATTCACTCCGGTCGCGAAAATTTGTTATCATTTTTGATTAACATGCGTTTAACGGAGTTCCCAACATGAGCCAGAACAAGATCTACGCCAACAAGATAGCCGCTTTCCTCGACAAGGAGCCGCGCGATTTCACCCGCCCCGACCTGGTCAAATACATCAAGGCCCACGGCATCAAGATGGTGAATTTCCGCTACGCCGCCGGCGACGGCCGTCTGAAGACCCTGAACTTCATCATCAACGACGAGCGCTACCTGGACCGCATCCTGTCCGCCGGCGAACGCGTGGACGGCTCCAGCCTGTTCAAGGGCATGATCGACGCGGGCTCCAGCGACCTCTACGTGGTGCCGCGCTACCGTACCGCCTTCGTCAACCCGTTCTCGCAGGTCCCGGCCGTGGACATTCTCTGCTCCTTCTACACCGCCGACGGCAAGCCTTTCGCCGGCGCCCCCGCTGAGGTGCTGCGCCGCTCGGAGGCGGAGTTCCGCAAGGTCTCCGGCCACGATTTCCACGCGCTGGGTGAACTGGAGTACTACGTCATCGCCCCCAAGAACCCGCTGTACCCTACCGGCACGCAGAAGGGCTATCACGAGGCCTTCCCGTTCGCCAAGTGGGAGGGCCTGCGCACGGAGGCGATGGCCGCCATCGCCGAGGCCGGCGGCCGCATCAAGTACGGCCACGCCGAGGTGGGCTTTATCCGCACCGAGGAGTCGGAGATGGCGCAGCAGGAGATAGAGTTCCTGCCCGTGCCCGCCTCCGAGGCCGCCGACCAGCTGGCCGTGGCCAAATGGATCCTTAACGGCATCGGCCACAAGTACGGCGTCGTCCTTTCTTTCGCGCCCAAGATCTCCATCGGCCACGCCGGCAGCGGCCTGCACGTGCATACCTGCCTCTACAAGAACGGCAGGAACGCGATGATCGATAAAGGCGTCCTCTCCGCCCCGGCCCGAAAGACGATAGCCGGCTTCATGGAGCTGGCCGCCCCGATGACGGCCTTCGGCAATACCGTGCCCACCTCCTACTTCCGCCTGGTCCCGCACCAGGAGGCGCCCATCAACGTCTGCTGGGCCTACCGCAACCGCTCGGCCCTGGTGCGCATCCCGCTGGGCTGGCTGAACGCCTCCTCCATGGTGAAGGACGCCAATCCCGGCTCCGCGGCCCCCGTGGTGGAGCATACCCAGACGGTGGAGTTCCGCTCCGCCGACGGCTCCGCCAACCTGCATTTCCTGATGGCCGGCCTGTGCGTGGCCGCCCGCCGCGGCTTCGAGCGCAAGGACGCGCTGGCCTACGCCGACAAGTTCTTCGTGGACAAGAACGTCAGCGACAAGGCTCACGCCGGCCTGCTGGAGAAGCTGCCCAAGCTGCCGGCCTCGTGCTGGGCTTCGGCCGAGTCCCTGGAGAAGCACCGCGACGCCTTCGAGGCCCGCGGCGTTTTCCCCCGGCAGGTCATCGACGGTACCATCAAGCGGCTCAAGAGCCACGACGACCGCAACCTCAGCGAGCGCCTCTACGGCAAGGAAGAGGAGATCAAGAAGCTCGTGGAAGACTACCTGTACTGCTGATGCGGCGCCCCGACTTCGTTTCCCGCGAAAGGGCCAAGTGGTTCCTGCTGGCCGGCGCCGCCGGGGCGGCGCTGCTGGCCGGCGCGCTCTACCTGTCGCGCCCCTGGCTGCCCGCCTTCCCCGACGAGCCTTCCGTTATCGTGTCCAGCGGCACGATCACCGGCACGCTGGATTCGGTGCTCAAGGAGCGCGGTCTGGGCGACGCCGACAGGTTTAAGATCTCCAGGGCGATGTCCCGGGAACTGAATCTCCGCAGGCTGCGGCCGCAGGACACCTACGAACTGACCGTCTCCACCTGGGGCTCGCTGGTGTCCCTCGCCGTCAACCGCGACCTCAAGACCTACCTGCTCTCCCCCTCCGAAACCGGCGAGTACGGCGTTTTCGTACAGGACGTGGAACTGGCCGAAGCCTCGGGCAAATTGTACGGGGAGATAAGTTCCTCGCTGTGGGAGTCCATGAGCGCGGCCGGCGTACCGGCGGCCGCTATCCTGGACTACGCCGACATCTTCTCCTGGTCCGTGGACTTCCTCACCGAAGTCCGGGCCGGCGACCGCTGGGCTATCGACTGGACCTACAGGAAAGACCCCGCCGGCAAGGTGGTCTCGCAGAAGATCTCGGCCGCTTTTTACGACGGGCGCGAGACCGGCCGCAAGAACGCGGCGGCCTGGAAGGACAATTACTTCGACGAGAAGGGAGAGTCCCTGCGCAGCATGTTCCTGCGCGCGCCGCTCCATTACCGCCGCATTTCCTCCTATTTCACCAACCGCCGCTTCCACCCGGTGCTGAAATACTACCGGCCGCATCACGGCATAGACTACGCCGCTCCCCGCGGTACGCCGGTCTCCGCCGTGGCCGACGGCACGGTTACCTTCGCCGGCTGGAAGGGCGGCAACGGCAAGCTGGTGATGCTCAAGCACGGCGGCGGCTATTCCACGACCTACGGCCACCTGTCGGGCTTCGCCAGGGGCGTGCGCTCCGGCCGCCGCGTGGCGCAGGGCGACGTGGTAGGTTACGTGGGCTCCACAGGGCTCTCCAGCGGGCCGCACCTGGACTTCCGCATCAAGCAGAACGGGAAGCCTCTTAATTTCCTGAAAATAAAGTACCGCTCCAGCGGGGGCGTGAGCGGCAAGGCGAAGGCCGTGGTGGCCGCCGCTATCGCCGGGCTCGGGGACTGACCGGGCCTATTTCAGCAGGCCGTAGAGGAAAGGCACTACCTCTATGGTGATCAGGATTATTATTATTATTTCCAGCCAGTGGCTGCGGCGGGTATTAACCTCGCCGTGGAGGATCTGGCTGATCTGGGCGAGCGTCTCCATCTTGCGGGAGATGCTCTTTTTCCAATCGTCGAAATGGAATTCCATGGCCGAGGCCCTGAACACGGTGGCCAGGTAGGGGTCGCCGACGGTCTTCAGCGAGTTTTCCAGCCGGCCCAGGAATTCCGAGAATTCCATGTACTTGCTGCTGGAGTCCTCCGCCGCGGCGTCGTAGAAGTTGCGGAAGATGTTGCCCACGCTCTCGCGCTTCTGCTCCATCGTGTCGTAGAGCTGGTCCAGCTTGCGGTCCAGCATTTCGTCGTAGTAGCGGAACTCGAGCAGGTGGGTCAGGGAGAACTCTATCACGTCGGCGACGTCCCGCTCGCCGTCCGGCTCTATCAGCAGGGCGGAGTTCCAGTCTATGATGGCCAGGTCGGAGCGGGAGTACTGCGTGGCGCTCTCGACGAGGAAGTTGCGGTGGTCGTCCACCAGCAGTTCCTTGGACTCGGCCAGGATCAGCGCCGCCACGTCCACTTTACGGATGAAGGCTTTAGGGTCGTCGGAGCCGTCGGCTTTTTCGACGATGTAGGTGATGTAGTCTTCGGAGATCTCCCAGTCGGCCGGATGGGACAGGGCCGGCATGATGCGGCTCTTCAGCGCGTCCTTGCGCGACACGGCCAGCAGCTCTATCTCCTCCGATTTTTCCAGCGCGGCGGCCATCCCGACCAGGTCCGTCCAGGAGGTGCCGGGCGGGATGGGCAGTTCTATGGTGACCGTTATGACGCCGTAGTTCCAGATGCGGGAGAAAAGCCTGACCTTGTGGTTGACGCCGGCCAGGGACAGCATCTCCTCGCCGAGGTCCGCCTTGAGCGGGGATTCCTTGATTATGATGGCGCGGCGGGTGTCGGTAGGGAACTTCAGGCGCGGCCCTTTGGCCTGGTCGCTGAGCAGTTGCTCGGCGCGCGGCAGCGAGATCTCCCCGGCCACGTCGAAGACCCGGTGCACCAGTATCGTCCCTTTCTGTATTTCAGTCGCCATTATCTTGTCCCCCCGTACCGCGTTACTTGCCGGCCAATACCGTTTCTACCGCCTTAAGGATAGAGCCGTCGTACTGTGGGTCGTAGCCCTCCCAGACGTCGTAGACTTCGTGGTTCTTGTCGAGCAGGTAGATATAGGGCACGCCCTGGGTGCGGTAATTGCGGGAGATCTCCTTGCCCTTGTAGGCCAGCGGGAAGGTGAGGCTGAAGTCCTGGGCGAAGTTTTTGGCGGCCTGCGCGCTGTCCTGCACGCAGATGCCGACCACGCTGAGGCCGGGGCCGTGAGAGGCGGCGACCTTCTGTATGAACGGCGCGGCCTTGCGGCAGTAGGGGCAGGTTTCGGTGAAGAACATCACGAGCACCGGCTTGCCGGCGTAGGCGGCCAGGTCCAGCTCGCCGCCCGCGGCGTTGGGCAGCTTGAAATAGGTTTCCTTTTTGGCATAGCCGGCGGCGGGGGCGGCCTGCGCCTGCGCGGGCTGCGCCTGAGCCGGCTGCGGTTCAGTCTGCGCGGCGGGCTGTTCTTTTTTGCCGCAGGCGGCCAGCAAGAGGGCCGAGGCGGCCAGCGGAAGCATGAAATTCTTCATATCGTTCTCCTTGAATCAAAGCGGATAAAACATCTCCGACTATTTTATTATTTTTCGCAGCTCGTCTAAAATAAAATTAGCGGCGCAGGCCCTTACGAACTGGCGCCCGCCCGGGAATTTACGCCGGAACACCCTGACGCCCCGCCCGCCGGCCAGACCGAAATAGACCAGGCCCACCGGCTTGTCCGCCGAGCCGCCGTCCGGCCCGGCGATGCCGGTCACGGAGTAGGCGTAATCGCTGCCGAAAACCCGGCGCGCGCCCTCGGCCAGTTCCCGCGCGCATTGCGCGGAAACAGCCCCGTGCTTCTTCAGGGTGGCGGACCTTACGCCGAGCAGCCCGCTCTTGGCGCCGTTGGAATAGACCACCGCGGCCCCGTTGAACCAGGCCGAGCTGCCGGGGATGTCGGTGATCAGACTCGCGGCCAGGCCCCCCGTGCAGGATTCGGCGCCGGCCGCGGTCCGTCCGGCGGCCTTCAGCCTGGCGCCCAGCGCCGAGGCCGGGGTGGCCTCCCCCTCGCCGTACAGGTTCTCGCCGAGCAGGCGGCGGCAGGCGGCGGCGGCACGCTCTACCGCGCCGCGGGCGTCGTCGCCGCCGATGATGAAGTCCACCGTGCCGGGACCGGCCAGGATGGTGAAGCGCAGGTCCTTATGACGGCGCATCACCGGGCGGAGCAGGCGCTCGGCCTGGGTCTCCCAGAGGCCTGCCGCGCGCAGCTTCACCTGCCGCTGCCCGGGCAGCCGGAAAAAGGAGCGGATCTCCTCCTCGAGAAAATTCGGGAACATCGGTTCCCACTCCCGGCGCGGGCCTGGCAGCAGCACCAGCATCTTGCGGCCGCGGGTCAGCACCTGGCCGAAGGCGGTGCCGTTGGTGTTCTCCAGCGTCTTGGCGCCCTCCACTATCAGGCACTGGTCCTTGAAGTTGGGCGGCAGGCGTTTCAGCCCGTAATTGTAAGAGAGGATGCGTTCGCAGGCCTTGGAATGTACCAGGCGCAGGCCCAGGGCGGCGGCCGCGGCCTGCCGCGTGACGTCGTCGAAAGTGGGGCCCAGGCCGCCGCAGGCCAGCACCAGGTCGGCGCGCCGCAGCGCCCCGGCCAGGCAGTCGCGCACGGCCTCGAGGCTGTCTCCGGAGCTCTGCTCCCGGGTTATCGCGAAGCCCAGCGGCGCGAGGCGTTCGTGGAAGAGCGGCACGTAAAGGTTGAGTTTGCCGGCCAGCAGCTCGGAGCCGGTGCAGACTATCTCGGCTTTTCCCATCATATTTCAAAGATTAGCATAATGGCGCGTTTATTTGACACCCCGGGGCGTATTTGGTAGTTTTGAGCGGTAGGAACATGGAGGCAACGTGATCAAAGACACTCTCGCTAAAATTGAATCCGCTATCGCCAAGGTGCAGGCCGGCGACTCAAAGGAAAAAGCCGAGTTGGTGGCCCTGCTGGGCAAACTGAAAGCCGAACTGGCCGAACTGCCGCCGTCCCGCCTCGACGAGGCCCGGAGCATAGGCTATTTCACCGAGGCCGCCGCGCACGAGGTCACGCGCGGCAACGCCAGCGTGCAGCTCAGGAACCTGTCCATTTCCGGCATCTCTTACGCCGTGAAAGGCTTCGAGGCTTCGCACCCCCAGATGGTCTCCGTCGTCAACGAGATCTGCATGATACTGGCCCGCATGGGCATTTAGCGATGTCGGCCGGAGGGACGGACCATGAGAGCGATATTCCTGGCGGCGGTATTTTGCGTGCCCGCTTTTGAGGGCGCGGCGGCCGTCCTGCCGCCCAGGGCAGAAAAGATACCTTACCGGCTCGAGAAGCACGGCCACGCGCGCGTGGACGATTACTACTGGCTCAAGGACCGCAAGAACCCCGGCGTGATAAAGTACCTCGCTGCCGAGAACGCCTACGCCGCCGCGGCGATGGCCCATACCGAGAATTTCCAGGCCGCGCTCTTCGACGAGATGAAGGCCCGCGTGAAGCAGGACGACTCGACCGTGCCGTTCAAATACGGCGATTACTATTACTATAAGACCTACAAGGCCGGCGGCGAATACCCCGTCTACGCCCGCCGCAAGGGTTCTCCCGAAGGCCGGGAGGAGGTGCTGCTGGACGTCAACGACCTGGCGAAGGGGAAGCCCTACTGCTCGGTGCTGTTCCCCGCCATCCGTCCCGACCACGCCATGATAGCCTACGCGCTGGACACCGGCGGGCGGCGTTTCTACGACGTGTATTTCAAGGACCTGCGCACCGGCGAGACGCTGAATGAAAAACTGGAGAAGACCGCCGGCAACATGACCTGGGCCGCGGACAATAAAACCCTTTTCTACGTGCGTCAGGACCCGGAGACGCTGCGCTGGGAGCGCGTGCTGGCGCACGAACTGGGCGCCGCCGCGGACCGCGAGGTCTTCTTCGAGGCCGACGAGACTTTCGAGGTCACCGTCTCCAAGTCCAACACCGATAAATTCATTTTCCTGCGTTCCGGCTCCACGCTGTCCACCGAGTACCGGCTTCTTGAGGCGGACAAGCCGGGCGCCGCCCCGCGGGTCTTCCAGGCCCGCCGGACCGGGCTCGAGTACGACGTGGAGGACGGGGGCGACAGGTTCTACGTGCTCAACAACGACGGCGCCCGCAACTTCAAGGTGTCCGTCTGTCCCTCCTCCGCTACGGCCAGGGCGCACTGGGCCGAGCTGGTCCCCCACCGCGCGGATACCCTGGTGGAGTACATGGACGTGTTCGAGAACTGGCTGGTGCTCAAGGAGAGGACCAACGCCCTCGGCCGCCTCCACGTCTTCGACCGCGCGGCCGGCGCGGAGAGCTGGATAGATTTCGACGAGCCGGCTTACATGTTGGAGCTGGCGGAGAACTTCGAGTACAGGACCGGCACGCTGCGCGTCAGCTACGAGTCCATGACCACGCCGGACTCGGTGTACGACGTGGACCTGAAGACCGGCGCCAAGAAACTGATGAAGCGGCAGGAGGTGCTGGGCTCCTTCAAGCCGGAGGATTATAAGGCCGAACGCCTGTGGGTGGCCGCGCGCGACGGCGAGCGGGTGCCCGTCTCCATCGTCTATAAGAAAGGCCTGGACCTGAAGAGCGGCAAAAACCCCCTCTATATTTATTCCTACGGCTCCTACGGCTACAGCTCCGACCCGTACTTCAGCTCCGTGCGGCTGTCGCTGCTCGACCGCGGCTTCATCTGCGCCATCCCGCATATACGCGGCGGCTCCGAGCTGGGCCGGCGCTGGTACGAGGACGGCCGGCAGCTGAAGAAGAAGAACACCTTCTACGACTTCATCGACGTCACGAAGTTCCTGATCAAAGAGGGCTATACCTCTCCGGCCCATGTTTACGCAGAGGGCGGTTCGGCCGGCGGCCTGCTGATGGGCGCGGTGGCCAACCTGGCCCCGGAGCTGTACCGCGGCATCATCGCCGCGGTTCCCTTCGTGGATGTGGCGACTACGATGCTCGACCCGGATATCCCGCTGACCACCTCCGAGTACGACGAGTGGGGTAACCCGAACGTGAAGGAGTATTACGAGTACATCCTCTCCTACTCCCCTTACGATAACGTGGAACGCAAGGCTTACCCTAACCTGCTGATCACCACCGGCCTCAACGATTCGCAGGTGCAGTACTGGGAGCCGGCCAAGTGGGCGGCCAAGCTGCGCGACCTCAAGACCGACAGTAACCTGCTGCTGCTCAAGACCGACATGGATACCGGCCACGGCGGCAAGTCCGGCCGCTTCGAGTCGCTGAAACTGACCGCTTTTGAATTCGCTTTCATGCTGGACCTGGAAGGGATCAAAGAGTGAAACTCTCCGAAGTCAAGCGCCGCAACCGCATCCTGGGTATCATCGGCGCCGCCGTGCTCTTCCAGGCCGGCGGCGTGGATGCCCGCCTGCGCGCTCTCGGCGGCACGCTCTTCTCCTTCACCGTCCTCGTCCTCCTCTTCTTCCTGGTCCCTATCGCCATCGAATACCTAGAGCGCAAGTTCACAAAGTAACGCCTTCTTAAAGGCTGCCGCGAGAAGCACAGTCGGGGCATACCGCAGGGGCAGGAACGCAAAACGCGCTCGCGCACACCGTGCGCTCGCTCATCAATCGGGCTCGGCGCTATGCAAGCCTCGCCCTCATGAAGGTTTTGCTAACCCTGCCCCTGCGGTCTCCCCTTCCCCTCACCTTTTCCCGTCTTTCAGTGACTACGCTAAGTATAGCGGACCTGGCGGAAAGCGCGTGGATGGGGACAGAAAAAGCCTGTCGGAGGCCCGAGCTTGCATAGCGCGAGGGCCGAGACGGGCAGCCGCGAGCACGGTGTGCGAGACGGCGGTTTTTCGGGCCCCGTCCACGCGCTAGGCCGCCAATACGTTAGCGTTGTCCCACCCTTCCTTTATATTATTGCCCCTGCGGCCCCCCATTTTGTATCATTATGGAAAGCCCTCCCAACAGGGTTTCCGCCCGCACCCGCGGGCCAGACAGCCAAAGACAACAGGAGCCAACGTATATGCCCAAGACGGCCGTAAAATCCAAAGCTAAAGCATCCAATTCCGTGAAAATTTCCAAGAAAATGATCTACTTCTTCGGCGGCGGCAAAGCCGACGGCAAGGAGTCCATGAAGAACCTGCTGGGCGGCAAGGGCGCGAACCTCGCCGAGATGGCCGGCCACCCCTCCCTGCGCCTGCCCGTTCCCCCGGGCTTCACGCTGACCACCGAGATCTGCACCTACTACTGGGGCAACAAGCGCTCCTATCCCAAGGGTCTCACCCAGGAAGTCGAAAAGAACATCCGCAAGGTCGAGGAACTGACCGGCAAAAAGTTCGGCGACGCCAAGAACCCCCTCCTGCTGTCCATCCGCTCCGGCGCCCGCAAATCCATGCCCGGCATGATGGAGACCATCCTTAACTGCGGTCTCACCAGCGAGACCATCCCGGGCCTCATCGAGCTCACCAAGAACCCCCGCTTCGTTTACGACTCCTACCGCCGCCTGATCATGATGTACGCCGACGTCGTCATGGAAAAGGCCGCCGGCATAGAGGTCGAGGACAACAGGGGCGTGCGCAAGCAGCTCGAGCACCTGATGGAGGCCATGAAGAAGGCCCGCGGCGCCAAGCTCGACACCGACCTGAGCGCTGACGACCTGAAGACCCTGGCCGAGCAGTTCAAAGCCAAGGTCAAGGAAGTCATCGGCAAAGAATTCCCGGACAACCACATGGACCAGCTGTGGGGCTCCATCGGCGCCGTGTTCGCCTCCTGGATGGGCAACAAAGCCGTGCAGTACCGCAAGATCGAAGGCATCCCCGCCGAGTGGGGTACGGCCGTCAACGTGCAGAGCATGGTGTTCGGAAACATGGGCGACGCCTCCGCCACCGGCGTGGCCTTCACCCGCAACCCCGGCACCGGCGAGAACTACTTCTACGGCGAGTTCCTCGAGAACGCCCAGGGCGAGGACGTCGTCGCCGGCATCCGCACCCCCCACCCCATCAACGAGCCCAGCCGCTCCGACCAGAGCCGCAACCTCAAGTCGATGGAGCAGATGATGCCCGCCTGCTACAAAGAGCTCGCCGGCATCCGCGCCAAGCTCGAAAAGCATTACCGCGACATGCTCGACATCGAGTTCACCGTCGAAAACGGCAAGCTGTACATGCTGCAGTGCCGCGTCGGCAAGCGCAACGGCCCCGCCGCCGTGCGCATGGCCATCGACATGCACAAGGAGCGCCTGGCGACCAAGGAAGAGGTCGTGATGCGCGTCACCCCCTCCCAGCTCGACGAGCTGCTGCACCCCACCATCGACCCCAAGGCCGAAGCCAAGATAAAGCCGATAGGCAAAGGCCTCCCGGCCGGCCCCGGCGGCGCCGTGGGGCAGATCGTCTTCACCGCGGCCGACGCCGTTAAGTGGTTCAAGGACGGCAAGAAGGTCATCCTGGTCCGCGAAGAGACCAACCCCGAGGACGTCGAGGGCATGCGCGCGGCCGAGGCCATCCTGACCGCCCGCGGCGGCATGACCTCCCACGCGGCCCTCGTGGCCCGCGGCTGGGGCAAGTGCTGCGTCGTCGGCTGCGCCGGCGTCGAGATCGAGCACGGCTCCAAGGTGCTGCGCCTCGGCGGCGAGACCTTCAAGGAAGGCGATTTCATCTCCCTGAACGGCTCCAAGGGCCTCGTGTACAAGGGCAAGATGGACATGGTTGACGCCAGCGAGTCCCTCGGGACCCTCGGCGAGTTCCTGAAGCTCTGCAACTCCATCCGCGCCCTCAAGGTGTGGACCAACGCCGACACTCCCGCCGACTCCACCGTCGCCCGCAAGTTCGGCGCCGAGGGCACCGGCCTGTTCCGCATCGAGCACATGTTCTACGGCAAGGGCTCCGACCAGGCGCTCTTCCAGCTGCGCAAGATGATCATGTCGAAGACGCTCGAGGAGCGCAAAGCCGCGCTCAACGACCTCTTCCCCTTCATGAAGAACGACCTTAAGGCGACGCTGAAGGTCATGGAAGGTTTCCATGTCACCATCCGCCTGATGGACCCGCCGCTGCACGAGTTCGTGCCCACCCAGAAAGAGAAGCTCGAGGAACTCGGCAAGTCCCTGGGCATCTCCTTCGACGAGCTGCAGGCCCGCGCGAGCGCCCTGCACGAGAGCAACCCGATGATGGGCCACCGCGGCGTGCGCCTCGGCGTGACCTACCCGGAGATCACCGAGATGCAGGCCCGCGCCATCTTCGAGGCGGCCGCCGAACTGTACAAGGAAGGCGTCAAGGTGTACCCGGACATCATGATCCCCGTGGTCTCCCTCGAGAACGAGGTCAAGCACCAGTCCGAGATCATCCACCGCGTCTACTCCGAGGTCTCCAAGGCCAAGGGCGTCAAACTGACCTACATGGTCGGCACGATGATCGAGATCCCGCGCGCCGCGCTGCAGGCCGGCAAGATCGCCGAGACGATGCAGTTCTTCTCGTTCGGCACCAACGACCTGACGCAGATGACGTTCGGCTACTCCCGCGACGACTCGGGCTTCTTCCTGAAAGAGTACACGGAAAAGGGCATCATCCCCGTGGACCCCTTCCAGACGATAGACCAGGACGGCGTCGGCGAGCTGATCAAGATCACCGTCGAGCGCGGCCGCAAGACCCGTAAAGACCTGAAGATCGGCATCTGCGGCGAGCAGGGCGGCGACCCGGCTTCCGTGGACTTCTGCCACAACGCGGGCCTGAACTACGTGAGCTGCTCCCCGTTCCGCGTGCCGATAGCTATACTGGCCGCGGCGCAGTCGCAGATCCGCAAGCCCCGCAAGAACAAGTAAGTGCAGCGCAGAACGCACAAGTACTTCCCGATGGTTCTTTCCGCCCCCTCAGGGGGCGGAAAGACCGTCGTGCGTTCCGGCCTGCTGAAGCTCAACCGGAAGTTCGCCTTCAGCGTGACCTGCACCACGAGGTCCAGGCGTCCAGGCGAGGTTGAGGGTAAGGATTATTTTTTCGTAACGATACCGCAGTTCCTCAAGCTCAGAGAGGAAGGCAAGCTGCTGGAGTGGGCGAAGGTGCACGGCAATTACTACGGCACCCCGGTCAAGTCGGTGATGGCGGTGCTGGAAAAGGGCCGCATCCCGGTGATGACGATAGATGTAAAGGGCGCCCGCTCGGTAAAAAAGATCTTTCCGGAGGCGGTCACGGTGTTCCTGCTGCCGCCGGATCTGAAGACGCTGGTACAGCGGCTGCGCGGCCGGGGCGAGGCCCCGGAGAACGTCGCGGTGCGGCTGGAGACGGCCCGCTCAGAGATAAAAGTGGCGTCAGGCTTCGACTACCTGGTCATCAACGACAGGCTGCCCGAGACGATACGCGAGGTGGCGGCCATAGCCGAGCTCGAAACGCTCAAGACCGCCAGGAACCTGGACAAGGTGCGCTCTTTCGGCACCCAGCTCTCCAGGAAAGATTTTTAAGTTCAACGGAGGTTCAAAATGACGACGCAAGCTAAGAACGTGAAAGAGAACGAGGCCGACCTGGAGCAGCTGATCTCGGACTACGGCCCGTCCAAGTACACCGATATCGTGCGCGCCATGCAGTGGGCCCGCCACCTGCGCCGCCAGGAGGACTCCCGCGGCATGACGATGGCCGAGCTGATCGACCGCTCCCTGCTCGACGTGGTCAGCGGCAAGGTACAGGTCCCCGAGATCGAAGAGGCCGTGAAGAAGGACCAGGAGATCGAGGAAAAGCTCTCCTCCAAGCGCCCCGATGACGCCAAGCGCGTTCGCAAGGACGCCAAGGAAGAGAAGCCTTCCAAGGAATAAGCATGAAGCGGCAGCTCGCTGAAACCGCGAAGGACCTGGCAGCCTATATCAGGTCTCTCGACGAGGATCTGACAGAGCCGCCGCCCGCGGGCGCCGCTACGACGGCGCCCGTCCTTTCCCGGGCCGGCAAGTCGGCCCCGGCCGCCGCCCCGGTACCCCCTGCGGCCTCCCTGGCCTCCCCCGCCCCACTTATGCCTGCAAAAATAAACGCCAGCATGGACGAGCTCGCCGAACAGGTTAAGGCCTGCCGCAACTGCGGCCTGGGCTCTGCCCGCCTCAATGCCGTCTTCGGCGTGGGCAACCGCAAGGCCAAAGTCGTCTTCGTCGGCGAGGGTCCCGGCTTCCAGGAGGACCACAAAGGCGAGCCCTTCGTGGGCCGCTCCGGCCAGCTGCTCGACAAGATCCTGGAGACCGTGCTTGGCCTCAAGCGCTCGGACGTCTATATCGCCAACATCGTCAAGTGCCACCCCATGAAGAACCCGGCGGACCCGGAGTCGCACGGCAACGACCGCCCGCCCACGCCCGATGAGATCGCCGCCTGCCGCCCGTACCTCGACGAGCAGCTGCGCGCCATCAAGCCGGCCTGCATCGTCACGCTCGGTTCCGTGCCGACCAAAGTGCTGCTCAATACCGACAAGGGCATCTCGCTGATGCGCGGCCGCGCCTACGATTATCCGGTAGAGATAGTCCCGGGCCGCCCCGTCAAACTGATCCCCACCTATCATCCCGCGGCCCTGCTGCGCAACCCCAACCTCAAACGCGACACCTGGGAAGACATGAAGATGCTCAAGGCCTTCCTGGAAACTGGTAAAATCTAATCCGGGGTCAGGTCTTTACTTTTGACCTGCGCCCGGTCCGCTGAAACTCCGCGGACGCAGTAGAAAAGGTCAAAAGTAAAGACCTGACCCCAATGCTGGCTGAACTTTCTTTTCCTATACCGCTGCGGCGGACTTTTTATTACCTGCTGCCCGACGAACTTGAGCTCCGGGCCGCCCCGGGCCTGCGCGCCGAGGCGCCGCTGGGCAAGCGCGCGGCCGCCGTGGGCGTTATCCTGCGCGTGCTGCCCGAGAAGGACGCCGACCTCACGCGCTTCAAAGAACTCAAATCCGTCACGCGCCTGCTCGACGAGGACCCGCTGTTCCCCGAGGACGCGCCCGCGCTGGCCGCCTGGATGTCGGCGCGCTGGGGCTCCCCCCACGGGCTCTGCCTGGGCGCCTTCTACGCCCACGCGCCGGCCGAGCGCTCCGCCCCGCCCCCTGCCGAGCCGCCCGCGGCCGGCTTCCCGCCGCCGGAACTGCCCGAGCTTAAGAAATTTATCGAAGCCCTCTCCTCGTCCAGGGCGGGCGGCTACCTGCTGCGCCTGGCCCCGCTGGAGCGCCGCGAGGCCGTGTACCCGGCGGTCTTCGCCGCCGCGCTGCAGGCCGAGGCCGCGCAGGGCCTGCTGCTGGTGCCGGACCTCAATTTCATACCGCAACTCGCGGCCGCGCTGGAGACGGTGTTCCCCGGCCGCGTGGGCGTCTGGCACGCCAGGCTGACGCCCAAGAAACGCTCCGAGGCCTGGAACGGCGCCGTGGCC
Organism: Elusimicrobia bacterium GWB2_63_16; assembly: GCA_001799715.1. Lineage (GTDB taxonomy): Bacteria > Elusimicrobiota > Elusimicrobia > Elusimicrobiales > UBA9959 > UBA9959. The sequence goes on along the minus strand of MGTZ01000012.1, from coordinate 31,018 downwards.
GGCCGCTATAAGGTAGTGATAGCCACCCGCACCGGGGCTTTCCTGCCTTTCAAGGACCTGCGCCTGGCCCTGATGGACGGCGAGCACGAGGAAGTGTACCGCCAGGAGGAGGCCGAGCCTTTTTACCATACCCGCGAGGTGCTGCTGCGGCGCATGCGCGCGCTGGGCGGCGCGGCCGTGCTGGCCAGTCCAACCCCGTCGATAGAGGCCTGGGGCGCCGCCGCCTCAGGAGAGCTGCGGCGCTTCGACGCCGTGCCGGCGGCGCGGCTGGCCGGCCCAGGGCCCGACGTGCGGGTGCTGGACATGACGCAGTACCCCGGCGATATCCTGGCCCGTCCGCTGGCCGACAGCCTGCGCCGGACCGTGGCCGCCGGGGGCCAGGCGCTGGTGATAGCCGCGCGCAAGGGCTACGCCTCGCGGCTGTTCTGCGCCAACTGCGGCTGGATGGCTCGCTGCGCCGACTGCGGCCCCGGCATGACGCTTTTAAAGACGGCCGAGGCCGGGCCGGTGCTGCTGTGCCGCCGCTGCGGCAAGAAGGAGCCCAAGCCGGTCGTCTGTCCCGCCTGCGGCGGGAAGGTGTTCCGCGATCTGGGCGCCGGCACGCAGAAGACGCAGGAGGCCATAGCCCGGCTGCTGCCCGGTTCCAAAATAGCGCGCTTCGACGGCGACGTGCTGCGCGGCTCGCTGAAGACCATGCGCGGCGAGCTGGAGAGCTTTTCTAAGGGCGAGGCCGACGTGCTGGTGGGCACCCGCATCGCGCTGCGCGAGCTGGGCGCCCCGCGCCTGAGCCTGGCGGCTTTCATAGACGCGGACTCGGACCTGTCCGGCGCCGATTTCAGGGCTTCCGAAAAATCCTACCGGGCCTTCTACGGCGCCTGGCGGCTGCTGGGCGCGCGCGGCGAGCTCTTCATCCAGACCCGGGAAGCCGGCCATTACGTCTTCTCCCGCCTCACAGAGATGGATTACCCCTCGTTCGCCGATGGGGAACTGGCGGCGCGCAAGGACTTCTTCTACCCACCCTTCTCCCATATACTCAAGGTGCGCCTGGCCTCGGTGGACCGGCGCGCGCTGGACGCCGCGGCCGCGGACCTGCTGGCGGCCCTCTCCTTTCTGGGCAGCGGCGCCGACGAGGGCGAGATCCTGGGCCCGGTCACGCCGCAGGGCCAGGAGAAGCGGCGCTTCCACAGCGAGTATTACCTGGTAAAGGCCGCCTCGGAGCGCACCGCCGCGCTCTGCCTGGAGCGCGCGCTGGCGCTGCCCCCCCGGCCCCGCGTCAAGTATTTCGTTGAGGCCGACCCTTACGGCTTCCAGTAAACCCGGGAGCAAGGCGCTCCTAAATTAATATAATTTATCCATGAACACTGACGAGATCCTTAAAGAGGTCACCCGCGGCGCCGTTGACGTAGTGGGCCGCGACGACCTGGCCAAGAAACTTTCCTCGGGCAAGCGGCTGCGCATCAAGTTCGGCGCGGACCCCTCCAGTCCGGACCTGCACCTCGGCCACAGCGTGGTCATGAGCAAGCTGCGCCGCTTCCAGGACCTCGGCCACACCGCCGTCCTGATCATAGGCGATTTCACCGCCCAGGTGGGCGATCCCTCGGGCCGCGACCTGACCCGGCCGGTGCTGGACCACGAGACCGTGGCCAAGAACGCCAAAACCTACACCGAGCAGGCTTTCAAGGTGCTCGACAGGGAGAAGACCGAGATCCGCTTCAACAGCGAGTGGCTCAAGCCCTTCTTCGCCAGCCCCGCCGTGGGCGTGTCGGATTTCGTCAATATCGCCAAGAGCGTCACCATCTCCCGCCTGCTCGAGCGCGAGGACTTCCGCGCCCGCATGAAGGCCGAGACCCCGATCAGCCTGCTGGAGATCCTCTACCCCATCCTGCAGGGCTACGACTCCGTGGCCGTGAAGGCCGACGTGGAGCTGGGCGGCCAGGACCAGATCTTCAACCTGCTGATGGGCCGCGACCTGCAGAAGCTGCACGCGCAGGAGCCGCAGGCCGTGATGACGATGCCGCTGCTCGTGGGCACCGACGGAGAGAAGAAGATGTCCAAGTCTTACGGCAATTATGTGGGCCTCAACGACCTGCCCAACGACATGTTCGGCAAGGTGATGTCGGTCTCCGACGCGCTGATGTACTCCTACTACGAGCTGCTGACCTCCGAGGACCTGGCCGCCGTGAAGGCCGAACACCCGATGGAGGCCAAGAAGCGCCTGGCCGGCCTGATCACCGCCCGCTTCCACGACGCCGAGCAGGCGGCTGCCGCGCGCCAGCATTTCGAGCAGGTATTTTCCCGCAAGGAGCTGCCCGAGGATATGCCGGTATACCGCGCCGAGAAGGCCGGCAAGCTGTCCTATCTGCTGGTGGCGGCCGGCCTGGCAAAGGGAATGAACGAAGCCCGGCGCCTGATAGACCAGGGCGCCGTGCGCCTGGACGGCGAGAAGGTGCCAGAGGACATCGTATTCGAGCCCCGCGCCTGCGTGCTGCAGGTGGGGCGCCGGCAGTTCCGGAAAATTGAAAAATAAGGCGGTGGCCGTTATGAAACTAAGCCTGAAACTCTTCGCTTTGCCGCTGCTGCTCGCGGCCGGCCCGGCCGCGTCCCAGGAGGCCGACGACTCCGACTACCGCAAGATGATGGAGCAGATGATGAAGTCCGGGAATTATTCGCAGGCCCAGACCCAGTCCTGGGACGCCCGGCTTAAGGTTATCTCCGGTACGGTCATGGTGAAGACCGTGGACGGGGACGAGTGGTCCAGGATCACCGGCGAGATGCCGCTGGATCCCAACGACATGGTCAAGACCTCGTCCGACGGCCTGGCCGAGATCTACCTCGACGACAAGGGCGCGATGTCCCTGGGCCGCAATACCGAGCTGGAGATCTCCTCGCTGGAGCAGGAGGACGCCGTCTTCTCCCTTAACTTCGGTTCCCTCGTGGCCAAGATCAAACATTTTCTAAACGAGAAACACCGCATGAAAGTGCGCACCCCCTCTGCGGTCTGCGCCGTGCGCGGCACGGAATTCGCGGTGGAATATTCTCAGCTCAGCAAGGAGTTCTCGGCGGGCGTCTTCGACGAGGGCCGCGTAGCCGTCACGCAGGAGGAAGACTCCGGCGGTACCCCGCAGGAATACCTGCTGGAGAAGAACAACGAGATCGTTTTCAGCCCGTCGCAGAAGCGCCTGCGCGTGACGCCCCTGTCGCGCCTGGGGCGCCACCGCACGGCCGTCTCCAACATGCGCAAGCGCCTGCCCGCGCTGAAGGGCTGGAAGCCCCGCTCCCTGGAGCGGCGCGCCGCGCTGCGCGACCAGGCTCTCAAGCGCAAGGTGATACGCAGGCAGCTCAAGAGTTCCGCCGCGCCGGCCGGCAAGGCCGCCCGCGCGGCCAAGGCAAAGGCTGCCGCCCGCGCCAAAGCCAAGGCGGCCCGGGCGAAGGCCGCGCGGCAGCGCGCGGACGAAGAACTGCAGGAGGAGGAATAGGGGTGCGGCTCTTCGTCGCCTCTTCCTTCGAGCCCGCTTTCACGGCCAGCGTAAAGGCGATAGCCGACTACGCCGCCGCTAACGCCGGTCGGGGCGCCGTTAAATGGGTGGCCCCGGAAAATTTCCACCTGACCTACGCCTTTCTCGGCGACCTGCCCAAAGCCGAGCAGGCGGTGAAGGGCCTCGACGCGGGGCTGGAGGGGATTAAGGCTTTCGACGTTTCGCTGGGAGGTTTCGGGGTATTCCCCTCCGCCCGGCGGCCCAGCGTGCTGTGGGTGGGCATCGGGGAAGGCGCGCAGGAGCTGCGCGCCCTGGCCGACAAGCTGGCGGCCGGTCTGGCGGAGGCCGGGCTGATGTTCGAGAACCGCTTCGAGCCGCACGTCACCATAGGCCGGGTCAAGGGCGAACTGCCCGACAATTTTACGCGGCGCGTGTCCGATTTCGCCCCCGCCAAAAGGGCGCGCAGCCGGGTGGCTTCCGTGGAACTGATGGAGAGCGCGCTGACCCCGGCCGGGCCGGTTTACAGGCAGGTATACTCGCGGCGTCTGTTATGAGAAAACTTAAAACCATCCTTGTCGTCCTGGCGGCCGGCCTGCTGCTGCTGTCCCTCTATTTCTTCTGGCCCGGCCAGCCGGTAAAAGTCACCATCCCCGAAGGCGCGGGCGCCGGCAAGGTGGCCGCCGAGCTCAGGCAGAACGGCGTCATCCTCAGTTCCACCTGGTTCAAGATACTGGTAAAGCTCACCGGCACCGGCAAGCGGCTGATGCCGGGCGAGTACGCGCTGCGTTCCAGCATGTCCGCCGAGGAGGCGCTGTGGAAACTGACGCACAGCACCTACGTCAGCAGCATCCGCGTGGTGATCCCCGAGGGGTGGCGCATGGAGCAGGTGGCCGAGCGCCTGGAGGCCAACAGTGTCACTTCGGGAGCGAAGTTCCTGGAACTGGCGCGCGCGCAGAAGCTGGAAGGTTATTTGTTCCCTTCCACCTACCTGCTCAAGAAAAATATGCCTCCACAGGAAGTTATAAATTTGCTAAAATCTGAATTCGACAGGCAAGTGCGGCCGTTGTTCTCTAAAGGTTTTCCGGAAGGGCTGGACGAGAAGAAAGTCCTGATAATCGCCTCCATCGTGGAGCGCGAGGCCATGGAAGACAGCGAGCGCCCCCTGATAGCGGCCGTCTACATCAACCGCTACCGGATCAGGATGCCGCTGGAAGCCGATCCGACCACGCAATACGCGCTGGGGTACTGGAAGAAGGCCCTTACGTACAAGGACCTCAAGTTCAAGTCCCCCTACAATACCTACGTGGTGGGCGGGTTGCCCCCGGGTCCTATCTGCAGTCCGGGACAGAGTTCGATAGCCGCGACGCTGGCGCCGGCCAACCTGGACGCCTTGTACTTCGTGGCGGACCGCAAAGGCAAGCATATTTTCAACTCCAGCTTTAAGGAGCACCTTAAGGCCAAGCGCAGGGTTGAGCAGGCGGCGAAGGAAGCCAGCCGTTAAAAATTTGGGCGTGTAGCTCAGTTGGGAGAGCGCCTCGTTCGCAACGAGGAGGTCGCAGGTTCGATCCCTGTCACGTCCACCAAATCAAAACCCCCGCAAGGGGGTTTTTGATTTGCTCCCCGGGATGGACTGCCCGCCGCGTCTCGAACGAGGCGCAGGCCGAGAGGGGCCGGCAACGAGGTGAGGCCCGGCTTTAGAGCGAAGCATAATTATGCTTCGCGTCCGGGCCGCAAGGGCGGAGGCAATTTTTACAGCGAAAAATTGCCGAGCCGGGGCCGCGCAAAACCGCTATGCGGTTTATGCGTGGCGGACAAAGTTTTAGAGGCCTATATCCGTTATCTTCGCGAAAATAATTGGTAAAATCTAATATAACCCGCGGCGTACAGGAGAAACTATGGCTGACTATTTCCCCCTCAAAGACCGGACCCGCTTCGAATATAAATTCACCAGCACCGAGTTCGAAGGCACGGCCCGCGTCTTCATCGATATCCTCGAAGTAAAGAAGAAGGCCGCCAAGCTGGTGGCCAGCGCCCGGATGATCTTCGAACTGCGCGACTCGCATACCACCGAGTACACCATCACGCGCGACGCCAAATGGCTGACCACGGCCGACGGCGTCATCGTAGGCGGCCGCCGCGAATTCCCCCTGCCCCCCAAGGAAGGCGCCAAGTGGGATGAGTCCCCGGATGCCAGCGAGGTCGTTTCCCTCTCCGACAAGGTCTCGATAAAGGCCGGCAAGTTCGCTAACTGCATGAAGATCGTGACGATGCTGGCCGGCGGCGACGCGGGCAAGTCCGTGCGCTACTACGCCCCCGGCGTCGGCTATATCCTCGAGGAATACAGCGGCGAGGATAAGACCTGCGAGCTGGAGCTCGTGGCCGTTTCCAAGGTCCCCGAAGAGAAGAAGAAAGGCAAGAAATAAGCGTCCGCCCCGCGGACGCGGTCAGACGAGGCGAATATGGCCCTTATAACCATCAAAGAACTGCTCAAAAGCCCGGCCCCGGTGCCCGGCGCCGTGGCGCGCGGCTGGATAAAGACCCGCCGCGACTCCAAGGTGCTCTCCTTCGCCGAGCTCAACGACGGCTCCTGCCGCGAAAGCCTGCAGGTGGTCTTCTCCTCCGAGAACGGCGACTTCTCCGCCGTGCTGCCAGCGCTTGTCACAGGCGCCGCCGTGGAGATAACCGGCGACCTGGTGGCCTCCCCCGCCGCCGGCCAGAAATACGAACTGCAGGCCAGGTCCGTGAAGATACACGGCGGCTGCGACGCCGAGAAATACCCTATCCAGAAGAAGAAGACCTCGGACGAGTTCCTGCGCACGGTGGCCCACCTGCGGCCCCGCACCAACAAGTACGCGGCCATGCTGCGCGTGCGCTCGGAGCTGGCCTTCGCGATCCACTCCTATTTCCGCGACAACGGCTTCACCTACGTGCACACGCCCATCTTCACCGCCTCCGACGCCGAAGGCGCCGGCCAGATGTTCTCGGCCACCGCCTTCGACCTGACCAAGCTGGCCGGCATCCCGAAGACCGAGGCCGGCGAGATAGATTTCTCGAAGGACCTGTTCGGCAAGAAGGTAGGCCTGACGGTGTCCGGACAGATGGAGGGCGAGGCCCTGGCGTTGGCGCTGGGCAAGATCTACACCTTCGGCCCCACGTTCCGCGCCGAGAACTCCAACACCTACCGCCACTGCGCCGAGTTCTGGCAGATAGAGCCCGAGATGGCTTTTTACGAGCTGGCCGACGACATGGACCTGGCGGAGGATTTCATCAAGACGATCACGAAGGCCGTGCTGCAGAAGTGCCCTTCCGACATCGAGCTGTTCGCCAAGTACGTCGAGCCGACGCTGATGGACAACCTGAAGAACATCATGGAGAACAAGTTCGAGCGCCTGCAGTATACGGACGCCGTGAAGATCCTGGAGCCGGTCAACGACCGCTTCGAGCTCAAGGTGAAGTGGGGCGTGGACCTGGCCAGCGAGCACGAGCGCTTCCTGGTGGAGCAGCATTTCAAGAAGCCGGTCATCCTTTATAACAAGCCCAAGGAAGTGGCCTCGTTCTACATGAAACTTAACGACGACGGCCGGACCGTGCGCGGCATGGACGTGCTGGTGCCCCGCATAGGCGAGCTGGTGGGAGGCAGCGAGCGCGAGAACAGGCTGGACGTGCTCGAGCGGCGCATGAACGACCTGAAGATGAAGGTGGAGGACTACCAGTGGTTCCTCGACCTGCGCCGCTACGGGTCCGTCCCGCATTCCGGTTTCGGCCTGGGCTTCGAGCGGATGATGATGCTGGTCACCGGCATCGCCAACATCCGCGACGTGACCGCGTTCCCCCGCGTGCCCGGCTACGCCGAGTTCTGAACCCGCCCCAAGGCGCAAAAAAGGCCGGACGCATGTCCGGCCTTTTCTTTTTCAGCGCCGCTGACTAATGGCCGCCCGCGCGCAGGTGCGCCTCTATGCCCCGCGCTATCTTCAGGTTGGCGCCGAAATCGGCCGGCAGCGTGAGGAGCAGGGGTTTGGAATCTATCCTGACCCTGGAGCGCCCGTCCTCCGCGTCGGAGATGGTGACCGCTATCCTGCTGCCCAGCGTGAGCAGGTTCAGCGGCGTGAGCGCCTCCAGCCGTCCGGCGTCGGCGTCCCTGAGCGTAACGCGGCTGCGCCCGTACTGTTTAAGGTAAAGTTCCGCGGCGGCGAAGAGGCGCTCCCTGGGCAGGCCGCTCTCCAAAGTTCTGGTCTGCGAAACTGAATATATGTCCCCCGCCGTGTCCTGGCCGGCGGCGCGCCGGGCCGAGATTATCTGCGCTGTGCCCAGTATCGCCGCCAGGACGGCGCCGTAGACCAGCGCTTCGCCGGCGGCGCCGGTCAGGCTGGTGTCGGGGGCTATGCCGATGAACGTAGGCGTAAGCAGCACCAGCAGGAAGAGCAGCCAGCTTAGCAGCAGAGTTTTAGCATAGCACTTTATCATATCCCTCCCGTCTATCCCCAGGTATTCTATTAAAAATTCAGGCGCGCCGTCTTTTGAGCGAGGCCAGTACCCCGGCGGCGGCCAGCGCGGCGAAGATCCAGACCCCGGCGCCGAAGGCGGCGGAAAGCCCCTGGTGGTTCTCCGGTCCCAGGCGCACCTTGCCTACGTACAGCGAGAAGAGCGCCATCACCACGGCCATGCTGAACATCTGGCCCGTGACCCGCATAGTCGCCAGCGTGGCCGAAGCTACGCTGTAATGGCGTTTCTCTACCGATCCCATGACGGCGTTGGTGTTGGGCGCGGCGAAGAGGGCCAGGCCGAAACCCATCACCCCCAGGCCGGTCAGCACGCGCCAGAGCGGGAGCCCGGCCTGGGGCCAGGCGAAGAACAGCATGCCGGCGGCGGTCAGCCCCATGCCGAGCGAGGCTATAACGCCGGGGTCGTGCCTGTCCGAGAGGCGCCCGGCCCACGGCGAGAAAGCCACCATCAGCAGCGGCTGTACCATCAGGACGAAGCCCGCTTCCCTGGGGCCCAGGCCGGCGGCGTACTGCAGGTAGAGGCTGAGCAGGAAGCCCATGGCGAAAGTGGCGCTGTAATTTAGGAAGGCGGCCAGGTTGGAGAAGGCGAAGACCTTGTTCTGCAGGAAGAGCCTGGCGTTGAGTATCGGGTGCGGCGCGCGGGTTTCGCGGAAAAAGAAGGCTCCAAGCGCTGCCGCCCCGGCCAGCAGCGTCAGGCCGCCGGCGGGCGTGGTGACGTCGGACAGGCCGTACATCAGCCCCGCCAGGGCCGCGGCATAGAGCAGCGCGCCGGGCAGGTCGAACTGCTCGCCTTCAGCCCCTTTCCACTCTGCGCCGGCCAACTTGCTGCGCAGCAGCCAGAGCACGAAGAGCCCTACCGGCACATTGAGCAGGAAGATAGCCCGCCAGGACGCGTATTGCACCAGCAGGCCGCCCAGCGACGGGCCCAGGGAAAGTCCCGTGTAGACGGCGGCCGAGACCCAGCCCAGGGCCTTGCCGCGCCGCTCCGGCGGGAAGACGGAGGTCAGGATGGCCACCGAGGTGCCGAAGATCATGGAGGAGCCGGCGCCCTGCAGCACCCGCCCGGCCAGCAGCTGCGCCGGGGTGGCCGCCAGGCCGCAGAAGAGCGAGGCCAGGGTGAAAATTGAGAAGCCGGCGGCGAAGACCCGCTTGCGGCCGAAGATGTCGGCGGCCCGGCCCATCGGCACCAGCAGCGCCGCCGAGGCCAGCAGGAAGGAGAGCGAGACCCAGCCCATCGTCATCGCGTCCAGGCCCAGGGCCGGGGCCATGGCCGGCAGGGCTATGTTCACCGCCGAGAGCATGAACGGCGTGGAGAAAGACGCCAGCACGGTGATCAGCAGCACGGTGTTAGGATTGACCATCGCTATATTCTATAATTTTAGCAGGACCGCTTTTACGACGGAGGACTTATGCAAAGGGAAGAGGCGCTGGAACTGCTGAGCGAGCACGTTAAGAACGCAAATATGGTGAAGCATTGCCTGGCTTCGGAGGCCGTGATGCGCGCCCTGGCCGGGCGGCTGGGCGGGGACCCGGAACTGTGGGGCCTGGCCGGCCTGCTGCACGATCTGGACGTGGAACTTACGGAAGGAGACCCCGCGCGGCACACCCACGAGGCCGGGCGCATCCTAAGGGAGCGCGGGCTTCCCGAGGACCTGGTGGAGGCCGTCCTGCTGCACAACGAGGCCGCCCATACGGGCAAGCGGCGTTCCGAGGTGTTCCATTGGGCGCTGGCGGCGGCCGAGACCGTGACCGGCCTTATCACCGCCACCACGCTGGTCTATCCCGACAAGCGGCTGGCAAGCGTTAAGGCCTCGTCGGTGGCCAAGCGCATGAAGGACAAGCGATTCGCGGCTACCGTGGACCGGTCCATCATCATGGAATGCGAGCAGCTGGGGCTCAAACTGGACGAGTTCGTGGAACTCGCGCTGGGCGCCATGCAGAAAATAGCCCCCGAGCTGGGGCTCTGATCAGCCGAGAACTTTCTTTATCTTCGCCAGCAGTTCGCCGGCCTCGTAGGGCTTGGTGATGACGCCGGAGAAATCGGCGTCCAGGCGGCGGCGGCGTATCTCCAGCGGGTCCAGCGCCGTAAAAGCTATGATGGGCGTCTTCGCCGCGCAAGGCACGGCGCGCAGCGCCTTGATCGCTTCCTCGGGCGGCATGTCGGGCAGCAGCAGGTCCAGCAGTATCAGGTCCGGCTCCTGCCGCAGCGCGGCCTCGGCCCCTTCCCGCGCGGTGAGCGCCGAGGTCACCTGCATGCCGTTGGCCTCCAAACGTATTCGCACGAGTCTTGCGTGCTGCGGCTCGTCCTCTATCAGCAGTATCTTAGGCATCTTTCCCCCAGCCCTCCGGCATCCGCCGGAGGAACTCCAACTCGTCGGAAAAATCAGCGGGATAGCTCAGCGCCGCGGCCAGCCGGCCGCTTTCAGGCGGCACTCCGGCCACCTGCCTTATCCCTTCTTCCAGCAAAGTCCCCGCCCTGGCGCATTCTCCGCCGCCGCACTTTGAAAGTATTACCAGGAAGCTCCTGTCCCCCCGCCTGACCACGGCGCGGGAGGAGGCGCGCAGCCTGGAATGTATGAAAGCTTCCACTTTGGAGGCCGCCGCGGCCAGCCCGGGCGGCAGCGTAACTCCGAGGGCGCAGAACTCGCCCTTGCCGCCGGCCAGGTCTATCTCCCTGCGCAGCAGGAAACCCGCGGCCTCGGAGAAGCCGGGCAGCGGCAGCTGCACCAGGAACCTGCAGTTGCGGCCGTAGTCGCTCTCGGCCCAGATGCGGCCGCGGTGCAGCTCCACGATGCCGCGGCAGATGGCCAGGCCGAGCCCGGTCCCCCGCTCCTTCGCCTGTCCCGAACTGGACACCTGGGCGAATTTATGGAACAGCTTGTGGATATCCTCCGGGGCTATGCCCTGACCGGTGTTTTCGACGCAGAGGCGCGCCCCTTCCGTTCCGGTTTCCAGCGACAGCGTGATCCTGCCGCCCCTGGGTGTAAATTTCAGCGCATTGAAGACCAGGTTAGCCAGCACCTCGCGGACCTTGTCCGCGTCGCAGTAAGCCACCGCCTTGCCGGCGGGCAGGCGGGTGGAGATCTCGATGCCGCGGTCCGCCGCCAGATAGGTATGCTCGGCGGCGCAGGCGGCCAGCATGGCGCCCAGGTCGGTCTCCGAGACGTACATCGGCATCACGCCGGCCTCCATCTTGGTGATGTCCAGCAGCGCGTCGATAAGGCGGTTGAGCCTGTCGGCGCTGTCTATGCCCATCTGCAGTATCTCTTTCTGCTTGTCGGCGACCGTCCCGGCCGTCCCGTCGGCTACCAGACCCATAGCCTCCCGCACTATGGTCAGCGGCGCGCGCAGGTCGTGGGAGATGCGGGAGATGAATTCGTCGCGGTTGCGCTCCAGCAGGCGCACGGCCGTGAGGTCCCTGAGCATCACCAGCCGGCAGTTCTCCTCGCCCCACTGCAGCTCGGCCGCCCGCACCTCGGCGGGAACCTTTACGCCGTCGGGGCGGGTGAGTTCGGTCTCTATGGTCCTCTCCAGGTCGGAGGGAAGGTCGGGCGGCAGGCCCGCCAGGTCGGCCCGGGACCGCCCTAGCAGCTGCTCCGCGCCGCGGTTGGCGAAGAGCACCCGCCCGGAGGGACCGATCACCAGGAAGCCGTCGGGCGCCTTCTCCAGCACCTCGCGCAGGCGGGCCTCGCGCTGCTGCAGCTTTGCGTCTATACGGGCGCGCTCTATGGCGTACTTTATGGAATAGGCCAGCAAGTTCGCGTTGATCTTGCCCTTCACCAGGTAATCCTGGGCGCCCTTCTTGATCATGTTGATGCCGAGGTGTTCCTCGTAGAAGCCGGTCAGCACGATGATAGGGCGGTCCTTGGCGAACTTCTGTACCTTGTGCAGGGTCTCGGGGCCGAAAGAGTCGGGCAGGTTCAGGTCCAGCAGCAGCACGTCGGCCTTTTCCAGGGCGTCGGCGGCCTGGGCCTCTTGCAGGGTGCCTGCCATGCGCCGCGAAAAGGAGGAATCCTTCATCGAAACGAACAGGTCCTCTACCACCTTGGCGTCAAAGGGGTTATCCTCTATCAGCAGGACTTTTATGTTTTTGTTCTGTTCCGACATGCGCTTTTCGGCGCCCTGTGGACGCCAGTAGCCGCGGAGATGCTGTCTCCCGGCCGAAATTCGATAAATATTTTAAGATCCCAAACCCTAAGGTTAGCGTATTAAATAAAACGGGCGCGGTCAAATGTTTTTATGTCACTTTGTATACATAAAAAAACCGCCGGTTTCCCGGCGGTTCTTTTATCGGGGCGGTGCCCCTTACTGGAAGAAGTACAGCGCGGCGTAGTACCGGTAGGTGTGGTCGCCGACCACGAAGGGCTCGTCGAGCTTGGTGACCTTGGAGGCGATGAATTCCTTCTTGTGCTCGAGCAGGAACTTCTTGTAGTCGGCCACCTTGGCCGCTATGCCGGCCTCGTCGGCCGCCAGCTTGCCCTTGAAGCCGAGCAGCTTGCCGATGTAGACCATGGAGAAGGAGGCGTCCTTCTCCACCAGCGTGACGGAGTTGGTCAGCAGGTCGAAGTCTATGTCGTCGCCGTTCTTGAGCTGGCGCAGCTGGACCTCGTGGTCCGCGTTCTCGTCGCCCTGGGTCAGGTAGTATACGTTGAAGGTGGGGCGGAAGATCTCGTTCTTGATCATGAAGGCCGCGACCGGGGTCAGGCCCTGCTTCTCGAGCGCCTCTATGAGCATGTGCTGCTCTTTCTTCATCGCGTCGGCGCTGAGGGCGTCGTAGTTCATGCCCTCGCCGAGGAACATGCGCACTACTTTGCCGTCGGGAGACTCGTACTTGAGGATGCCGAGCTCGAGCTTGTACTCGGTGGAAACGACGCGCATGCCGTGCTTCTCGAGTATCGGCGTCCACATAGCTATGAATTCCTGGAACTCGGCCTCGGTCTTGGAGTGGCTGATCAACTGGCTCCGGGAGGCGGTGGCGAAGAGGTTCATCTTGGTGAGGTCGCCGGAGACATGGTCGCATTTTTCGGCGGCAACCTGTTCCAGGACGGGGGCCGGCGCTTCGATCTTGGAAGCTTTCACGTCGGCGGCTGAGAGGCCGTTGAGTTCTGCGGCGTTGAGCGTGGCGGCGCTAAGGAAAGCGGCCGCGGCGATAGCTAATCTTTTCATCAATTCTCCTCCTAAACTGTATCTGCTGTATTAATTCTACATTTTACCGCCGGGATATTAAAGGTCTTAAGACCCCGCGCTTTCTGGGCCGTAAGGCCTATGATTTTAGTCAACCGCGCTTCCGGCGCGCGGCCGCCCGGTGCTCCTTCCATTTGCCGAAGGATTTGCCGCGCGACTCCAGGCGCAGGATGAAGGCCTCCATGCGCGGGCCGATGACCGCGGCCGGCTCGCCTGCCAGCGGCGTGCCCGGCAGCGGCATGAAGGCGTGCGTGTGTATCATCGCCCCCAGTTCGGCCAGCTCCGTCATCATGGCCATGGAGGCGTCCTCGTCCTCCGGCGTCTCGCCCGGCAGGCCCAGGATGAAATCCATGTAGGGGGTAATCTTATGCGCCTTGCAGAGGCGCGCCGCGTTCATGATGTC
>MGTZ01000012.1:0-17418 GCA_001799715.1 Elusimicrobia bacterium GWB2_63_16 | reverse complement strand
CGGCCGCGGTGGCGGTCTGCGCCCCTATCACCAGCCGGCGGTTATAGGCGTATTTCTTCACCAGCGCCAGCGTCTCGGGCGTGACATGCTCCGGCCGTACCTCGGAAGGGAAGGATCCGACATAGATGCGCCCGCCCTTGGCCGCGGCCAGGTCGTGGGCGCGGCGCATGAATTCCTCCAGCGCCGGCAGGTCCAGGGCCCTGCCGTCGGCCGAACCGTAGGCGAAGGCGTCCGGGGTAATGAAGCGGATGTCCTTGAGTCCGCGCGAGAGCATGGCGTCCATCGCGCTCAGGATGACGGGCAGCGGGCGGTGCCTCGGCCTGGAGCCGAACAGGAAGGAGTTCTGGCAGTAGGTGCAGGCGAACGGGCAGCCGCGGGTGATCTCGATGGGCCCGAAGAGGCCGTAGCGCTCCGAGACCGCCGGGTAGGCGCCGAGGTCGGCCCTGGCGCCTTTTATTACACCTGGCGCCGGCGCCCGGCCCGCGGCCAGCGCGAGCAGCAGCTCCGGGAAAACCTTTTCCCCCTCGCCGGCCACGGCGTAGTCGAAGCCCAGCGCCAGCGTCTCTTGCGGTTCGGCGCTGGCATGCGGGCCGCCGGCTATGAAAACGGTCCCGGGATAGTCCGCCCGCAGGCGCGCCACCAGCTCGGCCGTCTCCTCCTTCTGCGAGGTAAAGAAAGAGAAAGCGGCGACGGTGATGCCGGGGGCGGGACGCTGAAGCGCCTCGCGCAGCGCCGCCTGGGTGTTGGGGAAAACGGCGTTAATATTCTCAAGCGGTTCGATGGCGCCGGCCAGCGCGTTGACGCTGCAGCGGTTCTCGCGGCTGTGGTAGAAGGCCAGGTTAAGCATCGGCCTGGGGCTGTTGCGGTTCCGGCGCCGGTTGGGACAGGAGCAGATTGTAAGCGCGGGCCATGGCGAGGCCGATCCAGGGCAGGAAAACGAAGGTCTTGAGCGCCGCGGCCGCCACCGTCCAGGGCTTAAGCACGAGCGAGGCCGACGGGTTCTTGAACGGCCCGGTCACCGCGTAGATGTCCGGTACCAGCGCGGTGATCAGCAGGGCCAGCGTGAAGACCGGGAACAGGCGGGTCTTCCAGCCGTCGGTGATGGCGGCGCTCAGGCGGAACGACTCCCGCACGCCGGTGCGCCGGTCCACTACGGCGTATTCGCTGAACAGGAAGGTCAGGTAGATGACTATGCCGGGTATTATGAGCAGCAGCGCGCCGCCCATGGCGGCCAGAGAGAGGAGAACGCTGACTGCGACGGCGCGGTGGTAGACCGGGAAGGCGCCGAACAGGTCGGCGTAGCGGGCTCCGGAGCCGCGGGCTATCTTGATATAGACCAGGTTCATCCCGGTGGTCAGCGGCGTCACTACCAGCAGCATGTAAGGGGCGGCGGCCAGCAGCGAATGCCAGCGGTGGATGATGTAGAAGGAGCCGGCGGAGACGAGCGCCTGCGTCAGTAGCACCGGGACCAGCAGCGGCAGCGCGCCGACGTAGTCGTCCCAGGCCAGCGTGAACCAGCGGAAGGACTCGCGGTCCTTCTCAAGCTCTTCCACGGGCCTCCTCATAAAGCTCGCGGGCCTTGTAAGAGCTGCGCACCAGGGGTCCCGAGAGCACGGCCTTGAGCCCCGCGGCTTTGGCTTTCTCCCCCCAAACGGCGAATTCTTCTTCGGTATAGTATTTCTGTACCGGCCGATGGGTCCTGGACGGGGCGAGGTACTGGCCGAGCGTCAGCAGGTCGCAGCCGGCGGCGGCCAGGTCGGCCAGCGCCCGCTCCAGTTCCTCAGGCTTCTCGCCGAGGCCCAGCATTATGCCGGATTTGGTCAGGATGTCGGGGCGCAGGCGCTTGGAGTTCGAGATGACTGCCAGCGAGCGGCCGTAGTCGGCGCCCGCTCTGGCCCCGGCGTAGAGACCGGCCACCATCTCCAGGTTATGGCCGAGCACGTCGGGGTCCGAGGCCAGCACGGCCTCGAGGGCCGCGACGTCGCCTTTAAAATCGGGGATCAGCGGCTCGGTGCGGATGCCCGGGGAAAGTTCCTTTATCAGTCTGTTGGTCTCGGCGAAATGGGCGGCCCCGCCGTCGGGCAGGTCGTCGCGGGTGGGCGAGGTGAAGACCACGTATTTGAGCTTCCACTCGCGGCACAGCTCGGCCGCGCGGCGCGGTTCGCCCGCGTCGGGCGGCAGCGGCGGCAGTCCCTTGGCGACGGCGCAGAAGCCGCAGTTGCGCGTGCAGATATCCCCGAGGATCAGGAAGGTCGCCTCCCCCCCGGAGAAGCACTTGCCCTTGTTGGGGCAGCGGGCCTCGTCGCAGACGGTATGCAGCGAACGCGCCTTCAGCTGGGCGGCCGTGCCGGAGGCGGCGGTGCCGCGCAGCTCTGCCTTGTTGCGGCGCACCTCTTTTACTATCCAGTCCGGGTAGGAGGTCATTAGTCCGTGATCTTGAGGTGCAGCTCCTTGAGCTGCTTGTCGTCTATGACCGAAGGCGCCTCGCTCATCAGGCAGGCGCCGCTGGTGGTCTTCGGGAACGCGATCACGTCGCGGATGGAATCGGTGCCGCAGATGATGCCGATCAGGCGGTCGTAGCCGATGCCGATGCCGCCGTGCGGGGGCGCGCCGAAGTCCATCGGGCTGACTATCATGCCGAAGCGCCGCTGCACGGCCGCCTTGTCGTAGCCCATCAGGGCGAAGATCTTTTCCTGCATGGCGCGGTTGTGGTTGCGCACGGAGCCGCTGCCGAGTTCCACGCCGTTGAGGACGAGGTCGTACTGGCAGGAGCGCACGTTGCCGGGGTCGGTGTCGAGCTTGTGCGCCTCTTCCGGAAGCGGGGCGGTGAACGGGTTGTGCGTGAAGGTCCAGGCGCCGCTCTCGGCGTCTCTCTCCAGCAGCGGGAAATGGCGCACCCAGAGGAAGGCCCATTTCTTGAGCTGGGCGGGCTTGAGGCGGGCGATCAGCTCGTTGCGCAGCGCGCCCAGGCAGGGGGCGGCCACGGCGGGCTTGTCGGCGGCGATGAAGACGGCGTCGCCCTCCTTTACGTCCAGGCGCTCCTTCAGCGCGGCCTGTTCGGCGTCGCTGATGAACTTCAGCGTCGGGGAGTCCCACTTGCCGTCCTTGAAGCGCAGCCAGACCAGGCCCTTGGCGCCGAGCTTCTTGACCAGGTCTGTCAGTTTGTCCATATCCCCGCGGCTGAAGGCGGCGGCGCCTTCGCCCTTGATCGCGCGTACTACGCCGCCTTCGGCGAGAGCGCCCGAGAAGACCTTGAAGCCGGAGGCTTTAAAGATGTCAGAGCACTCTTTGATCTCGAGCGCGTAGCGCAGGTCGGGCTTGTCGGAACCGAAGCGCAGCATCACGTCGGAGAACTCCAGCTCGGGGAACGGGGCGGCGATCTCCTCGCCCAGGTGGGCGAAGACGGCCTGCATCATGCCTTCCACCACGCGGGCCACGTCCTGTTCGTCCACGAAGGACATCTCCAGGTCCACCTGCGTGTGCTCGGGCTGCCGGTCGGAGCGGAGCTCCTCGTCGCGGAAATTGCGGGCCAGCTGGAAGTAGCGGTCCATGCCGCTCATCATCAGCACCTGCTTGAACTGCTGCGGGCTCTGCGGCAGGGCGTAGAATTCGCCGGGGTTGCTGCGGGACGGCACCACGAAGTCGCGCGCGCCCTCGGGCGTGGAGCGGGTGAGCATGGGGGTCTCGACCTCGTTGAAGTCGAGGCCGTAGAGGTAGTTGCGGATGACCTGCGAGAGGCGGCTGCGCAGCACGAGGTTCTTGGCCATCTTCGGGCGGCGCAGGTCGAGATAGCGGTACTTGAGCCTGGTCTCCTCGGAGACGCCGGCGTGCTCGCCGAGGTCGAACGGCAGCGGCTGCGAGGCGTTGAGCACGGTGATCTCGGCGGCCTCCAGCTCTATCTCGCCGGTGGGCATGTTCTTGTTGGCGTTGGCGCCGGGGCGGAGGGTGACCTTGCCGGTGACGCGCAGGGCGTATTCGCTCTTGGTCTCTTCGGCGGCGGCGAAGACGGGGCTGCCCGGGGCGGCCACCACCTGCGTGACGCCGTAGAGGTCGCGCAGGTTGATGAAGAGCACGCCGCCGTGGTTGCGCTTGCTGTCGGCCCAGCCGCACAGCGTGACGGTACTGCCGGCGTTGGCGGCGTTGAGTTCGCCGCAGGTATGAGTGCGGAGGGCGGTAGCTTTTGAAGAGTTGTTGGTCATAGGTTGTCTCTAACTGAAGATGCGATATCTTGCGAAACACATGGCTACTGATAGTCGCCGACGGGGCAGGGTTAGCAAAAGCCTGTCGGAGGCCCGAGCTTGCATAGCGCGAGGGCCGAGACGGGCAGCCGCGAGCACGGTGTGCGAGACGGCGGTTTTGCGTTCCTGCCTCGTCGGTGACTCTAGTCGCTAAACATTTACTGCCCCCTCTCCGCCCTTCAAGAGCTGCTTGAGGGTCGAGGGGACGGAGTCGAAGGGGACCAGGGTCTGCTCGCCGGCCTCCTTCAGGGGCTTGACGGCGCAGGTGCCGTCCCGCATCTCGTCCTCACCTAGGATCAGAGCGTAAAAGGCGCCGCTCTTGTCGGCGGAGCGCATCTGCGAGCGCAGGCTGAGGTCGAAATTGGATAAGTCGGCGCTGATGCCGGCGGCGCGCAGGGCCGAGAGCAGGGCGTAGGCCTTGCTGCCAGTCTCCTTGCCGGCGGCCACCACGAAGGCTTTGGTGGAGGTATCTGGCGCGGGCTTGTCCTTGAGCAGCATGGCCAGGCGGTCCACGCCCATGGCCCAGCCTATGGCCGGGGCGGCCGGGCCGCCCATGGATTTCACCAGGTCGTCATAGCGGCCTCCGCCGCAAACGGCGTCCTGGCTGCCGAGGGCGCTGCTGCGCACCTCGAACACGGTGCGGGTATAGTAGTCCAGGCCGCGCACCAGACCGGGGTTGACGTTATGCGGCACTCCGGAGATCTTCAGCAGTTCCTGAACGCGGGTGAAATGCCCGGCGCAGTCGGGGCAGAGGGACAGCCTGGGGGCGGAGTCCGCCAGCCACGGGCCGTCGATCTTGCAGTCCAGCGCGCGCAGAGGGTTGCGCTCTATGCGGCCGCGGCAGGGTTCGCAGAGGCGCTCCGAGCAGCCGCGCAGGTAGGCCAGCAGCGTCTGCCGGTAGTTCTTGCGGCATTCTCCGCAGCCGAGGGAATTCAGGTCCACGGAGCAGCCCGTGAGGCCGGCCCGCTCCAGCAGGCGCACCAGCATAGTGATGCTTTCGGCGTCGGCCAGCGGCGAGGCGTTGCCGATATGCTCGGCGCCGATCTGCTCGAACTCGCGGAAGCGGCCCGCCTGGGGGCGCTCGGCGCGGAACATGTTGCCGATATAGTAGAACTTGGCGTTGCGGCCGCTCTGGCTGATGTTCTGTTCTATGTAGGCGCGCACCACGCCGGGCGTGCCTTCGGGGCGCACCGCCACCTCGCGGCCCCCTCCGTCGGTGAAGGCGTACATCTCCTTCTCCACGATGTCGGTGGTTTCGCCGGTGGACTTCACGAACAGCTCTTTGAGCTCTATAGTCGGGATGCGCAGCTCCTGGTACCCGTAAAGGGCGAAGACCTCCCGCGCCGCGGCCTCTATGGCCGTAAAGCGCGCGGAGTCGGGCGGGAGGATGTCCCGGAATCCCCTCAGGGAATGCAGCGCCATCAGTCGCTCCCCGCCATGGACTGCAGCCTGGCCTGGTTGAGTATCACCAGCTCGCCGCGGCGGTAGTCGATGATGCCGGCGCGCTTGAGCGTGTTGATGGCGCGGCAGACCGGCACGCGCGTGGTGCCCAGGTACTGGGCCAGCTCGTTCTGGTCTATGGCCATCTTCACCGGCTTGGTGTGCTTGTCCTTGGAGAGTTCCAGGATGGCCTCGGCCAGGCGGCCGAGGATGTTGTGGAACAGCATGGACTCCATGTCCTTGTTGGCCTTGTGCAGCCGCTCCACCAGCGTCTGCAGCAGGTTCAGCGAGAAGTCGGGGTTCTCGATGATCAGGCGCTTGAAGTTCTTCTTGGAGATGACCAGCACCTCGCTGTCCTCGGTGGCCTGGGCCGAGGCCGAGCGCACCCTGCCGCCCAGCAGCGACATCTCGCCGAAGAAATCACCTTTCTTGAGGTAGGCGAAGGTCTTCTTTTTGCCGCCGCCTACGGTCGTGAAGATCTTGATGCGGCCGGTCTTCACGATGAAGAAATTGTTCCCCAGGTCGGCTTTCGCGAAGACCATCTGCCCGGCCGTGTACTGCTTGAGCCCGGCTATGGAGAAGAGTTTCTTCAGGTCGCTGTCGCTGAGGTCCTTGAAGAACGATATTTGTTTGAGCACGGAAGATACCATTTACTTTGTCTCCTGCATGGGCATGCCGCACTTGGGGCACTTGCCCGGCTTGTCGGCCTCCACGCATTTCATGGCGCAGGTGTATTTCTTGCCGGCTTTGGCGGCCTTCTTCGTATCGGCTTTCTTTTCCTTGGTCATCGCGGGGCCGTGGCCCTTATGCTCCTTGGCGGCGGCTTCCTGGATATTCTTCACGGCCTCGGGGGTGGCGCCGGTTATCGTAACCTTCACGCCGCCCTCAATGTTCTCCACTTTGGTCTGCGCGCCGGTCACCGTGGTGGGGCAGCCGGAGCATTTCTCGCCCTTGGCGCCGTAATGGACCAGCGCGAGTTCCTGTATCTGGGCGGCGGTCTCGGCGTCCTTGGCGGTCACCGTGGTCTCCACGCCTTTCTCTATGTTTTTGGTGGCTGTTTCGGCGCCCTTGATCTGCTCGGGGCAGGTCACGCCGCCGCATTTCTTGCCGGCCTGCTCTTTCTTGTGCATCGGGCAGTCGCCGCAGTCGTGCTTCTTGGCGCCCTTCATCTCCGCCTTGGCGGCGGGTTTCTTGTCTCCGGGGCAGTTGCCGCAATGGGCGAAGGCCGTGCCGGCGCCCAGGGCTAAAGCTATGATGGAAAGCAGTATGGTCTTTTTCATGTTCGTCTCCTTGCCTGCGTTATGCCTCTTAATTATATAAATTAATGCGCCGCAACAAACAGTGCCGGAATGGCGGGAATTGCCCGCCGGCGGCCCTGTTGCCGTGCCGGAAGGCTTAATGTAGAATATAATTATCCGATTAAGCAGGGAGGGAGCATGAGGAAAAATATTTCAGCGGCTATCGCGGTGTTCCTGCTGGCGGCTTGCGGCGGGAAAGAGGCTTCGGCCCCGCCCCCGGCGCCGGCCCAGGCCGTGCAGGGCGCGCTCGCCCCGGCTGGCGACCGGATCGGGCTGCCGGACGGCGGCTGGTTCACCTGGGGGTTCGCCGAAAAACCTAAGCTCGGCACCGCCATAATGAAGGTGCAGGTTTACGACAAGGCCGGAACGCGCGCGACCCCGTACGAGGTCATAGGTGAGTACGGCATGCCGTCCATGCGCTACCACGACTCCGGCCCGGTCAAGTTCCAGCTGAACAGGAAAGGGGATTACCTGCTGCCGGTCAACATCGTAATGGCCGGGGAATGGGAAGTGCTGATAAGGCTGATAGAAGGAAAGGAGAAGATCTATGAAGGCAAAGTTCTCTTTACTATTTAGCCTGCTGTTCTCCCCCGCCCTGCCGGCGGGCGCCGAGAGCCTGCTTTTCCTGGAGGCGCAGGGCGTGGCCGGCTATTCCTCCATGGATAGGGCTGTCGTCTGGCATTCCATGTCGGCCTCCGAGCCGATGCAAAAATCTTCGGTGGGCTTCGACCTGCTCAAGAAATTCTCCGGCGACACCGGCGACACCGGTACCCTGGCCGTGCAGGGCCGCCTGGCCCGGGACCCGGACGCGCCCAACCGCCTGGAGCCCCAGCTTTACAACGCCTATTACCGGGCCAGGACGCCCGCCGCCTACATCTGGGCCGGGCATAGCCGGGCCGCCGCCGGGCTGGAGTCCTACTTCGATACGCACGGGGCGCTGCTGCAGGCGCTGCCCATGTACGGCTACGGTTTCGACCGCGACTGGGGGTTCGGCGCCTCGCGGGACTTCGACTGGGGCGACGCCGCCCTTTCGCTGACCTCGGGCACCGGCATGCGCGCCCGCGCGGCCGGCAATTACCTGCTCTCCGGCCGCCTGGCGAGAGGCGTGCTCAACCGCGACAATTATGCCGCGGGTTTTTATTTCTCCTCCGGTAAGATCCCGGAAATGGCCGGCTACAAGGTCCTGGACGGCGAAGAAAGGACCTACACCGCCGCCGGGGCGGACGGCGCCCTGCTCTGGAACCGCTGGGAACTGCGCGGCGACCTGCGCGCCGGAGAAAAGGCCGGCATGCGTTACGTGGCCGGCCTGGGCCGCCTGGGGCTTAACCTGCTCGAGGAGAACCGGCTGAAGCTGGAGGCGCAGGCCGTCTACTCCGGCATGGAGCGTATGGAAGGCTGGGCGCTGGCTTCCGGCTTTTCCCTGGCCGTTACCCCCGCCCTGACCTGGCGGGCCCTGTTCGAATACGAGGACGCCATGCACGAGAGGCGCTTAGTCACCCAGCTGTACTATTACCTGCCCATATGAAAAAGATATTCCTGGCCCTGACCGCGCTGTTCCTCTCCGCGCCCGCCTTCGCGGCCGTAGGCTGCGACCTCAACGACCCCGACCGCGACGTGGCCCGCCTGTTCCCCGGCTCTACCGGCTACAGGACGCGCTACGTGTCCATCAAGGGCTCCGGCGGCCAGCCGCTGCTGGAGCGGGTGGAGACGCGCCTCGGCGATAAGTTCAAAGGCCTGTACGAGACCATGGACGTCCCCTACACCCTCTACGACATCTACAAGGGCAAGGAAGTCATCGGCTATATACACGGGGTCAACCAGAAGGGCGAGTACGGCGGCATACAGGTGTTCCTCGCGCTGGACCGGGCCGGCCTGATAAAATCCTTTTACATACAGAAACTCACCTCCCGCGCCGCGAGGGACCTGCGCGCCAGGGAGTTCGGCTCCCAGTTCGCCGGCCTGGCGCTGAAGGATTTCGAGGCCTACGACCCGGTCGCGGCCAAGGCGCTACCCGGCTCGGCCCCGGAGAAGATAAAAGGCCCGGCCAAAGCCGGCAAGGATTTCGCCGCGGTGCTGCGCGCCGTGAAGAAGAACCTGATACTGCTCGACGAGTTCGTCTTCTCGAAGAAGGAAAAATGAACGTATACGCCATAGCTTACAAGAACCTGCTCAGGAAAAAGACCCGGACCGCCCTCACGGCCGGCGGCATCATGCTGTCGGCCTGGGTGCTGGCCACGCTGCTGGGCTTCAACAAGGGCTACCAGCAGGGCCTCAACCGGGACATAGATAACATGGGTTTCCAGGTGCTGCTGACGGCCAAGGGCTGCCCGTACGAGGCGGCCACGCTGATGCTCAAGGGCGGCACCGGCCTGCGCTACATGCCCGAGTCCGTGGTGAAGACGGTGTTCCAGAACCCCGAAGTGGAGAAAGTCACGCCTATGCTGATGCATGGCGTCTTCGATCCCAACAAAGGCGAGAACGGCGCGGTGGCGGCCTACCTCGGCGTGGACGCGCAGAGCTTCCCGCCCATGAAGCCGTACCTCGAGTTCAAGCAGGGCGGCTGGTTCGGCAGCAATACGGCGCTGGAGGCCGTAATGGGTTACGAGGCGGCCGAGCTGGAGACCCGCGAGGTGGGCGACAAACTGCTCATCCCCGGCCTGGACCAGGAGATCACCGTGGTGGGCGTGCTCAAGCGCTCCGGCACGCAGGACGACGGGACTATCTTCCTGCCCATTACCGCGGTGCAGAAACTTTTCAACCGCGAGGGCCTGCTGACCGGCCTGGGCATCAAGGTTAAAAAAGAGGCGGATATTTCCGCGCTGGAGAACCGGCTCTATGACCTGCCCGACGTGCAGGTGGTGTCGATGGCGCAGGTGAAGACCACCATCATGAACCTGGTCAACAGCGCCCGCGTGATAGTGATGGGCATAGCCGGCATAGCCCTCATCATCGCGATGGCCGGCGTGATCAACACCATCCTCATGTCGGTGATGGAGCGCTACGCCGAGATCGGCATCATCAAGAGCATGGGCGCGATGCCGCTGGACGTGTTCAAGATGATCTGGATGGAGACCGCGATACTATGCGGCCTGGGCGGGGCGGCCGGGATACTGCTCTCCGCGGTGACCGCCCGCCTGAGCGAGGCCGCGGTGCGCTATTTCCTGCCCTACGCCCCCAACGGCGCCCTGATCGCCCTCGACGGGCAGATCACGGGCTTCGCCTTCCTGCTCATCGTGGCCGGCGGGCTCTTGAGCGGGGTCTACCCGGCCTGGCGCGCGGCGCGCGTGCGGCCGCTGGAGGCCATACGCATAGAGGGAGAGCAATAATGAATACCGCTAAAGTCATTTCCGCCAGGGACCTGGTGAAGGTATACCGGCGCGGCTCGGAGGAAGTCCGGGCCGTGGACGGGGTCAGCTTCGAGGCCGGCGCCGGCGAGATGGTGGCCATCATAGGCCCTTCCGGCTCCGGCAAGACCACGCTGCTGAACATGATAGGCTGCCTGGATAATCCCAGTTCCGGTTCGCTTTCGGTAGGCGGCCGCCAGGTCTTCGGCGGGCAGAAGGAGCTTTCGGAACGGGAACTTACCGTGATACGGCGCGAACTCTTCGGCTACGTTTTCCAGAAGTTCTACCTTATTCCCACCCTGACGGTAGAGGAGAACATCCTGCTGCCGGGCGCCTTTTACCGCGCGCCGGCCGCCAGGCAGGCCCGCGACGTGATGGCGCTGCTGGGGATAGAGCAGCGGCGCTCCCACCTGCCCGGCCAGCTGTCGGGCGGCGAGATGCAGCGCGTGGCCGTGGCGCGCGCCCTGATAAACAACCCCAAGGTGCTGCTGGCCGACGAGCCTACCGGCAGCCTGGACAGCCGCCGCACCGGGGAGATAAAGGAGATACTGCGCGGCCTGACCAAACAGGGGATCACCGTGGTGATGGTGACCCATAACCTGGAGCTGGCCCGTTCGGCCGACCGCCTGCTGGAGATCAGGGACGGAAAAATACACGCCTGAGTGCCCAAAGGGCCCTTGAAAAAAGCGCTTTCGTGAGCTAGACTATAATTGGGGAAGGGGTTCCACCCCAAGCGGGCAGTAGCGGTACAGTTGGAACCCTGGCAGAGGGCGGACCAAGCGGGTCCGCCCCGATTTTTTATGCCCTCTCGGCGGCCAGGGTCCCGGCGGGCACCAGCGAGGCGTCCCAGAGC
Organism: Elusimicrobia bacterium GWB2_63_16; assembly: GCA_001799715.1. Lineage (GTDB taxonomy): Bacteria > Elusimicrobiota > Elusimicrobia > Elusimicrobiales > UBA9959 > UBA9959. Next base: position 6,245 of record MGTZ01000012.1, on the reverse strand, counting down.
TTTTCGGACCTGGCCACGTAGGCCGTGGCGCTGAGATCACCGTAGACGTTGACCGCGGTGCGGCTCATGTCCAGCAGCCGGTCCACCCCGAGTATTATCGCTATGCCCTCCCCGGGCACTCCCACCATGGCCACTATGCCGGCCAGCAGCGGTATGGAGCCGCCCGGCACTCCGGCCGCGCCCACGGCCGTTATCACCGCCATCACCACCACCACCGCCATCTGGCCCAGGCTCAGCTCCACGCCGAACACCTGGCAGAGGAAGATGGCGGTGATGCCCTCGAAAATGGCCGTGCCGTTCATGCACATCGTCGAGCCCAGCGGCAGCACGAAGCCGGCTATCTTGGGCGGCACGCCCAGCCCCTGTTCGGCCGCTTCCAGGGCCGTGGGCAGCGTGGCGGAGCTGGAACTGGTGGAGAAAGCCGTGACCACGGCAGAGCGCACGCGGCTGAAGAAGAGCGCCGGCGGGATGCCGACTAGCAGGCGCAGCACCAGCGACAGGTTGACCAGCGCGTGGAAGAGCAGCGCCCCCAGCACCACCAGCATGTAGCCGCCCAGCGGCAGCAGCAGCGCGAAGCCGAAGCGGGAGGTGACGCCGAAGATCAGCGCGGTCACGCCGTACGGCGCCAGGCGCATGGCCATCCCGACTATGGCGATCACGGCCTCGTTGAGGGATTCCAGCAGGTCCAGCAAGGGCTTGGCCTTGGCCGCGGGGATCAGCGTCAGCGCGGCGCCGAAGACCAGGCCGAAGAAGATCACCCCCAGCATGTCCCCCTCCGCGGCGGATTTCACCGGGTTGCGCGTGACGATGTTCACGAAGGTGTGCACGCCGAAGCCGCCGGCGGAGGCGGAGGCGAGCCGGGCGGAGGCGTCGCCGGCGTAGGTAGCCATCAGTTCGGCTTTTACGGGCGCGTCTATGGCGTCGCCGGGCTTGAGCACGCCGACGAAGAACAGGCCGGTAGCCGCGGCCAGGAAGGTGGTGGCCAGGAAATAGCCGACGGCCTTGCCGCCGATGCGCCCTACGCGGCGCAGGTCGCCCAGGCCGGCCACGCCCAGCGTTATGGAGGCGAAGACCAGCGGCATTACTATCATGAACAGCATGCGCAGGAAGACCTGCCCCAGCGGGCCGGCCACGTAATGGTTCACCCATTCGGTCAGCGGGTGCCTGCCGCCCAGCAGGGTGTTGGCCAGTATGCCCAGCGCCGCCCCCAGGAGCAGGCCGAGGAGTATCTTGGAATGCAGTTTTCCGCCGAGAGCTTTTGCCATGGTTACCTCTTAAAAGTTCTGACAAGTTTACAAAATAACCCCGCCGTTAAAAAGCGGCCGCCGGCTTTTTGATAGAATAACCGGAACAGCTTTTCCAGGGGGAGCAAATGGCCATATTCATAGAAAAACCCATAGTAGTGCCGGCCGCCGGCAACAAGCCCAAAATAATAGAGGAGTATATAGGCCGCGCCAATTCCAAGACCACCACCATCAGCGTGGCGCGGATGGTCAGCCCCGGCGGCTGGATAGAGCCGGAGCAGAACCCGCTGTTCACCGAGTACACCCTGGTGCTGCGGGGCCTGTTGCGTGTGGAGACGCAGAACGGCACCTTCGACGTGAGGGCCAAGCAGGCCCTGATCATGGAGCCGGGCGAGCGCGTGCGCTATTCCACCCCCGACCCGGAGGGCGCCGAGTACATAGCCATCTGCCTGCCCGCCTTCTCCTACGAGACGGTGCGCCGCACCGGCGAAACCCGCAAGCCCTATTAAGATACAGCCCGAAAAAAAGAACAGGCCGCCTTAAAGCGGCCTGTTCTTTTTTGCTGCGGTGTTCAAGCCATCTTGTCGGGGATCTTCACTGTCCTGCCGGCCACGAAGAAATTCTCGCCGCCGCGATGATGCACGGTGCGGGGCTCCTTCACGGCGCCGTCCACCCAGGCTTTGACCACCCTGAAGATGAACAGGTTATATTTCCCCGCCAGGCGCGAGTCGTGCAGGCGGCATTCCAGGCTGGCGTAGCATTCCTTTATCAAAGGGGCTTTCACCAGCGAGGCCGGCTGCGGCGTCAGGCCGAACCTGGAGAACTTGTCTGTCCTGGCGCCCGAGACATTGCCGCAGGCCACGGCCTTGCCGGCTATGTCGAAGGTAGGGATGTTGATCACGCATTCCTTGGAGGTTTTGACCATGTTGAAACTGTGGTTCTGGTCGCTGATCACGCAGCCGACCAGCGGCGGGTTGAAATCTATCATGCTGTGCCAGGACAGGGTCATTACGTTGGCGCGGTCCTTATAGGCCGAACTGAGCATGATCACCGGGCCCGATTCCAGCAGCGAGTAGACTTTGCCGAGCGGGTAGTTCTTCTTCATTCTCCCTCCTATTTCATCCAGGGCAGCCGCAGGCGCAGCGTCAGCAGCGCGTCGCCGGAGAACAGCCGCGTGGAAATGGTCACGCAGACCGCGAACACGGCGGCCTGGTAGAGTATTCCCCACCACACCTGCGCGATGTTGCCCATCATCACGTTCTGCGGCGCCATAAAGGCGTGAGTGAAAGGGATGGCGTAGAGCAGCAGCTTCAGGCCGAAATGGGCGGTGCTCATGTCGATGAAGATGGGCAGCAGGTAGGCCAGCATCAGCGGCATCATCAGCGGGGTCATCATGGTCTGTATGCTCTTGACGTCCTCGGAGAGGATGCCGAGGATGAAGGCGATGGAGAGGGCGCAGAGGATGCAGAACATCACCGACAGGCCGATGAGCAGGTAGCCCGGGCCGCCCAGTGCCACGCCCAGCGCCGCGAGCGCGGGCGCGGCGGCGGCCACGGCCACGGCGGGGTCGGCGCCGAGGCCGGTGACTCCGGCCATGAACGAGCGCATGCCCAGCAGGTAGGCCCCGGAGAGCGCGGCGGCTATCAGGGTGGCGGCGGCCAGCTTGCTCATCACCAGCAGGCGGCGGTCCAGCGGCGAGCTCAGCAGCGTCTCGAGGGTCTTGTTCTCCTTCTCGCTCGCCACGGCCGTCATGATCATCTGGGCCGAGAGGATGACGATGAAGAAGACGGCGATAGGGAAGAAATAGGACTGGGACTGGATGAAGCCGATGACCTGCGACAGCGAGACCTCCGCCGTGAGGCCGTTGATCACGGCGAATTCCCTCGGCGGGGCCGGGTCGCGCAGGAAGTCCGGGTCCAGACCGGGCAGGCGCAGCTGCATCAGGTAGGCGGCGGTCTCCCTGGCGGCCGCCTGCTGCGTGCGGCGTATCTGGGAGGCGGCGATGGCCGGCCCCAGGCCCGAGGCCTGGCGCCTGAAGCGGGAGTAGTATTCTATATTCGAGGTCCTGCCGGCCCGGACGGCGGCCTGCAGGCCGGCGGGGATGACCATGAAAGAATTCTCGGCGGCGTACTCGGGCGCGGCCATGGCGGCGGCTATCTCGCGCTGCGGGGCGGCGCTGGGACGGGTCCTGGTGCCGGCTATCGCCTTTATCAGCCGGGCCGACAGGTCGGAGCGGTCCAGGTCCAGCACCACGATGCCGTTGCGGGCGGCCGAGGACTTATTGTGGCTGCCCACGGCCTTGCCGATGACATGGAAGACCAGCAGCGTGACCGCTATGGTGATCACCAGCTGCGCGGTGAGCAGCTCCTTGAGCTCCTTTTTCAGCAGGACGAAGAAGATGTTCATTGGGTAAGCTTTATGAAGACCTCTTCCAGGTCCTCGGTGGCGAAGCGGGCTTTCAGCGCGGCCGGCGTATCGCAGGCCAGCATGCGCCCCTTGTTGATGACGCCGATGCGGCCGGAAAGGAATTCTATTTCCCCCATGTTGTGGCTGGAGATCAGGAAGGTCATGCCTCCGGCTGCCAGCGCCTTTATCGTCTTGCGTATCTCGTAGGCGTTCACGATATCGAGGCCGCTGGTGGGCTCGTCGAGGATGGCCAGGCGCGGCCGTATCATCACGGCGCGGGCCAGCAGCAGTTTGCGGGCCATGCCCTTGCTGTAGGTCTTGATCTTGTCGCCCAGTCTGGCGCCCAGGCCGGAGAGGCGCTCCCCCTCCGCCGCGGCGGCGCGGGCCCTGGGCCCGTCCTTAAGAAAGACCATGGCCATGAAGTCCAGGTACTCGCGGCCGGTGAGGTTCTTGTAGGCGCCGGCCTCCTCGGGCAGGTAGCTGATGATCTCGCGCACGGCGTGCGCGTCGCGGATAGTGTCCAGGCCGAATACGGCCGCGCTGCCGGCCGTCGGGGTGAGGATGGTGGCTATCATTTTGAGCGTCGTGGATTTGCCCACGCCGTTGGGGCCGACGAGGGCGAAGATCTCGCCCGGGGTAACGTTGAAGTCCAGGCCGGCCACGGCCTCGAAGTCCTTATACTTCTTCACCAGTCCGGTAATTTCCAGAGCGTTGGTCATGGGGCACTCCGCGGCGGGATCTTCGCTGCGGGCTTTTTCTTTTTCTTCGGCGCCAGGCCGGGCAGGGCGGACGGGGCGGGCGGCGCGGTTTTTAACGCCGGACAGATGGTCTTGAGGGCCCTGGCCACGGCCGGCAGGCGGCGCAGCTCCGGCTTTACTGCGGCCAGCGCCTTGGCGGCGGCCGTTTTCTGACGGCAGTCGCGCGAACGGAAAACCTTCCAAAGCGCCGTTTCGGCCGCCGCCGCTTTTTTCCCCGCGGCGGTCAGCGCCGCGGCCGCGGAAACGCGTACTTCCGGGTCGGCGCTGGCCAGGGTCTGTATGACGGCGTCCAGGGCGCTCCTGTCGGCGGGGGCCAGCCTGCCCAGCGGGAAGACGGCGAGGTTGCGGGTTTCGGGGTCGGCGTCGCTGGTGGCCGCGAGCAGGGCCGCTACGGTGCCGGCCGGCAGGGTGGCCGGGCTGGCTACGGCGTAATTGCCCAGCGCGGCGGCGGCGGACCGGCGTACTTTCAGGTCAGCATCCTTAAGGGTCTCCAGCAGCGGCTCGGCCGCTTCCTGCGGCGGCGGGAACATCAGCAGCAGCGCCAGCCCCGCGGCTTCGCGGGTGCGCGGCTCGGGGGAGCGCAGCGCGGCGGCCAGCCATTTCCCCTCTGCCCTCCCGGTCCTGACCAGGGCCAGCAGAGTCGGGCCGGACTCCTTGCTCCCGGCGGCGGCGGCCTTTGAAAGCACCGGCAGCAAATTCGAGGGCAGGTTATTCATTAGCTCCGGTGTGAAGGCCGCGAGCGCGGTTCCGGCATTTTCCCTGACGGCGCCGTCCGGGTCCTCCAGAGCGGAGGCGAGGGGTTCCAGCGTCTCGGCAGGCGGCGACGGCATGGCGGCCAGCAGCGCGGCGGCGCCGGCGCGTGAGCGGGGGCTGGCTGACTTGAGGGCCGCGGCCAGCCACAGGCCGGCGGGGCGGCCTATATTCGAGAGCGCTCCCAGGGCCGCGGCTTTTACCGCCGGGTCGGTACTGGACGCCGCCCGGGCCAGAGCCGGCACGCCTTTCTCTGCGGCCGGCCCCAGGCGGCCGAGGGCCAGGCAGGATTCAAGCGCCAGCTCACGGCTGCCCCTTTCAAAATTAGCGGCCAGGGCCAGCACGCCGGCTTCGCCCTGCGCGGCCAGTATCTCCGGGGCTTTGAGTTTCAGGACCGGGTCCGTAGAGAGCAGGGCGCCGGCCAGCGCCGGGGCTGTGCCTTTTAATTTGACCAGGGCGCGCTCGGCGGCGGCGGAGATGAAAGGGTCCCCGTCGCCCAGCGCCGCCATCAGTTCCGGGGCGGCCCTGACGGCTTCGGCGCCGATGTCTTCCAGCGCGGTCACGGCGTAAGCCCTGCGGCGCGGGTCCCTGCCGGCCAGTGCCTTGCGCAGCCTGGCCACGATGCGCACTTTGTCCTTCGGGGCGGAGGCCGCAGCCGACTCCAGAGCGGCGGACCTGACCAGCGCGTCGTCGGACAGGAGGCGCTTGCCAGGCCCGGAGCAGCCGGCCAGCAGCAGCGCGGCCATGACGGCCGCAAGCGACAGGATTTTCACGATATAAGGATACAAAAATTCCCCCCGCGCCCGCAGTCCCAAAAAGCAACGCGCCCGGGAGGCAGTCCCGGGCGCGTTCTCTTAAGCCCGATCTGTCAGTCGAAGGAGAGGGTCCTGGAGGCCGCCTCTACCGGCTGTATGCCGCTGGAATCCACGTCCCTGATCTCGAGTTCCTCGGGGCCCGCCTTCTCGCCGGCCAGCCTGGGGATGCTCGCTGAGATCTCGGAGATCTTGGTCACGTCCTCGCCGCGGCCGCCGGTCTGTTCGTAGGTGGCCATCGTGGTGCAGCCGGCGGGGCTGTCGAGGAAGTCCTC
>MGTZ01000011.1:23914-24392 GCA_001799715.1 Elusimicrobia bacterium GWB2_63_16 | reverse complement strand
CTCCATAAAAGCCGGCAAGGCCGAGTACGTATTTTACTCCGGCGCCGCGGCGATGAAAAGCGTGGTTTACCAGGGCCCGGTCGCCCCGGTAGAGCTAATCCCCGACCAGGAGACCGGCTTCTTCGCCTCTTCGCTCCCCGGAGCTTTCAGGCTCAAGGCCAGGACCGCGGACTCGCTCGAGTTCGAGGCCAGCCCCCAGCCCGGCCTGCTGATCACCAAGAAATTCATCTTCTCCGCGGACAACTCCCTGAATTCCCTTTCAGTGACCGCGTCCAACATTTCCTCCAAGGCGCAGCTGCTGCCCGCCTGGGAACTTTCCATGGGCCCCGGCCTCGGCACGGTCGCCAGCGAGCAGAAGGAAAACCCCAAGCTCTGGAAGGCCGTTTATACCTACAAGGAAGACGGCCGCAAGCACCCCGTCCTTAAAGACCTCAAAGGCCTGAAGGGCGACCCCGCCCGCGCGGAGTGGGTCTGGGCC
>MGTZ01000011.1:23606-23885 GCA_001799715.1 Elusimicrobia bacterium GWB2_63_16 | reverse complement strand
CATAACCGGGGACGGGCTCTCCGGGATCAGGCCCCTGCGCAGGGAAGCCATGATAAAAGAGGACAAGGCGCCCCTGCTCGCTTTGCCCGTGCCGGCGGCGGAACTGAAGGCTGGCGAAAAGCGCTCCTGGGAAACGCAGTTTTACATAGGCCCCAAGGACTACGCCAGGCTTAAAGCCATGGGCCACGGCCTGGACCGCTCCGTAGATTTCGGCTTTTTCGCCCCGCTGGCGAAACTCGCGAATTCCTCGATAGTCTATTTCCACAAGGTCACCGGCAA
>MGTZ01000011.1:23245-23469 GCA_001799715.1 Elusimicrobia bacterium GWB2_63_16 | reverse complement strand
ACGATCCCAAGCGCATGAACGCCGAGGTCATGGACCTCTACAAGAGGCACGGCACGAACCCGCTCGGCGGCTGCCTGCCCATGCTGCTCCAGATCCCCGTCTTCTTCGCGCTGTTCACCGCGCTGCGCGAGTCCTGGGCGCTGCACGGCGCGCCTTTCGTGTTCTGGATCAAGGACCTTTCCGCGAAGGACCCCTTCTACGTGCTGCCCCTGGTCATGGGCGGG
>MGTZ01000011.1:14185-23115 GCA_001799715.1 Elusimicrobia bacterium GWB2_63_16 | reverse complement strand
TAGTCAACAGCGTGTGGGGCTTCGCGCAGACGATGTACCTGCAGAAGAAGATGGCCTGAGAATTTGTAACTGAAAGAGAGGAGACACTCAAATGAGAGAAACCAAGACAGAAGCGAAAACAATACAGGACGCCGTTGAAAAAGGCCTTGCGGAACTGGGCCTCCGGCGCGACCAGGTTGAAGTGGTGGTCGTCAGCGAGGGCAAAAGCGGCTTCCTCGGCATAGGGGCCAAGAAAGCCTGCGTCATACTTCGTGAAAAGCGCTGGGGCGAGAGCCGCAGCGAAGAGCCGCGCAGCGGCGGCAGGGGCGGCAGCAGCAGGGGCGGCAGGAGCGGCGGACGCGGCGGAGACCGCGGCGGACGCGGCGGCCGCGGCGGCAGGGGCGGCGACAGGGGCGGACGCGGCGGCGAGAGCCGCGGCGAGCATTCCTCCTCGGCCCCCAGGCGCCCGGGCCGTTACGGCTACGAGGACGCCAGGCTTCCCCCGCAGGAGGAATCCCGCGACAGCAGGCCCCAGCGCGAGGACCGCACCCACAGGACGGACCGCGTTTACAGCGAAGAGCCGCTTGGAGCCGATTATATCTCCATGCAGCATGAGCAGGACCCGGTGGAACACGCCAAGTCCGCGCTGCTGAAGATGCTCAAGCTGATGAGCATCGAGGCCACCGTGACCGAAGCCAGGCTGGATACGGCGGAGAACCTGCTGTTCATCCGGTTCGAGTGCCCCGAGTCGGCCGCCTTCACCGAGGAGAACGGCCGCGGGCTGCAGTCCCTGCAGTTCGTGCTCAACTCCATAGTCAGCCGCAAGCGCGAGCCGCACCTGGCCCTGCGCCTGGACACCGGCGGCTACTGGGACAATAAAGAAAAAGAAATAGCCACCCGCGTGGAAGAAGCCGTCGGCGAGGCCCGCCGCGCCAACGCGCCCTTCCGCATGGACCCCATGCCGGCGTCGATGCGCAAGATAGTCCACAACCTCATAAAGACCAAGTACCCCGACATGGAAACGGTCTCCGAGGGCGAGGGCCGCTGGCGCAAAGTGGTGGTGCGCTCCATAGAGAAGCCGCAGGAGCAGCCCGCCGCCGAGCCCGTGCAGGCGGAACAGCCCGCCGAGCAGGCTGCCGCGCAGGCCGCCGAGCAGCCCGCGGAACAGACCACCGAGCAGAAGTAAGCCCGATGGCAAACCCGGCGTGACGGCGGCAGCGCCGTCACGCCGTTTTCTTTAATCAGGGAACGACCCATGCTGCTGCCCGACACCGCGGACACGATAACCGCCCAGGCCACCCCGCCCGGCGCCGGCGCGCTGGCGGTCATCCGTATCTCCGGGCTTAACGCTTTCAAGACAGCGGCCTCTTTCCTGCGGCCGGCCGGCGGCGCGCCGCCCCACGGCGTGGCCAGACTGCTGGCGGCGCGGGACGGCGATAAACTGGTGGACAGGGTGGTGGCCATATTTTTCCGCGGCCCGGCCAGTTACACCGGCGACGACACCGTGGAAATAACCTGCCACGGCTCTCCTTATATAATACGCACGCTGCTGAACCTCGCCGTCAAAGGCGGGGCCAGGCCCGCGGGCCCCGGCGAGTTCACGCTGCGGGCCTTCCTCAACGGCAAGCTGGACCTGGCCCGCGCAGAGGCCGTGGGCCAGCTGATAGAAGCCTCTTCGGCCGCCGCGCACCGGGCGGCCGTCACGCAGGCCGAAGGCGGCCTGTCGCGCGAAGTAGCCGCCATCAGGGAAAGCCTCGTGGCCCTGCTGGCCCAGCTGGAGGCCAGGCTGGACGACTCTTACGAGGAGATCCCTCCGCTGGAGATCCGCGCCTTCGCCCGGGCCGCCGGGGCAGCCCGCGAGCGGGCGCGGCGCCTGTCCGACAGCTACGCCGCGGGGCGGGGGGTGAGGGACGGCATAAAGGTGGTCATTGCGGGAGCGCCCAACTCGGGAAAGTCTTCGCTGCTCAACGCCCTGCTCGGCTACGACCGCGCCATGGTCTCGGGTTCGGCCGGCACCACGAGGGACACGCTGGAGGCCAGGCTGGAAGTGGACGGTTTTACCGTGCAGTTCACGGATACCGCCGGTTTCAACGCCCGCGCCGCTTCGGCGCTGGAGCGGGAGGGCATACGCCGCGCCGAGGCGGCCATCGCGGCCGCCGACGCCGTACTGCTGGTCAAGGACGCCTCCATCGCCGAAACGGCCAGCGACCGTCGCGCCGAGCGGGAAACGGAGCGCCTGGCGCTGGCGGGAGCCCGGCTGTTGCGGATCTACAACAAGTCCGACCTGCCCGCGGGACGCCGAAGCGGCGCGGGCTTCAGGGTCTCGGCCAGGACCGGCGCGGGGCTGGGCCGGCTGAAAACAGCGCTGGTAGCCGAGCAGAAAAAGGTTTTCACCGACGGCGCCCAGGCCGTGGTCACTTCGGCGCGACATTATGCGGCGCTCTCCGGCGCGGCGGCGGAACTGGCCGCCTTGCCGCCGGTACTGCGCGGCAAGAACCCGCCCCTGGAGCTGGCCGCCGAGCACCTGCGCGGCGCGCTGGAAGCGCTGGCCGGACTGCTGGGCGAAACCGCGCCGGAGGAAGTGCTGGCCGGCATCTTCGGCAAGTTCTGCGTGGGGAAATAATGAAAGACTTCTTCCCTTTAAAAGTCATCTTCGAACCGGCCAGGACCTTCGCCGGCATGGCAACGGCCGGCTGGGCCTGGCCGATAAGCCTGTACGCCCTCTCGATGGCGGCCGCCGCCGCGCTGCTGGCCGCGCTGCCTCCGCATTTCATAGCCGGCGCGCTGGAAGGCGCCGCCCTGCCGCCGGGCCGCGGCTTCTTCTTCTACCTGACGGTCTCCCTGGCCGGCGGGGGGATCCTGACCCTTTTTTCCTGCGCACTGCTGGCTGCGGCGGCCCGCTTCCTGTCGTCGGGCCGCCTCGCGCTGCGCCTGCCGCTGGCCGCCGCCGCGGCCGGTTCCTTCGGTATACTTTCCGCCGCGGTACAAGGCTCGGCCGCCATGCGCCCCGCCGGCCTGGCCGGCGCCGTAGCGGCGGCCGCTTTCGCCGCTTGGGCGGCCTGGCGGGACCGCGCTATTTTCCCGGCGCTACTCAAGGCCCTGCTGGCCCTGTCGGCGCTCAGCCTGGCCGGGGACCTCGCCGGCGCCCTGGCCGCCCTGGCCGCCTCCGAGCGGGCTTACGCCGGAGCACAGTACTTTTTCGCCATAGTCTCGCTGCTCTGGCTGGCCAAAGCGGTGGCCGCCGTGTACTCCACCGGCGGCGCCAGGGCCATGACCGCGGCCGTGCTGGCGCTGCTGGGCGGCATGGCCGCCCTGTTCCTCGCTTTCAACCTCGGGCTCCTGCCCCAGGACGTCTTCCAGGTGCTGCTGCTGCTATGACGGCCTTTAACTACCCCGACAGCTTCGACGTGATAGTGGCCGGCGGCGGCCACGCCGGCTGCGAGGCCGCGCTGGCCGCGGCGCGGCTGGGCGCGCGCACGCTGCTGGTCACCCAGGACCTGGACACGGTGGCGCAGATGTCCTGCAACCCGTCCATCGGCGGGGTGGGCAAGGGCCAGCTGGTGCGCGAGCTCGACGCGCTCGGCGGGCAGATGGGCCGCGTCGCCGACCTGTCCATGCTCAGCGGCCACATGCTCAACACCTCCAAGGGCGCGGCCGTACGTTCGCCGCGCGCGCAGTGCGACAAGAAGATGTACCAGTTCGCGATGAAGGCCGCGCTGGAGCGGCAGCCGGGCCTGAGCCTGATCCAGGACGAGGCGGCGGAAATACTTACGAAGGGCGGGCGGGCCGCCGGCCTGCGCACGGTCCGCAACACCGTCTACCGCTCCAAGGCCGTCGTGCTGGCCGCCGGCACCTTCCTGCGCGGCGTGATACATATCGGCCTGGATTCCTTTCCCGGCGGCAGGTACAACCACCCGCCGTCGGACGCGCTGGGGAGGAACCTGGCGGAGCTGGGCTTCAAACTGGGCCGCCTCAAGACCGGCACTCCGATGCGCCTCAACGGCAGGAGCATAGACTACTCCAAATGCGAGCGGCAGGAGCCCGACAGCCCGCCGGCGCCTTTCTCCCATTTCACCGGCGCGATCCGCAACCCGCAGCTGCCCTGCTGGCTGACGCGCACCTCGGAGCGCACCGCGGCCGTCATCCGGGGCGGCCTGCACCGCTCGCCCCTCTACAGCGGCAAGATCAAGGCCACCGGGCCGCGCTACTGCCCGTCGATAGAGGACAAGGTGGTCAAGTTTCCGCACCACGGCGCGCACCACCTGTTCCTGGAGCCGGAAGGCTTCGACACGACGGAGTATTACGTCAACGGCCTCTCCACCAGCCTGCCCGAGGAGCTGCAGCGCGAGATCGTGCGTTCCGTCCCCGGCCTGGAAAAAGCCGAGATCGTGCGCGCCGCCTATGCCATTGAGTACGATTACTCCGACCCGGGCCAGCTGGACTACACGCTGGAGACGCGACTGCTGCCCGGCCTGTACACGGCGGGCCAGGTCAACGGCACTACCGGCTACGAGGAGGCCGCCGCGCAGGGCCTGGTGGCCGGCATAAACGCCGCCCTGAAAACCTCCGGCCGCGAGCCGCTGGTGCTGAAGCGCGACGAGGCCTATATCGGCGTGATGATAGACGACCTGGTCTCCAAGGGCGTGGACGAACCCTACCGCATCTTCACGTCGCGCGCCGAGTACCGCCTGCTGTTGCGCCAGGACAACGCCGACCTGCGCCTGGCTCCGGCCGGCTTCAGGCTGGGACTGCTTGACCCCGGACTGAAGAAGAATTTCGACGCATACAAGGCTTCGGTGGAGGCTGCGGTGACGGGGGAGAAGGCGCCGCACATGCCGGAGGGCCCCTGGACGGCGGAGCGCGCGCGCGCCACCGCCGCCATAGAGAAGACCTACGCGATGTACGTGACCCGCAACCGCCGGCAGGCCGAGAAGATGACGCGGCTGGAGAACGTGCGCATACCGGACTCCTTCAGCTACGCGGCCGCCAAGGCGCTGCCCAACGAGGCGCGCCACAAACTGGAGGCGCACCGCCCGCGCACTCTGGCGCAGGCCGGGCGCATACCCGGCGTGACCCCCGCGGACGTGCACCTGCTCTGGATACTGCTGGAGAAACGGCGCAGAAAGGGAGAAAGCCATGAATGAGACCGTGAAAACCAAGCTGGCGGCCTGGGGCCTGCAGCCGGACGCCGAAAGCCTTAACAGGCTGGAGCTTTTCGCCGCCTCGTTGCTGGAGAAGAACGCAGTGCAGAACCTGGTCTCCAAAAACGACGAGCCGCTGCTGTGGGAGCGCCACATACTGGATTCGCTGGCCGCCGCGGCCCTGCTGCGCCGGCTGCTTCCCGCCGGCGCCCTCGTCGCCGACGCCGGCTCCGGGGCGGGCTTTCCCGGCCTGGTCCTCGCGGCCGTGCTGCCGGAGTACCAGTTCGAACTGCTGGATTCCCGCAGCAAGCGCTGCGATTTCCTGACCTGGGCTGCCGCCGCCATGGGCTGCAGTAACGTCAAGGTCTTCCAGCGCAGGCTGGGCGAGGGCGGGGCCGCGGCCGGCACTAAATATTCCGCCGTGACCGAGCGGGCGATGGGACAACTTGAAAACATACTGCCCCAATGCTTAAATATACTGGATAAGGGCGGTTTCTTCCTCGCGTGGCAGAGCGCGGCGCAGGTGGCGCAGCGCAGGCCGGCCGTGGAGGACGCGCAGTCGGCGTCCCGGGCGCGGCTGCTCGAGACCTTCGCTTACAGACTGCCGGCGGAGGCGGAGGACCGCCACATAATGATCTTCAGGAAAAGTTAGGCGGGCAGGAGCTTATGCACATACTGAACTATTATTTCACGCCGTTCGCGGTGATACTGATACTCTTCGCCATCTTCTTCTCCGAACCGGAGCGCAGCGTCACGTACCTGTCGTTCGGCATCCTGGGCGCGACCTTCGCCCTCAACTACTGGCTCAACAAGAACACCTACAAGTTCATGCGCTGGACCCGGCATATCCGCGCCGTCACCGTCTGGCTGAACCTCGCCGTCAGCGCCGCGCTCTTCTACCTGCTGTCGGCCTACTGGTCGCCGATGTGGCTGCTGTTCCTCACCGCGCCGGCCGGGAGCGCGATGTACATGAAGAAGTGGCAGGTCTTCGGCGTAGCCCTCACCGCCTCGGTGGTAATGATAGCGCTCTACCTCTACAGGGGCGCGGCCTCGCTGCTGGCCGCCGACCCGGAGATGGCCGGTTTCGGCGCCGCGCTGACGCAGGTGGCGGGCAACACCCAGCACCTGGCCATGGCGGCCACGCAGGCCGTGTTCATAATCTTTTTCTCGATGTTCGCCGCGGCCATGGCGGAGATGATACTCAAGGTCAGGGATTCGATGCGCTAGCCCGCCCCGCGCGGCGGACCTTCAATGGATATTTTAGCCAAACTGCGGCTGGCGTTCTGGGGGCTGGTGATAGGCCTCTGGGGCCTCTTCATGTACCAGTACATGGACGAGGACATGTCCGCCCTCAAGCGCTTCAAGGTCGGCAAGAACCCCTTCTCTTCCAAGCCCGCCTATGACAAGCCGGTCCTGAAAAAATATCCCGCTCCCGTCTATAACCCGCCGCCGCAGGTACCCACCGCCACGGTACCGCCGCAGAGCTCTCTCTCGCTGGTCAGGCCCGGCGCCGACATCAAGGACATCGCCAGCACGCCGCTCATCCCCGAGCACGCGCGCGAGGACAAGCCGGTGGATATGCGGCTGGACGAGCGGGACAAACACCCGGCCGCCCCGCCCGGCTTCGCGATGAAGGAGACCCGGCACTTCGTCATCTACGAGGAGGGGGAAGAAGTCACCGACGAGCTCGCCGCCACGCTCGAGGAGCTGCACGGCAACATCATGCTGGACCTGGTAGCCTTCTCGCCCTGGACCCGCGAGAAGAAGGTCTACATCTACTACTCGCAGAGCGGCGCCACCTACCGCCGCCTGACCGGGCGCCCGGAGTGGTCCGGCGGCGCGGCCTCCCTCTCGGAGCGCAAGATCTATGTCTACAGGAGCGACGAGGCCTTCGGCATCCTGGCCCATGAACTGACGCACATCTATTTCGACAGCTTCTTCCCGGCCGCCGCCCCGAGCCCGCTTTGGCTCAGCGAGGGCGTGGCCACCTACGTGCAGTCCGAGCGCGGCCTTTCCACGCCCAACTGGCTGGACCAGAACCTGAAGCGGCTCGAGGGGGGCAGCGGCTTCAAGCTGGCCGACCTGGTGCGCATCGAGAGCATGAGCGACGCCGACGAGGACAATGTGCGCCTCTGGTACGCGCAGTCCTACAGCGTCGTGCGCTTCCTGATGAAGATGAAGGCCGGCGATGCGTTCTACGTCTTCTGCAAGGAGCTGCGCGACGGCAAGCCCGCCAACCAGGCGCTGTACCGCGCCTACGGCATGCCCTACAACAAGCTCTCGTCGCTGGAATACGCCTGGCGCTACGACCTCAAGACCGGCAAGATCTCCGGCATGAACCGCTAGCGGCCCTCAAAACAAAATTCACGCTCGGCTTTCCCGCGCGGCCAGGCCGCGCGGCGCCCTTTATATATATTCCTATATACTGGTGTTGACTGAAATCAACCCGGCTTTTACTCCTCCCCGCGCGGTCCGGAGTGGCAAAATTGCGCAATAAAACAAGCTTTTTTCACTACCGCTATTGACAAGGGGGGGGTGATGCTATATACTAATAATCCAGGTGGTGGAAAGTGGTGAATAGTGTTTTTTTGTGGATAAAAATGTTGTATACTGGATAAACGCTAAGAACAGATTTAAATTAAACATGAGCACGCTCTACGGGGAATATGAATATGCGATGGACGCCAAAGGCCGCGTCTTCATTCCCGCGCGTTTCCGCGAGGAGCTGCGCAAAGAGGACAAGAACTATTTCATGCTCAGCGTCGGGCTCGACGGCTGCCTCTTCATCTTCCTGCCTTCCAAGTGGGAAGAGCTGCTGGCCGGCAACATGCAGGTCTTCAAGTCCGAGAACAAGGAAGAGGAGCGCGCTTTCAAGCGCCACTTCTTCGGCAACGCGTGCGACGCGCAGCTCGACGAGCAGGGAAGGATCTTAGTGCCGCAGAATCAGAAAGCGTACGCTTCTCTCAAGAAGAACATCGTGATACGCGGCGTGGGCAATAAGGCTGAAATATGGGATGCGCAGGCATGGTTGAAATACAAGAGAGACGTGATCGAACCTTCTCTAGGAAAGTTCGGCAAGATACTGGACATATGACGGAATACATACACGTCTCCGTGCTGGCAGAAGAGGTGGTGGACCTGCTGATCACCGACAAGAAGGGGACCTACGTCGACGCGACGCTGGGCATGGGCGGCCATACCGCCAGGCTGCTCGCCGCGCTCCCTCCCGAGGGCACCGTGCTCGGCATAGACTGGGACCCGGAGATGGCCGGCGTAGCCGCCAACAAGCTCAAGCCTTTCGGCGACCGCGTGAAGATAGCGCAGGGAAATTTCGCGAACATCGACGAGATCATGGCCAGGGAGGGCATCAGTTCGCTGTCAGGCGCGCTGTTCGACCTGGGCATTTCCTCGCTGCACCTCGACAAGCCGTCGCGCGGCTTCAGCCTCAAGCACGACGGCCCGCTGGACATGCGCATCAACCCGGACAACCCGCTGACCGCCTACACGATCATCAACCAGTGGCCGTTCGAACAGATAGAGCACCTCATCCGCGTCTGCGGAGAGCGCCATTCCCGCCGCATAGCGCGCGCCATCCTGGAGGACCGCCGGATAAAACCGCTGGATACCACCGCCGAGCTGAGCGCCCTCATAGAGCGGGTCGCCCCGGCGCGGGGGGAGAAGATCCACCCGGCCACCAAGACGTTCCTGGCGCTGCGGGTAGCGGTCAACTACGAATTCGACAATCTCACGCGCGGCATCCAGAAAGTGCTGCCGCTGCTCAAGCCGGGGGCCAGGATAGGCATCATAACC
>MGTZ01000011.1:0-14175 GCA_001799715.1 Elusimicrobia bacterium GWB2_63_16 | reverse complement strand
TGGAGGACCGCATCGTCAAGGAGACGTTCCGCATCATGGCCAAGATGGGCGGGTGGGAGCTGGTCACGCGCAAGCCTGTGAAGCCCTCCGAAGAGGAGATAGCGGCCAACAAGCGGGCGCGCAGCGCTAAGCTGAGGGTAATAGAGAAGCTGTAGCCATAAGGGGGAAACATGTATCCTGAGAACATCCTTAAGGTTGGGGCGAAGTTCAACAAGATCCTGCACGGCAGGACCGCGAGGGCCAAGTTCAACGGCCTCAAAGCCTCGGTATGCCCGACGAAGATCTTCTACCTCTGGGAGAAGCACGGCATAAAGAGGATAGAGCTGTTCAGCATGGAGTAAGACTTTACAACAAGGGACGCAACTATGCTTAAGAAGACTAGGAACCTGAGGTTGGCGGCGCTGGGCGTGATCTGCGCGGCGGGCTTCGTATTCGCCTGGCAGAACGTGCAGGCGGTGCGGCTGGGCTACAACATCGAGAAACTGCGCCGCGAGATCAAGGATCTCGAGAACGCCAACACCTACCTGAAGAAAGAGATACAGGTTTCCCTGTCGCCGGAAAAACTGGAAGCCGAGGCCAGCAGGCTCGGCATGGTTTACCCGGAGCCCGGCTCTATCGTCATCCTCGACGGCAAGCCGGAAGCGGAGAACGCGGGCCGGGGCTGGCTGGCCAGGCTTTTCAGGCACAATAAAGCCTCCTAGAGCAAGCCTCCGCCGGGAGTGAAAATGGCGGAAATAAAGACCTTCAGGGACTTATTCGACAGGATCCCCGTCTACGGGGACTCGGGCTTCGCCCGGGCCGCAGCCCTCCATGATAGCGCAAACTTTAAAGTCAAGAATACATCTCTGCGCCGCGCTGGCCGCGCTGGCGCCTTTGGCGATCGCTGGCAGACTGTTCTGGCTCCAGACCTTTCGCCACGAAAAGCTTTCAGCGACCGCTTCTAAGGAGTTCCAGCGCACCGTCTCCGAGATCGGCCCCCGCGGCCGCGTCTTCGGCGCCGGCGGGGAACTGCTCGCCGAATCCATAATCACCTGGGAAGCCGGGCTGTTCAAGAAGGACCTGGAAGAGCCCGCCCGCGCGGTCTCCGAACTCACCCGCATCCTCGACCTGCCGCCGGCCTGGCGCAAGAAATTCCAGAAGGGCAAGAACTTCGTCCCGGTCAAAAAGGGCCTGGACCGGACGGCCTACGAGGCCGTGAAAGCCCTTAAGCTCAAGGGAGTCACGCTGGAGCCCATACAGAGCAGGTACTACCCGTCGGGCGACCTGGCGCGCAATATCATAGGCGTGACCCGGGCCGACAAAGGACTGGCCGGCATAGAACTGCTCTACGACAAGGTGCTCAGCGGGCATGTCAGCAAGCGCGAGGTCATCCGCGACGCCAGCGGCCGCATCATCTTCGAGGACCGCAAGGAGAAGGAGGCGCTGCCCCGCGACATCTACCTGACGATAGACAAGAACATACAGTACTTCGCCCAGGAGGCCGTACGCCGGGCGGTGGAGAAGAACCGCGCCGAACTGGGCATGGCGCTGGTGCAGGAGCCCGGCAGCGGCCGCATCCTGGCAATGGCTACCTGGCCCAGCAACCTGGAAAAAATAGAACCGGTGGAATGGACCTACGAGCCGGGGTCGACGTTCAAATCCATAACGCTGGCCGCCGCGCTGGAGCGGGGCGTGGTCGGGGAGAGCGACTACTTCTACTGCGAGAACGGCGCCTGGGCCTTCACGCCGCGCATCGTGCTGCACGACCACGAGCCGGACAAGACGCTCAGCCTTTCCGGGGTCATAGAGCGCTCTTCCAATATCGGGACCGCCAAGATAGGCCTGAAACTGGGGCTCAAGGATTTCTACCTCTACACCAAGGCCTTCGGCTTCGGCGCCAAGTCAGGGCTGGGCTTCTACGGCGAGTCGGCCGGCCTGCTGCGGCCGCTGGACCGCTTCAAGCCCATAGACCTGGCCGTGGGCTCCTACGGTCACGGCATAGCCGCCACGCCGCTCCAGGTGATCAACGCCTATTCCGCGCTGGCCAACGGCGGGCGCCTCTACGCGCCCCGGCTGGTGGAGAAGGTGACGGAATCCGACGGGGAAGAGGTATTCCTTAATGAGCCCAGCGTGATCAGGCAGGCGATCTCGCCGGAAACTTCCGAGCGGGTAAAGAAGATACTGCGCGCGGTGGTGGAGAAGGGCACCGGCAAGCCGGCCGCGGTGCCCGGCTACGCCATAGCGGGCAAGACCGGCACCTCCAAGAAGATAGACCCGAAGACCGGCAAGTACCTGACCGGCAAGAACGTGGCCTCTTTCGCCGGCTTCTTCCCGGTAGCGGACCCGAAGTACACCATCCTGGTGGTGATAGACAACCCTAAGGGCCTCACCTATGGCGGCGAGACCGCCGCCCCGGCCTTCAGGGAGATCGCCTCCAAGATCATCAACCACAAGGGCCTCAAGTCCGACGCCCCGCTGCCCCGCGGCAACGGCCGGCAGGCCGCGTCCAGGATCACGGACTGAGCCGGTATTCCTGACCGCCCGCAAATTTTCTATCATTTAGCCATGAAGCTATCCCAGGTACTGGCAGATTCCGGCGTCAGGCACGCCGGCCCCGATCCCGACATCAGCGCCGTCATCAACGACTCGCGGCTGGCCGCGCCGGGGGCGCTGTTCTTCGCGCTGCCCGGCGCCAAGACCGACGGGGCGAATTTCATACAACAGGCGCTGGAAAAGGGCGCCTCGGCCGTGGTCTCCGCCGCCGTGGCCCCGCGCGAGCTGCGGAGCGCCTTCCCGGCGGCCGCGCTGCTGACGGCGCCGGACCTGCCGGCCGCCCTCTCCAGGGCCGCGGCCAACCTCTACTCGCAGCCCTCCCGGCGGCTCAAGGTCTTCGGCATCACCGGCACGAAAGGCAAGACCACTACGGCCTACCTGCTGGAGAACATCCTGCGCCTGGCGGGCTCACGCCCCGGAGTGATAGGCACCATAGATTACCGCGTGGACGGCCGCGTGCTGGCCCCCGCTGCCAATACCACTCCGCTGGCCCATACGCTGCAGGAACTGCTGGCTAAAATGGTGGCGGCCGACGCGCTGACCGCCGTGATGGAGGTCTCGTCCCACGCGCTGGCCCTGGGGCGCGTCGAAGACGTGGAGTTCGACTGCGCCGTCTTCACGAACCTGCAGCGCGATCACCTGGACTTCCACAAGGACCGCGAGAGCTATTTCCAGGCCAAGGCGCGCCTGTTCGACCTGCTGGAGCGCTCCGGCAAGCAGGAGAAGCGCGCCGTCATCAACGCCGACGACGAGCGGGCTGGCTGGCTGGTCAAGCGCCTCAAAGGGAAGGTGAAGACCGTCACCTTTGCCATAGAGAACCCGGCCGACTTCAGGGCGGAGAACATAGAGATGCTCGGGAATGCCACCAGCTTTACGCTGCGGTCGCCGGAGGGGGAGATGCCCGTGCGGCTGAACCTGATCGGCCGCCACAACGTCTACAACGCCCTGGCGGCCATAGCGGCCGCGGCCTCCTCGGGCCTGTCCGTCAAAGCTGCCGCCGACGGCGCCGCGGCGCTGCTCAACGTGCCGGGCCGCCTGCAGCGCGTGGAGGCAGGCCAGGACTTCCGCGTTTTCGTGGATTACGCCCACACGGACGCCTCGCTGGAAAGCGCCCTGTCGGGCCTGCGCCTGCTGCCGCACGGCCGCATCATTACCGTCTTCGGCTGCGGCGGCGACCGGGACCGCACCAAGCGCGCCCCGATGGGCGCCGTAGCCTGCGCGCTGAGCGACCTGGCCATCATCACCAGCGACAACCCGCGCGGCGAGGAACCGCTGGCCATCATCGACGACATCGAGAAGGGCGTGACGGACAAATACGACAATTACGAGGTGCTGCCGGACCGGGCCGACGCCATCGAGAAAGCCGTGCTGCAGGCCCGCAAGGGGGACATCTTGCTGATAGCCGGCAAGGGGCACGAGACCTACCAGATCCTCAAGGACCGCACCGTACATTTCAGCGACGCCGAAACCGCGGCAGCAGCGATAAGGAAGAAACTGGGCCTATGAACCTCGACATCGATCTTGCCACCCTGGCGCGGGCTGCGGGCGGGAAACTCCTCAAAGGAGACCCCGCCGCGCCGTTCAACTCTTTCGTGACCGACACCCGCCGGCTCAGGACCGGGGATTTCTTCTGGGCTCTAAAGGGCGCCTCTTACGACGCGCACGACTTCCTGCCGCAGACCCTCCCGGTGGGGGTCAGCGGCTGGCTGGCGCGCGAGGACGCCTTGACCGGGTTGGCGGAACTGCCCGCCGCGGTGATCGCGGTCAAGGACACGCTCAAGGCGCTGCAGGCCCTGGCCGCCTGGCACCGGCAGCGCTATCAGATACCCCTGGTGGCCATCACGGGCTCCAACGGCAAGAGCACCACCAAGGAGATGCTGCGCAGCATCTTCTCGGCGGCGGGGGAGACCTGCAGCAACGCCGGGAACCTCAACAACCAGTTCGGCCTGCCGCTGTCGCTGCTGGAACTGGGGCCGGAGCACAGGTTCGGCGTGTTCGAGCTGGGCGCCTCGCGCCGCGGCGACATCACCGAGATAGGGGAAGTGGCGCGCCCCACCTGCGGCATCATCACCAATATCGGGCCGTCCCATCTGCAGTATTTCGGCGACCTGGAAACCATCTACGAGACCAAGACCGAACTGGCCGCCTGCCTGGCGCCCGGCGGCACGCTGGTCTATAACTACGACGACCGCTATCTCTCGCGCCTCAACGGCCGCGAATTCAAGAAGCTCACGTTCGGACGCGACCCGGAGGCGGACCTGCGCGTGCTCGACGGCGACGCGCTGCGCCTTGACTATGGCGGGGACATACACCGGGTGCGCCTGCCCCACGCCGGCGGCCACAATTACCTCAACGCCGCCGCGGCGGCCGCCGCCGCGCTGGCCTCCGGCCTGGATTTCTCCGTCATAAAGAAGGGACTGGAGAGCTACACCCCGCCGCCGATGCGCCTGCAGGAGCTCAGGATCAACGGCGCCACGGTGGTCCTCGACGCCTATAATTCCAACCCGCAGTCCGCAGCGTCGGCCATCAAGCAGGCCGTCGCCATGGAGCGGCCGCTCTATATCCTGATGGGGGACATGAAGGAACTCGGCAGCCACTCCGCGCATTACCACACGGACCTGGGCGCGGCCCTGGCCCATACCGGCGCGGAGCGGGTCTTCCTGGCCGGCCCGGAGATGCAGCCCGCCGTGGACGCTTACCGCAACGCCGGCGGCAAAGCGCTGGTTTACGCCGAGACACTGGACGGCTGGATAGAGGAGGCGCGCTGCCTGATAAAGGCCGGCAGGGGCACCTTCCTGATCAAGGCCTCCCGCTCGATGAAGTTCGAGAGGATAATAGAAGGGCTGTAGGCCGATAGCGGCCCAAAGAAAAACCGCCGGGACCTCCCGGCGGTTTTTTTACGCCCGCGCGCCGCCCTACTTCTTGGCCTCCATCACGGCCTTCACCATCTCGTCCCACCTGGTGGCCCTGGAGAAGTTCAGGTATTCGTACTTGGGCTTGTAGTTCATGTAAAAGAGGGGAAAATAGACCGACAGCCCGTTGGCGTTCTTGGACTTGTAGCCCAGCGCGTCGTTGCGCAGCACCACGCGCTGAGCCAGCACGCTGATGACCTCGAGGGCCGCCGCCTTCACCGCAGGGGTCCCGGTATTGTCATGGTAGAGCTGCATCAGCTGGTAGAGGTCGCGCGCGTCCTCGTCGTCAAAGGAGCGCAGGCCCCATTTCTTCTCGTGGTAGAGCAGAATGTCGGCGGGGGAGGCCAGCACCGCTCCGGCGAACCTGTCCATCGCCGCCGCCAGCTCCGCCGCCGCTGCCGGCCGCACTATCGACATCGTCACCGACATCTTCTGGGTGCCGTAATAGAATTCGGAGAAGCCCTTCATTATGGCCTGGGCCGCGGTGAAGGAGTCGGCCGGGTTCGCCGCCAGGGCGTTGAGGAAGACCTCGTAATTGTAGCCGCTGCCCGGCGTGGTCTCCTGCGAGCCCACCACGTACTCGGCCGAGCCGCGCAGTTCGTAAACGACCTCGGCGGTCTGCATCAGGCAGGCGTCGGAGGCGTACACGTTCACGCCTCCGCCGGCCTTGATGGCCAGCGCCAGTTCCTCGGGAGAGATATGGTGGCCGGACGGCTCGTCGTAGGAAATGCCCTTGGCCGCGCCGGCGGGAGGCTTTACGCCGCGCCAGCCGCTGCCGTGGCCGCCCACTATCAGCAGGTATTTTTTGGCCGGGTAATTGGCCTTGCCCCAGGCTATGAACTCCGCCAGGTGCCGCCAGTCGCCCATGTCCGCGTCGGTAAAATGCGACAGCACCGGGGAATTGATGCGCAGCGGGTCTGAGTCCTTGACCATAAGGAAGCGGCGCGAGCCGGTCCAGTCCGCCTGCGGGGGAACGGGCTCCTGCACGCTGGAAAAGGGGTTGTTCACGGGCTCGGTGACGATGCGGCCCAGCTCGGCCACCACGTTGAGCCGGGAGGTGGAGCCGGCGGCCTCCATCTCGTTGACGTCCTTGATGGCCTCGAGGCCCAGGTTGTTGCGCGCGCTGACGTAGACCAGCACGGTCCAGTCCTTCGGCGCGGGCCGGCCGGGACCGGCCGCGGCGGGCACCTCGATGTCGGGCAGCGAGGCGGCGCCGAGGCGCTGCAGGTCGACGGCGCCCGAGGGCTGGCTCAGGAAAACGGAAAGCAGCAGGAGGGGAAAAGAAGAAGCCTTTTTCACGTCTATATTATAGGCTGCGGCGGGCCGCGGACGCATGAGCAGGAAGTACCAGGCCCGTCTGGGCCCTTGGGGAAACATACAAGGCCCTCAAAAAATATTAAAATATAGATATCAATCGAAGCGGCACAATTTTCAGAGGAGACCATGCTCTACTACGCGCACTACTTAAAAGATTTCTTCAGCCCCCTGAACGTACTGCAGTACATCACCTTCCGCGCCGGCGGCGCGCTGATGACCTCTTTCCTGCTCAGCCTCCTGCTGGGCCCCTGGCTGATAGCCAAGCTGCGCACCTACAAGATCGGTCAGGTGCAGCGCACCGACGGCCCGCAGACCCACCTCGCCAAGCACGGCACCACCACGATGGGCGGCCTGCTGATCTTCCTGACGCTGGTGGTCTCCACGGCGCTGTGGGCGCGCATGGACAACCGCTTCATCCTGCTGCTGCTCTTCGTCACCGTGGTGCTGGCCTTCGCCGGCTGGATGGACGACTACACTAAGCTCGTCAAGAAGAATCCCAAGGGCGCGTCGTCGCGGTTCAAATTCTCCCTGCAGTTCCTGGCCGCCATCGGCGTGGTGGGCTACCTCGCCGTGGACCCGCCCAACGCCGCGTTCGCCAACTCGCTGTTCGTGCCCTACACCAAGGGCCTGACGCTGGAACTGGGCTTCCTGTACGCCGCGCTGGCGATGCTGGTGATCATCGGTTCCTCCAACGCCGTCAACCTCACCGACGGCCTGGACGGCCTGGCGGCCGGCACCATAGTCTTCACCGCCCTCACCTTCGTGATCATCGCCTACGCGGCCGGCAACGTGAAATGGGCCTCCTACCTTAAGCTGATCTACGTGGAGGGCGCCGGCGAGATCTCGGTGTTCCTGTCCGCCCTGATCGGCTCGTGCCTGGGCTTCCTGTGGTATAACGCTCACCCGGCCGAGGTCTTCATGGGCGACACCAGTTCCCTGTTCCTCGGCGGGGCCATCGGCACCGCGGCCATAGCCACCAAGCAGGAACTGCTGCTGCCGGTAGCGGGCGGCATCTTCCTGGTGGAGACGCTTTCGGTCATCCTGCAGATGGGCTCCTTCAAGCTGCGCAACAAGAAGCGGCTCTTCCTGATGGCTCCCATTCACCACCATTTCGAGCTCAAAGGCATAGCCGAGTCCAAGGTCACCGTGCGGTTCTGGATCGTAGGCATCATGCTGATGCTCATAGCCCTGAGTTCGCTGAAGATACGCTGATGTTCATACCGGAAGAATTCAAGGACGGACGGGCGCTGGTGATCGGCGCCGGCAAATCGGGCCTGGCCTGCGCCAGCCTGCTGGCGGAGCGCGGCTTCTCCGTGCTGCTCTCCGACGAGAAGAAGGCCGCCGAGCTCAAGCCCAGGCTCAAGGGTTTGTCGCGCCGCATCAAGGTGGAGGCCGGCGGGCATACCGCGGCGGCCTATGCCTGCGCTTTCGCCGTAAAGAGCCCGGGCCTGCCCCATGCCAACCCGCTCATCAAGGCGCTCAAGAAAAAGCGGATCCCCGTTTTCAGCGAGATCGAGATCGCGCTAGCCTTCTCGCGCGCCGGCCGGCTGCTGGCCGTCACCGGCACCAACGGCAAGACCACGACCACCACCCTGCTCGGCGAGATCATGAACGCCGCGCTGCGCCCCGCGGCCCGCGCGGTGGTCTGCGGCAATGTCGGCATACCGGCCGCCGCGGCCGCCCCGGCGGCCCGCCCCGCCGACGCCATAGTGATGGAGCTCTCCAGCTACCAGCTCGAAGACACCTCGTACCTCAAGCCCGACGCCGCCTGCGTGCTCAACATCACGCCCGACCACCTGGACCACCACGGCGGCATGGCCGCCTACGTGGCCGCCAAGGAAAAAGTTTTCAGTTCGCAGGACGCCGGCGCCTGTTGCGTCTTCAACCACGAGGACAGGTACTGCAGGCAGCTGGCACGGCGCTGCCCGTCCAAGGCCCTCTTCTTCTCTTCGGCCCGCGCCGGAGGAAAACTGAACGCCTGGGCCGCTGACGGCAGGCTCTTCTTCAAAGCCGCCGGGCGCGAATTCTCCGTCAGGCCGCCGGCCCTGCCCGGCGCGCATAACCTGGAGAACGCCATGTGCGCCGGTCTGATGGCGCTGCATTGCGGCGCGGGCCCCGCGGCCGTCCGCCGGGCCTTCGCCGACTTCAGGGGAGTGGAGCACCGCATCGAGCCGGCCCGGACCGTGCGAGGCATCACCTTCATCAACGATTCCAAGGGCACCAACGTGGACTCCACCGTGGTGGCGCTCAAAGCGCTGGGCGGCAGGCGCAACGTCTGGCTGATACTCGGCGGCCTGGGCAAGGGCCTGCCCTACGCCCCGCTGAGGCCGCTCATAAAGAAGAGCGTCAAGGGCGTGCTGACCATAGGCGCCGACGCGCCGAAGATAGAGGCCGAACTGGCCGGCGCCGCGCCCATAGTCACCGCCGTCACCATGGAGACGGCCTGCCGCGAGATCCTGCAGCTCGGTGAGCGGGGGGATATAGCCCTGTTCTCTCCGGCCTGCGCCTCCTTCGACCAGTTCAAGGATTTCGAGGACCGGGGCCGCAGGTTCAAGGCCTTCGTGGAGACGCTGAAATAGCATGGATTTTTCCTCCAGGCGCAAAAAAGCCGACTACAACATCATCCACAACCGCAGCCTGAAGTACGTGGACTACCCGATATTCTTCATCGTGGCCATGCTGCTGATGCTGGGGCTGGTCTCGCTGTTCTCGGCCAGCGCGCTCTACGCCGCCAACAAAGGGCTGGACACCCTGTTCTACACGCAGAAGCAGGCCCTCTACATCTTCCTGGGCTTCGGCCTGATGATGGCCGCGGCCAAGCTGGACCTGGAGCGCATCCGCCCCTACATCAAGCCGGCGGTGATCGTGACGATAATACTGCTGGGCGTCACGCTGCTGATGCCGCCGGTAGCGCATGTCCGCCGCTGGATACCGCTGGGCTTCATGAAGCTGCAGACCAGCGAATTCGCCAAGATAATTTTGGTGCTCTACCTGGCCGATTTCTTCGACCGCAGCGCCAGCCGCCTCAACACGGACCTCAAACAGATGGCCAAGCCGGTGGGAGTGATAGTACTGATGCTGGCGCTGATAGCCGCTGGCCCCGACCTGGGCACGCCGGCCCTGCTCTTCGCGGTAGCCTGCATGATGTTCTTCGCCGCCGGCCTGAAACTGCGCTACCTGCTGATGCCGCTGGGCGCCGGCCTGCTGATCCTCGTCGAGGAGCTCATCCGCAAGCCGTACCGCCTGGCCCGCCTCAAGAACTTCCTCTCGCCCTGGGACGACGCCTCCGGCACCGGCTACCAGCTGGTGCAGGCGCTGCTCGCCGTGGGCTCCGGCGGCTGGTTCGGCAAAGGCTTGGGCGCCTCCAAACTGAAGCTGATGTACCTGCCCGAGCCGCACACCGACTTCATCTTCCCCGTAGTGGCCGAGGAGCTCGGCCTGGTGGGCGGCCTGTTCATCACGGCCCTCTTCGCCGCGCTGCTGGTAAAAGGGGCGCGCATAGCCCGCAACGCGCCGAGCCTCTACACCTCCACCGCCGCGCTCGGCCTGACGCTAGTGATAACCCTGCAGGCCTTCTTCAACCTGGCCATGGCCATCGGCCTGGTGCCGACCAAGGGCATACCGCTGCCGTTCTTCTCCTACGGCGGCTCTTCCATATGGGCTTCGATGATAATGGTGGGACTGATACTCAACATCTCGGCGCACAGGAGCGGGTCGCGGTGGTAGCCGCCCGGCGCGTCCTGATAGCCTCCGGCGGCACCGGCGGCCATTTCTACCCCGGCTTCGCGCTGGCGGGGGAACTGCGCCGCCGCGGCTGGCAGACGCTCTTCCTCGTAAAGAAGGAGGACATCGCCCGGCCCGCGCTGGAGGCGGCCGACTTCCCCTACGCCGAGCTGGATATGACGGCGCTGCCCCGCTCGCTTAACCCGCTCGCCCACGCCGCCTTCCTGGCAAAGTTCTTCAGGTCCCTGGCCCTGGCCCGGCGGATGATGGCCGACTACAAGCCCGACGCGGTGGTGGGCACGGGCAGCTACGTGGCTTTCCCGGCCGCCCTGGCGGCGCGCCTGGCCGGCATCCCGGTGTACATACACGAGTCCAACGCGAAATTCGGCCTGGGCAACAGGCTGGCCGGCCTTTTCTGCGACCGCGCCGCGCTGGGCCTGCCGGTGGCGGGCAACCCGCTGGCCGCCAGGTCCGTACTGGCCGGCACCCCGATACGCGAGGCCTTCCGCGCCGCGCCCGACAAAGCCGCGGCCCGCGCGGCCCTCGGCCTGGAGAAGGGGAAATTCACGGTGCTCGTTTTCGGCGGCAGCCAGGGCGCCCGCCGGCTGAACGCCGCTTTCATCGCCGCGGCCAAGGCGCTGAAGGGCGACATCCAGGCCCTGCACGTCACCGGCCGAAAGAATTTCGAAGCGGTACAGGCCGACTACGCCGAGGCCGGCCTCGACGGGGCCCCGGGCCTGAAGGTCTTCGACTACCGCGAGGACATGCCCGCCCTGTACGCGGCGGCTGACCTGGTAGTCTCCCGCTCCGGCGCCAGCACGGTGGCCGAGCTGGCGCACCTGCGCAAGCCTTCCATCCTGGTGCCGCTGCCCTCTTCGGCCGGCGACCACCAGCGCCACAACGCGCTGGCGCTGGCCGGGCCTGGCGCCGCCCTCTGCCTGCAGGAGGGGCCGGACTTCGACGCCGAGCTGGCGGCCGCGGTGCGCAATTACACAGGCGAACCCGCCCGCCTGGCCGCGATGGCGGAGGCCTTCCCCGGGGCCGGGATACCCGACGGGCTGGGCGCGGCGGCCGCGCTGGCCGACATCATAGAGAAAGGCCGCTAAAGATCTACGGAGGATAATATGGAAATAGAAAAAGGTTCGAAGTGGGTTAAGTTCGACGTGATGGAGCGCTTCATGCGCGACGTGTTCAAGGGCATCGGCGTGCCCGCCGCCGACGCGGCGGTCTGCGCCGACGTACTGATAACGGCCGACAAGCTGGGGATCGACTCGCACGGCGTTTCCCGGCTCAAGCCGATCTACTACGACCGGATCAAGCAGGGCATACAGCTGCCGAAGGCGAAGTTCGAGATCGTCAAGGAGACGCCTACCACCGCCGTGATAGACGGCCACAACGGCATGGGCCACGTGATAGCGGTGCGCGCGATGGAAATGGCCGTCAAGAAGGCGAAGAAATTCGGCCTCGGCATGACGGCCGTGCGCAACTCCACCCATTACGGCATAGCCGGCTACCACGCGATGATAGCCTCCAAGGCCGGCATGATAGGCATCACCGGCACCAACGCCCGCCCGTCGGTGGCACCGACGTTCGGCGTGGAGAACATGATGGGCACCAACCCGCTCACGTTCGCCATCCCCACCGACGAGAAGTTCCCGTTCCTGCTCGACTGCGCCACCCCGATCACGCAGCGCGGCAAGATAGAGGTCTACGCCAAGCTGGGCAAGAAGATGCCCAAGGGCTGGGTGATAGACGAGAAGGGCAATTCCAAGACCGACTCGCGCGCCGTGCTCAAGGACCTGGTGGCGGGCACCGCCGCGCTGGTGCCGCTGGGCGGCATAGGCGAAGAGCTGGCAGGCTACAAGGGCTACGGTTACTGCACGGTGGTGGAGATCCTCTCGGCCGCGCTGCAGGACGGCGCGTACCTGAAGGCGCTGCTCGGAGTGGACAAGAACGGCAAAAAGATCCCCTACCCGCTGGGCCATTTCTTCCTGGCCATCGACATCGGGCACTTCGTGCCGCTGCGCTCTTTCCAGAAGACCGCCGGGGACATCCTGCGCCAGCTGCGCGCCTCGAAGAAAATGCCCGGAGCCAAGCGCATCTACACCGCCGGCGAGAAGGAGCATTTGACCTGGCTGCAGCGCAAGGACCGCGGCGTACCGCTCAACAAAGAGACCCAGCAGGAAGTGCTGGCGATGCGCGAGGAACTGGGGCTGAAGGGCTACAAGTTCAACTTCTAAGCGCGGTCACGGAGGCGGAAGGCGGCGGAGGTACGGCTACCTCCCCGCCTTCTGTTGCTTTCCGGCGCCTTGCGTTGCTATCATTCCCTTATGTTCGCAGAAGACGCCAAAGCAAAGACCTCCCTATACCTCGCCATCTTCCTCCTGTTCATGGCTTACGGCGGCAGGTATACCGGCATCGAGCCTTTTCACAACCAGTTCTTCACCGCCCTCTCCTGGGCCTATTTGCTGATAGCCGACCTGCTGCTCTTCCGCCTGGCCGGGCGCTCGCCGCTGATCTCGGCCCCGCTTGAATTTCTTCTGCTGGCCGCCTGCTCCGCCGGCCTCGCGGTCATTGCCGAACTGCTGAATCTGCGGCTGGAAGCCTGGACCTATTTCAACCAATCCTCAGATCTGTCCCTGCGCTGGACCGGCAGGCTGCTGGCCTGGGCGGCGGTGTTGCCGTCCGTACTGATAACGGCTGACCTGCTGTCCCTGTTCAATTTCCTGCGCGGCCTCAAGACCCGGCCCTTTCCCGTAAGCGCCGGAGCTCAGGCGCCGCTGCTGGCGGCCGGCGGCGTGCTGCTGCTGGCGGCTTTGATAGCGCCGGGGCAGGCCTGGCCGCTGGCCGTACCGGCTTTTTTCCTGCTGACCGAACCCCTTAACATGCGCCTGGGCCTGCCATCCGTACTGCGCGAGGTGGCGGGGGGGCTGCCGGCCAGGGCCATACGACTGACTGCCGCCGGCCTGGTCTGCGGCCTGCTGTGGAATTTCTGGAACCAGGCCTCGGGCGCGGCCTGGCAGTACCAGCTGCCGGCCTGGCTGCGGTCTCCGGCCCACTATCTCGGTTATCCGCTGCTGGCCCTGGCCGCCTATTCCGCCTATTGCCTCGCCTCCTGGCTGCGCTCCGGCCGCACCTGGGAGGGACAAGCCTGGAAATTGCCCGGCAGGCAGCCCGGTCCCTACGCCGGCTGGGCGGCCGCAGCCATACTTATCATTTCCTCATATATAGCCCTGCGGGCCGTGGACGCCTACACAGTCAAATTCTACCTCGGCTGGATCTAGCCCGGCCCCAAAGACCTAATTCCTCCTGGGCCCTACGGGCCCCGCTTAGATAGGCCTTGCGACCTTTGACTTTCGTCAACTCGCGGGCTATAACATAGCAGAAGCGAATGCTCGGATCTGGAGGAGTTATGAAAAACCTCGTAAAAAACACTCTGATAGCGGCGGCCGGCGTCCTGATACTGCCCGTCCTCTCCTTTGCCGGCGGCAAGAGCATCTACGGCGAAGACGACCGCAAGGACTTCTTCCAGATGTCCGGCGACATGCAGGCCGTGGCCAATTCCGTGGTCTCCATGTGGAAGTCCGCTTCCGTGACCGCCGAAGGTTCCGGCTTCAAACTGCAGACGATCAACTTCGGCGACCGCCTGAACCTCTGCCCCGACGAGAAGTTCCGCGAGCAGCCCATAGGG
>MGTZ01000010.1:25320-35040 GCA_001799715.1 Elusimicrobia bacterium GWB2_63_16 | reverse complement strand
CGGAAACCTTCCACGCTCCAGGTGTTCACGAACTCGTTGACCTGCTTGGGCTTGTCGGTGATCTGGGTGTCGCGCTCGCTGACGTGGATGACCTTCACGCCCACGGCCCGGGACAGCTCGTTGAAGACCTGGTCCTTGACCAGCTGGCGCAGCTTTTCCGCTTTCGCGCCCTTGACCTTCTTGTCGGCCAGCAGCTTGTTGGCGATGTCGATCAGGCCCTTCTTGGCGAAATGGGAGATCAGGCCGGGATTCGCCCCGTGCTCGATGACGGCCGTCGGGCCTACGGTCTTCCAGCCGGCCATCATCTTGCGCATCGCCATGTGGCGCACGTACAGGGTGCGTTCGGTGGGGTGCTTGTCCTGCGCGCCCTTGTAGGGGTCCCACAGCTCGGTGGAGGTGTTGATGTAGAGCACGCCGCGGTCGTGGCACCACTGCAGGATCTCGCAGGCGTCTATATTCCAGGCCAGGTCGATGAGCATGTCGCCGGCTTTCAGGTACTTGCCGAGCAGCGTGCCCATGTTCTGCTTGGTGACCTGCGCGCGCACGTATTTCACGCCTTTGGCCAGCATCGGCTTGAGAGCTTCGCGTTTGTCCTCGAAATCCATCACGGTGATGTTCTTGGCCGGCACCTTTAACAACTTGAAAAGCATCGGCAGGGCGCACTGCGCCACGGAGCCGTAACCTACGAAGAGGATCTTGTTGTCGAATTTTTTCATTTCAAGTTTCACCGCCTTTTTTATAATAAACTTCGCGCCGAACAACGCAGTAAAATTATATACAAATATTTTTCAAAATTAAAAAATCACGACGGGGGATTTTCGGGGGGACTGCGCTGATTTTCTGCCTGGGATTTTCCCGCGCTGGCGCGCGGGGGAGGGCGGTCACTGGCCCTTGAGATTTTTCAGCTTTTCCTGGTAGTCTTTTTCCAGCCGCTCGCGGGACTCCTTGAAGCGCCGCGCGAGCTCCGCCTCGCGGGCGGCGTAGGACTCCTGCAGCGCGGCTTCGCGCTTCTGCAGGTCGCTCACGAGGCTCTGCTCCTGTTCCAGCAGGCCCTTGAGCTTGGCGCGCTCGGCTTCCAGCTGCGCCGCGCGCATGCGGTGGCCGTCCTCGAGGTTCTTTTTGCGGGCTTCGTGCTCGGCGCGCAGCCTGCCCTCGAGCTCTTCCAGGCGGCTGTCGTGCGCGGCCATGGTCTCCTTGAGCGCCCGGTTCTTCTGTTCCAGTTCGTCCTTGAGGCGCCCGACGTCGGCGGCCAGCTGCAGGTCGGTGTCTATGCGGCTGGCTTTTTCCGAAAGCACGGCCTGGTAGTTGCTCTCCAGCTGGGCCTGGCGCGCCTCGAGGGCGCGCTCCTTGAGCTTGTAGGCGTTGTCCAGCGCCGCGGCCAGGGCGCGCTCCCGCTCCAGGTAGGCGCTCTCCATGTCTTTGGCCTGGGCCGCCAGCCGGCCCTCGAAATCGTCCTTGACGTACTGCAGCTTGCGGAAGTATTCCTCCTGGTCGGCCCGGCGGGCGGCGTCGCCGCGCCTGGTCAGGTCCGTCAGCTGCTCCAGGTAGTTCTGCTCTATCTCCTTGAGCTTGTCCAGGAATTCTTTCTCCAGGGTCTGGCGCAGGTCGCGGGCCTTGGTCAGGTTCTCCTGGATCAGTTTCTGGCGCCCGCGCTCGCTCTCTTCCAGCCGCGTGCCCAGCAGCTCCAGCTCGCCCTTCAGCGAGGCGGCCGAGGCGGCCGCGGCCGAACCTTCCTCCGTCATCCGGGCCAGCGTCTCCTCCAGCCCTTTCACCCTGGCGGCCAGGTCCTGCTCCCGCACGGTGAACGTCTCGGCCAGCAGCCGCTCCGCGGCGGCGCCGGCGGACGCGGCGGCGGCCCGCAGTTCCTTCTCGCGGGCCTCGTAGAAAACTTTAAGCTCCTCTTCGCGGCGGGCGGCGGCGGCGGCCTCTTCGACGCGGGCTTTTTCGGCCTGCTGTTCGGAGGCCACGGCCAGCGCGGCCCGCTCGTCTTCCCAGGCGCGCCGGGCGGCGTCGGCCTGGCCCTTGAGCGTCTCCACGTGCACCCGGAAATTCCCGGTGACCTCGGCCTCGCGGGCCTTGAGCGTCTCCAGGAAGCGGGCCTCCATCTCGGCGGCCCTGGCGCCCAGCGCCGCGCGTTCCTTCTCCAGCGCCTCTTCCTTTATCTTGATCTGCGCGGCCAGGCGGTCCTGCTCCGCCAGCAGCCGCTGCTCGTAGTCGGCGCGCACGGCCTCTTCGCGCCGCAGCGCCTCCTCTTTGAACTTTTCGGCGTCGGCCCGCAGGCCTTCCTCGGCGCGCTTCAGGTCGGACTCCAGGCGGGCCCGCTCGGCGTCTATCACGCTCCGCGCCTCGGAATCGCGCGACAGCAGCGCCTCCTTCATGCGGCCTATTTCGGCGGCCAGGCCGTCGGCCTTGGCAAGGGCGGCGTCTTTCTGGGCGGTGAGGGCGGCGTACCGGCGCTCTATCTCCTCGTACTTCCTGGCCAGGCTGCCTTCCTTGATCTTGTAGGACTCCTCCAGCGACTGGCGCAGCAGCGAGCCGCGCTCCTCGAAAGTCTGCTCCAGCTCGCGCTGCTTCTGCGCCAGCAGCTCGCCGATCTGGGCGCGCATGCGGGCGGATTCCTCGCGCTGGCGGGCCAGCTCGGCCTCGCGCGACTCTATGCCGCGCATCCGGCGCTCCGTCTCCGCGGCGAACTCGGCCAGGTTGGCCGCGAACTGCTGCTCCAGGTTCCGCTCCTTCTTCTCCAGCGCCTCGCGGCGCCGGGCGGCCTCTTCCTTGAGCTCCCGGTCCAGCTGCTCGTGACGGGCGGCCAGTTCGCGCTCGCGGGCCAGGTGCTGCGCCTGCAGGTCGCGGTCTGCCGCGGCCAGCGCGGTCTCTTTGTCGGCGAAAAATTTCTTCAGCTCGGCGTATTTCTCTTCCCAGGCCTTCTCGCGGGCGTCCAGCTCCTGGCGGGTCTTGGCCAGCGAGTCTTCCAGCCTGGAGGCCCTGTCGCGGTGTTCGGCTTCGGCGGCGTCCATGCGGCGGGCGTACTTGTCCTCTATGAGCCGCTTGTTCTCCTCCAGCCAGGAAGCGTAATGGGCGTAGAGCTCCTGTTCGCGCTTCGAAAATTCGGAATTCAGGCGGTCGTTGAGCTTCTTGAGCTCTTCCACGCGCTCGCGGCGCATCTGGCTGCGGATCTCCTCCGCGGCCAGGCCCTCGCGGCTGAGCAGGTCGGCTTCCTGCTGGCTGAGCTTCTGGCGCCAGAGCTCTTCCATCTGGCGGGCGCGCTCCAGGGCCTCTTTTTTGGCCGTCTCGCGGCCCAGCTTGAGTTCTTCGATGAAGGTTTCGCGCTCGATCTTGAAGTCGGCCTCGCGCTCGGCTTCCCATTTCTTGAAAAGGGCTTCCATCTCCAGGCGCAGGTTCTTCTTCTGCGCGGCCAGCTCGGCTTCCTTCTTCTCTATGTCGGCCTTCAGCAGCTCGCGTTCGGACTCGAACTCGGAGCGCTGGCGGGCCACGGCGTCGTCGAGCATGGCCTGGTATTTCTGCCACAGCGCGGATTCCTTCTCCACCAGCAGGCGGGCGAGGTCCTGCTCGCGCTTGGCGATGCGGTCTTCCTGCGCGCGCATCAGCGCCTCGAATTCGGCCTCCTTGGCCTTGTTGTTGCGCTGTATCTCGTCGAAACTGCGGGAACGCGTGGACGCGACCTCCAGCTCCTTCTCGCGGAGCTCGGAGGTCAGGCGCAGGACCATCTTGGCCGAGTCTAACTCGGTCTCTTTGAGGATGTCCTCGAAATCGTGGCGTTCCCTGCCTTCGTACATAATTCGTTCCGGCTGGCCCGGGGGGGGGCTACTTGAGCCTGAGCTTCTCCTGCAGTTCCCGGATCTTCGCCTCGTACTCCTTCTCCATCGCGGCCTGTTTTTCTTCCCACAGGCGCATCATCTCTTTCTCGCGCGCCTGGTATTTCTTGGCGTATTCTTCCTCTTTTTGCAGCGTCCAGATGGTCAGGCGGTTCTCCTCTTCCTCCAGCTCCTCGGTCATCGCCTTGATGCGGGCTTCCTGCTCGCGGCGGGTCTTTTCGAAGGCGCCGCGGCTGCGCTCCAGCTCGGCGTAATAATTGCGTTCCAGCTCTTCCTTCTTGAGCGCCACTTCCTCGTCCAGGCGCGCGCGCTCCTGGCGGCTGCGGGCCAGCTCCTCGTCGAGCTTCTGGGCGAAGGCGGCCTCCTTCTTCTCGAACTCGGCCCGCATGGCCTGGCGTTCGGAGTTGAGGGTCGAAAGTTTCTGCGATTCCCAGACCGCCTTCTCGCTCTGGAACTGGGCGCGCAGCTTGTCGGCCATCTCGGCGTAGCGGCGGTCCAGCTCCTTCTCCTGCCTCGCGAGGGAGGCCTCGATCTCGTGGCGGCGCCGTTCGGCCGCCTTCTCCTGCGCCGCGGCGGCGCTGTTCTGGCGCGCGCCGATCTCGGTCTCCAGGCGGGCCTCTTTTTCCGCGTAGGCGGCGGCGAGCTCCTGCTCGCGGGTCTTGAGCTTGTTCTCGAACTCTGCTTTCCTGCCCTCGAAGGCCATGGCCAGCTTGTCGGCCTCGTCCTGCAGGCGCTGCCGGTAGCCGGCTTCGGCCGCGCGGAGCTTCTCGTCGAAGCGGCCCTGCATCTGCTCTTCCTTCTGCATCAGGCCGGTCATGCGCTCCTCGTGCTCGCGGTCGAGCACCTCGCGGTGGGCGTTGAGGGACTTGAACATCTCCTCCTTGGCGGCCGCGATCTTGCCGAACAGGTCCTGCTCCTTGCCCTGCACGTCCTGATAAAGTTTTATCCTGAGGTCGTTGTGCTGCTGCTCCAGCCCGGTCCTGAGCCTGTCGAGCTCCTGTTCCCTGACCTGCAGCTGCGCGGCGCGGGCGCTCACGGCCTCCTCGGCCCTGGCGCGCTCGGCGCGGACGCGCTCCTCGGCGGCGGCTTCCAGCTCGCGGACCCGCGCGGCGTGGGCGGCTTCCTGCGCGGTCTTCTCCTCCGCCAGTTTCAGTCGCTCGCGGTCGGCCTCGGCGGCGCGCGCCGAGAACTCGCCGGCCATGCGCGCCTTTTCCTCTTCCAGCCGG
Source organism: Elusimicrobia bacterium GWB2_63_16 (assembly GCA_001799715.1). Lineage (GTDB taxonomy): Bacteria > Elusimicrobiota > Elusimicrobia > Elusimicrobiales > UBA9959 > UBA9959. Next base: position 29,981 of record MGTZ01000010.1, on the reverse strand, counting down.
GCCTTGAACAGGGCCTCGGCTTCCTGGGTGCGGCGGGCCAGCTCGGCCTTCAGTTCGGCCTCGCGGCCGGCGTAGGCGGTCCTCAGTTTCTTCTCTTCGGTTTCCAGTTCGGCGCGCAGGGTCTTTTCCCTGGCCTCGATATGGCGGTTGAAGCTTTCGGCCTGCCCGCGCAGGCGCTCCTTCTCGGCGTTGAATTCTTTTTTCAGCTCGGTCGACGTCGCGTCGGCGGCGGCCTTGGCGGCGTCGGCCAGCTCGGCCTCCTTCTGGGCGTACTTGAGCTTCAGCTCGTCCTCGAACTGGGACAACTTGCGGTGCAGCAGCGAGCGGTGGCTCTCGAACTCGGCCTTGAGTTTTTCTTTCTCCTCGTGGAGGGAGGACTCTTTCTCCAGGCGCCACTCGTCCTCGCGCGCCAGCCACTCGGCCTTGATGCGGCGCTGCACGGAGGCCACGCGGGTCTCCAGCGCCTTTTCCTTCTGCGTGTAGGCCTCTTCCAGGCCGGCGCGCAGGCTGTCGAGGCGCTCGGCGTGGGCGGCCTCCAGGGCCTTGCGGGTCTCGTCGGCGGCCGCCTGCTGGCGGGCCAGCCAGGCGTTCTGTTCTTCCATCATCGCGGCGCGCAGCGCCTCGCCGGCGGCGCGGGTCTCGGCGTCGAGGCGGGCGCGGTAGTCCGCGGCTTCCTGCGCCGCGCGGGCCTGCTGCTCCTCTTCGCGCTTCTTGAAATCCGCTTCTATGCGCTCGGTCTCCCGGCGCACGCCCTCGCCCACCTGGGCGCGGGTGTCCTCTGCGGCCTTCTCCCACTTGGCGCGGGCCTCTTCGGCGGAGCGCTCGTAGCGCGCGCGGATCTCCTCCTCGCGCTTCTTGACCAGCTCCACCAGCTGGCCTTCCATCTCCAGGCGCAGGTTCACGTAGTCCTGTTCGCGCTTCTCGATCGCGTCCTTCATGCGGGCGCGCAGCGTCTCCAGCTCGGAGGCGGAGGCGGCTTTTACCGCGTCCAGCTCGGCTTTCCTTTCCTGCGCGGCGCGCTCGGCGCGCTCGGCGAAATCCTGTTCCAGCGCGGCCTGGCGCGCGGCGAAGGCGGCGTGCCGCTCGGCCTCGCGGGCGGCGGCGGCGGCGCGGACCTCGTCCACGCGCTTCCCGGCCTCGGCCCGGGCCGCCGCTTCGGCGGTCCTGAAATCTTCTTCGAGGCGCAGCCTGCGCTCCTCGAGTTCCTTGCGGGCAGCGCCCGTGCCGGTCTCGATCTTCTGCAGGTGCGCCTCTTCCAGCTCGCGGCGGAACTTCTCGAGCTGGGCCTCCTTCTGTTCGAAAAGGGCGGAGAGCTCCTTGGCGCGGGATTCGTAGCGCTCGCGCAGGGCCATCTCCTCCTGCTCGGCTCGCACCCGCTGCGAGGAGGTGAGCTCGCGCTCGAGGCTCTCGTATTTCTCGCGCAGCGCGTTCTCGCGCGCGGCCAGGTTGTCCTGGTGCTTGGAGAGCAGGGCGTTGAGCTCGGCTTCCTTGAGCTCGGAGGATTTGCGGATCTCGTCGATGGCCTGCAGCTTCATGCGGCCGATCTCGCCTTCCTTGGCGGCCAGCTCGTTCTTGAGCGCCAGGATCTCTTTTTCCAGCTGGGCGCGGGAGGCGCGCCAGTTGGAGGCCTCCTCGTTGAGGATCTGCTCGCGCAGCTTGGCCTTCAGGTCGGCCTCCATGGCCGTCTGCGTCTTCCAGTTCTCTTCCCAGGTCTTTATCGTGCCCTGCCAGCGCTTGAGCACCTCGGTCTTCTGCTCCACCTGCTCGGTGAGGGAGCGGTTCACGGAAGTCTTGTTGCGGTTGTCCTCGCGCAGGCGGCCGAGTTCCTCCTGCAGGCCGTGGATCTTCTCCACGGCCCAGCGAAGGGCCAGTTTGGCCGTCTCTACGTCCGTTATCGTGGACGGGTCTAATTTAGGTTCCTGCTCCATTTAAGTCCTCCGGCCATTGGCCGCTGGCAGACCGCTGCAAAAGAGATAAAGGGAATCAATATAGATTCCTATATTATTTAACAAGAAAATTATACAAAAGGCTTGTTTACAATATATTAAATTCTTGTTGACGGGTTGGGGCGGGGTGCGAAGGGGGGGAAATAAGTATGGCCGCCCCGCGGGGGGCGGCCTTACAGAAACCAAGCTTCCCTGTGCTTATTTAGCGGGGCGGACCGCTTTGCCGCTCTTTATGCAGACGGTGCAGACGTAAACGGACTGCGTCTTGCCGTCGAGGGAGACTTTCTGTTTCTGAAGGTTGGGCTTGAAAAGCCGTTTGGTAGCCTTATGAGAATGGCTGTAAGAGTTACCAGCAACGGATTTCTTGCCGCAAAGTTCACATTTGTAAGCCATGCACTTATTATAGCAAATCGCGGCCCTGGCGCAAAGTTGGTAGAATATGGCGAGGAAAATATGAAATCCCATACCGCCTACCTGACCTTTAATACCTCCAAGCGCTGCGAGATCGTGCACATCACACCCAAGGTGGAGGCCGAACTGGCCAGGAGCGGCGTCAAGGAAGGGCTGTGCCTGGTCAACGCCATGCATATCACCTCCAGCGTCTTCATAAACGACAACGAGGGCGGCCTGCACCAGGATTTCCTGGAGTGGGTGGAGCGCCTGGCCCCCTATAGCGCCGAGGGCTACCGGCACAACCGCACCGGCGAGGACAACGGCGACGCGCATCTGAAGCGCACCGTGATGGGCCGCGAGGTGGTGGTGGCGGTGACCGGCGGCAGACTGGATTTCGGGCCCTGGGAGCGCATTTTTTATGGAGAATTCGACGGCATGCGCGCCAAGCGCGTGCTGGTAAAGATCATAGGTGAATGATGAAACGCAAGATCTACTACTACGACACTGACACCAGCGGGGCGGTCTACCACGCCAATTACCTGAAATATCTCGAGGAGGCGCGCTCGGAGTACCTGGAAGAGCGGGGCTTCAGCGTAAAAGGGCTGCTCGAACAGGGCGTCGGCTTCGCTGTGCGCAGCGTGCACGTGGAGTACAAGTTCCCGGCCCTCTACGCCGACACGCTGGACATTTCGGTGACGGTCAAGGAGTTCTCCCCTTACCGCATCGTTTTCGCCTATACCGCGCATAACCAGGACGGCCGCCTCATCATCAAGGCCGAGACGGACCTGGTCTGCGTGGGCAAAGACCTGAAGCTGATAGAGATCCCCGCCCCCATAAAAGCGGCGCTGCAGAAAGACCAGGCCGCCTGAAACTTCCCGCAGTAAAAGAAAAAGCCCCCGTCCGGGGGCTTTTCTTTTTTGGCTGGTAGGCCCTAGTCTTCCGCTTGCTCCGTCACCGGGCCGAAGTCGGACAGCGGCCGGTCGAACTTGGCGGCGTCGCCGATAACCAGCAGCAGCGCGTCGGCGGGGTCGAGCAGCCGCCGCGAGGCGGCCAGCACCTCCGCCGGGCCCACGGCCGAGATCTTGGCGGCGTAGCCGTCCAGGTAGTCTCCGGGGTAGCCGTAATACTCGTAAGCGGCGCGTTCGGCAATCAGGTCGAAAGCGGTGGGAAAGCGGAACACGAAAGAGTTCACAATGGCGTCGCGGGCCAGCGCGGTCTCTTCGGCGCCGGGCTCGGTAGTCGCCATCAGGGCGAACTGCCGCAGCAGTTCCTCCGCGGCGCGGCCGGCGGTATTCGGGGCCGTGCCGCAGAAGCCCAGCGTATAGCCGCAGTCGGGCTTCTTGGCCGAATAGCTGTATACCGTGTAGGCCAGGCCGCGGCGCGAGCGTATCTCGGAGGCCAGCCGCGAGGAGAGGCCGCCGCCCAGGATCTCGTTGGCCACGGTCAGCGGGTACTCCAGCGGGTCATGCCGCCGCAGCCCCTTGAGCACGAGCACTATGGAGGCCTGCTGCGCGTCCTTCTGAATGTGCACCACCCGCCGCCCGGCGGGAATGGCCACCGGGGGGATGGGCGAGAACCCGGCCGGCCCGCCCTTCCAGTTGCCGAACTTAGCCTCGAGGCGCGAGAGCATCTCTTCTTCTGTGCCGAAATCTCCGGCCGCGGCCAGGATGATATTGCCCGGCCGGTAATAATTGGCGTGGCAGGCCTGCAGGTCTTCGCGCGTGACGGCGCGCAAGGTGGCCGGCTCGGAGCGCCAGCCGTAGGGATGCCCGGCGCCGTAGAAGGCCCGCAGCGCCTCGCGCACCGAGGCGCGGCCGGGATCGTCGTTGCGGCGCCGCAGCACTTCCAGCGATTCAGCTATCTTGAATTTAACTTTCTCCGGGTCGAAGACCGGCCGCATCAGCATGTCGGCGTAAATGTCGAGGGCGGCGTCCAGGTCCTTGGTAAGCGCGGTCAGGTCGGCGCGGCCTTCCTCCACGCCCATATTGCTGTCCACCGAGGCGGCCAGCAGCTCCAGCCGCCGGTCCATAGCCTCCGGCGTGTAGTTAACAGTGCCACCGTCGCGCAGCAGGCGGGCGGTCAGCTCGCCCAGGCCGGTCTTGCCGGCCGGGTCGTGCATCTTGCCGGCGCGGATGAAAGCGGTTAGGTGCACCACCGGCAGCGTGGCGTCCTTCATCAAATGCACCACCAGGCCGTTGGACAGCACGGCGCGCCGGCCGCGCGGCGGGGCGAAGGAGACGGCGCCTATGGCGGGCAGGCCGGGGGGCAGGCTCATACGGCGGGCTCCTTCAGGAAGACGGCGGTGCGGTTGTCCCGCGAGAA
>MGTZ01000010.1:24777-25291 GCA_001799715.1 Elusimicrobia bacterium GWB2_63_16 | reverse complement strand
CCGGCGTGACGGCGCGCAGGCGCTCGCCGGTCCGCCAGTCGTAGCGCCAGTCGCCGAGCAGCTGCTCGTTCTGCGCCAGGCTCATCGCCATGCCGGAGTTGGACTCGAGCTGTTTGACCATCTCGGCGTCGTAATTGTTCAGGATCTTCTCCATCTCCCAGGCCGCCGGCGGCTCGGCCTTGAGCCGGTCTATCTCCGCCATCAGCGCGGCGTCCAGCTCTTCGGTGGTGCGGGGGGCCTTGGGCGCGGCCGAGATGACCGTCAGCGACGGGTAGCGGCTGCCCGGGAAAGAGGCGTAGGCGGAGGCGTGCAGCGCGAGCTGGCGGCCCTCCACCAGATTGGCGTAGAAGCGGCCGGTCTTGCCGCTGGACAGCACTTCGCAGGCCATCATCAGCGCGTAAAAATCGGGGTGGTCCGGCCCGGGGTTGTGGAAGCCCAGGCGCAGCGAGGGCTGGGCTTTGAAGATCACTTCGGCCCGGCGCTCGCCGGTCTGCGGCGGCTCCACGGGGCGCTC
>MGTZ01000010.1:24240-24763 GCA_001799715.1 Elusimicrobia bacterium GWB2_63_16 | reverse complement strand
GGCGCGCCTGCCAGCCGCTGAAATGTCTTTCGGCCAGGGCGAACACGCGTTCCGGCTCCACGTCGCCCACCACGGCCAGCGTGGCGTTATTGGGCACGTAATAGGTGCGGTAAAATTCCTCGGCGTCGGTGCGCGACAGGCGGCGGATATCCTCCATCCAGCCTATGGTCGGGTTGCGGTACGGGTGCGCGGTGAAGGCCCTGGCCAGCAGCGCCTCCCAAAGCACGCGGCCCGGCTCGGACTCGCCCATGCGGCGCTCTTCCATCACCACGCTGCGCTCGCGGTAGAATTCCCGCAGCACGGGGTTCTTGAAGCGGTCGGCCTCGATGACCATCCAGGCTTCCAGCCGCGGGGCCGGCAGCGACACCACGTAGGCGGTATAGTCGGCCGAGGTCATGGCGTTCAGGCCGGACTCGCCCAGCGTGCTGTAAAGTTTCCAGTACTCGTCCTCGACTATAAAAGCGTCCGCGGCGGTCTCGGCCTCGTCGAGCGCGGCCCGCAGCCGCTCCACTGCGGCGGGGTC
>MGTZ01000010.1:18102-24179 GCA_001799715.1 Elusimicrobia bacterium GWB2_63_16 | reverse complement strand
GGTGCCTTTGAAAGCCATGTGTTCGAATAAATGGGCCAGGCCGGTCTTGCCGGGAGTATTGTCTACATTGCCGGCCTTGAAGACCAGCGCGAAAGAGACCGTAGGGACGAATTTTTTCTCCAGCACCAGCACCTGCAGCCCGTTGGCGAGGCGGCGGGCGGCGACGGGGGGATACGAGGGAGGTGTAGGCATGGTTGCGGGAACTTTCCCGCCGATATTATACTAAAGAGGGGCTGCCGCCCTGCGGCCGCTAGGGATGGGAGGCTTTGGTTGTTTGTTTTAGGCTAGACCAGCGGGCAGTACTTAAGAAAAACCACTCCGGCGGCCTGGCGCCGGAGTTCCGGGCTTGAGGTTATTCTTTGGCGAGAGTGATATTTCCGGAAGTGGTATGCGCTATCACGGAGATACCGGTTTTATCGGCGAACGCATTTCTGACCTTGCCGCTGGTTGTGGTGGCCTCCACAGCTATCTGCGCATTTTTAGCGAAGGTGCCGTGGATATCGCCGGAGATAGTTTCCGTTCTAACGGGGCCCTGAACTTTTGTGAGCCGTATATCCCCGGAAGTTGTTTTCGCATCGACTGCGCCTGTTATTCCGACCAATTTCACATCTCCGGAGACGGTCGTAGCTTTAACCGGGGCAAATATTTCGCTGATCTTGATATCTCCGGAAACAGTGCCCGCAAGTACGGGTAGCGCCGACGGCAGGTACACCCGGAATCCGGTTTTAATCCTTCCGTGAATGCCATCCTTTTCGATAGCCTTAAGCACAAGAGTGCCATCGATGACCTCCATGCTCACGTCGCAGGCGGTTTTGTTGTCTGGTAACTGCTCAACCTGGATGTCCGTTCTCTTCTGAGTGTCGACATGAATATCACCAGAGGTGGTTCGGACGTTTATCCCTGTAATATCTTTGGCTATGAATGTCGCAATATCAGTATTCTCATCTGTGGCATAGCCAGAAGTAACGATGCCAGCGCAGATGATCGCCGCAAATACAGATGCTTTCATGCTTCCTCCTGTTTCTTCGCTAATTTGCCCCACTCTTCGCGCCCTTCCTTGAGCCGCCGCACTCCGCCCATCAGGGCCATGAGCACGAAGTACAATCCTATAATAATTCTGTGCCCCTCATGAAGCAGCGTCGCCGGAGCGGCGAACGCGGCCTGTACCATTTTCACTATATGCCCGGCGCGTATGCCGACCTGCCATAAAATGTAGAGCGAAAAAAACACAAAGGCCAGAAGATACATCCGGTGCAGATGAGCCATCCAGACGCGTTCGCCGTATTTTTCACGCAGGTCGGAATATATCCAGTAAGCGTCGGTCCGCAGCAAAGGGTTCAGGTTGAAAGCCATTATCAGCACTATCCACCTTACGGCTTCGGCGCAGGTATTGTTCCCGGAGAAGAGAGCGGCCAGCACAAGCAGCAGAAGATAAGCGGACTGGGCGATAAAACCGCCGCAGTCTATTGCGAGCTGCCGCCCGAGCGGCAGGCGTTCCATCCCGGACACATTCGTGTGGAAAACCGGGTAGAAAAGATAGACTGAAAAACCGATAGGGCGCAGGCCGATTCCGGCGGCTCCGGCGGCGATGGAATGTCCGAGTTCATGCACAAGACTGCCCAGCACGATCAGCAGGAATACCATCGGGCCATTCACCGGGCCGCCGCCTGGCCAGGTGTTAATAAGCGCCAGACCGCCCATAAGGCCGGCAATGGCGGCACATAGAAGAAGCCCCTTTCCGATGCTGGACTGGAGCCTGTCCATGAATTTCAACGTCCATTCCTGAGCTTTGGGCGGGATGAGCGTGATGTTGGGCTGTGTGATGGCCGTCAGCAGGGCCTTCAGACGCTTCTTCGGGGCTGCCTCGCGCAGTACTCCCAGGGAGACAAGGCGGTCGAATATCTTCTGTGGGTATTCCAGTCCCAGCCCGGACAGGGCTTTGAAATATTCCGCAGGCTCCCCGGCGGCTGGCAGGCTCGTCACCAGCCACAGGGTTTCTTCCGCCAGCCTATAGCAGGAGGTCGCGGTGACGATCATCGAGTCCGGGCCGTTGTCCACGGCATAGCCCGGCTTAAGATGGTTCTCGTAGGTGATGCTTGCAGTAGACATATTAACCGTGCACGCTCCTGGTCGCGGCCTCGTTGGTCCTGGCCGGTGTCGCGCCGTTCTTGAGCCGCTTCTGATAGGCCAGCTTCAGTCCCTGCAGTATAGTGTTCTTGATGCCGTCGCAGTTGGGCTTGAATAGGTCCCCGGTCACGGCGCGGCAGCGCACTCCGCACTGCCCTCCGCAGGCCAGAGCCACGGGGCATTTAACGCACTCATCCATATTGGCTATGTGGCGGGTCTTGTAAGTCTTGCGGAGCTGGAAAAGATCCACGCCGCTCTCCGAAATATGTCCCACGCGCTTGTCGGCGTATCCGGCCTCCTCGAAGCAGCCGTAGAGGTCGCCGAAAGGGTCCACCACCAGCGTGTTCTGGATAGTCTGCATACAGAAGGAGGTTTGCATCAGGCCCAGGCCCTTTTCCAGTTTGAACAGATAGCTCATGTCGTTGGCCCGCAGGCTGACCGGGTGTTCCATGTCTATGCCGAGGTCAAAGACCTTGGCCGAGAGTTCGCCCGCGTCCATGAAGTGCGTTGTGTCCACCTCAGCCACGTTGTCATGCAGGGGGCTGGCGTAGATGCTGGCATTGGGAGCGCCGAGGATGTTTCGGCTCTTTAGTTCATTGACCAGGTTGGGGATGGAGGCCAGGGTGCGCCTGTCCAAGTTGAGCCTTATGTTCACGTGCGTGCCCTGCTTGATCATCAGGGCGATGTTGGCTATTATCTTGTCGAAGGTCCCTTCGCCGGAGGCGGGAATGCGGGACTTGTCGTGCAGTTCGCGGTCGCCGTCGAGGGAAACCTGGACGTAGTTCACCTTCCCGGGGCCGGCGCCGAAGATGTTCAGCATACCATCAATCTGCGTGGCGTTGCTGATGGCCCTGGAGGGCATCCCGTAGCGTTTCGCGTAGCTCAGCGCTTTGCGTATCACCGGCAGATTGGCGGGCAGGAACGGCTCGCCTCCGTAGAACGAGATCTCCGTGTTCTTCAGCTCTATGCCGGGGAGCACGGAGGAAATGTGACGTTCGAAAAGGTCCTCGACGAACTTCTCCGTCATGACCGCCTTGGACTTATGAGGGCGGTGTTCCTGCTGGTAGCAGTACTTGCAGGCGAGGTTGCAGTTGTAACTCATCAGCAGCATTATACCGCCCTGCGTGGTTTGGCGCTCGCGCCTGCTGTGCAGGGCGGCGGCGAATTCTTTGAAGCGTGCCCACTCGGTTTCCGGAGGCAGTGTGGTGAGGTGGCCGCGCTTTGCGAGTAGTTCCAGGTCCTGCGGCGGCAGGAACGAAAGTGCCGTCGCGTCCTTTCCCCGGAGGCTGTCACCCAGTTTCCTTGAAACGGCGTCAATGCAGCCGTTTATGCCGTTGAACAACAGCGAGGAATCTTCCAGGTCGATCACGTTAAGGTACTGGCTGACGTAGTATTTATTCATATAGTCTCCGGGGAAGGGTTTTAACAGGTTCTGGACGAGGGAAGGAATTCGGCGGGGTCGGTGTTTTTCTCCCAAGGGGCGGATTTGCTGTGGAACCGGGCGTCTATAAGTGTGGGAGTCTCTTTGGGGGGTAAAATCGCCTGGTGCCCGGCGGGAATATGAATGGCGGAGCTCTTTTCGCTCTTTGCCGGGGTGTTCGCCGCAAAAATCGCCGCAAGTATTGCTATCGCTATGTACATATTCGTCTCCTTGTTGTATCCTCCGCCGGGAGTGGCCCCGGCGGAGGTTTATAAGTTTAGGGGTGCGTTATTTGGGGTTGTTCGGTGTGCATACCGTATATGCCGTATTGCACGTGCAACCGGAGTTGATCCCATTGCAGTCATCGGCCTTGGCTTCCAGCAGCAGCGGCAGCGCCTCGAACTCCATGCGATCCGCAGCCTTTTCGAGGGTCAGCGCCTCGGCGCCGGTCATGTTTAGGGACTTCATTATGTGCTTGTCGTTCATTTACTGTCTCCTTGGTCTGTTTCTGAGTCTGGCCTTAGGCCAAATCGGTTTTATGCTAGGTGGTAGCTATATAGCCATCGTTGCAAGAGCAGGTGCTTTTACTCCCATTGCAATCGCAGTTGGTGTATGAATTGTTGCATTCGCAGCCGGTGTTAACTCCGGTGCAAGTAAGGCGCATGGCCATCAGCGGCAGTGCCTCGAACTCCATCCGGTCTTTCGCCTTTTCCAGGGTAAGTGATTCCCCTTTGGTCATGTTCAGCGATTCTAATATGTGGCTGGTATTCATTTGTCTCTTTTGCTCCTTTCTGAAAGTCGGCCTTTTGCGCCCTCACTTAGCTATATAGCAATATTTATGCCAACACCTTGAAAACACACAAAAAGGCAGTGTCTGCGTGCGCTCTCACGTCGGAGAACAGATAGTGGGCGGCAGAAAAGTCATGGTGGTGGGAATCCGAGAGAAGCGCCCGTAACGGAACTTAATGGTTCCATATGGGACTGATTATGCTACAATTTAGGCGGATGGGGGGGGGTGATAAATGGATAAGCTAAATATTCTGGTAATAGATGACGACAAGCTGGCTCGGGATATCATGGCCGACAACCTCGTCGGCCAAACGGTGGATTTCGCCGCGGACAGGGCCGCGGCCGAGCGCAAACTCAAGACCGGGCATTACGACATCTGCTTCATAGACCTGATGCTGGGAGAGAATGACGGCTACTCCGGCCTGAAGCTGATCCCGCTAGTGGTATCTAAAGGAATATATTCAGTAGTAATGTCCAGTTGCGATACCGAGGAGACTATAAGCCAGGCTTATGCTCTGGGCTGCAAAGAGTTCTATGTTAAGGGTAATGAGGCGACGAATGTCTCGGCCATCATAGGACGATATGTCCAGGGAGGGGCAGGCAAGAAGGCCGAAAACATTTTCTTAAAGGAATTCATCACCAATGACCCCGCTACGCGGGCCATGGTGGCCGAGGCTCTCAGGTACTCCTCCACAAACCTGCCAGTTATGCTCCTGGGGCCTTCCGGGACCGGCAAGACTACGCTGGCGGAACTGCTGCACAGGCATTCCGGTCGCAAGGGTGATTTTGTCGCCATCAATTGTGCCGCCTACACCGAGGACTTGCTGGAGGCGGAGTTGTTTGGCTCCAGGCGCGGTGCGTTCACCGGGGCGCATGAGAGCCGCAAGGGCAAACTGGCCCAAGCTGACAAGGGGACGCTCTTTCTGGATGAGATTGGGGCAATGAGTCAGGCTATGCAGGTTAAACTGCTTAAAGCCATCGAGGAAAAGTCCTTTTACCCGCTTGGCGCCGATGTTCCGGAGTATTCCGACTTCCGGGTGATCAGCGCGACTCTTGAGGACGTGCAGAAGTTGCTGGCAGAAAGGGAGCTGCGCTTCGATTTCTTTCAACGCGTTCATGGTATGACTGTGACTCTCAGGCCTCTGGCGCAGCGGAAGTGCGATATCCTGCCGCTGATAGGGGCTTTCACCAAGAACACCCGGCGCTTGGCCTTTACGCCTGAAGCCAGGGAGCATTTGCTGGGCTATGCCTGGCCCGGCAACACGCGCGAACTGAAGCGCTTTGTTGAGATCGTCTCCGCCGGCGCTGACGGGCAGATCTCCCTTGAGCTAGTGGCGCGCCATCTGAACCAGTCAGAGGCTCAGCCGGGAGAGCCGCTCTCGTTCACGCAGGCGCAATATGACTATGCGCGCAAGAACGGTCTTATCTCGCTAGCCGAGAATCTGAAGGCCGCCGTCATCAGGCGCAATCTCGATGAGAACCATGGCAAGAAAGCCGCGACGCTGAAGCAGCTGGGTATCTCAAAACGCCTGCTATATTCTGTGGTGGACGCAAAGCAACGCGTTGGTGAGGGGGAATAGTATGGCTGATATAAACAAACTTCATCATTCCATAAAATCCAAGACCGTCAGCCTCAAAGAGGCGGCGGAGTTCTTTAATAAATGCCCCGACGCTAAGAAAACTGAGCGGGTGGCGGTAATGCGCGAAGTGGCGCAGGATATTGTCCGGCTGCTTGGCGAGT
>MGTZ01000010.1:17001-18085 GCA_001799715.1 Elusimicrobia bacterium GWB2_63_16 | reverse complement strand
TGCAGCCCTGATTAGGCCCGCCACGGCGATTCTTTACCTCGTACCTTCAGCCAGGGCAGATGTGCGAACCGCTCCGGGGCATAGCCGGTAGCGAGGGTGATATTCGTAAATCCCCTTTCTTTGAGTGCGGCGGCAACCTCCTCGCCCTTCGTATCCCCGCCAAGTTCGGAATCTATATAGATAGGCGTCTTCCTGGAGAAAGCCTGGAGGTTCGCCATAAATACGGCGGGGTCTTTAAAGGCTGTCAGTTCTATTCCGGCCTCGTCGGCCGCTGCCTCCCAGTTCATATGAACAATTGTGTCGTCGTCTATAAGTACGGCTTGGGCAGGCGCTCCTACCGTTACGGGGATAAATTCCAGCATGTTCTTGGGAATGCTCCGCACTTTGAGGCGGGAGCAGGCCTCCACTATCCGGTTCTCCTCGCTGCGTCCCGAGACGAGGATGGTGCGAGAGCAGAGGCCCAACTCTTCGGCCAGGCTCAGGCCGGTTTCGCTGCTGCCGGATAATTCATAGTCGAAAAGATAGAGAGCGACTTTTGCTTTGTCGGGTTCGCCTTTGATCCAGGCGCGCAAGCCCGCGGGTTCGTTGAAATAGAGAACCTTGATGTTGTGCTCTCCGATCCGGACGGGAGCGAACTTCTTCTGCCATAAATTATGGATGCCCAGATCGTCATCTAGCACGATGACGGGCCTGCCTGGGACCAACTCCAGCGCGGATACAAAACTGGGCGGTGCCGGGGCTTTTGGCAGTTTTATCGTGACCGTCGTTCCTTTCGCGGGAGTTGAATCAATATTCAGGCTGCCACCCCAACTCTCGGCAGTGGTCCGCGCATGGAACAACCCCAGGCCTGAGCCGCCAGCCTTTCCGTGAGTCTCGCCTTTCTTGCCGAGCTTAGCCAAAATCTCATGGGGAATCCCCTTGCCGTTGTCTGCAATAGTTAGAAGAATGCCGTCTTCGGTATCAATTAGTTGGGCGTCAACATTGCCTTTGTCTCCCAGCGCTTCGGCGGCGTTGTTGACCAGGTTTGAGAGTAGCCTGGCGAATTCCACCGGTTGAATGGCTGCGAACAGGCCGTAGGATTCCT
>MGTZ01000010.1:0-16969 GCA_001799715.1 Elusimicrobia bacterium GWB2_63_16 | reverse complement strand
GCGGACTTCTGACGACTCGCCGGCAGGACCGGCGCCGGATAGGCACTGCTGCCGGCGGTTTCTTTCAAGCAGGCTGTTAGCCACGTCGCGTATCCGGTTGAGTGAGTGCCGTACGATAGCGCGTTGCTTCTCTGGGAGGGCCGAGGTGTTCTCAAGCGCCGCGTCCAGTGCCACAAGCGGCGAGCGAATGTCATGTGCCACCTGGGCGGCCAATCGGCCAATTATCGCCTCTTTTTCTAGCGTAATAATCACAGTTCTCGTCTCAAGAGATGATATCTTTTTGTGAATAATAAAAGAGACCCAAGAAAAAAGAGCAAAAAGAATCAGTAATAAAGTGCCAAAGGATGTAAGAATACTACGGCGGAATTGTTTCAGTTCCGGAGGGAATGTCGCATTAACATATAATGCCGCACAATCTATTCCGGTTATATTGCTCGGTAGTGGCGTTATGATGCTTACGGTGTCTTTTGATCGAGAGATAAGCTTCCGAGGCGTGTCACATGAAAACTTAGAAAAAAAAGCCTCCCTCCCTTCTGCCGCACCCAAAGTTGTGAATAACGTTAAGCCTGGATTAGTTCCGCTATAGGCGCGGATTTCGGCAGCTTTTAGAACGCCATCTCGCTGTAGTTTTGAGAGAGTATCTCCAAGTTTGAAAAGGTTTCCTTCCGCAAGGTCTCTGGTTAAAGATGCGACCACCTGTTTTTCAAGCGAAGAAACATTTGCTTCTTCCGCTGCGGACCAGAGTTTTGAAACTGCGCCATAAAATACCGCTAGCAGTAGTATGGCCCCTGTTATCCAGAAAAAATAGAGGCTTCGATTCGTTAGCATTGAGTCAATTTCATTTCTTCGAAATGGCGCGGAATTCTACCGGGTCGGAAAAGATGTTCATGTGAGACACGTCAATTTCAGGGGAGTACAGATAAAGGAATCCTGAATGTGTGAATGTGATGACAGCGGCCTCATCAAAAACACTTTGATTAATCTTTTCCGCGTAATTTCTTCTCTCGGAGGCTGAAATGGCGTTCTGCCCTTTTAGGATATACCTAGGAATGTTCCCTGAAGGATCAGGAATGCAGGCTCCGACATCGCTCATAAACATCATTCTCAACGCTTCATAGGGATCTTGTACAGAGAGGCCCGAATAATTAAACATCACATCAAAATATCCGGATTTTGTCTTTTCATACACATTGGCGTAATCGCGTGAGCTTTCTATTTCAAAGCCATGTGTTTTGAGAGTTGTTAAGAGTGCTGATTCCAGTGCTTTGCTGTATTTGTCTGTTTTTAGTATGGGGTTTTGCTTTGGCGCACTAGGTGGCAACAGAACCTTGATTTTTACCCCTTTAAGCTTTGTGGCTTTAGCCGGAAACTTCGGGGTCTCTATTGGCAAATAGCCCATTCCCCCAGGGGGGATAAAAGAAGAATTTAATGTTATCTCCGAAGTGAAATCCGGGTCCTTCGCTAAAAGTGTTAGAAAGTTATCTCGTATGGATTGACGCAGCGCTTTGTGATTGAAGGGCGGACGTTTATGGTTAAGCCGCAGGTAATGCATGCGGAGCGGTGGCTCTGGTAAAGTGTGGTATCCTGCTTTAGCAATTTCCTCCATCTCATACTTCCCTACGCCAAGAGAGCCTAGGAGGGAAAGATCTTCCCTGTTCTTAAGTGTCCAGTCTAGCCGTGTTGTGCTCTGTGGAATCGAGGTGATAAACTCTACAATGTCTGGGGCACCGGCAACCTCCGGGTAAATATGTCTGTTTTCCAGAATAAGTCTGTCCGATAACTTCTTTGCAATTTTGTACTGTCCAGACTCATACAGACATCCTTTTTCTTTCCAATGTCCGCTTTCATCGAAACATTTTGGGTTTGCAATGCTGTAAAGGGGCTTCTCAAGAGCCTCAAACAGGTCATTGGGTTGAGTCGTAAATTTGAACACAATATCATCGCCGTCGATGTATATGCAGGTGGGTGGTCTGGAGTAATCTGCCCATTTTTCCACTTCCGGCAAGTATCGATTTAAAGCCAATCCGGCGGTTCTGGTTAACCAGAGTATTCGCTTAAAATTCTTTAAAACTATTTCGGGTGTGATCGGAGTCCCATCCGTGAAATGTAGGTTTTCTCTTATTGTGAAACGCCAGGTTTTACCATCTTTTGATGTTTCCCATTTCTTGGCTATCATTCCTTGAGGTCTGCCTTCTAAAAAAGTTGAGACCAGGGGTGCGTATATGTTCTTAGCGATAGCCATGTTTTCCATGCCGTCAGACTGATAGGGGTCGTAGCTTTCGGGCGGAGCCCAAAAGACATATTTTATGGTTGTGCTAGGCATAGTGTTATCTCCTGCGGAAGCGTTCAGTCCGCATAAAAACATGAGAATTACAGTGAGGAACATTAAATCATGAAGCGGTCCACGCCGCCGTCCAAAAAGGGTTTAGTGTTTTCTAAAATTACGCGCCATACCACAATCTCCGGGTTCCATGGCCCCTGCAATTCTTGTGAGAATATCGTGTTAGGTTTTTGTGAGATTGCAATCGTGCCGTTTATCTTTAGATGCGCTTCGGCAGTTTTATACCCCAAAGGGTCCTTGCCAAAAAAACAGATTCTCTGCTCTAAAATGTCGGTAATAGTGGCATGGTCTTGTTTCCTTAAGCGGTCAAAGGCTAATGCGTGCATAAATGCTTCTGTGAGTGCCCGCTGTTCTGCCTTTCCCGAGTCGAGACTGCACGCAGATCCAGGAAGAACTCCGCCTTCTTGGGTTTCAAAAAGGCATAAATAAAAAATAACTGGCTTTGAGGGAAAGAAGTCTATATCGGTGGCATCAAAAAGGGCTCTAAAGCAGTGAAGATGCCCATGAAACTTATCAAACAGGCTGTGAAGAGTTCCTTCTTCGGGGATAACGCGGTCTATGGGTATATTTGAATCGTTCCAGAGAGAGTCTAGTGTCCATCGTTCCAGTGCCTCACAGTAGGCATTTTGTCGCAAATGGTCTTTGCTGAAAGATCCTGGCAACGCGGCAAAACCAGTCGATGTATTATCAATATCCAAGCCAGCTTTTTCTGGGAACTCACTGAAATGGGCCAATGCCCAACGTTCAACGGCTTCGGTGATTGCTTTTGATTGGCTTTCCTCTTTGTCCGTGCTCCAACCGCTGCCGCAGGAGTCCAGCACTTTTGACCCGCGTCGCAAAATGTATTCCGGGTGAAGGGCTGCGCGGGAATGCCAAAGTTTCCTGCTCCATAGGCTCGGATATGGAACGGAAACAATGGAGACTACGGGACCAGTCTGTGGATTTAAAAACCGCAACAATGTTGAATCAGACATTCGCCAAAGAAAATTTCCAACAATATATTGTTGCGGATCTCGGTGGATGGATCTAATTTCTGGATTTGTTGCTGCCTATTCCGCCGCCGCCGACATTGTCCACTGGGACATCATTGGCTGGTGACGAGACCTGGGTCATGCCTGTAACGTCAAAAACCGTTGCATATCTGGGTAAAACAAAGGCAAGTAAGGCGTAAAAAACACTAAAAATAATTCTTGTTATCTTTTTCATTATGATATCCCCCTGATTCGCTATTCTACTATTTCTACTGGTTTATCTCAATAAAAAAGGGAAAGCGATGTGTGTTATCGCTTTCCCTGGATGCAGCGGATTAAGGTCCGCTCGTGGATGCCCCGGGGCCAATTCCCCAAGTTACAAGGAAACTACAATTAGAGTTTAGCTGACAGGGCTTGCGGGTGGAAGGGCCTTTGGGCCTAGCATGATTTGGGCCCCGTCAGGGCTGGCCGAGCTGGGCGAGCAGGCGGGTAATGTCGGCCGCCGCGGCGTTCATCAGGGCCAGCATCTCTTTCTTCTCCGCGGGGGAGCAGTCCTTGTAGAGCTCGGCCGCGCTCTTGAGGCTGGCGCATTTGGAGCGCAGGTCGTGCAGCAGTTTGGAATTGTCCTTACCGTTCGTCATTTTTTATCTCCGTCGCCGTCCAGGCCCAGCCGCTTGAGGGTGGCGTAGAGCAGCCTGGTGGAAATTTTCAGGTCCGTCATCGTGCGGGTCCGTTTGCCGCCGTTCTCGCGCAGGCTGCGGATCACTATGTCGTCCGAGACCTTGGCCAGCGCGGCCTCCAGGCCGTGGGCCAGGGCGTAGGCGTACAGGCCGTCGTCGCCGGGGCGGGCCGCCGGCGCCGCTTCGGGGCGGCCCTTCAGGTGGCGCTTCACCGTCTCCAGGTCCACGCGCCCCTCGGCGCCGCTGGAGAGCAGGTCGGTGAATTTTTTCAATTCACGCACGTTGCCCGGCCAGGAGTAGGCCTCGAGGTACGCCTTCGCCTCCTGCGTGAACGAGAGCCGGCGGCCGTTCTTGGTAAAATGCCGCAGCAGCGGCTCCACGTCGCAGGGCCGGCGGCTGAGAGGCTTGAGGTTGATGGTGTAACCGTGCACGCGCTGGAACAGGTCGAAACGCATCCTGCCGCGCGCTATCAGCTCCTGCGGATCCTCCAGCGTGGCGCTGATGATGCGGAAATCCGACTTTTCCGGCCTTTCGGAGCCGAGAGGGTGGAACGAGCGCTCCTCTATGGCCTTGAGCAGCTTCATCTGCATGGTCAGGCTCATCGTGCCGATCTCGTCGAGGAACAAGGTGCCGCGGTGGGCTTCGAGCAGGCGGCCTTTGCGGGCCTCGGCGGCGCCGGTGAAGGCGCCCTTCTTGTGGCCGAACAGCTCGGCCTCCAGCAGGTCCTCGGTGTAGGCCGAGCAGTTGATGGAGACGAAGGCCCCGTCCCGGCCGGAATGTTCGTGCAGGATCTTCGCCAGCGAGGTCTTGCCGGTGCCGGAGGGGCCGAGGATCATGATAGGCAGCTCGGTGGGCGCGTACTTGAGCGCCTCGGCGGCGGCGGCGCGGGTCTCGGGGTCGCAGGTGAGGAAGGCGGAGGAGAAGATGTCGGCGGCGCCGGCGGCCTTGCGGTTCTGGATGAACTTGCGCAGGATGTCTGCCACGTTGCTCTCTTCGTTGCCCTTGGCGTAGAAGTCGCGCGCCCCCAGCTCGTAGGCGCGGTCTATGATCTCGTCTGAGTCGGAGCTGGAGACCACCACGCAGTAGATGCCCCGGGCCGCGGCCGCGGCTATGGCCTTGAGGCCGGAATAGTCGTCGTCCGTGCCCAGCATCAGGTCGAAGAAGCCCATATCGTAGGAGCCGCCCGCCATCCTCTTGAGCGCGGCCGGCAGGTCGCCGACCACTTCGGCGTTGTGGCCGGCCAGGTGGGACGCCATCACCTTCTGCGCCAATTTATCGTCCTCGAGTACGAGGATGTTCAGTTTGTCCATAAGGTTCTCTTTTGAGAAGAAATGTTTTCAAATGAAAATAGCTAACCCGTTATTATTATACAGAAAACAGCGCGCCGCGGGGCGGCCCGGCCGGCGGGAAGTTGGCATTAAAATTGCTCTTGAATGACGGAACAGGTATAATCAGCGTAAGGGGACTATATGAAACACGGATTCAAACTTACCGCAGCGGCCGGGGCCAGGACCTCCGCTTCGCTCATAGGCGCTCTTAAGATGGCGCAGATGGCCTCCATGAGCGAGGCCGAGTTCGAGCGGCTGCTCAAAGAGATGGAGGGCGGCAGGGTGTTCCAGCTGCTGCGGCAGTCCGGCGCCCTTACGCTCAGCGAATTTCCCGCGGCGCGCTACGCGGCCCGCAAATACGCCGGCTACGGCCTCAACCTGGCCGCCGGCGACCTGCCGGAGCTGGCCGACGGCAAGGGCGACCTGGTGGCCCTGATCCAGGGCATAGGCCAGGAAAAATTCGAGGCCTGCTTCCTGCGCGACGCCGTGATGAGCGACATCCAGCGCGCCGAGGAATGCGACATTACCGTGAAGGACGCCGAGCGCCTGCGGGATTTCGTCAACCGCGCCTTCATCCAGGCCGAGTTCGAGAGCCCCGCGCAGGCCCCGGCTGCCAAAGTGTACAGCGCCGTGGCCGGCATAGAGATCAAGGACGGCGAGCCCGAGCTGGCCTTCTTCCACCGCGAGATCTGGAAAGGCCGCTACAAGGTGGACGGCGAGAAACTGGCGGACCTGCTGCAGGGCCTGGACCTGGAGGAGCGCGCCCGGGCCGAACGGACGCTTAAAAAGATTGAGTTCGCCGACAAGCGCAAGACCACCCTGTACCGCGCGCTGGAGATCCTGGTTAGCGTGCAGGCCGATTACCTGGTCAGCGGCGAGCCCGGCCGCCGCCGCCCGCTGTCGCAGAAGACGCTGGCCAAGAACCTCGAGGTGGACGCCAGCGTGATCAACCGCCTGGTGTCCAATAAATCGATACAGATGCCCTGGGGCATGGAGCTGCCCATGGCGGCGCTGCTGCCCACCTCCAAGCAGGTCAACCTGGAGCGGCTCTACGCCATAGCGGCCGAGCAGCCCGCCCTGAGCGACGAGCGGCTGCGCACCGAGCTGCGCTCCCGCCACGGAGTGGACCTGAGCCGCCGCTCGGTGGCGCAGTACCGCAAGGACCTCAGCCTGGCCGCCGCTGGCGCGCGCTAGCGCAACCGTTGCCGGCCCCAGGCCGTATTAACACAGAGGCCTTGAAAAGTTCCGGAGGAAAAATGAAGAACGCCGTATTACTGGTTTCGCTGCTGATAGTCGCTCCCGCCGCCCGCTGCGCCGCCGGGGAACTGAGAGTCTTTCCCGCCGCCGGCGTCACCGGCCTGGACGTGGCCGCCGACAACGGCGCCGTCGTCGTCACCGGTGCCGAAGGTAAGATAGAAGTGGAGATAACCGGCAACGACGAGCCTGAAAAGTGCCGCATCACCACGGAAATAATAGACGGCACGCTGACGCTCAAGGCCGAAGGCGTGCCGGCGCCCCGCGCCTGGAAGAACCTTTTCGGCCTGGCGGATTCCGATGACCGCACCAACTGCCGCGCCGGTTTCACGGTGCTCGCGCCCGCCGCCCTGCCGCTGGAGGCTAAAAGCGGCACCGGCAGCCTGAAGGTCTCCGGCCGCTCCGGCCCGGTACGGGCGAAGGCCGGCACCGGCGACGTTTCCGTTTCCGCCCTCACCGGCAGCCTCGTCTTCAAGAGCGGCACCGGCCGGCTGTCCGGAGAGGCTTGCGCCCCGGCGCTGGAAGTGAAGAGCGGCACCGGCGACGTGGACCTGAAGGGCCTCTGCGGCCCGGCCGAGGTGAAGGCCGGCACCGGCGAGGTGCGGCTGGCCTGGGCCAAGGCGCCCGCTTCCGGCGAGGTGCGCGTCAATACCGGCACCGCCGACATCGACCTGGCCTTCCCCGAAGGAACGAAGCTGGCCGCCTCGCTCAAGAGCGGCACCGGCTCCGTCTCCAACGAGTTCGCGGCCGGCGGCACTTTCTCCGTCACGGCCAAATCCGGCACCGGCAGCATCGCGCTGCGCAAGATGAAGTAAGCCGCCGGCAATACGGATAATTAAAAACCGCCGGGCTGTCCCGGCGGTTTTTTTACGCCCGGAGGCGGTTAGTAGGGCTTGGCCAGCAGGTCGGGGCGCAGCACGGTCACGCGGCCGTTCTTCTGGTAGCGCACCACGGTCACGGGGATGTCTATCGCTTCCTCCAGGCCGCCCTCGCGGTCTATCTGGGCGAAGACCTGGTCCATGCCGCCGGGTTTCACGCCGGTGCTCTTCCACTTGCGGTAGGAGTCCGCTATCCAGCCCTGTACTTTCATCGGGCAGGGGAAAAGGTAGTTGCCGGGGGCCAGGTACAAAGCGCCCATGCCCTGGTCCACGGTGAAATCCACGTAGTCGGTGTCGGGGGTGAGGCCCATCCAGAGCTGGCCGGCCGGGAAATCCGGGGTGGTGAAGAAGACGCCGTGCAGGTCGGAATAATAGTCGGCGCGGTGGGACACGGGGACGATATAAGGTCTGGGGCCGGCCTTAAGCAGGCCGCTGCGCACTATCAGGTCCACCACCGCCGCGCCGTCGGCCTGCGCGTTGGAGGTCCAGTGCCGCATCAGCCCCGCCTGCGCGGGCTTGATCAGCCGCACCGGGGCCGGCGCGCCCCAGTAATAGTACTGGTCCTGGCCGTTCATGCCGCCGTCCACAAAATTCACCTGCGTCAGACTGCCGGCCAGGCCGGCCAGCCGCCGCGCGTGGGCGGAGGTGTAGGCCACCGCCGAGGTGCCGGCGTAGCGGGCCTCAGGTACGGGTAGTTCGTAGAAGCGTTCGGCGGCCGCCGGGGCCGCGCCCAGCAGGTCGGCGTAGGCGCCAGGGGCCGCGGCCGCGGCGCCCAGCGCCGAGGAGAACAGCAGGCCGGCCACGAGTAAAAGGGGATGTTTTTTCATTTGTTGTCCCTGATCGTTGCTTTCCTCAATTGGCGGCTTTCACGTGCTTGAGCGGGTTGCCTTCGTAGTCGCGGCCGATGGCGTCCAGCGTGGTTTCCAGGGCGGCCTCGTTGCGGCCGTAGAGCCGCAGCAGGCGGCCCACGATGTCGCGGGAATAATCGTTGCGGGGCAGCCAGACGCCCTTAAGTATCTCGTAGGCGTTGCCCTGCGCGTGGGGGGAGGAGAGGAGTTCCACCTCTATGCTCTGGTTGGCCTGGTCGCGCAGGCTCTCGAGCTGGTGGTAGTAGGCGCGCAGCACCGGGTTCGGGCTCTTGGCCATCGCGCCCCATTCCGAGACCAGATTTTCCAGCAGGCGCTCGGTGAAATAGCCCAGCGTCTTGGCCAGCGCCCAGCGGGGCGCCTGGTATTCCACCTGCTCGGTGAGGAAGACGATGATCTGCGCCTTGGCCTGCTCGTCGGCGCTGGCCTGGCCGAAGCTGTAGTGTACCCCGGTGGGGCGCCAGGCCGCTTTCTTGCGTATGGACCCGGAGGTGTCGTAAAGGCCGCTGTCGAAAATGCCGGGCGTCCATTCGAAAGGGTCCGCGTCGTAGGCCTTGTCGAGCCGCGTTATCCGGTAGATGTGGTATTTCAGGTAGCTTTTCTTGTGGAAGATCAGGCCGCCGCCGAGGTGGTAGGCGCCGTGATCCCCGTCGTTGAACACCACTATGTCGCCGGGCCGCAGATCGGAGGCGGGCACGCTCATGTAATACATGGAAAGCAGCTGGTCCGCTTCGTGGTTGCCGACGTGGCGCAGTTTGTCCGGGGCCATCATGCCGGCCGCGGTGAAGGCGGCGTTGAAGCAGTTGGGGCCGCCGAAATTGGGCTCGCGGTTGAACAGCGCGGCCGCGCCGGCGGGCAGGAAAGCGTTGAGGGAGACTATGGCGGCGCCGGGGTTCAGGGCCGCCAGCTCCACTTCGGCCTTGGACTTGGGCGTTATGGTCGCCGGTCTGGCGCCGGCGGGAGCGCCGAAAGCCGCGCGCAGTTTGGCCGCGAGGACTTCGGGCTTGTCGCCGGCCCGCAGTACGGCCAGCAGCTGGTTGCCGCCGCCGACATGGGGCACCGCCACTTCCACCCCGTTGACCTGGTAGGCGGCGAAAGAAGCCGGCGCCCTGGCCGGCAGGCCGGCGGCGGGTACTGGCGTTGGCAGCGGTATTTGCAGCGAGGGCGGCGGGGTCAGCTGCGCGGCTCGCAGGCCCTGCAGTTCGAAAGCGGCAAGGTCGCCGTAAAAAGCGAAGGACAGAAATACGAGCAGGGCTTTGCTCATCGGCAAGCCTCCGTTATATATAGCATTGAATACATTCTAGCGCGCGGCCGCGGGGCGCGTAAGAGTCTTTGGGGCAGGCGACGCGGGGTCTAAAGGCCTATGCGGCCGCCAGGGCGTAAACAAGGAAGGCGCCCCCGTTGGGGCGCCTTCCTTGCCGCGAGGCGGTTTATTTCTTGCCGCAGAGCAGCAGCGTGGTGACGGCGAACACTTTGGCGTCGTTCATCATGTGCGCTATCACGGAGTACTCGTTGGGCATGTGGGCGCTTTCGTTGAGCTGCGAATATACCACCACCGGCAGGCCCAGGCGCCGGAAGAAGGCGGCCACCGTGCCGCCGCCTATGCCGTAGGCCCGGGCGTCCACGCCCAGCACTTCCTTGATGGCTTTTTTCAGCTCCACCACTATCGCGGCGTTCGGGTCGGTGGGGGGCGCGGCCTGCGCTTCCTGCTGCGGCTCGAAGGCGATCTTCACGCCGTGTTTCTTCTCCACCTCGTCGGCCAGGCGGCGCATCTCGGCCTTCACCTCGGAGAGCTGGTACTGCGGCATCACGCGGCAGTCCATGTAGAACACGTCCTCGCCGGGCAGCGTATTGACGTTGGGCACGTTGGCCTCTTTCTTGGTGGGCTCGAAGGTGCTGATCGGCGGCTCGTACAGGTCGTCCTTGTGGGGGAACTTCTCGTAGAGGCTCTGGTACTTCACCACCAGCTCGCTGGCGGCCTTGAAGGCGTTGATGCCGAGCGACGGGCGGCTGGCGTGACACTGCTTGCCGTGCGTTATCACCTTCATCCACATGATAGACTTCTCGGCCACCTCTATCAGCGAGCCGTCCTCGCAGCCGGAGTCCGGCACGAAGAACACGTCCTCCTTGCCGAAGATCTCGGGCTTGTTGTCGGAGATGTAGTCGGCGCCGAAACCGGAGCCGGTCTCCTCGTCGGCGCAGAACAGCAGGGCTATGTCGTACTCGGGGCGGTAGTCCAGGGCCATCATGGCCTTGACCACCATCACGCTGGAGGCTATGGCCTGCTGGTTGTCCTCCACGCCGCGGCCTATGAGTTTCCCGTCCTTCACTTCCATCTTGTACGGGTCGGAGTTCCACAGCTTGGCTTCGCCGGGCGGCACCACGTCGAGGTGGGCCATGAACCAGATGGTCTTCTTATTGCTCTTGCCCTTGTAGCGGGCTATCAGGTTGGGGCGGATGCCGTTCTTGGCTTCCTTCTGCGGGGCGTTGATCCACTCTATCGAATCGAACTTCAGCTTCTTCAGCTCGCCTTCCAGCCACTTGGCCTTGTCGTACTCGCCGGTGCCGCCGGAGGACGGGGCCAGCGCCGGTATGGCGGTCAGGCCGCGCTGCAGCTCTATGGCGTAGTTCTCGTAGGATTCGATCTTCTTCAGGATCTGTTCTTTCATGGCGGCTCCTTGGGCGGAATATGGAAAAAGTATACCTAATAGGGGGCGGCGTATAAAGTTCGGCGCCGGGTCACAGCCAGGGGTTCCTGAGGCTGGTGCTGCCGCCGAAGCCGCCGCGGCGGCCCCAGCCCCCGCCGCGGTGCATCAGGCGGGCGCGGCTGGCCGCCTCGGACACGTCGGCGGGGCCCATGATCAGGATATAGATCACTATCATCAGGACGGGCACGCCCACCATGAGTTTGTTCAGGTGGCGGCGGATGAAGGCCGCGGCCGGCGTGTCTTCGGCGGCTTCGCTGCTGTCCCAGGAGCTGAACCCCTGCGCGGCGGCCGGGCCAGGGTGGACCAGGGCCAGCGCGGCGCCGGCGGCCAGCGCCAGCAGCAGTGGGCGGGCGCGCTTCACGGCCGCCCCGCGGCCCAGCCGTCCACGGCGGCGGCCAGCCGGTCGGCCGCGGCGAGGTAGCGCGCGAATAGCGCCTCGGCGTCCAGGCCGCCGCGGTACTCGCCGCGCCGCAGCTGGTGTACCAGCTCGAAGGCCTCGGCGTCGAAATCGGCGCGCTCCCTGAGCCTGGCCGCGCAGGCCAGCTTGGAGGCGGGCACCTTCTCCTCGTGCAGCCGCAGCGCGGCGCGGCACAGCACCAGGAACTGCGAGAGCGATTCGGTCATCAGCGTTTCCAGGGCGCGGCGGCCGCCGCCGGAGGCCAGGTAGGACTCGCGCAGCAGCAGCAGCGCGCCCTTGAGCTCGCGCTCTACAGCCAGCCGCAGGTGGGCGGGTTCCACCTTTATGCCCGGGAGCGGGTTCTCGCCGTGCAGCGTCCGGTGGAAGTCCTTCATGTCGGAGAGCTCTATGGGGAAAGTGTCGGCCGAGGCCAGCAGGCGCTCGCGGGTAAAGACCAGCGGCGGCGGGTTGCCCTTCTTCAGCCAGGCGGCGCAGTGGGCGGCCACTGCTTTCAGCGCCGGCAGGTCTGCGTCGCGCAGCACCAGCAGGACATTGTAATCGGACTTGCCCTCTATGCCGTCGCCCGCGGCGGCCGAGCCGTACAATACCGCGGCCAGCAAATTGTCGCCGCAGGTATTCTTGAGAGTTTCGGTGAATTGTTCGGGTGTCATTTCGCCTCCGGGAGCGCAAGGATATTTATACAAAATTTCGGCGCCCGCCACGCCGAATAAACAGCGGGGCATAAGGTATAATTTCATAATGGATAAACGCCCGGCGCGCGCTAAATTATGGTCCGATATCGGCCTCTTCTATTGCGCCGCCATCTGGGGTTCCACCTTCATCGTCACCAAGGGCGCGCTGGACGCCGTGGACCCGGTGGTGATGGTGGCCATCCGCTTCGCGGTCTCCGCCGGCCTGCTGCTGCCCTGGGTGCTCAAACGGAAAAACCCGGCGCTGCATATGCGCGAGGGTTTTTATCTCTCCCTGTTCCTGGCCACGTTGTACCTCACGCAGACCACCGGCCTGCTCTACACCTCGGCCTCCAATTCCGGCTTCATCACCGGCCTGTTCATCATCTTCATCCCCGTGTTCCTGTACCTGTTCCGGCGGGAGCGTCCCACTAAATTACAGGGCCTGTCGGCGGCTCTGGCCATAGCCGGCATGTGGCTGCTCACCGGCGGGGCCAGCGGCTTCAATTTGGGCGACGCGCTCACGCTGGTAGCCGCCGCGGCCTACTCGGTGCATCTGATAGTGACCGACAAATACGTGAAGGCCGAGGCCGACACGGTGCTGCTGGCCTTCCACCAGTTCTGGATGGTGGCCGCCCTCTCTTTCGCCATCGCGCTGCTGCGCGGCTCTCCGCTGGGCGTGGCCGGCGTGAACGGCTGGGGCGTGATCCTGTTCCTGGCCGTCTTCCCGACGCTGACCGCCTTCTTCATCCAGATGCTGGCGCAGAAGCATTCCGAGCCCTTCAAGGTTGGTATAATCTTTACATTGGAGCCGGTGTTCGCGGCCGTCTTCGCCTGGACCTGGGGCGGGGAGGAATTCCTGTGGATCAAGGCCGGCGGCGGGCTGCTGATAGTCTCGGGCATGCTGATAGGGGAGCTGTCCAAGTTCGATTTCCGGAGAGCGTTGAAGAAAGAAGTGCTGCCAGTCTAGGGAGGGGTAAATGAAGAAGATCCTTTTTGCGTTGCTGTTCTCGTCGGCGCTGCCGCTGTGCGCGGCCGAGCTGCAGTTCGTCGAAAGCGTGCCCGAGGAGACCGTGCTGGGCTCCACGCTGACCGCGCGCCCGCAGGCCGTCTGGCTGGAGATGATAGGCTCCGCCAAGAAGACGCTGGACCTGGAGCAGTTCTATATAGCCGACCAGAGCGGCGAGGCGCTGGAACCGGTGCTGGCCGCCGTCAAGGCCGCGGTCAAGCGCGGCGTGAAGGTGCGCCTGCTGGTGGACAAGGTGATGATGGGCGAAAGTTCCAAGTCCCTGCCCGCGCTTAAGGAAGCCGGCGTGGAGGCGCGAGTTATAGATTTCAAAAAGGCCGGCGGCGGTGTGCAGCACGCCAAGTTCTTCGTCGTGGACGGGGCCGAGGTGTACACCGGCAGCCAGAACTTCGACTGGCGCTCGCTCAAGCATATACACGAGGTGGGCCTGCGCATAAAGAGCATGGCCGCGGCCGCAGACTTTACCCGCGTCTTCGACGGGGACTGGGCGCTGGCCGGCGGGGCCGAGGCCAAGCGCATGTTCGCCAAAAAAGGCAAGGTGGTCATAACCGCCGCCAAGCCCGAGCGGGCCACGCTCGGCGGGCAGGAAGTGACCTACAGCCTGGCCTACAGCCCGGTGAACTATGTGCCCAAGGGCGCCGACACCGAGATCGGCCAGCTGATCAAGGTGCTCGCCGGGGCCAAACATACCGTGCGCGGGCAGGTGATGAATTACGCGCTGGCCGAGCACGGCTCCAAGCGCTGGGCCGACCTGGACGCCGCCCTGCGCAAGGCGGCCGCGCGCGGCGTAAAAGTGGAGCTGCTCTTCGCCGACTGGAGCATGGGCGGCAAGGGCGACCGGGACATCAAGGCCCTGTCCCGCACCGACCACATCGCCATCAAGATAGTGTCGCTGCCGCAGCATAGCTCCGGCTTCATCCCCTATTCCCGCGTGGCGCACAGCAAGTACCTGGTGGCCGACGGCGAAGAGTCCTTCGTCACCACGTCCAATTGGGGCCCCGGCTATTTCCTCACTTCGCGCGGCACCGGCGTCTTCATAAAGGGCGCGGCGGCCGCCGCCGTGCTGGAGGACGTGTTCGCGCGCCTGTGGAACAGCCCTTACGCGCAGCCCGTGGACCCGCTGAAGGAATACCAGCCGGTCAAGCGCAACTAAGCGGCGGCCCGGCGCAGAATTCGGGGAGAGGAGAGATATGCTTTCATTAGCGGAACTGATGACCAACAGGGAGGGGTTCGGGGCTTTCGTGATGGGCAACCACGCGCTGGCCAGGGCCATGGCCGAGGCCGGCACGGCCGTCATAACCAGCTACCCCGGCTCGCCCACGCCGGAGATAGCCGAGGCGCTGCAGGCGCCGCCGGAGAAGAGCCGCCCCTACCATTTCGAGTTCGCCGCCAACGAGAAGGTGGCCCTGGAGATAGCCGCGGGCGCCTCGCTCAACGGCCATCCCTCCGCCGTCTTCTTCAAATCCGTGGGCCTTAACGTGGCCGCCGACTCGCTGATACAGCTGCCGCTGATGGAGCTCACCGGCGGCATGGTGATCATCCTCGGCGACGACCCCGGCGCCAACTCCTCGCAGAACGAGCAGGACAACCGCTGGTTCGCCCGCATGGCCTACCTGCCGCTGTTCGAGCCGGCCACCCCCGCCGAGGCCTACGTGATGTACAAGGAGGCCGCCGCGCTGGCCCGCGAGCGCCGCGCCCCGGTGCTGCTGCGCCTCACCACCCATGTCTGCCACGCCCGCGAGAACGTGAAGTTCTCCGACCTGCCGCCCGCCCACGACTGGACGCCCCGCTTCGACGCGGCCGCGGGCCCCTACGTGCCGGTAACCACTTCCGTCTTCCCGCTCAAGAAGCGCGCCCTGGAGAAACTGGACGCCTGGGCTTTCTACGGTGAGCGCAGCCCGCTGACTACCGTCTATAAAGCGCCGCAGCCCGCCGCGGGTAAGCGCCTGGGCCTCATCAGCTCCGGCCTGCCCGCGCTGTGCGCGCTGGAGACCGTCAGGAACTCCGGCGCGCAGGTGGACGTGCTCAAGCTCGGCCTTACCTACCCCTTGCCCGCCGTGCTGGTCTCGGAGTTCCTCGCCGAGCACGACGAGGTTTACGTGCTAGAGGAGCTGGACCGCGTGCTGGAGGGCGAGCTGAAAGCCCTGGCCTATGACAAGGGCCTGGCCTGCCGCATCCACGCCCGCAAGGGCCACGCCGAGCTGATGGGCGAGCTGAGCCCCGAGCGGGCCCGCGCCTGCCTGGCCGGAGTCTGGCCCAAACTCTTCCCCGCGCCCGAGCGCGCCCAGCGGGAAGCTCCGGCCCCGCGTCTGCCGCAGATGTGTCCCGGCTGCGGGCACCGCTCCGCCTTCCATGCCATCAAGCGGGCCCTGC
Organism: Elusimicrobia bacterium GWB2_63_16; assembly: GCA_001799715.1. Lineage (GTDB taxonomy): Bacteria > Elusimicrobiota > Elusimicrobia > Elusimicrobiales > UBA9959 > UBA9959. The sequence continues at coordinate 1,457 of MGTZ01000010.1, read as the reverse complement.
CGCCCGGAGCCATCACCGTGGGCGACATCGGCTGCCACTCGCTGGGCTACCTGCCGCCCTACAACATGGGCGAGGTGCTGTTCTCCATGGGCCACTCCGTCTCCACCGCCTCGGGTCTCGCGCTCAATAACACCGCCCGCAAAGTGGTGGCTTTCGTCGGCGACTCCACCTTCTTCCATGCCGGTCTGCCCGGCCTGGTGAACGCGGCCTGGCGCGACAGCGACATCACGCTGGTGCTGCTGGACAACGGCACCACCGCGATGACCGGCCACCAGCCCCGCCCCGGCAACGGCGAGCTCGGCGAGCGGCTGAGCCTGGCCGTCATCCTCGGCGACCTGGGCGTGAAATTCATCCGTGAATGCGACGCCTACGACCAGCCCAAGCTGGCCGCGCAGCTCAAGGAGGCGATGGACCACAAAGGCTTCGCCGTGGTCATAGCGCGCCACCCCTGCATGCTCAAGTTCACGCGCGAGCGGCGCCGCGCCAACCCCGGCCTGCAGCCGCAGCACGTGGCCGTGGACCAGGGTAAGTGCGCGCGGCATTATGTCTGCGCGGCCGAGTTCGCCTGCCCGTCGTTCATCCGCCACGAGGACGGCTCTGTAACGGTGAACACCGAACTGTGCATCGGCGACGGCTCCTGCATACAGACCTGCCCGCCGCAGGCCATAGGGAGGGAAAAGTAATGGCTTTCAACATCTATATCTGCGGCGTGGGCGGCCAGGGCATAGGCCTGCTGGCCGCGTCGCTCGCGCAGGCGGCGGCCCGCGCCGGCCTGCCGGCCCGCGCCTGCGACACGCACGGCCTGGCCCAGCGCGGCGGCGTGGTAAGTTCCCATATACGCCTGGGCGAGGACGCCCTGACCCCGCTGGTGCCCGAAGGCGAAGCCGACCTGGTGCTGGCCCTGGAGCGCCTGGAAGCGCTGCGCGGGGCCGCGCAATACCTCAAGCCCGGCGGCCGTTTGCTGTACTACGACACTGCCTACCAGCCCGTCAGCGTGCGCGCCGGCGAGGCCCATTATCCCACGCAGGAGGAAGTTAAAAAAGAAGTGGAGGGAATGGGCGGCCAGGCCGAGGCGGTGAAAGCCGGAGAGATGCGCGACCCGCGCATGCAGAACTCCGCCCTGCTGGGCCGCCTGGCCGCGCTGGAGCTGATTCCCGGCATACCGGCCGCCACCATAGAAGAGATACTCGCCGAGATGGCCCCGCCGGCCGCGCTCGACGAGAACCTGGCCATCTTCCGCGCCGCCAAAGCGCAATAACGCCAGAAGAAATAAAAAAGCCCCGGGCGAGCCCGGGGCTTTTTGTTGTCCGGGTACGCGTCAGGCGCCCAGGGTGGCCACCATTACGGCCTTGATGGTGTGCATGCGGTTCTCGGCCTGGTCGAAGGCGATGCAGGCGGGGGACTCGAACACTTCCTCGGTCACCTCTATGCCGTTCTTCAGGCCGAACTGCTCGGAG
>MGTZ01000009.1:84698-85552 GCA_001799715.1 Elusimicrobia bacterium GWB2_63_16 | reverse complement strand
CGGGATTATCAATGCTTAGTTGATAGCACGAATAAATGCCGTCGGGCTGTTCCTGGGTGCCTACGGCGTGAACCTTAACGTACCGCTTAAGGGGAATAGCGCTCGTCACGGAGACAAAGCAGGCCACCCTGGTGTCAGCGGGAACAGTCCCCCCTTCGCCGTTGCAGCCTGGAGGCACAGTATCCCCGGCCTGGATGAGCCTGGTGAAATCGGTACGGCTGTAGACCAGGCTCTCAGCGCCCAAAGCCATGGGGGTGTCCCCGGTCTGCACATAGATCTGCACCTGCGCGGTAGGCGGCGGCGCGGTGGTTATGGGGCCGCTTTGGTCGCTGCGCTCCCGGTAATAATAATACAGGGAACCCCAGAAATTAGGGCTATCCTGGAGCACTGCCGCGCCGCCCGGCAGCAGCCCCAGCGCGGTCAGGTCCATTACCGGGGAGGATTTCTCCCGCACAGCGCCGGCCAAAGGCGCGTCTTTAGTGGCGGCCTGAAATATTTTGTATTGCGACAAGGTCTGCCCTGAGGCGTCGGCGGTGCGGGTGTAATACGTCTTCTCGTAGGCGCCCGGCGTAACGGCGGAGAGTATCCCCCTTATGGTAAAGGCCTGGCTGCTTTGCGTAACGTCAAGCGCCCTCGTTTCCAGCACCGCCTCGTCATCGCCCAGGAGCTCCATCTTCTTGAGCGTATACGAGCTCTTGGCGGCCACGCGCAGGGTTACGTCGTAATTGTCCGCGGCAGGGTGGTAGACCACGGGGCTTTCGGCGATGACAGACGGGGACTCGATAGAACCCAGCTGGAACGGCGCCACGGTGCGGTTGCCGTCCCAGTCCTCAGACTCCAGCCTGTAAGGCCCA